>JASJHD010000011.1:0-64461 GCA_033791225.1 Crocinitomicaceae bacterium
TGAATACACTAATCCAAGCATGGAAGTGTAAATTGTACCCGATCCTTGTTGATCATGCATCGCAATAATTCCAATTCCACCCGAAATATTTTTGAAATATTGATCATAGGAAACACTGTAGGTAACATAGTTACTCGACAAATTTGGCCATTCATTCCTGTAATTGGCTCCAATTCGTGGACAACCATTCGATCCAGCGAATGCCGGATTTAAGTATATAGGATTCGCGTAGAACTGTGTGAATTGTGGGTCTTGCGCGTATACTGAGCTTGTAGTCAAGCAGAGTAAACCAAATACTAATAAGCGTTTAAGTCCTTTCATTAAGTAAGGTTAATTTCTCATATTCTAAGTATACAATAACGGCATTCTGAGAATAAAGTTACAAATATTACGATTTGATGTATAATAATCAAAGAATTGTTACGTTTTTTTGTGCAGTCGAAAGAATGATTGATATTTGCCTTATGAAAACAGAATCCCTGATTATACGTGGAAAAGAGCTTTTATTGCTACTACTTTTTGTAGTTAGTTCAACAATTGTGATTGCGCAGCGTGAAGATATTATCACAATTCCGTGGGGAACGCCCAAATTATACACGGGTGGGGGAGCTATTATGAAGGTGCCATATATTGAAGGACAATCACTCGACGGATATCGCCCTAATTTTTCGTGGGGAAAACCTGTTGCACCTACTGCTAACTACAAACTTGATCTTGAAATCCTAGAGACTACACCAGCTTCAAGCATTGATCTAAACTACTTGAAAAGACATGGTATCGTGGTCTCAAATGCTGAATACGAATTGGTTGTGGCAAACGCAAATACTGACAGAAGCATTGCTCTACAGTTATTTCCATACATCCGTGTGGCAAATACTATTCGTAAGATTACGAAAGTGAAAATTAAGTATGACAAACCATTAACTCCTCATCCCGCTGGAATTCAAAAAGACTTTGTTGCTAATTCAGCATTGCAACTTGGGTCAGGATATTGGTACAAGATTTCTGTTACGCATGACGGAATTCATAAAATTTCTAAGTCATTCCTTGAAGATTGTGGAATTGATGTCTCTACTGTAAACCCTTTGAATATTAATATTTATGGAAACGGTGATGGAAAACTTCCAGAAGAAAATTGGCTTCCTCGAACAGATGATTTGGCAAAGAATGCAATTATTGTAGTTGGTGAATCCGACGGAGTCTTTGATGATGGAGATTATATTTTGTTTTATGCTTGGGGACCACACAGATGGGACGATAACGGAACGTCTTTCGATAGAGAGAGAAATCCGTACTCAGATGTGTCAACCTATTTCATTAATATTAATTCGGCTGATCCAGCATTAAGAGTATCATCGATTTCGAATTCGCCGAATGCTGTGACTCACAATGTAAATACATACTCTTATTACGATGTGTATGAAAATGACTTTGTGAATCTTGTCAATGGAGGTCAACGTTGGTATGGGGAGGCCTTTGATGCTAATCTTCAGCAGTCTTTTCCTTTTAACGTGGCGAGTATTGATAACTCTACTTCAGCCGATATCGAAGTGACCTATGGAGCAAATGCGAATGGGTCAAATGCGAACACGATGCGTTTTACTGTAAACGGAGTTCAATTGCGAAAAGATACAATACCAAACGCAGCTACAGATTACGGAAGGTATACAAGTACTATGCAATTGAGTAATCCTTCTTCAAGCATTCCGTTGACACTAACGGCTACAAGAAGTTCTCCAGATATCGAAATTTATTTGGATAGAATTAAGCTCAATGCACGTAGTAATTTAAATTTTGCTGGTTCACAACTTAATTTCAGAGATTTAAATTCTGTAGGCATTGGTAATGTGGCCGACTACTCAGTGACAAATTTACCTACTTCTGGATTTGTTTGGGAAGTTTCTGATCGTCATGAGCCTAAACTGGTTTCTGGATCTTTTGTTGGTAGCACATATCAATTTCAGGCGGATGCTGACTCGCTAAGAACGTATGTGGCGTCAGATGGAAACAACTTCTTTACTCCAAGTAGAGTTGGCGCTGTAGCTTATCAGAATTTACACGGTTTGCCGCAAGCTGATTATTTGATCATAACAAACCCATTGTTTATTACACAGGCTAATCGTTTGGCAGATTTACACAGAGCGAATGGACTTACAGTACACGTGGTTACTGACGGTCAAATTTACAACGAATTCGGTTCAGGAATGGTGGATGCCGTTGCTATTAGAATGTTTGCAAAGATGTTCTATGATCGTGGAGCTGCCGCACCGGACACACGTCCTCAAAGTTTATTACTGTTTGGTGATGGAACCTTTGATCCTAAAGGAAGGGTAGCAAATAATAACAATTATATGTTGACTTACCAATCTGCTTTAAGTTCAGAAGATCATGTGGCCGCATTGGTTATCGATGATTTCTTTGGACTTTTGGATGACAGTGAATCGATTTTAGGAAGTGATGCCTTAGATATTGGCGTCGGTCGCTTGTTGATTTCAAATACAACGATGGCAAAAGAGCAAGTAGACAAAATTCAGCACTATATGCACAACGGTTCGGATTTGTATTCTACGGCTAATACAAATTGTAGTTCTGACAATGGTTCTACAACATTTGGGGATTGGCGAACGGTGTATGTTCAGATTGCGGATGATGAAGAAAATCAGTTTATCAATAACGATTGTGAGGCTCAGTATGCCAATGTTACAGCGAACTATCCGGAGATGAACTGTGATAAGATTTATTTGGATGCATATCAACAAGTGATTACAGCAGGCGGACAACGTTATCCTGATGTTGTTGATGCCATTAATGATAGAATTGAACGAGGCGCGCTAGTGATAAACTATGTTGGGCACGGTGGCGAAGTTGGTGTTGCGGAAGAACGAGTAATTACTGTTCCTCAAATCCAAGCATGGAGAAACATTGATCGTTTACCATTGATTGTATCAGCAACTTGTGAGTTTACGAAGTACGATGATCCTGACAGGGTTTCTGCTGGAGAATGGGCATCGATCAATGCATATGGTGCAGCCATTGCTCTTATGACTACTACGCGATCCGTATATTACAGTGTGAATGAAGATACAGGGGAAGCATTTTTTAATAATGTTTTCGAGCGTGACGCAAATCATGAGCCTAAGAGTTTTGGAGAGATTATTCGTTTGACTAAAAACGAGGCAGCAACGTCTAATATCAATAAACGAAGTTTTACGCTGATTGGTGATCCAGCCTTGCAAATCGCGTTACCAAGAATGAATATTGTTACGGACAGCATTAATGGCTTAGATCCTGCAATAACTGTAGACACCATTCAAGCTTTGAGCAGAGTAACAATTAAAGGGCACTTGGAAGATTTTAACGGAAATATTTTGACAGGATTCAATGGTGTTGTTTATCCAAGTGTGTTTGATAAGCCAAAGATTCAGCAGACATTGCAAAATGATCCAGGGGCTCCATTGGTGAATTTTGAAACTCAAACCAATCGTTTATACAAAGGAAAGGTGACTGTTGCAAATGGGTATTTCACATTTACATTCGTCGTACCGAAAGACATTAATTATTCATACGACTTTGGAAAGATTAGTTTTTATGCTGAGAATGGAGTGACCGACGCAATAGGTGAAGAACAACGTGTATTGGTTGGAGGAGTTAATCCAAATGGAATCAATGATGATACACCACCGCAAATTGAGTTGTATTTAAATGATGAAGGTTTCGTTAATGGTGGAATCACTGATGAAAGTCCACGACTGATTGCAAAATTGTTTGATGAGAATGGTATAAACGCTGTTGGGAATGGAATTGGTCATGATTTAACGGTGATTTTAGACGATGAGACTTCGAACCCAATAGTTTTGAATGACTACTATGTTGCTGATTTGGATTCGTACCAATCAGGAGAAGTGAGATACAATTTCCAAGACCTAGAACCTGGAAGTCATACCTTGACATTAAAAGTTTGGGACGTAAATAATAATTCAGCAGAGGCTCGATTGGATTTCATCGTGAAAGAAGAAGCGGAATTGAATATAGATCATGTGTTGAACTATCCGAATCCGTTTACCACACATACTGATTTCTATTTTGAGCACAATCAAGTATGTAGTGCTTTAGAGGTTCAAATCCAAATATTTACAGTGTCTGGTAGATTAGTAAAAACGATCAATCAATCCGTTCATACCGATGGTTACAGGTCTCAAGGGATTCCATGGGACGGTCTGGATGATTTTGGAGATCAATTAGCGAAAGGGGTTTATGTCTATCGCGTCATAGTGAAGTCACCAAATGGTACAACTGACGAGAAAATTGAAAAGTTGGTGATTTTAAAACAATAACACAATAAAGGAGCTTCAAATACGTATATTTGCAAGTTAAAATCAGATTAAACAACATGAATAAATTAATTATTAGCGCTGTTTTTGGTGTAGTTTCAATGTCCGCTTTTGGACAGGCAACTGATGACGATTTACAGTTAAATACAATTACTACAGCGGTTCCTTTTATGGCCATAACACCTGACTCTAGAGCAGGAGCTATGGGAGATGCGGGAACAGCACTAGGCGCTTCATCAACTTCGTTGTATTGGAATACTTCCATGATTAATTTTTCTGAGGAAAAAGGAGAAATAAGTGTTTCTTATACGCCTTGGTTGAGACAATTAACAAATGATATTCACCTGTCGTATTTGTCAGGTTATTATAACATCAATGAAAGACATGCTGTTGGTGCTGCATTGAGATACTTTAGTCTAGGTGAAATTACCTTTACAGATGAATCAGGAAATGTTATCCGTGATGATAAGCCAAGCGAATTCGAAATTACGCTTGGATATGCGTTTAAAACATCTCCAAAAACAAGTGTTGGTTTGAACGGTAAGTTTGTTTATTCGAACTTAACTGGAGGATTGATTGTAGCTGGGACGCAAACCGTACCTGGAATTGCTGGAGCTGCAGATATTTCTTTCACCTATTTTGATGACGATGTTAAAATTGGTAAGATAAAGGCTGAATACACCTTCGCTACAACGATCAATAACATTGGAAATAAAATCAAATACACAAATGTTGGAACAGATTCTCCAGGAGATTTCTTACCAATGAGTCTTCGCTTCGGTAATGCGATGAAATTCAAAATTGATAAGTACAACGATGTTACCTTATCACTTGATATCCAGAAGCTATTGGTGCCGACTCCTCCAAAGAGAGATGAAAACGGTGTTATCGTTGCCGGTAAAGATCCTGACGTAGGAGTTATTTCTGGAATGTTGCAATCTTTTTACGATGCACCAGGGACTCTTGCTACTGACGATAATGGTAACGCAATTCAATTGGAAGATGGTTCTTATGAAATTGTGAAAAATTCTCGTTTCTTGGAAGAGTTGACCGAGATCAATTTTGGTGCTGGTATTGAATACTGGTACAATGACCTATTGGCTATTCGCGGTGGATATTTCCATGAAGCAAGAACAAAGGGGGCTCGTCAGTATTTCAATTTGGGAGCTGGTTTCAAGTACAACATGTTCGGAATTGACATCTCTTATTTAGCTGCTTTGAAAAGAAACAATCCATTGGCAAATACATTACGATTCACTTTACGTCTCACGTTCGGTGATAAGAAGCCAGCTGGTGTTAGCGAAGAATAATCATGCAACTTAGAATTGGATACGGTATAGATGTTCATCGCCTTGCTCCCGAGCGACCTTTGATCATCGGTGGTATCGAAATCCCATCAGAGTTAGGAGCTGTCGGACATTCAGATGCTGACGTACTTCTACACGCGATTTGTGATGCATTGCTCGGCGCTGCTAACTTAAGAGATATTGGATATCACTTTTCAGACAAAGATCCCAAGTACGCCGGAATTGACAGTAAGATATTATTGAAGGAAGTTGTTAAGCTTATTCAGCAAAAAGAATATCACGTGGTCAATATCGACTGTACTGTAATTCTAGAGCATCCAAAATTAGGTCCTCACATTCCTGAAATGCAAAAGATTATTGCTGCAATTCTAAATGTGGAGAAAGATCAAGTCTCAATAAAAGCTACAACCCACGAGCAGGTAGATTCTTTTGGGAATTCAAAAGCCATTAAGGCATACTGCGCTTGTTTGTTGAATAAATGATCTCGAATTTGCGTTGCGATTAGCATAATTCGAGTTGATTCACCTCACCTTTTCTTCGATTCTATTCAGTATATTTGTCCATCAAATCGTAGAAATGAATACATCTCAAAAATACACTACCAAAGAAGCACTTTTAGAACTGTATAATAAACCACTTTTAGAATTGGTTTTTGAAGCAGCAACAGTGCATAGAGCTCACCATGATCCTAGAGAAGTTCAAATGTCATCTCTATTGAGTATCAAGACAGGTGGATGCTCTGAAGATTGTGGATATTGTCCTCAGGCGGCGCGCTATCATACCGATGTAGATGCACACAAATTAATGAGTGTTGATACGGTTGTTGAACAAGCGAAGAATGCAAAGCAAAATGGGTCTTCACGATTGTGTATGGGAGCAGCGTGGAGAGAAGTCCGCGACAATAAAGATTTCGATAATGTAGTTGAAATGGTTCAAGCAGTGAATGACCTTGACATGGAGGTTTGCTGTACATTAGGAATGTTGAATGAAAATCAAGCAAAACGCTTAAAGAATGCTGGTTTGTTCGCATACAATCACAATTTAGATACGTCGAGAGATTATTACAAAGATGTAATTTCAACGAGAGAATATGATAACCGATTGGATACCATTGAAAATGCTCGAAAGGCAGGAATCAGTGTTTGTTCAGGAGGAATTATTGGAATGGGTGAAGCCATTGAAGATCGTGTAGGATTATTGATGAGCTATATGGAAATGGATACGCCACCAGAATCGATTCCAATCAATGCATTGGTAGCTGTTGAAGGCACGCCAATGGCAGACCAGAAACCGATTGAACAATGGGAAATGATTCGTATGGTAGCAACCACGCGTATTGCATTCCCAAAGTCTGTAGTTCGCTTGTCTGCCGGAAGAACGAAAATGAATATGGAAGGGCAAGCACTTTGCTTTATGGCTGGAGCTAGTTCAATATTCGCCGGTGATAAACTTCTAACAACTCCAAATCCTGAATTTAATGAAGATCAAGAGATGTTCAAAATTTTAGGATTGATTCCAAAGGCACCTTTCGCAGATGGAGAAAAGCCAGAGTCAAAGCCAGATGCAATCATTGAAGAACGTAAACTGAAAGAAGCGCAGCGTGAAGCGATGTTGAAAGAGGCAAGAGAAAAGGCATTGGAAGATGGGTTTGAACCAAGAAAAGTAACTACGATTGATTCGCACTAATGGATCAAAAGCTAAAAAATAAACTTAGCAAACGCATAGAGAAGGGGACATTACGTTCCCTTTCTCATTTTGAGGGATATACGGATTTCTTCTCCAATGATTATTTAGGTTTGGCCAAAGAGAAGACAGAGCCTTCCTCAGATTCTTTTGGTGGAACAGGTTCTCGTTTAATTTCTGGTACTACGAAAGAGATTCTCAATTCAGAGGCACAAATAGCATCCTTTTTTAATGCAGAAGCTGGACTCATGTTCAATTCTGGATATGATGCGAATCTAGGAATCTTCAGTGCGATACCTCAAAGGGGTGATACGATCATCTATGACGAATTGATTCATGCAAGTGTACGGGATGGAATGCGCTTAAGTTTTGCAGGAAATCAGTCGTTTAAACACAATGATTTAATTGATTTAGAAAAGAAAATAAAAAAGGCCAGTGGAACCATCTACGTTGCTGTAGAAAGTTTGTATTCCATGGATGGCGATCTAGCATCTCTTTCTGAAATAAATCAGATTTGCAAAAAGTACAATGCGTATTTAATTGTTGATGAAGCCCACGCCGCGGGAATTTTTGGTGATCAAGGAAAAGGCTTGGTCAACGACTTGAACTTAGAAACGGACGTTTTTGCACGTTTAGTAACCTTTGGAAAAGCGTATGGCTCACACGGTGGTTGTGTATTGGGGTCAAAAGAACTGATTCAGTTTGTGAGTAATTTTGCACGCTCATTCATTTACACCACAGCGCTCCCAGAATATGTGTATCAACGAAACGCTCAGTTAATAAGCTTAGACCTGCTGGAAGAACGTAGAAAAAATTTGGTGAATAACCTTCATTTATTTCGATCGCAGTTGATTGATGATCGTTTAATTTCCAACCCGAACTCTCCAATACAGATCTTTCAAATAGGAGATATTGATGAGACTCAGTGGTTAGCAGAAAAATTATTGGAAAATAAAATAGCTGTCAAGCCCATTTATTCTCCAACTGTAGCTGTTGGCACCGAGCGCCTTCGTTTGTGTCTACATTCGTTTAATACCGAAGAGCAAATAGGAATGATTACTAAAATCTTAATGAAGTAGCTCGAACTAGTCTACGATTTAATCAATTCCCAGCTCCTTTCCATAATACAGAACTTCGTTCAATGTTTCCATGTCATCTTTCATGGAAAATTTGGCCTTTAAAATGATTTGTTCGCATTTGCCTTTCCAGACCATTGCAAATTGATTGTGAAGTTTGTTTTTATCAGAATTTCGTGTAAAAATATTCCCTGCCAGTTTTGCCTTAGGGTACGCCAATGCTAAAAACTCGAGGATATCATGCTTTGTCGTAGGAATGGGAAAACTAGAAATGATTTCCATCTTTTTTCTATCCACTTTACCTGGGCCAGTCATATCAGAAAATGCTTCAGAAAACGCCTTCCCAATTGAAGAGAACATACCATCTGGATCTTTTTTTCTTTCCTCCTCAGCTTCATTTAGCAAATTAAATAAGCGTTGAATGGACGCGTTCGATTGTCTATTTACAACATCATGCCCGCAATATTCGCAGGTAGTGGAAGACGCATCAATGTTTGCCTGACAATTTGGACATTTATTCGATGTCTTGCTGGTTGGTTGAGCGGCTGGTTCTTCAGCCTTCTCTTCCTCTGTGGCCTGTCGGTTCTCATTGAATTCATAAATCCGAGCGTCAAGCACCATTTCAAATTCATCCTTATCAATTCCAGATTCAACTGCTTTTCTTACTAGAATTTCACGATCTTTCGGAGAGACATTTCCATCAACAAGCGCATATTTAATCAGCTTTTCTAGATCTTCTTGGTACATCTACTTCTTTTTTAATGCAACTCCAAAGATGAAGATAAAAGTCTCGATAAATAAGATGCCACCTATCAGGAGAATTATCCAGTTATTCTCGGTCTCTGATGGAGCGATCAAGCTCAGTACATATCGAGCGAATCCAGATAGGAAGAACAAAAAACTGAATGCTGTCTTGAAAGCATTGTCAAGGAAGTGAGAGTACAAAGCATAGATTAGTCCAGTCGTAGCAAGGATGTTGACATCAGCTAGAATCCAATTGTAGGTTGAGAAGTCGTTAAGAATGATTCCGGCGAGGGAATTAAATAAAATGGCCAATACGCCACCAATGAGAAAAACGTTTTTCATACTGTTGTCGTTGGTTATTTAAAGTTTGTCAAGAAGTTCCTTCTTCTTTTCTGCGAATTCCTCTTCCGTTAGTATTCCAGCGTCTTTCAATTCTCCCAGCTGTTTGAGAAGATTGATTGTGTCTTCACTGGAAGATCCAGCAGTGTTAGCGGTATTAGTAGTGTTTTTCGCCATCATATCTCCCATCTGCTGGGCGATTGGATTGACCATGCCTAATCCTATCATTGTTCCTAAAATCCCTCCTGCGCCGCCACCTTCACCACCTCCGATGTTTTCAGCGGCTTTTTCAGTTGTATCAAAACTCCGTTCAACTTTGTAGACTTCTAAATTATCGGCATGACGCTTTAATCGCATCCGCTCATCTACATCGGCTGCCATTATTTTTTGAAATTGAGCCACAACATCTTTAACACGCTGATCTTCATCAATTACAGGAATTGATTCAATATTGAACAGTTTAAGGGCTAATCCAAATTCTTTTAAATGACTATTGATAACGGCTTTTACCGCACCACCTACCTCAGAAACAATGGACTCTAACTCTAATGGACTTAGGTTTTGTTCCCGACTAATTGTCGTAATTGTATTTTTTACATTTTCCGATATTACACCTCTGAATAACTCAGAAAGCGTGTTCGTATCAAAATCCTTAACCGTTCCAACCATTTTTGTCAGGAACAATTTTGAATCCTCTACAATAAGGGCAAATGAACCACGGCATGAAACAGGAATAGGAACCTTGAAAGTTGGTTCAATCATATTGAATGGCATAAGACCAAACTTAGCATCCATTGAAACCGCCTTGTTTATAAAATATACTTCTGCGGTAAAAGGACTGTCTCCACCATACACTAAACCAACAAGGCTAGATAAAACGGGTAAGTTTTTAGTGGATAAGGTATGTGTTCCTGGACCAAAGACATCCGTTAACTCTCCTCCTTTATAAAAACATGCTTCTTGAGATTGGTTCACTACCAACTCAGATCCCATTCTCAGCTCTTGCTCACGTGAACTATTTGATTCTGAGCGCCATTTCCAAACGAGCACATTGTTGGGCCCATCATACTTTAAAACATCTATTATTGCCATACTTTCTAAAGTTAGAAAAAATGTTTACATAAATATAAATCGATAGTTTTGCAGGCTTAATCCTTTTCAGATAATAGCCTAAAAAGTTGTTATTTTTCGCGAAAATGTCCGATTTCCACTTCTAATTATTAATTGGTAGTTCGATGCAGGTAGATGCTCAAGATTAATATTAAACTCTTCAGATCCAACTTCTAATTCTGATAACACAAGATCTCCTTGCATTGAGTACACTTCAATTATATCTATAATTGCCCCGTCGTTTAGACTACAAAAGATTGACTTTTTTGCTGGATTAGGATAAACAGTCAGATCATATGATGGTAAATCTTCGATGCCTGCGATATCTTCAACCAGAGTTATTCGTTGATTTATCAATATGGCTGTGTATACACTTTCATTTCCTCCAGGCCAAGTAACAATCACACTATCAATTGTAGGAATTTGATCTAGTCCAAAATGTGCAATGCTGCTGTTTTGCGATAGATAACTTGATCCACCACCAATCTCTCGCAAAAATGTTCTGCCATCTGCAACGAGTCGAATATGACTTCCAAACCCATCTCTATTTGAGCTTATACCTTGAAGTCTAAATTCAATCCAATTATTGACGGTGGAGCTCTTGTATACTTCTGTCAGTTGAGGAAACACTCCATTGGCACTAACATTAACAACCACAACTTCCAAAGCTCCGTCATTGTCAATGTCACCGTAAATGGCACCTCTTGAACGTCGAATAGTGTCCATTCCTTCCGTTACTGTAACATCTAAGAACGATCCATTTTGCTGATTGGCGTACAGAACGTTTTGCTGGGCAACAGCTGCTGTCATTACACCTCCAGATGCGCAGAAGAGATCAAGATATGTGTCATTGTCATAATCGAAGAAAAACGTACCCCAAGAAACAACGTTTCCAGATTCTGTACCAGAAGAGGTAGCCACTTCATTAAAAGTTTGATCTCCATTATTTTCATGGAAGAGGTTCTCCATCATATTCGTTACATAATAGTCCAGATAAAGATCTTCGTCGAAGTCTCCTACCGCAATTCCCATGGCATTGATTTCTCTGTAAATATCAGAACTCACGCTTATGTCCGTGAAATAAGTAGATGGATAATCATTCCTAAAAAGTCCATTTCCACCAAATAAATCACCGAAGTCATTTCCTAGAAGAAGATCAACATCATTATCGTTGTCATAATCTGTGAAGGCTGTAGAGAGCGCTCCTCCATTGTCGTTAACATTTGCTGTTACTGCAACTTCTGTAAAAGTCATATTGCCCTCATTATGATAGAGTGTATTCTGAGTTCCAGCAGACATGTAGTTGAAAAATGGAACATTGAAGTAATTCACATATTCACCAACATAAAGATCAAGGAAGCCATCGTTGTCGTAATCTCCAAAGCTAGATGACGTGCTCCAGGTATTCGCTGTGAATCCTGCGCTTATAGATATATTGGTAAAGGTTCCATCACCATTGTTTAGAAACAGCAAGTTATTGTGATCTTCTGATGTTGTAACGAATATCTCACGATCACCATCATTGTCTAAGTCTCCAGTAATTACTCCAACCGTTTTTATGGTATCCGTCATTCCTATTCCTGCTAGAATCCCAACTTCGGTGAAAGCTCCATTTTGATTGTTCTCAAACAGTTGGTCACGATTTTCTCCACCAGTGATGTACAAGTCTTCGAATCCATCATTGTTGAAGTCAAAAAATGCAGCGCCCCCTCCCATAATATGACCATCGATGTGCTCATGGTTTATTCCCATCGCCTGGCTTGATTCCAAAAACGTTTGGGCATTGATCAGTTGACAAGGAAGAGCTAGTAGCAGTAGAATGATGAATTTCATAGTGTTTGTTCTGTAGGTGAATATAAGCAAAAAAAAAGCCGCTAAAAGTAAATTTAGCGGCTTCAATTATAATAGGCTTACTATGACGGTTGTTCTATCGTAGCAAGTTCTTCAGCGTAATAATCACCATTGTCTAATTTCTTCTTAACAGTTGTGAATGTTTCAATAGTATATTTTACATCATCCAATGTATGGATTGCTGTAGGAATCAAGCGAAGCATTATTGTGTCTTTAGGTACAACTGGGTATACAACTAAAGAACAGAATATGTTGTAGCTTTCTCTCACGTCAAATGCTAGGTTGGCAGCTTCTCCAAGTGTTCCTTTAAAGAAAACTGGAGTAACAGCTGAATCGGTATCTCCAATATCAAACCCAGCATCAACCAATCCTTTTTGAAGAGCCGAAGCTATTTTCCAAAGGTTTTCTTTGTGTTCTGGTTGCTCTCTCAACAATTCCAATCGTTTCAATGCCCCAACTACCAATGGCATAGGCAATGACTTCGCGTATACTTGAGAACGCATATTGTAACGCATGTAATCCATTAAGTCTTCTGATCCACAAATGAAAGCTCCAATAGAGGCCATCGATTTAGCGAATGTTCCAAAGAGAATATCAATTTCACCTTGAACTCCTTGTAATTCTGCAGCTCCCTGTCCCTTTTCTCCTAACGTTCCAAAACCGTGTGCATCATCTACGAATAAACGAAATGAGTATTTACCTGATTTTCTAAATTCAACGATTTCTTTCAACCAACCTTGGTCACCAGCCATTCCGAAAACTCCTTCAGTAATAACTAAGATTCCTCCTCCATTTTCCTGAACAATTCTTGTCGCACGACTCATTTGCTTATCAAAGCTCTCCATATCGTTGTGTTGGAATACAAAACGTTTTCCAGCGTGCAAACGCATTCCGTCAAGAATACAAGCGTGAGACTCACTATCGTAAACGATAACATCGTGACGTCCTACAATTGCATCAATTGCTGAAACCATTCCTTGGTATCCAAAATTCAACAAGAAAGCATCTTCCTTATCCATAAAGGCCGCAATTTCAGATTCAAGTTGCTCATGAATAGCAGTTTGACCTGTCATCATTCTTGATCCCATAGGATAAGCCAATCCCCATTCAGCAGCTGCGTCAGCATCTACTTTTCTGATTTCAGGATGGTTAGCCAGTCCTAAATAGTTATTCACCGACCAAACAAGGCATTCCTTTCCGCGAAATACCATTCGGTTACTAATGTCACCTTCCAATTTTGGAAAAGTGAAATAACCATGAACTTTCTTTGAAAGATATCCTAATGGACCACGGTCTTTTTTAATCTTATCGAATATGTCTTGAGCCATATTTTTTATTTACTGAATACTTAAATGTGAGTATAAATCCTCAATATTTTACGCAAAAGTAGTGTATTTTTGCAGCCAGACAGCTTTTTAGGCGTTTTTTTATTAACAACAGATACTTAATCGTTTAAGAGCGATTTATCCAGAAGATATAGGAACGAGGCCATTGCTGCGCATCCTAATTCGAGTTCACGTTTGTTTACATTCTCGAATACATCACTAGGAGCATGATGAAAATCGAAATAACGTTGAGAATCAGGAACGAATCCGAATAATGGAATCCCTTCAAATTGATCCTTCAAAGGATTAATGTCAACCCCTCCATATCCTTTCTGAAAGATGTGCAAATCATAAGGGGTAAAATGTTCTTCCAAAGATGCTAAAAAAGCTATTTGTTCTTCAGTTCCGTCACATTCAAATCCTCGTGGTGCAAAACCACCACGATCACTTTCTAGCGCTGCAATATGATTTTCATGTGTTCTAGACTTTGCCCATGTAGCGTATGATTGCCCTCCACGATTTCCATTTTCTTCATTCATAAAGAATACTACACGCAAGGTGTTTTGTGGTCTGTAATTTAATTCTTTAAGAATTCTCAATGCTTCCATAGAGTGAATGATTCCTGCTCCGTCATCATGTGCTCCTTCTCCTGTATCCCATGAATCAAGATGTCCACCAAATGTAATAATGTTGTTTGGGTTTTTGCTTCCTGTTATTTCACCAATGACGTTGTAAGAAGTAACATCTGGATAATCTCTACAATCCATTTCTAAAATGAAATGCGCCTTTTGTTTGTCCAATAATTCAGATAATTTTTCTGCGTCAATTGTTGATAAGGCAGCAGCTGGAATTTTCTGTACTGTGTCAACATAATACATTGATCCGGTGTGTGGGTGTTCATCAATTGGTAGCCCTAATGATCGAATCAAAACGGCTTTTGCACCAAGATTCCCAGCTTCAATTGCCCCATGACCTCTCATCGGCCAGCATCCACCGTAAGCTCTGAAGGTGTTGATTTGTTGCTCGTCCATTTCTTGATTGATGAACACAATTTTTCCCTCAACCTGCTTTTTCTTTGCATCTTTCAATGCTTCCAAGCTTTCGAATTGCACAATTTCAGCTTCCATCAAGCCATCTGTTCCTATAGACCCTCCTAGTGCAAGAAGGTGAACCTTGATTAAAGTTCCATCTTCCAGCTTGATCCAACCCGCTTCCTTTGTGCCTCTTTCCCAATGCGGTACTTGAATTTCTTGGAGATAAACATTATCAAACCCATAGTCTTCCATTTTTTTCTTCCCCCATTCTACTGCCATTGCAGCCTCAGCAGACCCTGTAAGCCGGGCGCCAATGTCCTTGCATAAGCTTCTGAGATCTTCATAGGCATTCCCATTTGATAAGGCTTCGTTGTATACTGAACGAATAAATATTGAATCGCTTTGAGCCTTTGTTGAAAGTGTTGCTAAAACAAAAAGAAAAGAAATAAGAATGCGCATAGTCTATTTTTAGTTTGGTTAAAAATAATGGTTTTTTGCTGGGATGAATCAAGCCTGAATCCATCTTTCAATTATCTTTGTGTAAAATTGAAATAAATGGCGTTAAAATGTGGAATTGTAGGTTTACCAAATGTAGGTAAATCAACCTTGTTCAATTGTCTTTCAAATGCAAAGGCACAATCGGCTAACTATCCTTTCTGTACTATCGAACCAAACATTGGTACGATCTCAGTTCCAGATCCTCGTTTAGAGAAATTGGAGGCTTTGGTAAACCCTGAAAGAGTTTTACCAACTACAATGGAAATTGTAGATATCGCTGGATTGGTAAAAGGTGCATCAAAAGGAGAAGGACTAGGGAATCAGTTCTTGGCAAATATCCGTGAGACGGATGCCATTATTCACGTATTGAGATGTTTTGAAGATGGAAATATTATCCACGTTGACGGTTCTGTTGACCCTGTGAGAGATAAAGAAGTGATTGATATCGAGCTACAATTAAAAGATTTGGAAAGCATCGAAAAGAAAATCAGTACTGTGGCAAGAGCTGTGAAGTCCGGAGATAAAGATATTATCAAAGAACACGATCTTGCATGTCAGATTAAAGAAACATTGGAAGCGGGTAAATCTGTTCGGTCAATGGAATTTAATGAGAGAGAAGAGGAGATCGTTAAGAGTTTCCAATTGATTACCGCGAAGCCAGTTTTGTACTTGTGTAATGTAGATGAGGCTTCTGTGAAAAATGGAAATGCATTTGTTGACGCAGTGAAAGAAGCAGTGAAAAACGAAGAAGCTGAAGTACTTGTAATCGGAGCAGCCATCGAAGCAGATATTATCGAATTGGAAACATACGATGAACGTCAAATGTTCTTGGATGAATTAGGATTGGAAGAAGTAGGAGTGAACAGGTTAATCCGTTCAGCATATTCATTATTAGAATTAGACACGTATTTTACAGCAGGAGAGAAGGAAGTGCGCGCTTGGACAATCAAGAAAGGAATGACAGCGCCACAAGCTGCTGGAGTAATACATACCGATTTTGAAAAAGGATTCATTAGAGCTGAAGTAATGAAGTATGATGACTTCGTTGCCTTAGGAAGCGAAGCGGCCGTTAAGGATGCTGGAAAATTTAAAGTTGAAGGAAAAGAATACATTGTTGAGGATGGAGATGTAATGCACTTTAGATTTAATGTCTAATGATATTACAATGCTGATCGAGCGAAGTCGAGAACAGCAACAAAATAACTAAAAAACTAATTATGAGTATAGTAGCAAACAACCCAAGTTTAAAATCATGGATTGAAATTCCGGAAAATTCGGATTTCCCAATTCAAAATATTCCATTTGGAATTATTTCAACTCAAGGTGATACACCACGTGTTGCAACACGAATAGGTGATACAGTGATTGACCTTAAGGTATTGTTTGACTTCGGTTACTTTGCTGATCTTCACTTTGGATTAGAAGATTTTGATACTAATACGTTGAATAATATGATGCGTAAAGGGAAACAAGGAACACGTGATTTGAGAAATCGAATTTCTGAATTGTTTGAAGTCTCAAATGACGAACTGAGAAATAATCACAATGAGTTGGAGCAAGCATTAATCACTGAAAACACTGTTGAATACTCAATTCCAGTGAAAATTGGAGATTACACAGATTTTTACTCAAGTGAGCAGCACGCCTATAATGTTGGATGCATGTTCAGAGACCCAAATAACGCTTTATTGCCTAATTGGAAGCACATTCCTGTTGGGTATCATGGAAGAGCTTCTTCAATTGTTGTTTCAGGAACTGATTTTCACAGACCAAAAGGACAGCAAAAAATTGAAGAAGATCAACCACCAGTTTTTGGACCATGTCGTTTATTAGATTTTGAGCTTGAGATGGGGTTTGTAACATATCAAGGGAAACCTCTAGGGGATTCTATTTCAACTGCTGAAGCGGATGATTATATTTTCGGAATGGTTTTATTCAATGATTGGTCAGCGAGAGACATACAAAAATGGGAGTACGTTCCATTGGGACCATTCTTGGCGAAGAACTTTGCCTCTCACACTTCTCCATGGATTGTAACTTTGGATGCTCTAGAGCCATTCCGTGTTTCAGGACCGGTTCAAGATCCAAAAGTTCTTCCTTATTTGGAATACAATGGAGATAAACACATAGATATTAATCTTGAAGTCTCTATTACGCCAGAGAATGGTCAAGAAAAAATTGTGGGTAACTCGAATTACAAGCATATGTATTGGAACATGAACCAACAATTGGCGCATCATTCATGCAATGGGTGTGATATCAACGCTGGTGACCTGATGGCTTCTGGAACAATTTCAGGGCCTGAAGAAGGGATGTACGGATCAATGCTTGAAATTTCATGGAAGGGAACCAAGCCAGTTCAAATGCCTGATGGTACGGAACGTAGATTTATCAATGATAATGATACAGTTACAATGCGCGGGTTTAGTGAAAAGGACGGGGTTCGCATTGGATTTGGTGAGGTTATAGGCAAGTTACTTCCAGCTAAATAAATGAGTGAAGAGGCACAACATATCGACGTAGAGAAGGAGCGTAAAGAGATATTGAATGCCTTTCGCGGTCTTTTGCGTACGCACAAGGATCGCAGTAAAGAGGATACCCGCATGATTCGCAAAGCTTTTGATGTTTCTGTTGAAGCACATAAAGAAATGCGAAGAAAATCAGGAGAGCCTTATATTTATCACCCTATAGCAGTGGCGCGAATTTGTGCTGAAGAGATGGGTATGGGGACAACGGCAATTGTATGTGCGTTGCTGCACGACACAGTTGAGGACACCCATATTACCCTTGACGATGTTGAAGATCTTTTCGGACCAAAAATACGTTTGATCATTGATGGATTGACCAAGATTCCTGAGGTGTTTGATGAATCAGCATCTGTACAAGCAGAGAATTTCCGTAAAATGGTTTTAACGATTTCGGATGATATTCGTGTCGTTCTAATCAAGTTAGCAGATCGTTTGCATAACATGCGTACACTTTCGAGCATGCGACATGACAAACAAGTGAAAATTGCTTCGGAAACAAAGTTCTTGTATGCTCCATTGGCACATCGACTAGGCTTGTACGCTATGAAGAGTGAGCTTGAGGATTTGGCACTGCGTTACACCGAACCGGAAATTTATAGGGAGATTGAGGGGCAATTGAAATCGACGAAAGATGTTCGTAATCGTTTCATTCGAAAGTTTACATCTCCTATTCGTGAAGCTTTGGCGCACGAAGGGTATGTATTTCAAATAAAAGTTCGGACCAAGTCAATTTCTTCCATCTGGAGAAAAATGCGTACCAAGGGTGTTCCTTTCGAAGAAGTGTACGATGTGTTCGCAATTCGAATTATTTTGGATACTCCACAGGAATTAGAGAAGTCTGATTGTTGGAGAATATATAGTGTCGTTACAGATTTCTATCAACCAAGTCCGGATCGTTTACGCGATTGGATTTCAACTCCTCGTGCGAATGGATATGAATCGTTGCACACAACGGTAATGTCCCCTACAGGTAAATGGGTGGAAGTGCAAATCCGTTCAAAGCGAATGGATGAAATTGCTGAAAGAGGTTTAGCGGCACATTACGCATACAAAGAATCTAAAACAAAAGAATCAAAATTCGATAGATGGATTTCTGAAATCCGCGATTTGTTGGAAAATCCTGACGTGAATGCAATGGATTTTATTGACGAATTCAAATTGAATTTATTCTCTGATGAAATTTACATCTTTACACCGAAAGGAGATTTGCGTGTATTGCCGAACGGAGCAACAATTCTTGATTTTGCATACGATATCCATACTGACATCGGCGACAAATGTATTGGAGCCAAGGTCAACAACAGATTGGTGCCACTAAGCCATCAGTTGACCAGTGGAGATCAAGTTGAGATCATTACTTCTTCAAAACAAAAACCAAATGAAGAATGGACGCGTTTCGTTGTTACTGCGCGTGCTCGACATAAGATTAAATCATCTCTGAACGAAGAACGCAAGCTTATTGCAATGGACGGGCGTGAGATTTTGGAAAGAAAGTTCAAACAGCACAACATCCGCTTTGCTTCAGAAAATATTTCTATGCTCGAGAAGTACTACAAGTTGCCATCTGCGACGGAATTGTACTTCAGAATAGCGAAAGGTAAATTAGACTTAAAGAAGCTTCGTGAGATTGAGAATGTCAATGGAATACTCAAGGCTGATAAGAAACCTTCGCAGCGAAAGAAATCGACTAAAGATGCATATTCAATAATCGACAATAAGAAGGATACACTACTTATCGGAGATGATTTCAAAGACATCGATTACAAAATGGCAGTATGTTGTAGTCCAATTCCAGGAGATAAAGTATTTGGATTTGTGACGATCAATGAAGGGATTAAAATCCATAGATACAATTGCCCAAATGCTGAGCATTTGCTTTCCAAGATGGCTTACCGATGTATGAAGGCTACTTGGAAGAACACAGATTTGAAAGAGAACATTGCCGCAATTACGGTTCATGGTATTGACCGCTTGGGAATCGTGAACAAACTCACAGAAATCATTTCCAACCAGCACGATGTAAACATGAAATCAATTTCATTCGAAACCAATGATGGAATTTTCGAAGGTAAAATGCAAGTAATGGTCTACGATACAGAGCACCTTGAGCAACTCATGTTAAAGTTTGAGCAGGTAGAAGGTGTACAGCGTGTAGTGCGTAATGTAGAGGAGATATAAAGAAATAAGCTAATACTATTCTCCCCTATATTCTTCCTCAATTATTTCTTCGACAACGACTTCATCTTCCTTGAATAGATCTTCCATTGTTTTCGGTCGAAGCGCATACCTCCAATTAAATCCTGGGATAAATTGTTCTTCTAAGTTCAATTGATCCATTGGGTAAAACGCACCATCAGGTTCTTCGATGTAGGAGATTCCAGTTACTTTATTGCTGTCAACATCAATGCGCAAAGTACTAGAGTAGAGGCGATTCATTCCCATCCGTTTGATTACAAATGAAGTGTCAGTCTCTTGTTCATCTTCTGGGAAGAAAATCGTCATTGCATTTCCATTGGAAAAGGCTTTGTATAATTTGTTATCGTTGAAAAATGCTTCAATTTCTTTTCCGGCAATTTGGTTGTAGTATTTCTCCGGTTCAACTTCCATGAGAATAGAAGCTTTCTCTATAATGTGTACTTTATGAATCATAGAATCTGAAACGTGCATTTCCATATACGTTCCTTTCAATTCTGATCCATTTGACCAGATGATTGGAGAATCATACATTCTAACTCGCTCTTCTTCTTGTGAAAACACTATGCTATCGGCATATCCTTGCATGCTATTGGAGAAAATACGTGCTCCATAATATGCTTTCATCACGTAATTTGTATCAATTTTCAAGGAGTACAAAGTGTCGGCATGAATGTACAAGGTGTCATCATTCATTTCTTTCACCGCTACAGCGTGTCCGGTGATAAAAGAATATCCAAGACTGTCAGAAGAGTAGGCGTAATCACCTTCGAATCCCATTTTGTTGATGGAATCCTGAAAATGAACGTTCCCGATTCCAATGGAAAGTTTTTCTTTTGGATTATAGAGTAAAGTATCTCCAGACATGTAGTCATTTGGGCGAGAAATCCATGCATTTTGTACCAAGGAACCTTCTCCAGTTTCAGTATGATACCAACCCGATTCACAATACATGGTAGTAGAATCTTGTTCGATATTAGTGGGGCCAAAAAAATAGGCGGTTCTATTGCTGTACATGTATTTGAGCGTGTCCGTAGTCATGGATAAACTCTCTCCTACATAGTTAACATCTTGACTGAAAAAGAAATTTTTGGACTCTGGATGGAAGTATCCGATTCGACTTGTCAATACTTCTCTTGATACGATGCTTTCTACACGACCTCCATGGTGATAATGTGCCTGACCTTGTCGAGCATCATAATCTAGAGTGTCAGTGGTGAGCTTGTATTCGTTGTCACGCACTCTTACATTTCCCCAAAGCTTTGCCTTTCTAGTATTACCGTTATAGACCAAGGAGTCACAAAAAAGATTCAGTGTATCTCTTTTGTTAATATGTACATGTCCATATGCCCGTACGACCTTTGAATCTTCGTAATAATACGCGGAATCACAGTACATATCATTGCCTTGATATAGGAAGTTTACATTGCCAATTAATCGGTGAACACCCGGTATGAAGTTCATTTCTACATATTCTGAACCTGGCAATAGCGTCATAACGTCATCTTGTCCAGAAGCATTATCAGAAAGCAAAAAAAGTGCGCTAAAAATAAGCGCACTTTTCAATATGTATGTTTTTATTTTCAAGCGAGCACTTTATTGTTCAATGTTTGCGTACGGTCAGGACCAACGGAAACAACGGTGATCGGAACTTCCAAATTTTGTTCCAAATAATCAACGTATGCTTTCAATTCTGACGGTGCATCATCAAACGATGTCAATTTAGTTGTGTCACAATTCCATCCCTTGATGTCTTCATATACTGGCACAACTTCAACGTCATTAACGTCGTATGGAAAGTAATCGTATCTCTCACCATTAATTATGTAGTGCGTACAAACCCGAATTGTTTCAAAATCGTCAAGAACATCTGCTTTCATCATAGAAAGTTCACTTGCGCCATTGACCATAATTGCATATTTTAATTGTGGAAGGTCCACCCAACCACATCTTCTTGGTCTACCAGTAGTTGCTCCAAATTCAGATCCATCTTTACGGATTTTCTCTCCTACTTCATCGTCCAATTCAGTAGGGAAGGGGCCGCTTCCAACACGGGTACAGTATGCCTTAAAAATTCCAATTACATTTCCAATGCGTGTAGGTGCAACTCCAAGCCCAGTACATGTTCCAGCAGTAACCGTATTTGATGAGGTTACAAAGGGATAGGTTCCAAAATCAATGTCTAGCATTGTTCCTTGAGCTCCTTCTGCCAATATTTTTTTGCCTGCTTTGATGGCGTCATTGATGTATTGCTCACTGTCAACAGCAGTTAGTTCTTTCAATTCGTTAATGGCTTGCATCCATGGTCCTTCCAATTCAGAAAGATCATAAGAGAAATTAGGAAAACGTTGAAGCATTGACTTGTGTTTTTCAACCAAGGCCTTGTATTTCTCCTCAAAGTTTGGTGAGTAAATATCTCCAACACGCAACCCATTTCTACCAGTCTTGTCCATATATGTTGGGCCAATTCCTTTCAGTGTAGATCCGATCTTATTTTTTCCTTTTGCATCTTCAGAAGCTGCATCAAGAATTCTATGCGTTGGTAAAATCAAATGCGCTTTTTTAGAAATAATCAAGCGCGATTTAATATCAAGATTAAATGGCTTAAGTTTTTCTAACTCTGCTTTGAAGATAACTGGGTCGATCACAACTCCATTTCCAACAAGGTTCATCACACCGTCTCTAAATATCCCTGAAGGAATTGTGTGCAATACATGCTTGATGCCATTGAATTCAAGTGTGTGTCCAGCGTTTGGTCCTCCTTGAAAACGGGCAATGATGTCGTATTTAGGGGTAAGCACATCAACGATTTTACCCTTTCCTTCATCTCCCCATTGTAAACCCAATAGTACGTCTACTTTCATTGTAATGTTTTAAAGTGATTTATGGCATCCACATTGTTTTCACAAATGGTGTAAATTTCGTCGAGTTTTGAGATTTGAAAAATTTTCTCAACGTTGCCTGAAATATGTGTAAGTACAAGTTCTCCTCCCATAATTCTCGATTTTGTCAGTGTTCTCATGAACAGGCTGATTCCCGATGAATTTGTATGGGTTAGATTCGTTAGATCAAAAATGATCCGATAATAGTTTTTATTAAGTTTACTAAAGACAGCGGTCTCTAATTCTTCGTAGTCCGTTTCAGTAGTAATTTTACCACTCAATTTATAGATCACAACCAGATCTTGGATTTCTATTTCGTATTTCAGATTCAAATCAGTCTTTTTTTGTTCCCTTTTTTACGCCATAGAAATAAAGCGAGTGGTGTTGAATTTCAATATCAAAGATTTCTTCAATCGTTGATTTAATGTGTTGAATGCGTGGATCGCAAAATTCAAGCAATTCACCTGTATCCGTCAAAACAATGTGATCATGCTGCGTAGAGCCGTGTGATTTTTCGAATTGAGCAATGTTCTTACCAAATTGATGCTTTCGAACAAGGCTACATGCTAACAACAACTCTATTGTATTGTACAATGTCGCTCTGGAAACTCTATAGTTCTGATTTTTCATTTCAACATACAAAGATTCTATGTCAAAATGCCCTTCGTAATTATAGATCTCTGCAAGTATAGCGAAACGTTCGGGTGTTTTTCGGTGGCCATTTTGCTCTAAGTAAGCAGAGAAAATGTTCTTGACCTTAGTATGTAAATCTTCTTGAAGCATACGCGTTCAGGTAAGGAACAAAATTAACCAATTTATCGTGATTCCTAACTTCGAACTCATGTGAATTGATGGAGTTTTCAACAACTTATTTACAAAATAAAAAAGCCGATAATCTAGTTGATTACCGGCTCAGTATAGTTGAATCTGATTTTACATCAGTGATTTTAAAATTTCATCCTTTGGAGTATTCGCTTTCATTTGCTCAATGATAGTCACCAAGTGAGTTTTAACATCATCAAAGTCAAAGCCCAATGCAACTCCAAAACGTCCAATCAATTTCTCTTCTGACTCGTCAATTACTCCATCAGCGAATGCCATACTAGCAAATTGAATCAATCGCTCAAAGCGCTCCTCCTTAGATACAGGTGGAGTCATTGGGTATTCTTCTGGGTGCTTAATAATGTCTTTGGCTTGCTCAGGTGTCAGTGATAAACGCAATGCTACGCGCTCAAGCATTGCTGCTTCTACAGCATCAACATGACCGTCGGCACGTGAAAGTGTTACTAAATTACTGAACAAACCTTCCTTTGCATTTTGTCCTCCAGAATTATAAGCATGTGTAATTGTTGACATGATATTGTGTTAAAATTTCGGTGCAAAGATAGTGAATTCGCTTTCTTCTACATTTATTTTTTAACTATTTTTTTCGATAAAATCAATCAAGGAATGAATTACCTTAATATGTATTTCTTGAGCTCGATCTGCATACGTTGAATGTGGTGCACGGATCTCAATATCACAGATCTCAGCCATGGCTCCGCCGGTTTTACCTGTTAACCCAATAACTTTCATGCCTTTTTCCTTTGCAGCATGGATAGCATTGATCACATTTTTAGAATTTCCTGAAGTAGATATTGCTAGCAAAACATCATTGTTTGTACCAACTCCTTCTACATAGCGTGAAAAAATATGATCGAATCCATAATCATTACCAACACACGTTATGTGACTTGGGTCAGAAATGGATACTGCAGCAATTGCAGGTCTATCATCTCGGTACCTCCCAGTAAGTTCTTCTGCAAAGTGCATCGCATCACACATAGATCCGCCATTTCCACAGCTAATTATTTTCCCTCCAGCTTTTACGCCTGAAACCATAAGTGCTCCCGCTTTCCTGATTTTCTCATGATTTTCAAGAGTGTTAAATTTTTGCAAAATTTCGATTGACTCGGAAAATTGGTCTGCTATTTGTTTTTCGCTCATCGCAAATGGATTTTGTCAAAAATAAATAAATTAAATGGCAGGTGACAAATTAAATCAAACTTGCTATATTTGAAACCCGAGCTTCGGCTCAAAAACAAACGAAATATGAAAAAAAGTTTATACGCATTAATCGTAGCCTTTATCTCTTTTAGTTCTATGGCTCAATCAGAGTGTTTCATCCGTTTACAAAAAGCGTTTGACGCCAGAGGTGCATATACTGTAGCTGATGACATGCACAGAAATGTAATCATTAGTTATTTCCAAGATGGTGGGGGTTCTTACTGTATTTCTGGAAAGGCTCGTGTTGAAAATGGATTTATCGTTTCAATTTTCTTACAGTTCGATGACAACACCTATGAGTTGATGGAAAAGAAGTTTTACAATTCGGTGAAACAACCAGTAACAATCGTAAATGGAATAACAGAAATGATCTATAATACGGATGGTGAGAAATTTAAAATTGTTTTCATTGACCAGTTAAGACCAAAGAAGACTCCATATAAGCCTGCTGATCTTCCTGACGACCTATAACACTACATAAATGTACATTTATCGAAAATCCCGAGAATAATTTCTCGGGATTTTTTTTGTGGCATTAATGAAAGGGCGAAAAAAAGAATTAGTAGTTTTGATTAAATCGATTTCAAGCAATGGTAGATTACAAGGATAAAGTGGTATGGGTTACAGGGGCATCTTCTGGAATTGGATTAGCACTTGTACAGTTGCTTGATGCAAAGGGTGCCAAAATTATTCTTTCAGCAAGAAATGTAGAAAAACTTGAAGAGATCAAAAACTCTTTGTCTGGAGGTGAACATACTGTACTTCCTTTGGATTTAGAAGATTCTTCCAATTTTGAAGGCTTCACTAAGATCGTTATTGAGCGCTACGGAAGAATTGATATGTTGGTGAACAATGGAGGGCTTTCTCAACGGTCAGAGGCTGGTGAAACCCCATTGGAAGTTGATCGACGAATCATGGAGGTCAATTATTTTGGAAACATTGCATTAGCCAAAGCAGTTTTGCCGTATTTCGTAAAACAGAAAAGCGGATGTTATTTAATCATCTCTAGCATCGCTGGGAAATTCGGCTTCTTTTTAAGAAGTGCATACAGTGCCTCAAAGCATGCTTTACATGGATTCTATGAAAGTTTGTTGTTGGAGCAAGAAAAGAATAATGTACAGGTTACAATAGCCTGCCCTGGGAAAATCAACACGCTCATTTCTACCAATGCGTTAAACTCGTCAGGGGAGAAGCATGACAAGATGGACCACAATCAAGCAACGGGAATGCCAGCAGAAGAATGTGCACGTCAATTACTTATTGCCGTTACAAAAAAGAAGAAGGAAGTATTGATAGGGAACAAGGAAATTAAGGCGGTAATGCTTAAGCGTCTCTTTCCTAAATTGTTTTGGAAAATTATCCGAAAGCAACCTACTACTTAATTGGTTAAGTGGATTTCTGATAAAAAAAAACATGCTTTGGTTGAGTCTTTTTTTTGAAGGATGCGTACATTTGAACAACTAATTGAATATTTAATTAAACTAACCAATATGAAAAAAGTAATTACAGCAAGCGCATTTGCTATTTTAGGAATAGTAGCCTTAAGTTCATGTACGAAAGATTATACATGTGAATGTAGAATTGCAGGTTCTGTATCAGGAACGACAACAATCACTGATACGAAGTCGAATGCAAAAGACTCGTGTGATGATGGTGATATTACTATTTTTGGAATCAGTCAAGATTGCGAGATTTTATAAATCACATTGATATTAAATAAAAAAGAGCTTGCAGTAATTGCAAGCTCTTTTTGTATATCCTAGAATTGAGAGTTCTACCAAGTGAACAAAGGACGGTGTCCCATCAATTCATTTACTTCTTTTCTAACGGCATCAATTACTTCATCGTTATCAATGTTCGTAATAACACGGTCAACTAATTCAACTACTTTCACCATGTCGTCTTCTTTCGCGCCACGTGATGTAATTGCAGGAGTTCCTACGCGAATTCCAGATGTAACAAATGGAGACTCAGTATCAAATGGAACCATGTTTTTGTTTACAGTAATGTCAGCTCTAACCAAAGTGTTTTCAGCATCTTTACCCGTAACACCTTTAGAACGTAAATCAATTAACATTGAGTGATTGTCCGTTCCGCCAGATATAATTGCATATCCACGTTTTACAAACTCTTCAGCCATCACAGCAGCATTTGCTTTTACTTGTTTCGTATAGGTCTTGTAGCCATCAGAAAGTGCTTCACCGAAGGCTACAGCCTTTGCAGCGATAACATGCTCTAATGGGCCACCTTGTGTTCCAGGGAAAACCGCTGCATCTAGTAATGCTGCCATAGACTTAGGATTTCCATTCTTCCATTTTAATCCAAACGGATTGTCGAAATTCTTCCCAAGCATTATAACTCCACCACGAGGACCTCTTAAGGTCTTGTGCGTAGTTGTTGTAATAATATGACAGTGTTCTAAAGGATTGCTCAAAAGCCCTGTAGCGATCAATCCAGCAGGGTGAGAAATATCTGCTAGAATTAAAGCTCCTACTTCATCAGCAATTTTACGAATACGCGGGTAATCCCAATCTCTACTGTAAGCAGATGCTCCACAGATGATTAATTTTGGTTGCTCTCTAAGGGCAACTTCTTCCATCATATCGTAATCAACTTGGCCTGTTTCTTTGTTTACACCATAGAAATGTGCGTCGTATAATTTTCCTGAGAAGTTCACTGGTGATCCATGTGTTAAATGCCCACCATGTGATAGATCAAATCCCAATATCTTGTCTCCAGGATTTAAACAAGCCAATAATACTGCTGCATTTGCTTGTGCTCCAGAGTGAGGTTGAACATTTGCCCATTCAGCTCCGAATAGCTTACATAGACGTTCAATTGCAATGTTTTCAATTTTATCTACTACTTCACAGCCTCCGTAATAACGTTTCCCAGGAAGTCCTTCGGCGTATTTATTCGTTAAAACACTTCCTACAGCATTCATAACGTCATCGCTAACAAAATTCTCTGATGCGATCAATTCTATTCCATGCAGTTGACGATGTTTCTCGTCATCTATTAAATTGAAAATTTCTGTGTCTCTTTCCATTTTGATCTTAATAGTTTCGTTCGTAAATCTTTTTCAATCCTTCACCTAGTGAAGTGTCAGGTTTGTATGAGGCTAGTTTTCTTAGTTTATCTGAGCTGCCTACTCTTCGTTCTACTTCATAATCATAGCGCTTTTTAGGAGCTTCTATGTAGATTATTTTTGAAGATGAGTTTGTGATCTCATGAATCTGTTGAGCAACATCAGTGATGCACCATTCTGCTTCGTTTGCAATGTTGATGATATGACAACCTTTCAAGTCCATCAATCGAACACAAGCTTCAATTGTATCATCGATATAGGTAAAATCTCTTGTTTGATTTCCTGTACCGAAGACAGTGATGTTTTTGCCATTTCGTGCTTGTTCGAAAAACAATGGAATCACCATACGAGTATCTTGGTTCCAACCGTAAACATTGAAAAAGCGTAATGAAACAACGTCAATACCTTTTTCCTCATAGTGAGAAGCTAAGTAAATTTCATTGTAACGTTTGGCCATGGCATACGATGTTCTTGGATCAACCAAGACTTCTTCCGTCAAAGCGTTTTCAATGGCAGAGTGTCCGTAAATACCACTCGTTGAAGCGTACATTATTTTCTTAATATTGTTCACTTCAGCCGCACTTACCACATTTCGCGTCCCAATCACTTCAACGTCCATTGTTTCTACAGGATTGTCCGCTACTATATCAACACCCAACACAGCTGCAAAATGAAATATGAGATCACAACCTTTCGATGCGGTAATTACAGTGTCTAAATCGCGAACATCACCTTTAATGAAATCAATCTTTGCGAAAGTATCTTTCTCTAACTTATTACCTCGAAGTAAAGAATCCAAGACAACAACCTCATGTCCATCGTCAACTAGGCGCTTGGCCAAGTTACTACCAATAAATCCTGCTCCTCCTGTAATAAGTACTTTCATTTCTTGTTTTTTAGTTCAAAGTGAATCTTATTTTCACTTCTAAATCACTTAAATTTCAGCTTTTACAAATATCACCATTTAGTTTCAATTAGTCCTTGACTATTTATCAAATTCAGAGTCTTTTTATGCAATTGAGTCTGTGGGTGAGAATCTGTGAAATTTCATGTACGATTCCTTCAGTTGTGAGTTTGTCAATTCTTACATGTCCTGAAGCGTGAATGATCTTCTGATTTCCTAAAACAATCCCAACATGCGTGATTTTTCCAGAATCATTTTCAAAATAAGCAAGGTCTCCAACTTCCATGTCTTCAAAATCGATTTCGGCACCTACATGAACTTGTTCAGACGCATCTCGGGGTAAATTCCTGTCGAATAAACGATAAATGACCTGCGTAAACCCTGAACAATCAACCCCATACGGAGATTTACCACCCCATAAATAAGGAGTGTTCAAATAATCCAAGGCTATTTCTTCCAAGGTTGATTTGTTTTCAGAGATTCCTTCGACAAGCGTGAAGCTATAACTTCCTATGGTAAATGAAGCCAGATTCTCTGGGATAAATGAACCTCTGCATATGCGCTGATCACCCCATGGAGTTTCTAAAGTTTTCTCCCTGTCCTTTAAATAAGATAGGCCATCGAGCCAACGTCTGGCTTCCTTTTCTGATGTTTTTTGAACGTGCTTAATGTCGATGAACCCTTCGTAACCGTCAGCAAGCGTTTGAATTTTAATCCAAGGTTCATTGATTTCCAGTACTTCTACTACTTCTCCGAAAAGTAATTGTGTAACAATCTCCGCTTGATCTTTCCCCTCAGCTCTAACAGGTGAGATGCTCACTGTGCAAAAAGCTTTGAATTCAGGCATTACTTCTTTGGGAAATTTTGACTGTTCCTTAGGTTCAAAATTTGTTGAACATGGCGCTGATTATGATAGGTCACATACAACAAGGCATCTCCAAGTCTCAAGCGGACAATTTTCGAAATTGAGATAGGAATTTTCACTTTTCTCACATTTACGTCTTTGGCCTTCTCAATGATTTGCAGGAAATTCTCTTGCTGACCAAGAAAGGTGTTAACACCATCACCATCAAGCAAACTGTTGTCCAATGTAGGATTGTATCCTTTTGGGGCCTTAAACTTACGTTTCACGTTTTTGGCATTTCCAAGTTTCATTGATTTCCATGCAGACCTTCCAAGTGGAGAACTAACGAATGCTTCTTTTGTTGAGGTAAAACGCGTGTTCTCAATCTTCTTTACGAAAGTAGGGTGATAGTATTTTCCATATTCATTGAGGTGAGCTAGAATTTGCGCGACACTCCATACACCAGGGTTTGGAATCCAATTCAATTGCTTGTCGCTCAGTTTTTTTACAGACTTATTGATTACCTCAATATTCTCTTGGGTAATAGTAGTTACAATCTGAAATAATTCCTTCGTAGTCATCTCAATAAAACTTCATATTGTAACCCATTTCGGGCCACACTCAAAAATAGTAATTCATATTAGAATACTACCTATTATGAAGAAAGTTTCGAATAACTTTAGTTACTTTCGTGCTACTGAGCATTTAACGATTGTATGGCAATTGATCCTTTAATTTTAATAACGAATGATGATGGGATTTCTGCAAAAGGAATCCGTTCTTTGGCTGAAGTAATGAAGCAATTTGGCGAAGTAGTCATTGTTGCACCTGATTCTCCACAATCTGGAATGGGGCACGCAATTACGATCAATCATCCATTACGTTTGGACCCATCAGATTTATTCGGAGACTCTAAAGCGTACTCTTGTTCAGGAACTCCTGTAGATTGTGTTAAATTGGGGATTTATGAGGTGCTTCACCGCAAACCAGATTTAATTGTCTCTGGAATTAACCACGGTGCAAATACATCTACGAATGTGCTTTATTCTGGAACAATGTCGGCGGCAGTAGAAGGTGCAATGGAAGGTATTCCTTCAATTGGTTTTTCGCTCTGTTCATTTGACAGTGATGCGGATTTTAGTGCTGCCATGAAAATCGTTGAGAAGGTTGTGGCGGAAGTTTTGGAAAATGGATTGCCGAAAGGAATTTGTCTCAATGTAAACATTCCATCTATCGAAACTAGCGAATTGAAAGGAGTAAAAGTATGTCGTCAAGCACATGCGTTTTGGGAGGATAGATTCGATAAGCGATTCGATCAATTCAATAAACCATATTACTGGTTGACTGGCGACTTTTCCGAGCAAGATAAATCAGAGTTTACAGATCTTTATTGGATAGATAAGGGATTCGCTACTATGGTACCAACTCAATTTGATATGACGGCGTACAAAGCAATGGAAGAATTAGAAAATTGGAATTTATGAATTTGAGAAATTTTACAAAAGAGCATGTGAAAGGGATGCTTTTGGGGATCATTACTCCGCTTATTTTTGTGCCAATCGTAGTTTTCATTTTATCTTTAGTTGAAGATGAATATTTTAAGTGGCTATGGGCTAAGTTTCTTACTATTGATGCATATCAAGTGAAGGTGATAACCCTTGCGATTATTGCCAATCTTGGGTGGTTCTACTTGTTCTTGAATAAAGAACGTTATAATATTGCCATGGGGGTTATACTCGGATCTGTGGCATATGCACCTTACATTATTTATGTCAAGTTTTTCTAGGGAATGAGCAAGCTCAAAATCTATGTTATTGCCGGAGAGGCTTCAGGTGATTTGCATGCGAGTAACATGATGCAGGCAATCGTCAATGAAGATCCTGTGGTTGATTTTCGATTTTGGGGTGGCGATAAAATGAAGGGTATTCAACCGGATGGCTTGGTGAAACATATTCGCGAATTAGCGTTCATGGGCTTTGTGGAAGTTCTAATGAACCTGCGTACAATCACAAAGAATATAGCTTTTTGTAAAAAGGACATTGAAGAGTACGCGCCGGATGCTTTAGTACTAGTTGACTATCCAGGATTTAATTTGCGAATTGCAGAATGGGCAAAATCGAAAGGGATTAAAGTCTATTATTACATATCTCCGCAGGTTTGGGCATGGAAACAGAGCAGAGTTCACAAAATTAAAAAGGTGGTTGATGAGATGTATGTCATTTTACCATTTGAAGAAGCTTTTTACAAGCGCTTTGATTACTCAGTGAATTATGTGGGCCATCCTTTATTGGATGAGATTGTGAAATATAATTTTGAAGACAATAAAGAATTTTTTTTCAAAGCTCACGGTTTGTCAGAAAAGCCGATAATTGCAGTCCTTCCTGGAAGTAGAAAGCAAGAAGTGACAAAGAAATTACCGATCATGTTAAAGGCTGTTGAGCATTTAGACTCTCATCAAGTTGTTATTGCCGGAGCTCCCTCATTAACTCCTGAATTTTATGCTACGATCAATGATAGTGTAAAAATCATTTACAATGAAACCTATGAATTGTTGTCCAATTCAGATGTAGCGGTAGTAACTTCTGGAACTGCCACGTTGGAAACAGCTTTGTTTAAGGTTCCTGAAGTGGTTTGTTACAAAGGCTCACAGTTGTCATATATGATTGCGAAGCGTTTGATTAAGGTGAAATACATTTCGTTAGTGAACCTAATCATGGATCAAGAAGTAGTTAAAGAATTGATTCAAAATGAATGTACTCCTGAGAATATTCGCGCTGAAGTTGATCGTTTAATTGAACGTGGGGAATACCGCGAAAACCTCATTGAAAACTACAAAACCCTCGAAACTATCTTAGGTGGTGGTGGGGCAAGTCAAAAAGTTGCACAATCCTTGTTGAAAACTATTCGCTAAGCCCGATATAAAGGCCTTTACGAATTGTAATTTTGAGAAATGAGGATTCTCCTTATCATACTATTATTGGTTAGTTCCCAGCTGTCTTTTGGACAGGAGCTACGCATTGGACTTTTTCGTACCATCAAGGTGAGTAAATTGTCTGTAAATCAATATCAAGGTGCTTATAGCATTTATGGCGATACACTATTAATTGGTAATCTTTTAAATTTGGAATTGACACCTGTTACCAATGGTGTAAAAGCAGTGCTTAGTAATGGTCGGAGCTATCAATTCGAAACAATAACAATCATTCAAGATTCATTGAATTCATCATTTAAGCTACAGTCCACAAGACCGAGTTCTAAATTGCATTATTACCGTGATAATCTTGAGATCACCAACGATAATGGGCGTCTCAGAATTGTCAATTTGGTAGATATGAACAATTACCTTGGCGGCGTTATTGAATCTGAAGGTGGCGGAGGACGACATCAAGAGTTTTATAGAGTTCAAGCTTTAATGAGTCGTACGTATGCTATGAAAAATGTAAACCGTCATAAATCTGATGGATTTTATTTGTGTGATGGCGTTCATTGTCAAGCGTATCATAACATGCTGCGTCATACGGAAAGTATAAATGCAGCCGTTGAAGCGACAAGAGGAGAGGTGATCGTCGATAATGGTAATCGATTGATTGCGTCATATTTTGCCGCAAATTGTGGAGGACAAACCTGTGATGCCTCTTATGTATGGAATAATTCGGTGCCATTCCTTGAATCATTTGTAGATACTTTCTGCATTCACACTCGACAAGCTACGTGGGAGAAAACAGTACCGAAATATAAGTGGAAGAATTATTTGCAAGAAACTTTTGGCGTTCGGGAAGAGGTGTTAGGTGAGTTGATGTACAATTTCGAGCAAGATCAACGGAAGGCATTTTACATTCATCCATCTCTCGGGGTTCCTTTGCGGGACCTAAGAAGTAAGTTTAATTTAAAATCAACCTATTTTAGTACCCGACTCCAAGGAGATAATGTTGTTATCAGTGGCAGAGGGTTTGGACATGGAGTAGGCTTGTGTCAAGAAGGAGCTATGCAAATGGCAAAAGATGGCTATAGCTATAAACAGATCGCCTATTTTTATTTCAGTAATGTGCACATTATTGACTACTACAGAGATCGATTTTTTGGACAAGAAGCGGATTCAGATTCTAATGCTCAATGATTCTCATTTGCTATTCGTAAAAGATCACAAACACATCTTCATCATCCTTTTTAAAGAACTTTTCCTCACGAGCAAAGCGTTCAACTTCAGAAAGGTAATTGAGTTGTTCTAAGGTGTAGCGGGTTTCGTCCAGTTTTTCTTGAAACTCTGCTTTTTTGATTTCCAGTTCAACCAATTTTTGTTTGTGTGAAATCATTGTGAAAATGTCATTCTCATCTAGAAACAAGGTAAATATTACAAACAATACGCTTGCGAGAATAAACTTGTTTTTCAAAAATGATGGAATCTTTGCCATGTATCAAAAATACATAGAAAGTGAATTGATATAGAGGGAATGAAACAGAGTTATACAAAGAAGATTGTGGAAACGAAAAAAAGCCCTTGTTCCCAAGGGCTTTTTCACAGTATTTCAATGTGAATTAGTTCACAATCTCGTCATATCTTTCTTGCCAATCTTCGTCCTCTTCGAACCATTGAGCGGCTTTACCTAGTAATTTTCTTGCCTTATCTTCTTGGCGACTACTCTTCAATGCAGCAGCAGAATATAAAATACCTAGTTTCAACATTGTTCTATCCGCTTCACTCCAATCATCAATAGAACTTAATGTATCAAGTCCGGCGTTCGCCTCTTGCCATAGTGTTCTCGCCGTTGCCTTGTCATCTGTATGTTTACAAGCTCCACTCATAAATTTAACTCCAATTTGGTGTATCGTGATTGATTTGTACTTAACAACCCAACCATACGCTTTTCTCAAGTTGCCTGAGCTAACCTCGTTATCAATTCTCGCCATCAAACTCAACTGAAATTCATCAAGAAATTCTCTGTGCGTTGTTTCTTCAAAAGTAGCACCGTCGTTCTTCTTTAAGTCGTACTTCAGTCCTTTTTTCAAATACTTGATTGCATCTTTATATGCATTCTTGAATTGTTCATCTGTTTCACCAGAAAGTGAAATTTTGTACAATCCTTTTGCGAGCCAGATGTACGGTAAAACATCCGATTTTGTCTTGTCCTTTACAGTATAACCGGAAGCTACCTTTGCCAATTTTTTATAGTTGCCATCGGCATAAAGAATTTGAAGATTCTTGTATTCTGGCGCTTGAGCGCTAACCATGTTTGCTAGTAGTGATAGGCAAAAAATAGCGAGTAATTTTTTCATCTTTATTTGTTTTCCGGTTGAATTTCAAATATTATGCCGAAACATAATATCCGAGTCAAAGTTATAACTTTTTGGTTTATCTAATTTAATCAAAACTTTTTATCAATAAATGCAGGATTTCCTGTGCGGCATTTGAAATTTTAGTTCCTGGCCCATAAACTCCAAATACGCCGGCTTCAAATAGGTAATCATAATCTTGTTGAGGGATTACACCTCCAGCAACAACCATTATGTCTTCTCTACCTAATTTTTTTAATTCCTCAATCACTTTTGGAACCAGTGTTTTGTGTCCTGCAGCCAAAGAGGATACGCCTAAAATGTGCACATCATTTTCGACTGCCTGCTTGGCAGCTTCCTCAGGGGTTTGAAATAAAGGACCAATGTCTACATCGAATCCAATATCTGCAAAAGACGTCGCAATTACTTTTGCACCTCTATCATGTCCATCTTGACCCATTTTTGCAATCATGATCCGAGGACGTCGTCCTTCCAGTTTGCTAAATTGATCAGCTAACTCTTGTGCTGTATTAAAATCTTTATCTCCCATAGATTCTGATGAATAAACGCCGTTGATTGATCGGATTGTTGCTTGATACCTTCCGAAAACAGACTCCATTGCAGAAGAAATCTCTCCCAATGAAGCACGCTCTCTCGCGCAACGAATAGCTATTTCTAACAAATTACCTTGCTTGGTCTTTGCTGCTTCTGTCAGCTCAGCTAAAACTGCTTGAACTTTATTCTCGTCGCGTTCCTCTCTTAATTTTTGTAGGCGATTAATTTGTGAACTACGAACTTTTGTATTGTCAACTTCTAAAATGTCAATTTTTTCTTGCGAATCAAATTGATATCGATTCACTCCAATAATAATATCCTTGTTCGAATCAATTCTGGCTTGTTTGCGAGCCGCAGCTTCTTCAATACGCATTTTGGGAAGTCCAGTTTCAATGGCCTTTGCCATTCCTCCAAGTTCTTCAACCTCTGAGATTAACTCCCATGCTTTGTCAATCAACTCTTTGGTTAGGGTCTCTACATAATGACTTCCGCCAAGGGGATCAACGTGTTTTGTGATTCCAATTTCTTCTTGAAGATAGATTTGCGTGTTACGTGCAATTCTAGCTGAAAAGTCAGTTGGCAAGGCAATGGCTTCATCTAACGCGTTTGTGTGTAGTGATTGTGTTCCGCCCAATGCCGCAGCAAGCGCTTCTATACACGTTCGTGCTACATTGTTGAATGGGTCTTGTTCGGTAAGGCTCCATCCAGATGTTTGACAGTGAGTTCTGAGCGCAAGAGATTTTTCATTTTGAGGATTGAATTGCTTCACCAATTTAGCCCAAAGAACTCTAGCGGCTCTCATTTTTGCTACTTCTGAGTAATGGTTCATACCTATCGCCCAGAAAAAGCTCAATCTTGGAGCGAAATCGTCAATGCTCATTCCGGTATTGATCCCAGCTCTAAGATATTCCAATCCATCTGCTAAGGTATATGCCAATTCAATGGCAGCAGTTGCACCGGCTTCCTGCATGTGGTAACCTGAAATGGAAATAGAATTGAAACGGGGCATGTTCTCTGAAGTGTATTCGAAAATGTCCGAAATAATCTTCATTGATGGCAATGGTGGATAGATGTACGTATTACGCACCATAAATTCTTTCAGGATGTCATTTTGGATTGTTCCTGATAGTTCTTTTTGTGAAACTCCTTGTTCCTCAGCTGCAACTACATAAAATGCCATAATAGGGATCACGGCTCCGTTCATGGTCATTGAAACCGACATTTTATCCAACGGTATTTGATCGAACAAAATCTTCATGTCGAGAATAGAGTCAATTGCAACACCTGCTTTTCCCACATCTCCTAGTACTCTGGGGTGATCAGAATCATATCCTCTATGTGTTGCAAGATCAAAGGCAACTGAGAGTCCTTTTTGTCCTGCTGCTAAATTTCTTCTGTAAAATGCGTTTGATTCCTCAGCAGTGGAAAATCCCGCATATTGTCTTACTGTCCAAGGTCGAATAGCATACATGCTGCTGTAAGGTCCTCTCAGGTAAGGAGCAATTCCTGAAGCGAATCCTAAATGCTCTGTTTTGTCAGTATCTGACTTGCCGAAAAAGTTCGAAAGTTCTATTCCGTCTGCAGTTGTGTATGTTGTCGACTGTGATTGCTCCGTTGATTCTGCAATTGTGTCGTATGCTATTTTACTAAAATTCACTCGCTTCATACTGTAGCAGCTTTATATTCATTTTCTAAAATCACCGGAGTCATTCCCAAATAATCTGTTGCTGGAAGCCACTTTGCAATTGCTTCTGATGGGGTTGAATATTTATTTACTCCAATTCCAACGATCGATCCATCTTGAAATTTTGAAATCCGCAGAGCTCTTTTGGAATGAACATCTTCAACGAAATCCCCAAGAACTTTTGAGGAGAAAATTCCACCCTCACTATCCATTTTTTGAAATGTCGACCAAGCTTTTTTTCCTATTTCATCACCAATTGCTTCAACTGAATAACTTCCACCTATTGGGTCGAGTACTTTGTCAAAGTATGATTCTTCCTTTAGGATTGATGAAATATTCAAGGCCATTCTTTCAGACAAGTCTGAAGCCCCTTCAGTACTAAATAAATCATATGGAAGGATAACTAGGCCATCGATGCCAGCGTTTATTGCTGACATGGCTTCAGTTGTTTGTCTCAATAAGTTGGTGTATGGATCAATAAGTGACTTGTTTACGTGTGTTGCAACTGCCGTAATTGTACAGTTGTATGAACAGTTGTGTTCAGGTTGATAGGCTTTAATAATCTTAGACCACAATGTGCGAAATGCTCTGAATTTTGCAGTTTCATTGAAATAATTACTTCCAATCCCTAAATTGAAGGAAATACAAGCAGCGGCTTCATCGATGTTGAATCCAAGGCCTAATAACTTTACCAAATATTCATGTCCAGCACTTAGGCAGAATGCAATCTCTTGCCAAGTGTTTGCTCCACATTGTTGGGTTTTAAATCCGTTAACACTACAAAAGCGTTGTTGCTGATCTTTAAAATTTGTGGCTATCTCAGAAAAATCATCTTCGTTCCAATTATTTAAAAAATCAATATTGTATCGAACATTCATTGTTTTAGGAAGTCCAAGGTTTAAAATCTCTTTAAACTCTTCGATCGATTGAATCACAAATTGGATTTGAATGTGTTCAACTTGAATTTCATTCATTACCAATTTCCAGTCAGTATTTTCTTTATGCGATTTGAAAACGAGTAAATCTCCTCCAGAACCTAAAATATTCAAGGCCTTTTTATTGGCTGACTTTTCGTCTTCAATTTGAATCAAGGCACCATTTGCCCAATGGTTATTGTCACGATTCATTCCTCGGGTAAAGGGAAAGTTTCCAGGGATTTGATCTTGATTCTTTCCGTCTTCTCTGTGGAGGTAGCTAGAAAGGTTAAGTTCTTCAATCTCATCTGAAATTTGGAGTAGGGAAGGATCTTTGCCTTTTAAATCTGCAACGATTTTATTTTGCCATTCAGCCTTTGAGCTGCTTTGAAATTCTTTGAAAAAATCACTCATTTGTATCTGCTTTCAATTCTGATTTTGGTCTTGGTAATTTCTTTGTGATATAAAGATAGACAATCGTGGAAACCATTACTGCTATGACGGGAGAAATTGGAATCCCGACGTAGGGTATCGCATAGATCCCAAGAAAAATGCCACCGGTCAAAAGCATTGATAGTGGATTTGAAAATCCAAAACCAATAGTTCCAAAAACACCTACTTGATAGCGTTCCAGAGCAAAATCGTAGAAGGATATTCCAATAAAAAATGCAAATATCATGTGATATACGATGGTGTCAATAAGCTCTATACCTATGAACCATGATACCAGCCAATAGAGCACGAGAAAAACAATTTCTAGTAGTAGTAATAGGATTACTACGAAAATCATTCGTAAAAAATCGTTGAGCACACGAAGTAAGTTGAACTCAAATGTTTGTCCAGTGAATGAGCCATCCAATCGTTCTGCCAAAGCAGTATTGAAAGGAGAGAGGGCGGTAATCACGAAAAAAATGTACGCCTGTTCCATGATGGTGTCAAGGAGTGAGAATCCTTTTTCAATTCCCTCATTTACATATCCGAACATCCAGTCGACCCAAGAATAATCACTTTCGAGCATGGAAGCTGCTTTGAGATCCTCAGTTGAAGCTTGAAACCATAAATAAAGAATGGTCGCAATAGTTCCAGGCAGGAAAAACCATAGATATTTCCCTTTGAAAATCTCACCGACAGAAGTAATGAGCCCTTTGATATGGAATTTGATGCTTTGCATTGTTATGCAAATTTAATCATCTAATACGCAATATATTTCCAAAGCAGAAAAAATCCAACATAGAACAACATGATATTCATTACGAGTTGAACTTTTGAAGTAAATCCTTGACGTTTCCAGTATAGCCAATTTGTTGTCCCTACAATGATTGCAGGAAGTATAGGGTAAAGAAATAGCTCAGCCATTAAGCTCCAAATTGTTCAAGGTGATGCGTAATATGTTTGGAATGCAAACGGAGCCATTGCTGGTGGTTCAATTTCCCGAAATTTGGATGAAGCCCAGTAGACGATACGTTATCTTCATAATGTTGAGTGAACGATGCCCATTTAGTTTTGAATTCTTCAATCGCATCCGCCAAGTTAGAATTTCGAGTGGTCATTTCTGGAGTGGCAAATTTCACATTGAAATTCTTAGGCATAGGGTGCTCGGATCCTAGAAATTGTTGCGCTCGTTCGATTTTATCTTCTGGAAGTTCCAATTGAAAGTCGTGTCCGCCAATTGAAAGTTCAACGGCATCAGAAAGATGTTCAACCATTCGTAAAACAGTCATGCTTCCCCATAATGGTTGCATTTCACTATTAAGTGTTTCTAGTTTATCGACAATAATGTCAATGGTAGGGGTAATAAAATTCATCGTTTGTTTTTATCCAACGACAATATTAAGACTTTTCGGAACAACACTTACATTCAATTCATCCTTCACTTCGAATGGTTCTCCGTCGTAATGCGCAATTTTCTTTGAGAGTTTGATCTTGGCATTCTTGAAAGTAATGATTTCAGCGAATCTAGACTTATGACTCCTTTTTCTGAAGAAACGGTAAATGATAGAAGGTGCAGACCAAATAGAAAATGGTTTCAATAAACAAAGTTCTAGTTTTCCATCTGTTACATCAGATTTAGGCGAGACGGTGAATCCATTACCAAACTGAGAAGCATTGGCAACTGTACACAATACAACAGGCAAGGTTTTTATTTTTCCATCTAGGTCTATGGAAACGTTGATTGGATTGTATTTGAAAAATTCACGAATGATTAATCCAGCATATCCAGCAAATCCGCGTTTGTGGTGTGTGTCAAACTTTTTCGCGATAACTGCGTCAAATCCGTATCCTCCAACACCTAAAAAAGATTTATCATTGACAAGTACTGTATCCATTTGAATGGAAGCATTCTTGTTAATGCATTCAATTGCGTCTTTGACATTTAATGGAATATTCAGGTGTCTAGCAAGTCCATTTCCAGATCCAACTGGAAGGATAGCTAATTTGGTCTTGGTACCAATCAGTGCGGTGCCTACTTCATGCACAGATCCGTCACCGCCAACAGCGCAAACAACATCGTAACCTTCTAGGACCGATTGCTTCGCGATAATTTTGGCGTGCTTTCTGTATTCAGTTATGGCAATGTCGTAATCGAACTTGTCTAAATCTAAATTTTCTTCAATTAGATTTGGAATATCGCTCTTCTTACCGACACCGGATATTGGATTTATTATGAAACGGATCTTATCTCTCATCAACAGTTGTTTGGTTCATTATCAGGTCTCGATTGTATCGCTGAATCATGGCCTTTAGCCTTTTTTCATTGATGGCAACTTCACTTTTGTAGTGTGAAATTGAGTCAATCGGAGACGTACTCTGAACCGTGAAATCATACAAATTTCGTGCCTGTTCGTCACTGAATGAGGTCATGTGGTGTTTGTTAAAGTAATAATAGGTCCCTTCGATATAGGTAATTGCTTCTCCGTTAGGGTTTTGATAGTGTGAGCTTCCGTATGAATAATAATTCGTCTCGATATTCAATAGGTCTAAAATTGTAGGTAAAATATCGAGTTGTTGGAAAATTCGGTCGCTTTTTTCAGGTTTAATTTTACCACTTGGATGATAGAACATAATTGGGATTCTATACATGTGGGTTCTCTGACTATACAATGGTGTAGTTGAGCCCGGGGTATGATCCGCTAAAATCACAAAAAGGGTGTTCTCATACCAAGGTTGCTTCTTTGCTTCCTCAAAGAATTTTTCCAATGCATAATCACCATAATTAATTGAGGCACAAATTGGCTGAGGCCCTCTCAATACCTTGTCTCGCATGTGCTCTGGGATAAAAAATGGATGATGCGACGAAAGTGTGAACAATGTTCCAAAGAAAGGTTCTTTCAATTCGCTGGCTTTTCGTGCTGTCCAAGGATTGAAGTATTCATCAAGAATTCCCCAAGTCTTATCGAAATGCTCATCGTTGTTGTATTCGTATCGCCCGAAATAGTGATCAAATCCACAAATTTTAGAAAATCCATCAAAGCGCATTGACCCATTTGTTGCTCCATGAAAGAAGGCTGATTCGTAACCATGTTTAGCTAGAATGTTAGGTAGTGTGTTGATTTGATTGTCTCCGTAAGGTGATGAAATGTATGGATTGTCCATCAATGTTGGTAAAGATCCAATGATTGCAGGAACGGCCTCTATTGACTTCTTGCCATTTGCAAAAGCATAATTGAACGAAAGTGATTGATCTATTAGTGAGTCGAAGAAAGGTGTGTATCCTTCTCCATTATGAAACGCTCCAACAAATTCTGTCCCGAAACTTTCTAGCATGATGATCATTACGTTGGTGCCGTCTGGCAGGAGGTATTGAGGTTCAGTGTGTTTTATTGGGTCAAAATATTGATCACATTCTTCATCGGTAAAATATTCTACTGTCTCAAGTCCTTTCTGATCGATGGTTTTTATCATGGTGAAGGGAGTAGTCAGGATGAACGCTGTGTTTTCGGGAAGACAATAATTAGAAGCTTCAATAATTCCAACGGGTTTCAAGCCGAACCCACCACGTCCCATGATAAACAGTAAAGGGACCAGAACGATGAATGATACAATGTTCTTTTTATAGAAGCCTGATTGCCCTTCGTTCGATGTGTCAAATGAACGCTGTGTTTTTCTGTACAAGAATTCAGAGGCAATTAGGAGTACAAGGAAAATCAACAATAGAAACCAGAAGTCACGAATAAAGGTGGTGGCTAGTTGACTGAAGTCACTGCCAGCACTCAGTATAGAGAATAAATCATACGTCGAGCGTTTACTTGTGTATTTGAAGTACTCAACATCCAGTAAGTTGAATGCGATCAGTAGTGCGTTAGTTAGATGGAAAAGTAGTTTGATAAAAATTTTATGAATTCTGTATCTACGAATTGGTAATGGGATCAGAAATAAGACGTAGAACGGTATAAAAAACATTCCGATAGTGATTAAATCGAACCAAATGGCGGTGAAAAAATCAAGAAATTGGATTTGATGAAATGCTCCGGTGTTGAAAATCAAGAAGATAATGCGGGTGATGTAAAGCATTAATAGTGCAATTCCCATTCTTTTGAACAATGTTACAACGTGCGGAGGTATCAATTGAAGGAGTGCTTTCATATGGTTCAAAATTAGAAATTATAGTTGGGAAATAATTTATCTTCGCTCTCAGGTATAACATTCTTTACATTTTCTGCGTATTAGAGTAGTTAGAAATGTAAATCGTGTACAAAGATTGGTAAGATTAATTGAGGGCAGAGCCTTGTGAAGTGTATCTTTGATAAAACATGTATTAATTACCGATAATGAAGAATATTAAGAGCTGGTTATTGATTGGAGTGCTGATGTTGATTGCTGTAAACAGTAGTTATGCTCAAGTAGAGATATCAGCAGAATCAACCAAGAAGGAAAAGAAAAAGAAGGATCGAGGTGAACGAACGAAGGACAATGGCACTTCAGTTTTCGGTACCGTGAATTGGTCCTATACTACACGTAAACTTGTAGAGAATGACGGGCTGTTCGGAAAGCCTTTGGGAGAGCGTGCATACGAAACTAATTTAAATACTTGGTCATTTGAATTAGGCTTGCGAAACAAATTGAATCAATATTTGTCTTGGGAAGGAGGGATTTCCTACATGAAGAATGGAGAGAGTTATTCTTATGAAGGAGCAGATTCCACTTATTCTTATGAGACACGTTATTCTTATGTAGGAATGCCTTTGAAGTTGCTGTTTACCTACGGTGAAAAAATTAAATTGATAGTGGGAGCTGGAGTTGTTCCACAAATGTTTGTTGGTTATAAACAAGATCGGGAATGGACAACAACTCTTGGGAGTTCTAGTGATGAGGAGTTTAAGACCAAAACAGGATATTCCTCATTTGTAATTAGTGCTGTAATGAATGTTGGAATTCAAGTGAATCTTGGTGGACGATGGTCTGCTTTATTTATGCCAGAATATAAAATTCAATTAACAAGTTCCGATGATAAAAGTTCGGCCTACAAACATTTTGGAAGGTCTTTAGGCTTCAACGTTGGATTAGTGCTAGATCTATGAGAATAAAAGATATTACTAATTACTTAGAGGAGTTAGCCCCGCTTTCCAGTCAGGAGTCGTATGATAACTGCGGATTGATCGTTGGTGACGCTTCGGCTGATGTTAAAGGGATTTTGGTCAGTTTGGATTGTATCGAAGAAATTGTCGATGAAGCAATTGCGACTGGTGCTAATCTCATTGTAGCACACCATCCAATTGTTTTTAAAGGATTGAAAAAAATCAATGGCAAAAATTATATCGAGCGTACTGTATTAAAGGCGATTAAAAATGACATTGCCATATACGCGATCCACACAAATTACGACAATTATCAATTTGGTGTTAACCGAGAAATTGGTGAGCGTTTGCAGTTGGAGAATTTAACTGTGCTCGCTCCTAAGAGGCAAGTGTTAACTAAGTTGGTTTGTTTTGTGCCTGAGGTTAATGTCGATGATGTAGCAAGTGCTATGTATAATGCAGGAGCTGGCACAATTGGAAATTATAAAGAATGTAGCTTTAAATCTGAAGGCGAAGGAACATTTAAACCTGTTGAGGGCGCCAATCCAGCTGAAGGAATAGTTGGGGAATTAAGTAAGGTACAAGAAGTGCGACTTGAAGTGTTAGTTTCTAACCATGTGCTTGGAGCAGTTCTTCAGGCGATGAAATCGGCTCACCCGTATGAAGAGGTTGCCCACGAGATGTATGCTATAATGAATGATAATCAGTCGGAAGGGGCAGGGATGGTTGGCGATCTTCCTGAGGAGATGAGTGAACTTGAGTTTTTGAAGAAATTAAAAGAGGTATTTAAGTGTGGGAGTATTCGCCATACAGCCTTATTGAATAGCAAGGTTAAAAGAGTGGCTTATTGCGGAGGAGCTGGAAGTTTCTTGCTAAGTCAAGCAAAAGCGAGTGGAGCGGACATTTTCGTGACCGGAGATTTTAAATATCACGAATTTTTTGATGCTGAAAATCAGATAGTTATTGCTGATATCGGGCATTTTGAGAGTGAACAATTCACATCGAACAGATTAGCTGCTATTTTGACGAAAAAATTCCCTAAATTTGCGGTTCGTTTAACGGAGGTAAATACAAACCCAATAAATTATTTTTAGCATGGCAAAAACTGCGACCAAAAAAGACCAAACAGTAGCTGAGAAATTAGACAACCTTTATAATCTTCAAAAGATTGATTCGGAAATCGATAGAATTCGTACTGTCCGAGGTGAGCTACCATTAGAGGTGCAAGATTTGGAAGATGAGGTTGAAGGTCTTGATACGCGCATAGAGAAAATGCAGGAAGAAGTGAAGCAACTTGATACAGATATTTCTGATCGCAAGAATGCTAACAAAGATGCTGACGCTGCAATTGCTAAGTATAAGGAGCAACAAAACAATGTTCGAAATAATAGAGAATTTGAATCTATTTCGAAGGAAATTGAGTTTCAGGAGTTAGAAATCAAATTGAACGAGAAGAAGACGAAAGAGTCTAAAGCGAAAATTTCGCATAAGACTGAGATTCTTGATGAAGCGAAAGAGCGTAGAAATTTCAGAGCTGAAGATTTAACTTCAAAGAAGTCTGAATTGGATGAAATTGTTGCTGAAACTCAGGCACAAGAAGAGAAATTAATCAAGAAGTCAGATTCTGCTGTTAAGAAGATGGATGCACGTTTGGCAGGTGCTTATACACGATTGAGAGCAAGTGCGAAGAACGGATTAGCTGTTGTTCGTGTTGACCGTGATTCTTGTGGAGGATGTTTCAACAAGATACCGCCACAACGCCAATTGGATATTCAATCAAAGAAGAAAGTGATCGTTTGTGAGCACTGTGGAAGAGTATTGATGCCAAATCCAGAGGAAGAAGCATAGAAATTATTGATATTGAATATAGACCGCCTTGTTCTTTAGTGAGCAGGGCGGTTTTAGTTTGTACATTTGTGATATGAAATTCTCTGATTACAATATTTCCAAAGAAATCAAAGATCAATTGAAAACCTTAGGCTTTAATAAGCCTACAGATATTCAATTTAAGGCCATTCGTCATATTCTCGAAGGGGAAGATGTAATGGCTATTGCGCAAACTGGAACGGGTAAAACCGCAGCTTTTGCGATTCCTTCTTTAGACGTTATTCAAAAGTCAAAGAAGAAGTATGCGAAGTCTGGGGTGCAATGTTTGGTATTGGTTCCAACAAGAGAGTTAGCGAAGCAAATTGCCTCTGTATATAAAGACATTGGTAAGAATACAGGAGTGAAAACCTTTGCATTGTTTGGAGGGGTGGAGCAAGAGCAACAAATCAATACCCTAAACAATGGAATTGATGTTTTAGTATCTACTCCAGGGCGAATGTTTGATTTGATTTCTCAAGGTGTCTTGGATATTTCTAAAGTGAAGTTCTTGATTCTTGATGAGGCAGATTTAATGCTGGATCTAGGTTTTGCGAAAGACATAAAAGATGTTTTAAGGTTTTTACCAGAAAAGCGCCAGACTTTATTCTTTTCTGCAACAATTTCAAAAAAGATCAAATCCATGGCGTATGACGTTGTGAGAAACGCTATTCGAATTCAAATTTCACCAAAGAACCCAGTGGCTAAAAATATTGAGCATTCTGTTGTGTCTGTGGAAATGGATGATAAACGATTCTTTTTGGAAAATGTAATAAAGGAGCATCCTGAAAAGAAAGTGGTTGTCTTTGCTCGTACAAAAGTGCGGGTTGAAAGGGTTGTTGCAGCGCTTGAACGCGTAGTAATCTCTTCAGAAGCCATGCACGGTGGAATAGATCAGAAAGATCGGTTTGCTATTTTTGAACGGTTTAGAGCAGGGGAGAACAAGGTACTGATCACTACTGATGTTGCAGCGCGTGGAATTGATATTCCTTCTGTTGATTATGTGGTTAATTATGATCTTCCAGAAGATCCTGAAAACTATGTTCACCGTTGCGGAAGAACAGGACGTGGAAAGAACAAAGGACAGGCCATATCATTCTGTTCAGAAGATGAAAAACCTCTTCTCACGGAGATTGAAGAGTATACAGGTGAAGAAATTCAGCGATACGACCTCTCTAAAGGGGATTATAAGTCCATTCTAGACGATACTGACGATGGTTCGAACAATTGGAAGAAACTATTGGATGAGACGAATACCGATGACGGCACAGATGATGTTTGGTAGAAGAATATAAAAACGAAAAAAGGGTTCAACGATGTTGAACCCTTTTTTATGAGTATAATATTTCCTACTGAATTCTTTTCGTACTTGTTCCGTCAGAATAGATGTCGATAACCACACCTGAATAATAAAGATTAACTTCTTGTCCCATTAAGTTAATTGTTTTAATGAGCTCAGTATTTGATCCTTTCTGTGTTACGCTTACTAAGTCTGTGTATTTGAATTCACCGTCAAAATCTGTTTGTTTCAACCTATAATAAGAAGTTCCTTTAAATGGATTGTAATCAACGAATGAATACTCTTGTCTTTCTTGTGTTGTTCCAGCACCTTCTACAAATCCAATATCCTCATATGATAAGCCATCCACAGTTCTTTGAACCGTAAAGTAATCATTATTGATCTCAGAGATTGTAAGCCAGTCAACTTCAACTTCTCTTCCAGTATGTCTAGCAGTAAATGAACCCAATTCTATAGGTAAGGCAATTCCTGTTCCAGTAAATGACCATGTACAATTATCACCTGCAAAACCATCTGCAGCAATGTAATATGTTTGACCCGGTATTAAAGGACTAAGTGTTATAGAGGCAGTTCCAACGGCGCAACCTAAAAAACCAGAACCTCCACCATATGATCCTATATCACTACAGTCAGTCCAGACAGCAAACTGGGCATTACCATTCGTTCCATCGTTACATATAATATTTTCTATTTCTAGGGAGCCTGAAGTCGCATCTGCAGTAAAGGAATAGAATGTAGTATTTTCATTCGAGCCCCAATTACCACCGTTACAAGCAACTCCTCCTGCTCCAGGAGTGGTAAAGCTAGCACCTGCAGCTCCAAGGTTACATGCGTCTCCAATAGCCGCACTGCCAGGGCAAGCCGTATTTGTATTCATCGCTGCACCTATAAACTGTATGTCAAACGTGTTTTCCTTAGGGTCCGAAGTGTCCCAAAGATAAAGCCATACATCTTGGTTAGGGTCAAGGTTACTCCAACTAACCTCCAGAACATAATAAGCTCCAGACTGAAACAAGAAAAAATCTTGACAATCAGCCATTTCTGTTAAATTACTACAGTCAGGCCCTTGGAATAATGTAGCGTATACATTATGGTTACCAGTCGAAACGCTTCCGCTTTGAAAACTAGCTTGAAGGTAGTCGACGCCAGCCGCCAAATCTAGATGAATCCATTGTCCATTATCGTTGTAGCTTCCACATCCGCTCGTTCCACTTGGTGGACAGTTCAAGTTTCCAACGGTCGTAAAATTAACGACGGGTGAATTTAAATTGTATGCCGAAGTTCCGATCTGATCACAATTTGTAGGGTACACAGTTGCCTGTGCTGCGTTGTCGCAACAAGTCGTTGACGGGGTACTGGTGTTATTTGTGTTACATGAAAGTGCACATGCACCACCACAATCGACACCTGTTTCGCTTCCGTTTTGAATTCCATCGAAACAAGTTCCACAGGGATTACAAGGGCCGCCACAATCTATTCCGGTCTCGCCAACATCAAGTACTCCATTTGTACATGAGCATGGAACACAGAAGGTTCCACCACAGTCTATTCCAGTTTCATCTTGATTCATTATTCCATCAGTGCATGTTTCAACACAAAGAGAGGTGCCTCCGCCATCTACAGTGGACCAAGTGATATCACAACTTGCACCAGCCAGTTCACAATTTAAGGCAATCCACGCGTATCCAGAGGCTCCTGTGTTAATAGTAATACAAGTACCATTTGCTGTAGTTTGATTCCATATCACTACGATACCACTACCATTTCCAGTTGATAGGACAAATTGTGAATTCCCTCCACAACTTGCTCCCGCGCCAAGAAGGTTGTTATTTGATATACAAATTTCTATGTTTCCAGGACTACCGTCCCCGAGTTGGGTTCCGCCTCCCCAATTCCCAATAGCAGGAGTAACTGCCATTGATCCGTCACACGAGTTTTGTGCAGTAGCGGTGTTGACTGTGAAAAGAACGAGAATGATAAGCGTTAATAGCCGTAATTGTTTGTAAAAGGATTCCATTGGTACATTAAAATGTCACAGCCCTAATATATTTCAATATTAAAACTGTGTGGTTTATGTGGTGTTGGCTTAGTTTAGTCGGGGCGAAATTATGATTTTCTAATTGACTAGACAAGTGAAATAACCAACAAAATTTAAAACAAAGTGTTAAAAATTAAACAAGCAGCTATCTAGAACGGTTTAGTGTTGGGTTTAGATGTCTTTGGTGCTAATAAAGCAAATATCCTGTACTATTGGAGTCTTATAATTGTCTCGATTTTATCTAAATAACGGGAGAGGAAACTAGTCTATACCTAAGAGTGTCAAATTGCCTTAAAGTTTTCACTTTTCACTTCAGTTCAATTTAATTCTTCCAATTTAATTCTCAAAATCCCTATTAGTGCCAAACAGGATTCTGGCCTTTTTATTTTATCGAAGGATTTAGATTATTCACCTTTAAATTTTTTATTTTCGTCGTACAATAGGACAGGCTTTTTAATGGGTAATTAGTCTTTCCCTGTCAATAATCACATTGTCATTTGGTTATTTTTTAGCTTCTTTACTAATAAAATGAAAAGGTGGTACAACTCATTCTTTAAAGAAAGTGTCGTTTAACCGACTCATTTATTTCTGTGTGAATTATGCCTTATTCCGAGGAATCCTAGAGTTTTTATTTGGAGCTATTGAGAATTCAGTGATAGGCTGCATTATCTCTTTTTCGAAGGAGGCTAAATAATATTCACTTCACGCTCCAATACAACTCCAAATTTAGCTTCGACATCTGCGATGATTTGAGTTGACAAATCAAGAATATCTCCCCCCTTACATCCCCCGTAGTTAACCAGAACCAATGCTTGGTTTTTGTGGACTCCGTAAGTTTCAAAGGTTTTCCCCTTCCAGCCAGCTTGTTCTATGAGCCAACCAGCTGCAAGTTTTGTTTTGCCATTTGGAGCTGGGTAATGTGGAAAAGATTCAAATTGCTCTTTTAATTGAGTGATTTTTGATTCATTCACAATAGGATTTTTGAAAAAACTACCCGCATTTCCTATTTCAGATGGGTCTGGAAGTCTACTTGATCTGATTGCTATTACAGCATTACTTACATCACGAATTTTTGGACGAGAGATTCCTTTCTGTTCTAGTTCAGCTTTAATAGCACCATAACTAGAATTAATTCTGTGTGATTTCGTCAGTCTATATGTTACTGAGATAATTATATATTGATCTTTAAATTCTTTCTTAAAGATACTTTCACGGTATCCAAATTGACATTGATCTTTGTCAAAGGTTTGAATCTCACCACTTTCAATATTGTAGGCTTCTAGATCCACAAAAACATCTTTTATCTCCGTTCCATAAGCACCAATATTTTGCATTGGACTGGCTCCAACACTGCCCGGTATAAGCGATAGATTCTCTACACCTCCGAAGTTTTTATCAATACATTCTAAAACAAATGAATGCCAAACTACGCCTCCGCCAACCTTTACGTATACCTCATCTTCATTTTCATAAAGGATTTCAAACCCTTTGATTTCATTTTTGATTACTAGTCCATTAAAATCCTTTGTAAAAAGAATGTTGCTTCCGCCTCCAAGAACCAATAATGCGTCATTGTTTCTATTGGCAAGAATACTCGACAATTCTTCAATAGTGGAAAATTTGGCAAATCGCTTTGTGCTAACCTCTATTCCAAAGGTGTTCAAAGATTTTAAACTAACATTTTCTGAAATCATAAATCAAATTTAATTGATAACTTTTAAAGATGTGCTTTCGAATTCAAATAAACTTCAACTGCTCATTGTTGCTAATTCATTCTTTGCATGTAAATTTGCAGCCATGGGATTTAAAAAAGTAACCTTAGACCAAATAAATAATATCAACAAGAATACTCTTATGGAGCATATGGGTATTCTTATTACCGAAATTGGAGAAGATTTTCTGCGTGCAACAATGCCGGTAGATGTTCGGACTCAACAACCTCTTGGCTTGCTCCACGGTGGGGCGAGTGTAGCGCTTATTGAGAGCTTAGGTTCCATTGGTTCTAGTTTGTTGGTGGATATGGATAAAGAATTCCCTGTTGGTTTAGAAGTAAATGCCAATCATATAGGGGCAGCAAAGTCCGGTCTGGTAGAGGCGGTGGCAACTATCATTCATGCAGGAAGAAGTACACATGTTTGGAGTGTTGAAGTCCGAACGTTGGACACACAAAAGTTAGTGTGTACTGGTAGATTGACAATGATGGTCGTTCAAAAGAAATCATAATTTGACACAACAGCTTCAGTATAGAATCCCTGGGAGGAAATCCGTTTCAAAAAAAGGACGATTTACCGAAGTGAAGGATTTTAATACACTTGAGGGTTTTGTGGTCTCATCATTTGATAAGCATAGAAAATTTCATTTTCTCGAAGAGGGGACAGATTCTGTCCCTGAGTCATCTGTAAGTCCCCCATATTGCCTAACAAAGGAAGAGTATCTGAAAGATGCTGAACTGTTTTTGCAAGAGCTAAAAGAAGGGGGATTAAACAAGTCTGTTTTTTCAAGAGTTAAGCAAGTGGCGTTTGAAGCTGATGAAGATGAAGTCTACAACGAATTATGTTCGGCGTATCCAGAGGCCTTCGTGTATTTGATCTCAAGCGCATTGTTTGGTACTTGGGTCGGCGCGACTCCAGAGTTTTTACTCAGTGCAAATGAGTCCAAAGCTACAACACTGTCATTAGCAGGTACGTTGAAATCAGACGATAAGAATGATTGGTCTTCAAAAGAAGAGCATGAACAAGAGTACGTGAGTGAATTTATACAGAGTAGATTAAACACCGCGGGTGTTACTGATGTCGAGCGAAGGGAACGTGTCGATGTTATGGCAGGGCCAGTGAAACATTTGGGTACTGAATTCACTTTTTCGATGATCAATAGAAGTGCTAGTGAAATAGCAAACATTCTTCATCCTACTCCAGCGGTTAGTGGTCAGCCGCAAAAAGAATCACTTGAATTGATTGCAAAACATGAACGGCATGACCGTTCATTGTATGCTGGTATAATTGGTGTTATAGGTAAGGCAGACACCCAACTTTTCGTGAACCTTCGATGCGCTCAATTGTTCGATCAAAATGCCTTTCTTTATTTGGGTGGTGGATTTACGAAAGATTCAATCATTGAAAAAGAATGGGACGAGACTGAAAATAAAGCAAAGACCCTTCAAAACATTATGGAAAACTTGTAGTTTTGCCTTCTATGCGAACAACAGACAAAACAGGTGTTGCCATTTTCATTGATCAATGTGTTCAACACGGAATGCGTCATGTTGTTTGTTCGCCAGGATCTAGGAATGCCCCATTGGTTATTGCTATTGATGAACACCCTTTGATTAGTACCATTGTAATTCATGATGAACGCGTTGCAGCCTTCTATGCGCTCGGCATGGCTCAACAGTTAAATGCTCCTGTAGGAGTGGTCTGTACATCGGGTTCCGCTATGTTGAATTATTATCCTGCAGTTGCCGAAGCATATTATCAATGCGTGCCGTTGGTAGTGATGACTGCTGATCGCCCTGAAGAATGGATAGATCATGGGGATGGCCAAACAATTGTTCAAAAAGGGGTTTATACAAATCATTGTAGATTTCAGGGAGCAATTGAAGAGTTTGCAAGTTCAGCCTCAGAGATTGAGAAATTAACATCATTGGTTGCAGAAGCATTTGATTTAGGAAGTGGGAATTGGAAAGGCCCAATGCATTTTAACGTACCCGTATCTGAACCTCTTTATGCATCTATCGAAAGATCATCATTTCCTGAAAAGGAAGAAGCGAGCAGTGATCTCGCTGGTCACAACTTTAGTAACGAAGAAGTAAAAGAGCTCAGTAGTACTTGGTCTTCGTCAAAACGAAAAATGATCCTTTGCGGTCAAATAACGCAGGGCGAGGTTTTACTGGATTTGTTAACAGAAATGGGCAACGACACCTCCGTTGTTGTCATGGTTGAAAATACTTCGAACCTCGTACATTCTAGTTTTATACATTGCATCGACCGTACTTTGAGTAGTATCAACGATGATGAGATTGAAGCGTTTAAGCCTGAAATATTGATCACAATTGGTGGTGCAATTATTTCAAAACGGATCAAAAAATTCTTGAGAGACTCTTCACGAACCGTGCATTGGAGAGTAGGATTCGAGTTTCCTGAAATGGATACATATCGTGCTCTTTCGAAGTCTTTTGAATGTTCACCTGCCACTTTCTTTAAGGCATTGTTACCAACCTTAAACGATCGTAATAATTCCATGTTTGGTGCAAAGTGGAAGCAGAAAGATTTTTTTATGCGGGATCAGGTAAAGCCTTTTATGCAGACGGTTCCATATTCTGATCTTCAGGTATTCGAAACGATCTTAGATTATATTCCAGAGGGTTCAGTATTGCACATGGGAAATAGCTCGGTAGTGCGCTATTGTCAACTGTTTGATCCAGTCAAATCGATTCTACATCAATCCAATCGAGGGACTAGTGGAATTGATGGTTGTACGAGTACGGCTTGTGGAGCTGCATTGGCCGACCCTAATAGATGCCATGTGCTAATAACAGGAGATGTATCGTTTTTCTACGATAGCAATGCATTGTGGAGTAACCATCTTCCTTCAAATTTGCGCATCGTTCTAGTTAATAATAGTGGCGGAGGGATTTTTCGAATTATTGATGGTCCAGAATCCACGGGTCAATTGGAGAAATATTTTGAGGCGCAACATGATTTTTCAGCAGAACACATTTGTAAAGCGTTCAATGTTGGGTATGTTTTGGCGCAATCCAATGAAGAGATTGAAGGTGAAATGGAGCAATTCTATACTGAGAATGAGCGACCTAAATTAATTGAGATTATGACACCTTCCACAATTAATGCTAAAGTCTTAAAGGAATTCTTCCAACAGGCCAAAATGTCTTAAATAGTTGTGTAATTTTGCACAAAACAATTACGCATGGATTTTTTTCAATTGTTGTTTACTTGGGACGGTTTTATGTACTTCATTATTCTGGCTTTGCTAGAAATAGTGCTGGGAATAGACAATATCATATTTATCTCAATTGTTACAGATAAGCTCGAGAAAAACGATCAGCGTAAAGCCCGAAATTTAGGTTTGTCTCTTGCGCTCATAGTGCGTTTGATTTTGTTGGCTGTGGTCTCTTGGATCATGGGAATGAAAGCCGATTTATTTACGGTGTTCAATCAAGCCATTTCAGGGCAAGATTTAGTATTGTTAGGTGGTGGACTCTTTTTAATTTACAAGAGTACTGTTGAAATGCACAGCTCAATCACCGGAGAGCATGAAGAAGAATCTAAAGTAAAGAAAACACTTAGAGCCATAATTACACAAATCGTATTAATTGACATCATATTTAGTTTTGATTCGATCATTACTGCGATTGGAATGACAAACGGATTAGGCGAAGAGACAGGGCACAGTCCAATCATTATTATTTATGCAGCCGTTATCGTATCAATGATTGTCATGATGCTCTTTGCAAAACCTATTAGTGACTTCATCAACAATCGACCTACCATCAAAATGATTGCACTCGGCTTCTTGGTGACAATTGGTGTGGTGCTTATTGCTGAGGCGTTTGATCAAGAAATTCCGAAAGGATATATCTACTTTGCGATGATGTATGCGCTAGTTGTTGAATTCTTGAACATACGCATGCGAAAGAACCGAGAGAAGAAAGAGGAAGAATGACAAGAGAGGAGGCGCTGCTGTATCTGCCAATCTCTGGAATAGAGGAATTGGATGATGTCTATGACGAAATATTACACGAGTTCCGCACTTTTTTTATCTCAAAAGTCCCAACAACCAGCTTGTTTAGTTCGAAGATCGAGAGATTGAATAAAATGCATTTGGCCTATGAGGTTTTGGCTGAGGAAAAAATAGAGGCTGAATTTCATGAGGTTGAATTGCTTTCATTTGCCACAGATAACCTATTTGATCTTGTGATTGCCTACCAACAAAATCAAAGTAATCTAAAGCGGGAGGTTATGTTGAGTGAATCCGTTTTGGAACTCAAAATCATTGCTAAACAACTAATAGAAAACATGAAGCTTTATGCCCTTGGTTGGGAAGATGTCTCGTACGATAAAAACACGGAGGTAAAAGTTTCACAATCAATAGATGAAGTTGAACTGCTCGTGGAGTTAGAGAGGCTTCATAAAGAGGAGAGGGCGGTGCTTTCAGAAGTTCCCAAATTGAATTCTGATAGTTATGTGTATAAAGAGGCTATTCGCTTATCTTTGTGGAGAAAATTAGAAAGACATGTCTGATGTAGTTTTTGATAATTTAAGAAAGCAATTGGAATTGCAAGAATGGCCTGATGTATTCATGTTTAAATTTATCGTTCCAAATGATTCTGAAAAAGTAGCGAAAGTGACATCATTGTTTGATGATGGTGCTGATCTACGCTATCAACAATCGAAAACTGGAAAATATGTTAGTGTGAGTGCCAAGGAGTTGATGGTAGACGTCGATTCTATAATTGTTAAATACCAATCGGCTGCGGCTATTGATGGTGTAATTGCATTATAAATGATATTAGTAGGATATAATTGGGTTGATGTTGCTGAAGGCGTACTTTGGGTGTCACTTATTCTTTTGGCGCTCGTGATAGGGTATAAACAGTTGATGAAGAAATTAAGTAGGAGCGATTTTGAGCCGGAAGATTTTTGCGAACTATACAATTTGGAAGAAGATCCTGTTTCAGATGAGTTGCCATTTTATTTTACGGCATCGAAAGTAAAAGAATACACACTCTCTATTCTCGATTCTAACATGGATCTAGTGAGAGAGATTGTGACTCAGGAATGCAAGGAAGGCGGGAATATTGTAAGGTTTGATTCTAAACAACTTCAAAACGGTAATTACTTTTACTGTTTGAAAACGGATAATCAAAAAGTCATGAAGAAAATGACTGTGAAAAATCCGTAACTGACAGGATGACCGAAATATTTTGTTGGCAAAATTATTGTCAAACAATTTTTAAAATTAAATTTATACCTGCAAAGGTGAAAAACTAAAAAACGAATAATTATGGCAGTTGAAATAACAGATGCGAACTTCGAAGAATTGGTAATGAAGTCTGATAAACCAGTGGTAGTTGATTTTTGGGCTGAATGGTGTGGACCATGTAGAATGATTGGACCAGTGATTGAAGAAATGGCAGGAGAATACGATGGTAAAGCTATCATCGGTAAAGTGAATGTAGATAATAACCCAGGTGTTTCGGCACAATTTGGAGTTAGAAACATTCCTACAGTATTGTTTATTAAAGGTGGAGAAGTTGCTGACAAGTCTGTTGGAGCTGTTCCTAAGGCACAATTGGTATCTAAGTTGGAGGCGATTCTTTAAGAAATAACGAAATCATTAAAAAAAAGCCGTTCTCCCGATAACTATCGAGATTGAACGGCTTTTTTTATATCCCATTTATCATGAGCTGAATGCTGAGCCTGTCGAGGCATGTCTAATGATCTAAAGTCTGACATCTAAATTCTAATAACCATCATCCAAAATCGCTATCTTCGCAAAAAAATATCTCACGGATGGAAAATTTCTTAAGAAGGCTGAAGTTTTATGGAGTAGGATTCGGATTCGGAATGATTTTCTTATTCTTCTTTTTTCAAAATAGAGGTTGTTCATGGTTGCCTGGAAACCGGGTGAAAAACTCAATTTTAGATCGCGTTTTAGTAGTGTCAGATGTCACCGCTTCTATTATGGAAGAGCGTGGATTGGGAACGGATGATATTGTCGCTGTATTGAACGACGGAGATGTCGATTTTGACGCTAGCGATAAAGAGGGAGATTCCAAAGTGTACATTGTTGAACGTGATGGTGTCAACTATGCTTTTACACTGCCGTATGAAAGTTTTATTTCTGAAGTGTTTATTGATGCGGAAGCAAATAATTTGGCGCCAAGCACAGAAGGATATGGCGATATTATTCGATTTCCTGCAGATGATAACATTGTTTTTCCTGATACTTTGGATCACATGAAGTGTCAACAAGATTCACTTGATTTAGAAGATCCAAAAGAAATTTTACGTCTGCTAAAGGAGAACGGTAAAATAGATTTCGCGAAGAGTAATTTGTCGGAAAGACCAAAACCTATGCATTACTTGGTGTTTACTAGAGATGGAGAGGAAATTGGGGCCAAAGTGATTTGGTATAAGACGAAATTGAAAATACTTGTGTTTGAAGGAGAAAATGTTCCAGATTGCATGGAATAAACTATCAAACAATTCATGTTGATAAACATGATGTGAACTATATCAAATAACCCCATTGTTTTTATATTTTTGAGCTATGAAATTTTCTGCAGAACAAATCGCTGGAATGTTGGATGGAGCCATAGAAGGAAATCCATTGGTTGAAGTCAGCGATTTAGCGAAAATAGAAGAAGGTAGGCCAGGTGCATTATCCTTTCTTTCTAATCCAAAATATGAAGAATACATCTATACGACAGAGTCAAGCGTTTGTATAGTGAACAATACTTTTTCTCCTTCCACAGCGCTTCCAGAGACACTAACTTTAATTAAAGTTGAGGACGCTTATAGCTGTTTTGCGAAGTTGTTAGAGATGTATGATTCTTTAACCAAGGAAGAGCCAAGAATCGAAACCCCATCATTTATTGATCCCACTGCAACTATTGGTGATGGATTGTATTTGGGTGCACATGCATACATTGGAAGAGATTCAGTTGTAGGTGAAAATGTAACAATTCATCCCAACGTAAATATTGGAAGCAATGTTGAAATAGGCGATGGTACTATCTTATATCCTGGAGCAACAGTATACCGTGATTGCAAGATTGGCAAGGATTGTATCGTACACGCGGGGGCAGTTATTGGAGCTGATGGCTTTGGGTTCGTGCCAAACGAAAAAGGAGAGTTTCAAAAGATTCCTCAAATTGGAAATGTAATCTTAGAAGACAACGTTGATATAGGAGCAAATTCTACAATTGATCGTGCTACCATGGGTAGTACCATTATTCGTAAAGGAGCAAAGATTGATAACTTGGTGCAAATTGGACACAATGTTGAAATTGGAAATAATTCAGCAATGGCGGCGCAAGTTGGCATTGCAGGATCAACCAAAGTTGGGAACAATGTTTTAATTGGTGGTCAAGTTGGACTAGCAGGACATATGAAAGTAGGTGATCGAGTTAAGATAGCTGCTCAGTCTGGAGTTGGAGGAGATGTGAAGGAGGATACAACGGTTATGGGCTCGCCTGCATTTGATAGTAAAGAATACAAAAAGTCATACATGGGATTCAGAAGATTGCCGATGATCTTATCGCGTTTGCAAGAGCTGGAAGACAAAGTAAAAGAATTAACCAAAGACCAGTAACTAGATGGCTGAAAAGCAAAGAACACTGAAGGAACCTGTATTATTATCAGGTATAGGCTTACATACAGGTGAGAAGGTGAATATCGAAATTCATCCTGCGAAAGATAATCACGGATATAAATTCCAACGAGTTGACCTTGAGGGTGAGCCAACAATCAAGGCTGATTGTGATCTAGTTGTAGCTACTGACCGTGGAACAACACTTGAGCAAAATAATGCTCGCGTATACACTACTGAGCATGTTTTGGCTGCGTTGTATGGATGTCAAGTCGACAATGCACTAATCAAAATTGATGGTCCAGAAATTCCAATTATGGACGGAAGTTCGGCTCCATTTGTTAATGCCATAGAAGCTGTAGGTTACGAAGATCAAAATGCTAACAGAGAATATTTAGAGTTAGATCAGAATATTGCTTGGGAAGATGTAGACAAAGGAATAGAGTTTTTAGCTGTTCCGGATTCTAATTATCGATTGACTGTAATGGTTGATTACAAATCTCCAGTTTTAGGAACGCAACATGCTTCGATGTATAACATCGGTGAGTTCAAAGAAGAGATTTCCAGATGTAGAACTTTCGTTTTCTTGAGAGAATTAGAATTCCTAGCGCAAAATAATTTAATTAAAGGCGGGAGTTTAGACAATGCCATTGTTCTTGTTGAACGTGAGAATGTAAGTCAAGAAGAGTTAGATCAAATTGCAAAAGCACTTGGAAAAGAAGACCTAGATATTAAAGTAGACGGACGTGGAGTGTTGAATAGCACGAAGCTTCAGTTCGAAAATGAACCAGCACGACATAAATTATTGGACATTGTTGGTGATTTAGCGTTGGTAGGTAAGCCAATTAAGGCACACGTTTTGGGTGCACGTCCTGGTCATGCTGGGAACGTAGAGTTTGCAAAAGTGTTGAAGAATTACATGAAGAGTCAAGCGAAAGCTGGGCGTAAGTTCGACTTAACAAAAGATCCCTTATACGATATTAATGACATCGAAAAGATGTTGCCGCATAGATTTCCTTTCTTAATGGTTGATAAAATCATGGAGATTGGAGAAGAGTCAATCGTTGGGGTGAAGAATATTACCATGAATGAGCCGATCTTTACAGGTCACTTTCCAGGAAATCCCGTTTTTCCAGGAGTATTGCAAATTGAAGCAATGGCACAAACGGGTGGAATCTTCGCCTTGAGCAAAGTAGACGAGCCACATTTGTACTCGACATACTTTATGAAGATTGATAACGTTAAGTTTAAACAAAAAGTTCTTCCTGGTGATACAATCGTATTTGAATTGCGCTTACTTTCACCAATTAGAAGAGGCCTAGTAAACATGGGAGGAGCAGGATACGTCAACGGAAAAGTTGTTGTTGAAGCTGAAATGTTAGCTCAGGTCGTTAAAGACAAAGAATGATAAGTAATCTCGCAAACATATCGAAGGAAGCTCAATTAGGAGCAAATGTAATTGTAGAATCGTTTACAACAATTTATGAAAATGTTGTTATTGGTGAGGGTACAAAGGTGCATCCCAACGTGACTATTTATCCAGGAACTACCATTGGTAAGAATTGCGAGATTTTCCCAGGTGCCGTGATTGGAGTGCAGCCGCAAGATTTAAAATTCGCTGGAGAAGAAACTACGGTAGAAATTGGTGATAATACTGTTATCCGTGAATGCGTAACAATTCATAGAGGAACTTCTGATCGTTGGAAAACAACTATTGGTAGCAACTGCCTATTGATGACGTATGTACACATTGCACACGATTGCCAACTTGGAGACAATGTAGTCTTGGCAAGTTTTGTAGGCTTGGCAGGACACAATATTATTGAAGATTATGCTATTCTTGAAGGAAAAGTAGGGACGCAGCAATTTGTAAGAATTGGAGCGCATTCATTTGTAGGGGGCGGATCATTGGTGAGAAAAAACATTCCGCCATTTGTGAAAGCTGCAAGAGAGCCATTGGGATTTGCAGGAGTAAATTCGATCGGAATTAGAAGAAGAGGTTTTAGTGATGAAGTAGTTAAAGAGATTGAAGATATTTACCGCATTTTATATGTGATGAACAACAATCTGTCCAAGGGAGTCGAAGCAGTAAAAGAACAAATCCAACAGTCTGAGACGCGGGATCAAATTTTGAATTTTATCGCAGAGTCTGATAAGGGTATCATTCGAGGAATGGTCTAAAATCAAATGCAACATGTTTAAAAGAGGTGATGTAATCACAGTGGATATTGAAGGATACGCCTTTGGAGGGAAAGGTATTGCAAAAATTCCAACCGAAGACGGTGACTATGTCGTTTTTGTAGATAACACCTATCCAGGGCAAAAAGCGAAAGCTAGAGTAACTAAGAAGAAGAAGCGTTACGCAGAAGCAAAGCTAATTGACGTAATTGAACGATCTTCAGTGGAGAAAGTAGATGACTTCCAAGAGATTTCAGGTGGACCTTATATATATGTCCCCGTCGAACATCAGGAAGCGGCGAAAAAGGAATCAACATTAGAGATTTTTAGAAGAATAGGAGGAATTGAAAATCCAGAACAATATTTTGACACATTTATTTCGTCTCCGAATCACCACTTCTATCGGAATAAAATGGAATACAGTTTTTCGAGCATTGAGCACGATAGAACAACAGGTGAAGATATAGATGATGCATTTGCTCTGGGTTTTAAGCGAAGAGGTACATGGTGGAAAGTTGAATCTCTCGACAAGCCAAGCGGTTTGTTTGATGAGCAATGGGAAACCATATTGAAGGATCTTCGGATATTGTTGCAATCATCTGGATTGCCAGCTTGGCATCCGCCGCAGAAGAAAGGTTTCTTCAGGCACATTGTGGTGCGTAAGTCATTTGCACAAGATCAGTTGTTGTTGAATTTTGTAACATCGTCAGAGGGGTTGAAGAAATTCAATTCAAAAATTATAGTAGATTTTTTAACGGAACGACTTGGAGATCGATTGGCCGGAGTACAGCATACTGTAAATGATAACGTCGCAGACCGTGCGAAGATTGAAAATGGACAGTATACCCTTTTGTATGGAGAACCGGTAATCGTTGAAAAGCTTCTCGGGTTGGAATTTGAAATTTCCATGGAGAGCTTTTTTCAGACCAATCCACAATGTGCGGAATTACTCTATACAAAAGCACTTGATTATGTTTTCGAAGAGAATTTAAAGCAAGGTGACGTTGTCATGGATTTATTCTGTGGTACAGGTACAATTGGGCAAATTTTAACATCCAAGCAAAGTGACGTTCGTATTGTAGGAGTTGATATTGTCGAGGAAGCAATAGAAGATGCGAAACGAAATGCAGAACGGAATGGAATAAAAGACATCGAGTTCTATGCAGCGGATGTAGGAAAGTTCTTACGTGAATATCCTGATTTTATAGGGAAGATTAAGACCATTATCCTTGATCCTCCACGTGCTGGGATTGCTCCTAAAACGCTGAAAAAGGTAATTGAATTAGGAGCCGAAAACATTGTTTATATTTCATGTAACCCTTCAACACAGGCCAGAGATACAGATACATTAATCCAAGAAGGATATTCCTTAGAAAAACTTTCTTTTGTAGATCAATTCCCACATACTGGACATATTGAATCCATAGCTAAGTACAAGCTCAAGAAATAATGAAAGTCGAAATCATATCCATAGGTGATGAATTGTTGATCGGACAAACGATCAATACAAATGCCTCCTGGATGGGTTCACGATTGGCACAAATCGGTGCGAACGTTCAATTTTGTACAGTAGTTCAAGACAATGTGATCGACATGACCAACGCCATCGATACGGCAATGAATAGAGTGGATGTTGTTTTGATCACCGGAGGACTAGGGCCAACCAAGGATGACATTACCAAAGATGTACTGTGCGACTACTTTAATGCAAAATTAGTGCGCAATGAGGAGGTTTTGAGGCACGTAGAATTATTTTTTGCGCTTCGGAAAAGACCAATGCTTGACGTGAATAAACTACAAGCAGATGTTCCAGAAAACTGTGAGGCATTGTTCAATGAGCATGGTACAGCACCTGGCATGTGGTTTCATAAGAATGATAAAGTTCTGGTTAGTATGCCTGGAGTGCCATACGAAATGAAATCAATCATGAGTGGCTCGGTACTTGACCGGCTGACGAATGTTTTTGATCTCAAATCGCTTTATTATAGAACTATACAAACGCAAGGGATTGGGGAGTCCTATATTGCTGATCGAATGCAGGATCTAGAAGATGAAATTACAGCAAATGGTATTTCGTTGGCTTATTTACCCTCTCCAGGTTCTGTTCGCTTGCGATTATCTTCTGAAAAATCAGAAGATAAAATCCAGAAAATCGAAAAATACACAGTGCGAATTTCGGAGCAGTTTAAACAATATGTATTTGGTTATGGGAACGATCAACTTCAGGAAGTTGTGGGAACCTTGTTGAGGGAAAAGAATGCGACATTATCAACAATCGAAAGTTGTACGGGTGGAGCACTCGCAGCATTAATTGTTTCCACACCTGGATCTTCTTCGTATTATCAAGGAAGTATTGTGAGTTATTCCAATGAAATAAAGGAAAATATTGTTGATGTAAAAAAAAATACGATTATAAATTTTGGGGTGGTAAGTGAAGAAGTAGTGGTAGAAATGGCAGTAAATGGACGTCAAAAAATGGGAACGGATTACTGCATTTCACTATCTGGAATAGCTGGTCCTGATGGTGCTGTTGAAGGCAAACCTGTTGGAACTGTTTGGATTGCGATATCTGGACCGAAAAGAGTGATCACGAAAAAATTTCAATTTGAGAAAAACCGTGACCGGAATATTCGCCGCTCTGTTTTAACAGCACTGAATTTGCTTAGATGTGAATTGATGGAAATAAATATCGAAAAAAGTTAAAATTTCCTTGTTCATTCAGGAAATAAATGGTTTCTTTGCACCCGCTTTTAGTGTAAGTTATAAAATTATAGAGATGTCAAGAGTTTGTCAAATCACAGGAAAATCGGTAATGGTTGGGAATAATGTTTCTCACTCAAAACGTAGAACAAAGCGTAAGTTTTACCCGAATTTAATTACGAAGAAATTCTACATGCCAGAAGAAGATGAGTATATCACTTTGAAGATATCTACTTCAGCTTTGAGAACAATAAACAAGAAAGGAATTTCTGTTTGTGTTAAAGAAGCAAGAGCAAAAGGGTTTATTAAGTAATTCGTTATTCTACAATTATTCTCGAATAGAGAGGTAGCATAAAAAAGAAATAAGATGGCGAAAAAAGGAAATAGAATTCAAGTTATTTTGGAATGTACAGAGCACAAGAAATCAGGTCAGCCTGGTACTTCTCGTTACATTACAACGAAGAATAGAAAGAACACTCCAGACAGATTGGAGATCAAGAAGTTTAACCCTATCTTGAAGCGTTACACGGTTCATAAAGAGATTAAATAACCATAAGACATGGCAAAGAAAGTAGTAGCATCGTTACAGAAAGGTGGCGGAAAGGAGCACACGAAAGTGATTAAGATGTACAAGCAAGAAGGTTCGGATTCTTACGGATTCAAACAAGAGATTGTACACAATGACAAAGTGAAAGAGTGGTTCGCTAAGAACTAATCTCTTCTAGCACATATAGAATTGAAAGCTTCCGTCCAAAAGACGGGAGCTTTTCTTATTTTTGAACTATGGCATTATTTAATTTTTTCTCGAAAGAAAAGAAGAAGACCAAAGCTAAATTAGAATCTGAAGCTGCTCAAAAGGCTGAAAAGGATAGATTAGCAAAGGAAGTTGCAGAAGCGGAAGCGGAAACGAAGAAGGAAGAACGACTTGCTCAAGAAGCAGAAGAAAATCGATTAGCTGAAGCCAACAAATTAGAACAGGAGACCAAAGCTAAATTAGAATCTGAAGCTGCTCAAAAGGCTGAAAAGGATAGATTGGCAAAGGAAGTTGCAGAAGCGGAAGCGGAAACGAAGAAGGAAGAACAACTTGCTCAAGAAGCAGAAGAAAAACGATTAGCCGAAGCCAACAAATTAGAGCAGGAGGAAAAAGCTAAATTAGAATCTGAAGCTGTACAAAAGGCTGAAAAGGATAGATTAGCAAAGGAAGTTGCAGAAGCGGAAGCGGAAACGAAGAAGGAAGAACAACTTGCTCAAGAAGCAGAAGAAAAACGATTAGCCGAAGCCAACAAATTAGAGCAGGAGGAAAAAGCTAAATTAGAATCTGAAGCTGCA
>JASJHD010000012.1:0-901415 GCA_033791225.1 Crocinitomicaceae bacterium
AACTTCCCAGTAATTATTTCCTGCAGTTCCATATACACCATTGAAGTACGTGTCCACCATATCAGGGAGTCCGTCTCCATTTATATCCATAGTTGTATATTTCCATGTGGAGTTATTGCCAGCAGTAGCTTCATAACCAAATGGGGTTGACCATTGCGTTGCGGTAGACGAGAACCCTGAACCAGTATTTAAATAAACTTCCCAGTAATTATTTCCTGGAGTTCCATATACAGTATTGAAGTAAGTATCTACTAAATCAGGTAAGCCATCTCCATTCATGTCCATAGTTGTCCATTTCCATGTGGAGTTATTGCCAGCTGTGTGTTCGTACCCAAAAGGAGTAGACCATTGTGTAACTGTTGGTGCAAAACCAGAACCAGTATTTAAATACACTTCCCAGTAATTATTTCCTGCAGTTCCATATACAGTATTGAAGTACGTGTCCACCATATCAGGGAGTCCGTCTCCATTTATATCCATGGTTGTCCATTTCCATGTGGAGTTATTGCCAGCAGTAGCTTCATAACCAAATGGGGTTGACCATTGCGTCATAGTTGAAGGAAAGCCTTGAGCATAACAACTATCTGCTGTGACCAGTAAAAAGGCAGATGTAGTAAAAAGTAATAGTAGTAGTGTTTTCATAATAAATATGGGTTTGTGATAATTAAAACTTGTTATTCAAAATTAAAAGAATGCATGCAAACTTCAAAGAATGTATGCGCTAATTTCCTTGAACAGGAGAAATCTATACAACTATTGTACAGTTGGAGAGGATATAAGTACGGTTGGTAACCGTAGCATGAATTAAAGATAATTTTAATATGCTGTTTTGTTGGCGGGGCTTGACTAATTATTAATTCACAATCAAATTTTTCTTCAGTATATTGTTGGATCAAACTATTCGTCTACATACTGCTCTTTTTCGTTGCTGCCAATAGTCATGGTCAATCCAGTAGTCTATCTGAGCTCTCGGTAATAGAGAAATTGGTGTTAAAAGCTGATCTTGACTTTGAAAAAGGGGAATTCAGTAATTCGGAAAAATCATTTTTAGAAGCAAAAAAAATAGCGAGAACAATCGGTGATCTTTCTCTTGAAATAACCATCACTAAGAACTATACAAATAAGTTCCTTAATATCTCTTCAATAGCCGAAAATCTTGAGCTAATCTTAGAATTAAAAAACTGGGCTTTACTGCAAAACATTGACAGTTTAACATTCAAAATGTACAGAATGACCATTCAGCAGTACGTGGTCTTGGGAGAAAGAATGGACCTAAGAAAGCAGTGCGCAGATTCTATGCTGATTATTGCCAAACGTCTAGATAGGAATGATTTGTTAGCATTCTCTTATTATAGCTTAGGAACCGCAACAAATGGAAGTGAGGCAATACAGAATTATAGAAATGCTTTAAATTTCTCGAATTGGGAAGAAGACAAAGTGATGTTTAGCTCAACATTGAATAATTTGAGTAATAAATACCGCATTGCGGGTGATTACGTAAGTGCGCTAAACTGTGCAGACAGCGCGTACATCGCGTCAGAGGCAATTGGCAGGGAAGAGGGGATGGCAGCATCGATGTATAGAAGTGCACAGGCCTATCTGGCCAAAGGAGATTTTGATCAAGCGATAATTGATGGAAAAGAATCATTGAGAATTTTTAAATCAGCTGGAATCCTAAGGAGACAGGATAATTGCGCAATGGTAATCTCGGATGCATATCGAGGGCTAGGTGACTATAAGGACGCCTTATATTACTTTGAACTTAGAAGTCTATTAGAAGATAGCCTAAAATTAATGCTTCAATCAGATGAGGCTCTTTTTGTAGATCGTAAAATGGAATATGAATTAACGTCAAAAAAAGACAGTTTGTCCTATTCTCAGGAACGTGAAATCAACTCACTCGAATTGGAAAACGTTAATAATCTACTCACAAAAGAACGGATGCAGCGCTATGTTCTATTTGGTGGAGGAGCAGTTGGATTGGTTTTTATAATTGTCCTCTGGGTTATGATTCACCGTATTCGTAAAGACAACAACCTCATTGCCTTGCAAAAAACATTAGTCGAAGACAAGAACAAAGAAATAATGGCTTCTATTGCTTATGCCAAGCGTATACAGTCTGCAATTCTGCCTCAAGCAAAATTGGTCAAGGAATTTCTAAAAGAGTCGTTTATACTTTATAAGCCAAAAGATATTGTGGCAGGAGACTTCTACTGGATGGAAACAGTTGGGAAGAAAGTACTCTTCGCAGCGGCAGATTGTACTGGACATGGAGTTCCTGGAGCTATGGTTTCAGTAGTTTGCAATAATGCCTTGAATAGAAGTGTAAGAGAGCATGGAATCACAGATCCTGGTGAAATATTAAATGGTACACGCTCCATTGTTGTTCAAGAATTTGAGAAAAGCTCAGAGGATGTTAAAGACGGTATGGATATCGCTATTTGTACGCTTGAAGGATATACATTGGAATATGCTGGTGCCAATAACCCATTATGGATAGTACGGAATGGGGAACTCCTCATTACTAAGGCGAATAAGCAGCCAATTGGTAAGTTCGACAACCCCGAACCATATACGAGTCATACTGTTCAACTTCAAAAAGAAGATACAATCTACATATTCTCCGATGGCTACGTTGATCAATTCGGAGGAGAGAAAGGAAAGAAATTCAAAGCCGCTGCGTTTAAGGAATTGCTGCTTGGTATTCAGCCAGAGCCAATGGAAAGTCAAAAGAAGATTCTGGATGAGACCTTTGAGTCTTGGAAAGGTGACAATGACCAGGTAGACGATGTATGTGTGATTGGCGTTCGTGTTTAATAGAACTAAACTACCGTACCGTCACTACCGTATAACTGCACTATTGTACTGTCACTACCGTATAACCGCACTACCGTTTGTTTTTCAGTTGCTGCGCAACTTCTTTTCATAAAGACAATTGACTTTATATCTTTGCCTCCTTGAAATCTACTTCATCATAAACAGTATTTACATTGAATAAGAAAATTGAATTACTAGCTCCGGGTGGAGATATTGAATCTATTAAGGCGGCTATTGCTGCAGGCGCAGACGCCGTATATTGTGGGTTTGGGAAATACAATGCTAGAAATAGAGCAAAGAATATAACCTTTGAAAATATTCAGGGAATCATACGATTGGCTCATGAATATAATTGCGAAATATTTCTAACGGTAAATATTATCATCGTAGAAGAAGAGATAGCCGATTTAGTTCGACTTTTAAATAAGCTAGTGAATACTAAATTGGATGGTATCATCATTCAAGATTTAGGAGTGTTGTATATCTTGAAAAAGCACTTCCCAAGTTTAGATATTCATGCTTCTACTCAGTTAACAACTCATAATACAGGGCAAATGGATTTCTTAAAATCCATGACAGCAAGTAGAGTTAACTTATCTAGAGAATTAAACAAAGATGAAATTGAAACCTTAGTTATTCATGGTAAGCAAAACCAAATGCTAACCGAAGTATTTGTGCATGGATCTAACTGTATTTCATTTTCAGGCTTGTGCTATGCTACTTCAGCAACAGGAGGGAACTCAGGTAACAGAGGGAGATGCAGCCAAGCGTGTAGAGATAAATACAAGCCAACTGAAACAGGGAAGGAGTACCCATTGAACATCAAAGATAATTCTGCTTTTTTCGATTTAGAAGTTTTGGCTGAAATGGGGGTTGCTTCTCTTAAAATAGAAGGAAGAATTAAAAAATGTGATTATGTTCACACGGTAGTAGATTCTTTCAGAAAACAAATTGATCGAATAGAAAACAAGCAAGAGATCAGTACAGATAACAGTGCTTTATACAATGTGTTTAATAGAGATTTCTCCAACTCCTTTTTAGAAGGCAGTATTGAAAGCAACATGTTTAGCGAAAGTCCAAGAGATCACTCTGCTCTCAAAGTTTCAACAGATGCTAACTTCGAATCTGACACAGTAATGACAGCCGAAAGAGATAAGCTGTACAAGAACAAAGACCTTATAAGGGGTACTGTCCAAGAGAAAATAGCTCAATTAAGCATTGAACAAAGTCCGCTATACATAAACGTTTCTGGTTCGGCTGATCAAGCTCTAAAGCTAGAAGTTAAAACATACAATGATTCTTTTGAAATTATTTCTTCTACCAGCCTATCAACTACTGATAACGAGAGCTTGACGGAAGATGTAATCTTTGAAAAGATAAAAGCAATCAACGATACCGAACACATTATCGACTCGATTAATACAACGCAATTAGATCCTGATTTATACATCCCATACAAGGAACTGAACTCGATCAAGAAACAAATTCTCTACCGATTAAATAATTCAAAAGAGTTGCTCGTTCCAATCGTACTTCCAAAAATTAAAACGTCAAATGAAACGATTAAACCAACGCTTTCTGTCTTAATTTCAAACAAAAAAGAAGTAGCACTTTTTAAAAATGAGGAGGCGGAAGTTTACTTTCAAATGCCAAGTTCCATTAAAGGGAAAGTAAGTCAATATGTAGATTTGTTCTTGGAAAATGAAAATTTAATTCCTTGGTTTTTACCCGTGATCATTGGAGATGATTATACTGCAGCAATTGAATTTCTAGAGATCCTAAAACCTAAAAAGCTAGTTAGTAATAATACAGGGATTGCCGTTGAAGCAAACCGATTAGGAATTGACTGGATCGCTGGCCCTTTCTTAAACACCGTTAATACGTATAGTTTACTTTGCTTAAAAGAGGAGTTGAATTGTAAAGGAGCATTTATCTCAAGTGAGTTGAACAGAAGACAAATTAAGCGAATTCAGAAACCTAAAGACTTCGATCTGTATTACAGTTTCTACCATCCTATAATTTTAATGACTACTAGGCAATGTATGTTTCATCAAGTAACTGGTTGTCACAAAACGAAGATTGATAATAAATGTATTTCGCATTGTACGAGGAAATCTTCTATCACCAACTACAATGAAGATTCATTTTTCATTGAAAAAACAAATGGAAATTATCATGGTTTATATGCAGACACGAATTTTTTAAATACAGAAATCTTAACGGATATTCCTGATACTTTTTCAAGTTTCTTTATTGACTTAAGAGACATAGAAACACATACCAAAATTGAAGCATTAGATAAGCTAGAAGTGATTCGCTTATTTGAAAATTTATTAAACGATAAAGCGGATGCCTTAAGTGACTTAAATACAGAGATCACTCCAACAACCAATAGACAATACAGTGTAGGTATTTAATGCCTTTATTTTTTATAGTTTTAAAGAAAAGACCCCAGTAAGCAATGAAACAAGGTCATTCACATAGTTTAGTATCAATAGAGCTTTTTGCGGCACTTGCTATCCTTGTTGTGAATGATTGGTTCTTGAAATCACTTTGGCCGGGTATGATTACCGGAAAGCTTTCTGACTTTGTAGGTTTGTTTGCATTTGCACTGTTTTGGCTGGCCTTGTTTCCCAAGAAAAAACACGTAGTCGTTTGGATCATAGCCGGACTATTTGTTGTTTGGAAATCGAGTTTAAGTCAAGGATTCATTGAAGGCTGGAATGGTATAGCACCATTTAAAATAGGACGGGTTATCGATTATTGGGATCTGACCGCGTTAATTGTAATCCCATTATCTCTGAAAGTGACGCCAAGGCCAATTATCGTTTCACGCATTGCACACTGGAGTGTGTTTTGCATCGCGGCGTTTGCTTTTGGTGCTACAAGTTACGAACGGAATTACGATTACACGCAAACATATGATTTTGATTTCGGCAAAGATGAGTTGATTCAAAGACTCAATGAATTGACATATGAGGATACCCTTGCCGCTCCATCTTATCTACCCATTTCCCGGTATATTGAAAATGAGAATTATGCTCAGGAAAATCAGGAAGGAGACTCAACTTATTATTACATCACTGGCTATGACATCTGGCAGGATACAGTTTTCTTTGAGAATGGGGATATTGACTTCATTTATGAGAATAAAATCCCGCTCCGTGACACCGTTTATGTCAGTCGACAAGGTGTTCTATATTTGAGCGTTTTTGTGTATGACTACATGCCTGAAAGCAATACGAGTTATTGTCATTACGTGGATACACGCGTGACTATTGAAGGTGATGACTCCAAGAGTTCAATTACCTTAAATAAAATCTTCACAAGCAATTGTATGGGGATCTTTGAGGATGATGCAGAAACTGTCGAACAAAAGAACTTACTTTCTGCATTCGAAATTGAACTTATTGAGCGATTAAAGTAATTTACTGAAAAGGAACTTACCGCCTACCGTTTTTTAGTGGGATTGAATAGGGGAGGAACAGTTTATATCAAGCAGCTTAAAATTAGTGCAATACTATATCCTCAATAGTTCGGTGAATTCCAGAATTTGTATATTTATTTCAACCTAACGAAACGATGAGAAACATATACGAAGTCATAAAAGGAAGTTTGCACTTCAAAAAGTTTACGATTGACGATTTAGTCTGCGTAGAATATACCTGCCCTCTTGAAGATGAACACCTTGGCGTATTTGCACAGCATGACTACATTATCCACGTATTAAGTGGAATGAAAAAATGGAAGACTGTACACGGTGAATGGGAGGTAGATGCAGGAAGTACATTATTCGTTAAGAAGGGAGCGGCAGTTATTACCCAATCATTTGATGAAGACTTTTGTATGCTCGGCTTTTTTATGCCTGATGATTTAATCAAAGATTCGCTGCTTGAGCATGTTTCTGGTCTAAACACCTCGAAAAGAATAGAACGGAATGTATTCACAGCAACATTGTTAGAAAGAGAAGAATATTTGAGCAGCTTTTTTCAATCCATGTTGGCTTATTTTCATGGAGATCAAGATCCACCAGATTCTATTGTTCGATTAAAATTAAAAGAGCTGTTGATTAATGTCATGCACAACAGTAAAAATGATCAGCTTTTATCATACCTGAGTGAGCTGACCTTGAATGCGAATCCATCGCTTACGCATATAATGGAAAACAATTACTGTTTCAATATGAGTTTAGAAGAGTTTGCCAAGTTGTGTCACCGCAGTCTATCAACGTTTAAGCGCGACTTCTTTAACCATTACAGCACCACGCCTGGTAAATGGTTGCTTAGTAAAAGACTTGATCGTGCGGCAACTATGATCCTCATTGATTCTTCTGACATCACGCAAGTTGCCTTTGAAAGTGGATTTGAAGATGCTTCTCATTTTAGCAGAGCATTTAAAGATCAATTCGGGGTTTCACCGAGTAAATATGTTGGAGAAACCGTTTGATATCGCAACTTATACCATCCGATAGCTATCGGATCTGAACTTCTTAGTCAATTAATTAAACTTTTCAGCAAAGTCTAAACTGAAGAGACCCTGTAACTTTGTGGTATAAACTAAACGATGTACTATGAAAGATTACAATAGCTGGGTTGAATTGACACATAAATTAGGAAAGGACTTTGAAGGTAGAGCTGCAAAGCACGATGAAGACGGAGAGTTTGTCTTTGAGAACTACAAACAATTAAAAGAGCACAAATACTTTTCAGCAAGCATTCCTGCTGAGTTAGGAGGTGGTGGTTTGAGTCACGAAGAAATGTGTAACATTATTCGCTTAATTGCCCATTATTGTAGTTCTACAGCGCTAGCGTTTTCTATGCATCAACACATTATCTCAACAACAGTGTGGAAGTATAAGCATCAACAAAAAGGAGCGCCAATGCTTGAAAACGTTGCAAAGCACCAACTGGTACTAATTAGTACTGGTGCTCGTGATTGGTTAGACTCTAACGGTGAGATGACTAAAGTAGATGGAGGCTATACATTAAATGCCAAAAAGCACTTTGCAAGCCAATCTGCTGGAGGAGATGTGGCTGTTGCAACTGCTCGATATAAAAATGAGCAAGGAGATTGGAAGGTATTGCACTTTCCAGTACCAATGAACGCTGACGGAGTTTCGGTATTAGATGATTGGAATGTAATGGGGATGCGATCAACTGGTTCACAAACCATTGTATTCAAGGATGTATTTGTTCCAGATTCAGCAATTGCACTCGAACGACCTATGGATGAATTTCATCCAGCATGGAGCGTTGTACTTACTGTTGCACTTCCTTTAATTATGTCTGCATACGTTGGAATAGCTGAGAAAGCTGCGGAAATCGCGATTGCTAAAGGCAAGCAATACAAGCGCAATGAAAAGCACATGAAGTACATACTTGGTAAACTAAACAATGAACTATTAAGTGCTCAATCTCAGTGGCAAACGATGATAGCTTTGGCGAATAACTACGACTTCAAGCCAAATGAAGCCAATACGATGAAGACTTTGAGTTATAAGACGAATGTTTCAGAGGCTACAAAAAACACGGTATCAGAAGCAATGGAAGCAATTGGGGGACAAAGCTTTATCAAAGAGTTCAACCTAGAAAGATTGTTTAGAGATGTTCAAGCTTCGCCATTTCATCCTTTGGGTAAATGGGATCAGTATGCCTTTGTTGGAGAACGGTTAATGGAAGGCTAGTTGACAATCTAAAGTTGACTATCATCTCAAAATAATTTCGTTGAGAATTCAAATTCGTTAACAAATGGCTTATTATTAAATTTTGAATTTGACTACATTTAGGAATGAAACAATTTTTCCTTCTATTTTTATTTATTCCGATTGCTGGAATTGGTCAGATTAATAATTCCTCGTGGGGTGTGGCAGATACGATCATTACGATTGACAAAACAACTGATTTTGGCCCTGTACATGACTACATCGAGATATTCAACAACTCAGGTCAAGATCTTCAAATGAGGTGGATGTGCCTTGAACCTATAAGTTGGCCTACACTTTGGGTCACCAATTTTTCAGATACTGAAAATAATTATACCGATGTTCAACATATAGACAGTGCCGATTTCATGCTGATGGACCCTCCTCTTTGGAATAACAAGTTAATAATTGGAGTTGAGCACATGTCGTTTGCGCAAACAGACACAGTGAGCTTCAAAGTTTGGCCGCTTAATTTTCCGGAAGATTCACTGACGATACATTATGTGATTATCATTGCACAAGGTAACTCCTGGGCATCAATTAATGAAAGCTCGATTGACTTTAAATACCTTTTTAATGAGCAAAACAAAACGATTCGATTCGCCGGGAGTGATGCAATTGTAGGTGTTAATATTTATTCACTGACTGGCCGGTTGGTCTATTCGGAAGAACATTATTCACTCGTGAATTCTGAGCCAATTGATCTCTCTAATTATAGCAACGAAATGCTAATAATTAACCTGATTACTGAGGATAATCTAAAGAACTCTTTTAAAATCCTGGTCCACTAATTTCAAGATTTCCGGATGTGTAATCGTGCAGCGCAGCAATTGAGTATAGCGCGTGTTATAAGTCAGCTCTTTGTCCAGATTGCAAGAATCACGGATATCCATATGCCCTATAAAAGTGAAAGGTCTTGATGCTTGCGCATCGGCTTATACGAACCATGCTTAAACGCAGCTTCCTTAGCTTAGCGAGCATCGGAGGATGCGAGTTTTTTCTTTTTAGGAGGGAAGGGGAGACCAACCTATTTATTCTATTGTTTAATTAGATGTATTCTTTTTAAAGTAAAACCACCATCTCATCCGTCTTCAATAATATGAGTATATCTTTGGACCCTATAATGGCGGAAAAGAAGTCTAGATCGATCACAGAAACAGTCAGGGAATTTGGAGGCAAGTTACTCGGCTTTGTGCGTCAAAAAGTGAGCTCCGAAGAAGATGCGCAGGACATCTTGCAAGATGTTTGGTATCAACTGACCAGCCTCAACGACATTGAAGCGCTTGAAAACACTGGTGCCTGGTTGTACCGTGTCGCAAGAAACAAGATCGTTGATCGCTACCGCAAGAAAACAACCGACTCATTAGAAGATCTCGAATACCAAAACAACGAGGGCGAGTTCAATTTCAAAGAGATCCTTTTGATGGATGATTCGAACGATTCAGAAACACAGTTTTTTAAGGAATTGTTCTGGGAGGAATTAACAAGTGCCTTAAGTGAATTGCCTGAAAAGCAGCGCGTGGTATTTAAATTGAACGAAATAGAAGGTTTCACTCTTCAGCAAATTGCAGATCAACGAGGGGAGAACATTAAAACAATTATCAGTAGAAAAGGCTATGCAGTGAAATATCTGCACAACAAACTGGCCTATTTATATAACGAATTAAACAACTAACGATGGAAAGAACAGGAAAGAACAAATGGAAGAAAAAGCGCTTATTCTTTATTCCATTCATGATAGTGGGAGCAGCGTTGATGGTGGCGTTAGTGATGGTCTTGTGGAACTGGTTAATGCCGGATATTTTTGGGCTAATTCCCATTTCATATTGGCAAGCTGGAGGGTTACTCTTGTTGGGCAAGTTGTTGTTCTCAGGGTTTAACTTTAAGAAAAGAGGAGGGAAGTCGCCATTTGCTAAAAAAGCCATGAAAGAGAAGTTCATGAACATGACCGATGAAGAAAAAGATGCATTCAAGGCCAAATGGAAAGAACGATGTGGTAGATAAGCGCGACGAGATTTAGTTTAAAAAGCCCCAACCCTGAAAGCTCTCAGGACGTTGGGGCTTTTTTTTTGTGGGAATTTAAAGTAAAAGAGAAGTTGATTCGTCTTCAATAGAAACGAGTATTATTTTAAAACAAACAAGATGAAAAAATCATTGCTTTTTACAATCGGAAAAGGAATTCTACTAGGGGCATTTTTGTTCTTTATTCCTAAAATATTATTACTGTTCATCATTCCATTTATCCTATTTAGAATTTTCTTTTTCAGGAAAATGAAAGGAGGAAACTTCTGGGAACACAAATTGGCTTTTGCCGATAAGGTTCGATCTATGTCTGAAGAAGACTACGAGCAATTTAAAACAACCCGCCCAAGTCACAATTGTAGATAACGGTCAATTGTAGATCAGAAAATTTAATAAGAATTTAAAACATCAATTATGAATTGGAAAAAAAGAAAGTTAGTCACAGGAATTGTGGCAATCGCAACTATAGGAACATTGTACGCATTTGTAGGCCCGAGACATTATCATCACCACGGTTGTCATTGGGAACAGAATGATTGCCATAGTGAACAGCAGAATGCAGAAACACCTGATAATAGCATAACGCTAGAAGTGGAATAGAATTGAGAGTAGTTTTGAGTTAAAAAAGGAATCAGCGATGGTTCCTTTTTTGCTTGTCTAGTTATGGGGGGCAGGGATTGTAGGGAGCACAATTGCCATGCTCTATAACGTCTAATTATAGGTGCAATATGATCAATCGAAGAAGGAACTTGCTATTTAGGCAACGCCCGTAGACATAATATACATTATAGTTGGCAAGACATCCCGAGGATTCGGGAAACCCATATTGCCCTATAATTAAGATTATGTTAAATAGCTTTAATTGATTACCACAGCAAACATCTAAACTTAAACCCCTCTATCACCTTCCTCAGCATAAAACCTTTAAATTGCGAAAATGACAACACATCAGAAAAGAATGCTCTTGGCAGCAATAGTACTTGCGACTGCGGCCGTTTCAATGTTCCTCCCGTTTGAAATTCGTGAAGAACATTTTTACCGCCCTATTTTTGGAATTGGCCAAGCCCATTATGAAAGAATCGTGTTATCCGGCTTCGATATAGTTTCCCCGTTGTTTTCTCTTGGCATAGTTTCGGGAATATTTCTTTTGTTGGCGTTCGGAAAAAACCATGCATCTCGCGTTATTATGCTCGTCATGAGTATTTCGAATTGTCTTCTTTTAATTCTCATTCTAGGGTTAATCCATAAACTCCTTGATTTATTCAGCAATGATATGCCAATTTCTACAGGCCTTGGGTATTATGTTCTGAGTCTTACAGCGCTGTCCATGATGGTTTTGAGTATCGTACATATCATGCGGCCTTATGAAGGGCGAACTACTAAAGAAAGTACTACGCAAAAACATGATGCAGATGTAATTGATCGGCTCTAACGGATTCTAACTCGCTTTTTCTCACCTCTACTTTGCCGCACTATACGATTTAGCAGTATTTTTATTATATTCACATAACCTAAGTTCAACCAAGAGCTATTTGCTAACTACTACAGAATGATAAGACAATCACTTACGAACGCGCGCCACGTTGTTGAGACCGACAAAATTCTTTGCTGCATACTACCAGAAGACGTATTTTATTCCTACAATAAACCAGGCACTCTGTGTACTGTCGAAGATTTACAACTTATTTTTGAACAGTACGAGATACATGCTGAAAACGGTCCGTTGAAAATCATTGCTGAAATGGGAGAGCACAGTCAAATGGACAAGAAGAGCCGTGAATACCTTCAGAATCATAAAATTGATGCCATTTGTGAAGCGGCAATCATTCACAATCTAGCGCAACGCATTCTTATTAATTTCTACCATAAATTAAAAAGTCACTCGCATCCTTCAAAAGTGTTTAAGAGTTTCGATAATTCACTGAAGTGGGTACATTCGATGAACTAACAAGGCACTTTTCGGTTTCTTTGGTGCTACCACCAATCCATATAATCCATAACCCACCAGCTTCCACCTGTCAGAAAAATTCCAACCGCAAAAACTACAGCGATAGCAATTTGTTCTTTTTTTGGTGCGTAAGCGGTTAATTGTCCATGATCTTTTGGACTTACGGTAGCTTTAATCCATTCTCCCTCAACTGATTTTTTTGTTTTTAGTAGAATCCAAGCTTCATAATCTTGACCTTCATAATTGTATTTCACAAAAGCGTGCTTGTGCTGTATCATCTCTTTCTTCTTGTCTTGCCGACCATGTCGCATTTTTATTTCGTCAATTCGCACTTCAATTTTCGGACGCCTAGAATTCCTAAGTAGAATAAAGATCATTACAAATCCTACAATTATAAGCCCCATTCCAATCAACATTATCATAACTCTCTGTTTTGGTAATTCTAAATATACGGAAAGGGTGAATTCTTTGTATATTTTACCCGTGAAGTACTTCCCAAAACATGATGTAATCTTTACCTCTACTCTTTCTGATGATGAGCTAGTTGATCGCTTAACAGTGCATCTTGAACCTAAGAAGCATAGAGGTAGTCATTGGATTGCAGACGTAATTATGGTAAAGGAGGAAGATCCTCCGTACTTTGAAGGCACCATTCATAATTATTTCTTGGAGATAAAAAGAATTTCAGGTCAACACGGTCTATTTGCGCCAGAGATTGGTGGGAGGATCAAGCAGAATGCCCTTAATACAACAGCAAAGCTTGAGTTCAGACTCAATTCACTCACTTCAGCCATATTGGCAATAGGTTTCATGCTATCCACCTTTGTAACGATTATTTCGGTGTACGAGATGTTTACACGAGGTTTTAGCATGTCTCATCTAATCATGATGATTATTTGGGCAGGATCGTATATGTTTGTTGTGCTCGTGTTTAAAGCGAGTGTAGACAAGGATGTTAGAGTGATTTCAAATATTTTTAACGCAGAACCTGAATATAAGTAATGTCAAAATTTCGTCAATATTGTGGATTAACTCTTTTGCTTTTGGCTGTTATTTTCTTTCAACCACTGGCTAGCGGCTTTTATATAGAAGACGACACATTCCATGGATCTCTTTGGATACAAACCTATACAGGTCTTCAATTATGGAAGTACTTCTTAGTTCCATTTGCCATAACGTTTGGTGTGTTTGCAATGTCATTTAGTAAGAACTTAATTCTAGCAATTGCTGGTATAACGCTGAGTTTCGGCTTGGTCCTCTACTCTTTTATTTTACCGGAATTAATGCCTGGAGGAATTGTTGAAATGGAAATCGGACAAGATTACTTGTTAGCCTTAGCTGGTATGTTCTTTCTCTTGAATGTCTCAAATGCCTATCAAACATACCGATACGGTGCTAAACAGAGTCAGAAAACAAATAAACCGAATCAGGATATCTTGGACGACTCGTTATAGTTCGCTATCGTATTTAGCTCTTACAAGATCTAACGTTGTTGAATAGATAGGGGTTCCATCCATTTTTGATTTCAACCAAGCATAGAAGCACATGAGAAAAATATCCTCTTGTTCTACTGGTTTCCACTTTATACTGCCTTCCACCCTCTCCTTGAACTCATCGGTTGTTGCTATGCTCGGTTCATGATAGTAAGCTTTAACACACTTTAGAAAAGATAATACATGATTGTTAGGATCGGACTTGAATAAATCACCGTACTTACGCATGAGACTCGTTATTCGAGCATCAACAAAGTCAACTTCTCCTAATTCTATGTACAAAAGGATTTCGATGTATTTGAGCTGTAGGGTCCACTCCCTCCCATTCTTGCGTTCATACCAAAGGTCAGATCGATGGAACTTCGAAATGATCTGCTTAACCGCGTTGAGATCTTCTTGTTGAAAACGTATCATGGCTAACGCTAACAGCGGATTATATAGCTGATCTTCTTTATATTTTCCTGAATCAATTAGTTCATTTAATAATTCAAGTGAACCAGCATAATCATCTGTAAAATTGCTGTTTAGAGATTTTAGATTGGCATATCTTATATAGAAGTCATAATAGTAACGCCTATCGAATCGCTTCATTTGGACATGCATTTCCTCAAGGTGTCTCGCACTTTGTGTGAAATCCTTTTTCCGAAAATAGATATTCGCAATCATGTACAGAACATCGATATGGTAATTAAGGAATTTCTCTGTGTCACCAGGGCCGCCCTTCAGTTCTTGCACTTTTTCGGCGAAGAATATATCAACAGAATAGTAATCCTTGCTATAAGCACCTGTTATATCTGCTATCTGGGCGATATGGTAGAGTGTTTTAAAACTGTAGCGCTGATCATCAGGTATGTTGAATCGATCAAAATTCTCTTGAATCAGCTCTTTTAAATCAATATCTTCTGAATGATATTCAATAGCATGAAAAGCTTTACGAATAGCTGCATAGGCCATGTTTAAACGCTCTTGGTGCAAGAACTCACTTTTGTTTATCTCAAATTTCTCGAAAATCTCCTCTTGGTTTGGTGATGATGTGTGGTAGGAGTACTCAACATATGTATGATAGATCTCATTGAGCAATGAGTAATGCTGTAGCTCATAGGCCGCTGTCTCTGCTTTCTTTAATACTTTGAATCCCGATATATGATTCTCGTGAACAAATAGCTTTCTAGCTACCATTATCTGCTTAATTACTGATATTTCATCTGTCACTTCCCCTTTAAAGGTGTTTCCAGCAACGAATTCTTGTAAACTATCAGATAGACGCTTCTTTAGTACATTATATGCATTGCTGCCTATCTCCTGTTTGATCCGTCCTTCGTTTCTAGATGCCAACTCTCTAAACAACGCAGTGTTTCGTGTATCACTTCGTTTGTTTCGATTCGCTAGAAACCGAACGAAATCTTGCTGTTCTCCCTTGGTTAAGGTCGAAATTAAATCAACTAATACGCTCATATATCGTAATAAATTATACTCGTAATCCACCTAAAATAGACATAATACACCGATTTGAATAGATGCCAATAGTAATAACATCTTGAATGTTTGATTGGGCAGCCGTTTAAAGCCCCCCACCTTTGAAGTGTAATTTAAAACGAACAGTTATGATAAACGAAAATTTAGAACAAACAGAAAATCAAAGAGCTACCAATAGAGATTTTGGTGGATTCAAACCAACCCCAGCTTTCATTGGAGCTTCATGGGCCGCCCTAGGAATAGGCTTGATTTCTTATTGCATCGGACTTTGGAACTCTGAAATGATGCTCAACGAAAAAGGGTATTATTTCACAGTAGTCTTATTTGGCTTGTTTTCAGCAATCTCAGTACAGAAATGTGTGCGCGACCGAGCTGAAGGCATCGAGGTGACCGACATTTATTATGGAATTAGTTGGTTTACAACCATCGCTTCTATTGTCCTTCTGGTTATAGGTCTTCGAAATGCAGATCTATTACTAAGTGAAAAAGGGTTTTACGGAATGTCATTTACACTTGCAATGTTTGCCGCAGCAGCAGTTCAGAAAAACACAAGAGACACAAAGGCCCTGAATCAGGAAGACTAGTTTAAGTTATAGTCTAAAGCCCTCAAGTAACATTGAGGGCTTGCTTTAAACCAATAAATAGGAACTATGAAAAAATTATCTACATACTTTATAATTAGCACTTTAATCATAAGCGTGATTATTGGAACAACACTTCAAGGGGGTTCATTAGTGAACTCAGAATGGAACAATGTCATGGCAGACTTCCAGAACTGGAAATCATTTTTATTATCTTAATCTAAACAATCATGGAAAACAAACAAAAGCTTCTCTTCGCCAATATACTACGAGCATTCGCAAGATTCGGTTTACTCGTTATCGGATTATTACTTTTTGGATTTGCACTCATCTCAGGATCAGAAGAACTTGGCGGAGGCTTTATGGGGATCGTTAAAAACAGTCCCAATGCCCTACCCTGGCTTGTAATACTGGTATTGGTATTCATTGCTTGGAAATGGGAGTTTGTCGGTGGAGTCTTAATTACCACAGTCGGTCTATTACTCTTTATTTTCTTTAATCTCATGGGGCCGAATTTCTTTTTGGTGACTGCCATTTTTACGGGAACAATTGTTTTATTTGGGACGTTCTTTATCCTTAGCTGGTACTTAAGAAAGTCAAAACCTTAAATAAGAAAAGGAAATCAATAGTACTTTTCCTATCTTCGGCAAATGAAATTACCACTACTACTCATTCTACTGATATCTTCTCACGTAGTTGATTCTCAAATAGTTTACGATCCTCAAATTTCTTATGAAGCTCCTGGCGGATTAATGGATCAGAGTATTTTACGTGAAATGGACATCACCTTTTATGATCCACAGTACGACAGTATTTTAGATACTAATTGGTATGCAAATACGGGATTACGATTACCTGCAACGATACTCTTGGATGGGATTTATTACCCAGACGTTGCTATTCGCTATAAGGGTAATTCAACATTTGCAATCCCTAGTGGACAAAACAATCCGAAACTCCCTTTCAACATAGACATGAACGACTTGGTTCCAGGTCAAAATTTGATGGGATATAAAAAGGTGAAATTGGCTAACGCCATGTTCGATCCAACTTTCGTTAAAGAGATCACGGCTTACAACATCTACAGGCGCTATCTTCCGTCACCTGAAGCGAATTTCATGAAAGTGAATGTGCAAGGGAATTATTTAGGACTTTACGTGAATACTGAAGCTGTTGATCCTCAGTTTTTAATGAAGCACTTTAATGATCATAACGGGCCATTGTTTAAATGTGATCCTATTCAACAATATGGTCAGCCTGGACCAACTGGAAGTTCTAATCTCGCATGGCTAGGACCTGACACTACTGCATATTACGACCACTATGCTCTTAAATCGCAGGAAGGCTGGGAGGAACTGGTCAATCTAATCAATGTTTTAAACAACTCACCGGCAGATCTTGATACAGTATTAAATATTGATCGTGTTCTATGGGCGTTTGCCGTGAATCAGGTTATTTTAAACTTGGACACTTACAACGGACTTTATCAGCACAATTACTACCTCTATCAAACTGGTGATGGATTGTTTCAGATGATCCCGTGGGACGTTTCAGAAAGCTATTTAGCAGCATTGTTAGGCGCGAACTTTAACTCCACTGAATTGTATGAGTATGACCCTTACAACGGTTACAATAACTGGTGGTATCCGCTGTGTTACTATCTCACATCTAATCCAGATTCGCACTATGGCAAAATTTACACAGCGCATTTAAGAACAATCATGAACGAAAGCTTAGATGCTACTGCAGTCCTAAATGAGGCGAACACCCTGCAAGCCTTGGCTTATGATGCGGCGGACACCGATCCCAACAAGTACTTCACCATGGCCAATTATTCTGGAAATGTGACGAGTGAAATGGTAATACCATTTGTATTTTCCGCAGCAGGAATCACTTCTACAATCGATCTTCGAAAGCCTTATCTAGAATCTATCACATCAATTGCACAGGTTCCTCCAACTATTGGAACTCCAGTCATCCTCCCTCCTGTTGGTTCAGGATCGAATTATGTAACCGCACAAGTATCGGGAGGTAATAGTGTGGAATTGATGGCCACGATAAGCCCGTACAGCTCTAAATTCATTTCTATACCTATGTACGACGATGGCACAAATGGTGACCAAGTTTCAGGTGACGGCAATTACACAGGGCTATTCCCTTGGCATTTCGGAGGATATCAAGCGAAGTTTTATATCCGTGCTAACAATGCTGTTGCAACCATGTTAAATCCAGAAAGAGCTGAGTATGAATTTTACATCTACGATTTACCCTTGGACATCGATGAAGAGAACAGTAATCTACATGTCAACATTTATCCAAATCCGGCAAATGACGCGATCCACGTTGACAATCCAGAGGGCGTATTACTGAGCTACTCCATCCTAAACTCTTTAGGCAAGACTGTATCCGAAGGCGATTTAAACTCAACAACTATCGACATTGATTCCTATTCGTCTGGAGTTTACTTTATCAACTTTCATGATCTGAACGGAAATCGATTGGTCAAAAAATTAATCATCAACAAATAGCGCCCCGGTTTTCACGTTGGGACTGGAGCCGCGTCTATGATTGTTAATAAAACCAATTCTTCTTCAAGCCATACGTCGACAAGTTGTTTTTGTGTATTTTCAATCCAATGAAAAGAATTCGAATCATCACGCCGATTTTCCTAGTGGCAATCATTGTGATCCAAATACTTCCATTGCACACGGGCCACACATGGGGTTGGAACGACGCTACGTCTCACAGCGCTTATGACGATTATTCTGGTTGGTCCATTGCAATAGCTTCATTGGTGGCATCCATTCTACTCTATGTAAGACATTTTGTAGTTTCATTAATTGGAACATTATTAGTGGGGCTTATCTTCCTGTTTTCCTGTTTTATGGTCGTAGCTATTTATAATTTCTGTTATAATAATTGGGCAGGTGCAGAAATGGGAATTGGCGCACCTCTCACCTTTGTGTTCTCACTAGCAATGACCACGTTCGCACTATTGAATTCGATCCAGTTGTTCAGATCCAAAAGAAAATCAGGATCCAGTGAGATTATCGATGAATTTTAGATCTTAATTATGAAGTCTATCAATTGTGTTTTTTGTACATTTATCATTACTAGTACATTAACTTAAGTCATGCGACCACTACTACTGATTCTATTTTGTCTTTTTGGACTCACCTTTCATTTGACGGCCAATCATCAATGGCAACAAATTGCTGATTTTGGAAATTTTGGTAGACACAGAGCTACTGGAATGGGAATTGGCAACAAAGCGTATTGTGGAACTGGACATTTAAATGGAACTGGTTTTGACACTTGGTATGCCGATTGGTGGGAATATGACCCCGCGACGAATGCTTGGACGCAGAAAACAGACTATCCTGGAAACAATGGTAATGGAGATCAAGATGTAGTCTCAGTAAGTATTGGGAATGTTGGGTATGCAGGAATGGGGCAAATGGACGGTAATGGGTTTTACAAGTACGATCCTGTTGTGAATTTATGGACACAAGTAACAAGTCCACCTGCCACTGCGAGTTTCAACAATTCATTCCCCTTTAAGATTGGAGACAAAGGGTATTTTCCGTCAATTTTTTCCACTGCATTCTACGAGTATGACCCAGCACTAGATGTTTGGACACAACGGAGTAACATACCATTCTCAACGTCTTTTGGAGTGCCTACTTTTGCCATTGGCGACAAAGGGTACATTAAAAACGCAGCCAATTTCTGGGAGTACGACCCTGTTACTGATCTCTGGACACCAAAAGCACCATTCCCAGGTACATCACCACATCGTCCGGCAGGTATAGGCCAATACAATTATGGGTTTTTTATAGGCGGTTTCGCGGGGAACCCATCTGCCCTGCCTTGGATATGGGCTCCTGAAGTATGGCGGTATGATCCATTGGTTGATACTTGGGAGCAGCTTGAAGATTTCCCAGGAACAACAAGAAGATGGGCAGTTGCTATGAATATTGGAGATGACGTTTACTATGGTCTTGGTACAAATGGCACAAATTTTAATGATTTCTGGAGATTCAATTCGTTAGCTAGTGAAGAACAAATTGATCTTGATTCATTCAAAGTTTATCCTATGCCGGCTAGTGATTACGTCAATATAAAATCTGCTAATTATTTAAATTACACAATGCATTTGTACGCGGTTGATGGAACTCATGTCCTGGAACTCTCAACTACGAATGGAGCAATAAAAATTCAGCGAGACAATTTGCCTTCTGGTAGTTACTTTTACAAGATACAGGTGGATGGCACGGTGATTCATTCAGATAAAATCATCTTTAGATAACACTTTCCCCTTATCAATCTATTGATTAACTGAAGTGTTATTGACAAGCCCTAAAAACAATGAAAAGATTTTGGATTATAGCAGTAGTTGGTCTTGTAGCTGTTATTGTTGCCCAAATGATGCCTATGAATACCCAAGAGTACATGAACGCTTCAGAGAATGCCTTTGATAATGATTTAGCTTGGTTTTTCATTATCCCAGCCCTTGTCAGTACCATCTGTTTTATCGCACCAAATCATATTCTCGGAATAATAGGATCGGTAGTTTATGCTTTAACCCTATTTTTTGCGTGCTTCTTACTTCATTTTATTTCGACACGTCCTTTTTATGTTCAGTTTAACGTAGGTATTGGCCTCTACCTCACCTTACTCTGCACTTCAACTATGACAGCTCTGGGGGTAATTCATTCTGTTAAATTGTCTAAAGCAAGGCCAAGTAAGCAGTCTAACGAAATTATTGACGAGCTATGAAACAAATCATCCCAATCACCATAGCGCTACTAGTGGTAGTAATTGTTGCTCAATTTCTTCCTTATTATCATTTTGATGAAAATTTTTGGGGTGCAGGTGATTCGGATGATAGTATTATGACCGGTTTTGACATGAGTATTGGCTGGTTTATGATGGTTCCGTCTTTTATTGCTGCTGTGCTTCTAATAGTGAGAAATCATGTTACTGCAATAATTGGTAGTGCACTTTATAGTCTTGTTTTTTTATATGCAAGTCTGTTGTTGTTTTCACTTATCAAATTCACGATTAGTTATGATGATGATTGGGTTCAGGTAGGCTACGGTCCCTTTGTTAATTACTTCGGAGTAACCATGATGGCTGTTATCAGTATTATTAATGCCATTAAGTTGTCGAAGAAACGTCCACGCAAGCAGTCTAACGAAATTATTGACGAATTATGAAGCATATCATTCCAGTTACCATAGCGCTACTTTTAGTTATTATTGTCGCGCAATTCCTTCCCTACTTTCAATATACAAGGTCAGATTGGACTCGTTCAGGCCCAGATTTAATTGGCTTCGACACAGTTGGTTGGTATATTATCATTCCTTCTTTTGCTCTTGGTGCACTTCTAATTGTTCGGAATCGTGTTGCAGCAGTAATAGGTAGCGTTTTGTCTTTACCATTCTTTTTCTATGCATCCTACAGAATAATAAATCTATACTCGAGGTACTGGACCGGTGATTATTTAGGTGATACGCAGATCGGACCCAGCCCGATCGTAAGTTATTTTGGCATAACAGCAATGACAGTGGTTAGCATCATTCATGTTATTTCAATCAAAAAAAATAAAGAAAAAGAACGTCACGATAGTGTTTTAGATGACCTTTTGTAGACTATCTAATTCCCTTGCATTCGTTGAAAAAGCTCACTCAACACTTCAGAGTATTCAGTGTTTGCCATAAAACCGCTAAGCCTTTTCACTTCTACGGTTCCATCTTCTTTTGTGATAATTTCAAACTTCCATAGAAATGGAGAGTTGTCTGCATCCATTCCAATTTGTCCAAAACGCAAATCTGTAAAGATTAAACGATCAACATCCTCTTCTATAATATACCAACCATCTGAAATCTTTATCAATTGCTGCACAACATGCTGGTCTCGGATTGGGTCTAATAAGTGATCATTCTTCGGGAACTCATTTGAAAACGTAATCTTCTGATCATCAAACAGGGAATAATAAGCCATTCGATAGCCGTCATCGGTTTCAATTTGTGCATTCCACAGAATAGTATTCAACGGTGTGGGGCGAGTGTCGATTTCAGTGTAAGCTATCCCCTGCTCTTCTAATTCCTTCTTAAACGATGATTGAGCCTGCCACTTGAATACCAAAGATAAAAGCATGTAAAAGGTGCTTATGTATAGCCCCGCATTATTGAACTTCCGTCTTCTTGGATTGGTTCGTTTGTGAAACATTGCAATCAACAAGCAAATCAAGAAAGGGATCGTGTATAGCGGATCGACGACGAAGATGTTCTTGTAGGCAATCCTTAAATCTAAAGGCCAAAAGAACTGCGTCCCCCATGTGGTATGAGCATCAAGTAATGGATGTGTCACTAGAGACCAAAAGAACAGCCACGACCAATTCACCCTAGTGGCTTCGCGTTTATGGTAAATTCGGTGGGCAATCCAGCCGAGAATTGGAGCGAGTAAAATGCAAAACGCCAAGGAATGTGAAAACCCTCGATGCATCTCTGTTGCGGTAATTTGATCTGTGAAATAACGCGTTAAAACATCAAGGTCTGGAATCGTACCGGCTATAGCACCCCAGAGCATTGCTTTGTTCCCGACTTTCTTACCCAGAACAGCCTCTCCTACTGCGGCGCCTAAAACAATTTGTGTTAATGAGTCCAACCTTTGATTTTATTAAAGTGCAGTATACACCAACGACATTGCTGAAAAATAAGATAAAATGGATCTTGCAAGAGAGTACTATTTCCTACTGAAAACGTTGTACTTGACAATGCAGTAGATTGCTCTGAATCCATCTCTCCATCCGATCTTCTTCCCCTCTTCGTATGTTCTTCCGTAGTAAGAAATTCCAACTTCGTAAATACGAATATTTTTTACACGGGAAAGCTTTGCCGTGATTTCCGGTTCAAACCCAAAGCGGTTCTCCTTTAAGTTGAGGGATTGTGCGATCTTGGTATCAATCATCTTATAACATGTTTCCATATCCGTTAAATTCAGATTTGTAAAAATGTTTGAAAGACGCGTAAGAAATTTATTTCCTATTGAATGCCAAAAGAATAAGATTCTATGCGGATTACCTCCCAAAAACCGAGAACCATAAACTACATCTGCCTGACCTTCAAGGATTGGCTTTAATAGATCGTTGTGCTCTTCAGGGTCATATTCTAAATCGGCATCTTGAATTACAAGATATTCTCCAGTGGCCAATTCAATTCCTTTGTGTAATGCTGCTCCTTTTCCCATGTTTACCGGCTGACTAAAAAGTCGCATGTTCATCTCTGGGTTCGCTGCTATGTAGTCTTCTATCACCTTCTCGGTACCGTCTGAAGAAAAATCATTGACAAGAATTATTTCCTTTTCAATATTGTTCTTTAATTCCACTTTTTTGACCTTATTAAGGATCATGTGAATTGTCTTGGCCTCGTTGTAGGCTGGGATAATAATAGATAGTTTCTTGAACACCTTTTCCATAGGTCGGCAAATATACGAATTCACTTTAAAGCTGTTAAGCGCAAAGCAGTTTTATGTAGTTTGAATGATTTAACGAAGAAAATTGTAAAATGGTATACCACCTTGTTGCTATCGCTCAATCTTATTGTAAGAAGCAACAATCCCCTTAATTAGTGCACTACTGAATCCTGCATGCTCCATTTCATTCAATCCAACAATAGTACAGCCCTTAGGTGTTGTGACCTTGTCAATCTCCTCTTCAGGATGGGTTCCGTTCTGTATAATTAATTCTGCTGCTCCTTTCATGGTTTGACTCACAATGTCAGTTGCAGTTTGAGCGTTGAAGCCCACTTCTATTCCACCCTGAATCATTGCACGCATAAAACGTAAGACATAAGCCACTCCACAAGCACCCAAAATAGTTGCAGACTCCATCAGTGCTTCGTCAATATGTATCACAGTACCAAGCGAAGCGAAAATTTTGTCAATCATCTCTTTTCTATTTAAAGGATCTGATGTGCAGGAGATTGCCGTAACTGATTCATTCACTGCCGCAGCTGTATTTGGCATTGCTCTATAGATTCCAATAGGTGCTTTTATGGCAGATTGAATTTGCTCCAAAGTGATTCCTGTTGCGCAAGACACAATTGTATGTCTTTCAGGATCTAAGAGGGATGAGTGTGTTTCAAGAAAGGACAATAAGGTATAGGGCTTTAACGCAATCACAATAATGTCAGACTCTTTTATCAACAATTCATTATCCGTTGTGAAGGTAGTATTCACCTGTTCAAACTCTTCTAGTTTTGCCAAGTCTCTTTTAGAACCAAACAACTGTACATCAGTCATGTTGTGCTGGATTCCGCTTAAAATTGATAACCCCAAGTTACCACACCCTATGATGCCTATTTTTACCACTTTAATTGATTTTATACACAAAACTACCATTCTTAAATGATGAGTGGTTAAAAATTCTAATCGATTTATTAGTATTTTGGTCTTCGATTTTTTCGAAAAATGAGAACTGTTATCCTTGTATTAATGACCCTTACGTTATCGTATGCCAGTGCACATGAGTACTTTTTCTCGTTTGCTGAATTGGAGTACAATGATGTGTCCCAAAAATTTGAGGCAACACTCACCTTAACAACACACGACTTAGAACGCGCCATGAACGCAGATATGGATGAATCTATTGTTTTGGATGATTCACAAGATCACTATGAGCTTGTTGAGTCCTACCTCAATAGGCATTTTAGAATTGTTACCGGTAAGTCGGAAAGTTATTTCGCTATTATTGGACATGAAATCTCACTCAATGGAACAGTGAATTTTTATTTAGAGTCTGCCCCTATTGATTTAGAGGAAACCATAAGCTTTACCTTTGATCTGTTGATGGACAAGTTTTCGAATCAGCAAAATAAGATCACTTTCTATCATCGGGATAGAACATATACCCGTCCGTTCGTTGGAACAGACAGAACCAGAACTATAAATCTAGAAACAGAATTGAAATGAAGAAACTAATACTTTTAATAGCTCTTGCGCCTGTCATGGTTTTTGGTCAGGAGAACAAGTTCGCACAACTTGGTACTGACCTTCCAACACCTAATGAGTACAGAAATGCTGCAGGTGCTCCTGGTCACAATTACTATCAACAGCAGGCAGATTACAAAATCAATGTGACTATTGATGATGTTACTCAAGTCTTGACCGGAGAGGAAACGATTACTTACACAAATAATTCACCTGACAACTTAGAGTATTTATGGATTCAGTTAGATCAAAATGTTAGAGCTCAAGATTCTGACAGCAAATTGATCAGTATTGATAAAATGGAAAATTTTAGATCCATCACCGATATTGAAAAAAAATTCATCGATTATGATGGAGGATTTAAAATCGAAGGAGTTGTAAGTACTGGAGGACGTAAGATGGAGTACTTCATCAACAAGACGATGATGAGAATTGACCTAGACAAGCCGTTGGCTGCTGGAAGCTCAATATCTTTCAAGATCAATTGGTGGTACAACATTAATGACCGAATGCAGATTGGTGGAAGAAGTGGTTACGAACACTTTGAAGAGAATGACAATTACCTATACACTATCGCACAATGGTTTCCACGCATGTGCGTATACAGTGACGTAGAAGGATGGCAAAACAAGCAATTCTTAGGACGTGGCGAGTTTGCTTTACCGTTCGGAGATTACGAAGTTTCAATTACCGTTCCTTCGGATCACATTGTTGGATCTACGGGAGTATTACAGAACGAAAGCACTGTATTGACTCCAGAGCAAAGAAATCGCTTAAAGAAGGCGCGTACGTCTGATGTTCCAATTCTGATTGTAACTCAAGAAGAAGCCGAAGCAGCTGAGAAGAAAAAGGAAAAAGGATTAAAAACATGGACCTTCAAGGCGACTAATGTTCGTGACTTCGCATTTGCAACGTCTCGTAAGTTCATTTGGGACGCGCAAAACCAAGAAGTTGGCGGTAAAAATGTACTGTGTATGTCTTTCTATCCAAAAGAAGGAAATCCTCTTTGGGGAAGATATTCTACAAAATTAGTAGCTCATACAGTGGCAACTTATTCTAAGTATACAGTTGATTATCCTTATCCTGTGGCTATTTCAGTTCACTCAAAGTGGATCGGAATGGAGTATCCAATGATTTGCTTCAATGGTGGTCGGCCAGAAGCAGATGGTACATACTCTGAAAGAACCAAATATGGCATGTGGGGAGTGATTATTCACGAAGTTGGACATAACTTCTTCCCTATGATAATCAATTCGGATGAACGCCAATGGACATGGATGGATGAAGGATTGAACACTTTTGTACAGTACTTGACAGAGCAAGAATGGGAACGCGGATATCCATCGCGCAGAGGACCGGCATATTTAATTGCAGATTACATGCGTGGAGATGTTGACCGCATCTCTCCTATCATGACGAATTCGGAATCAATTTGGCAGTTTGGAAACAACGCCTATGGTAAGCCGGCTACCGCCTTGAACATCCTTCGTGAAACCGTAATGGGACGCGAGTTATTTGATCATGCGTTTAAAATGTATTGCGAACGATGGAAATTCAAACACCCTACTCCAGCGGATTTCTTCAGAACAATGGAAGATGCATCTGCAGTTGATTTAGATTGGTTCTGGAGAGCTTGGTTCTACACCACGGATCACGTCGATATTAGTTTAGACGAAGTGAAATGGTTCGAATTGAACACGCACAACCCAGATTTAGAAATGGCAACACAGAGAGAAGTTGATGAAAGAGATCAATTTATTGGAAACGGCCGTAATCTAGAATCGATTGATGAGACAGTCAACGAACGTGATGACGATATAGATGATTTCTATGGCAAGCGAGACATTTATGCTGTAGATGCTTTACATCGTCAGGAATATGATGAGTTTAAGGAAGACTTGACTGCCGAGCAATTGGAGCTTTTGAATTCAGGGAAGCAATTCTATGAATTGAACTTTACAAACCTCGGAGGAATTCCAATGCCAATAATTCTAGAGTTTACATTTGCAGATAACACTACGGAGGTTATTCGCATTCCTGCTGAAATTTGGAGACGTAGCGAGGAGAAAGTTTCTAAGGTGTTTATCTTTGATCAGGAAGTTACTTCAATTAGCTTGGATCCTTTCTTAGAGACAGCTGACACTGACTTTAACAACAATAACTGGCCTACGGTTCAGCAACCAACAAGATTTGAATTATTTAGGAGAAACAACTCACGTGAAAATCCAATGCAGCGTGATCAGAGACTAAGAGAGCTAGGGGAATAAAACTAGTATCAAACCAGAAGAAAGGCGGTCGACATTTGTTGATCGCCTTTTTTAATGCTCATACAGCATTGAAAAGCTAATGTATATTTATTACTTTAGAGGTAGTATGAAATCTATAATAACCTGTCTGTTTTTGTCTCTCAACTGTTTTGCATTCGCTCAAGGATATGCAGACATAAATTGTGGACATTATCAGTATGCCTCTGAGGGTGTGACTCTTGATCTTTGGTTAGAAGGTGGAGGGACGTATAAATTGGAAATCTCATGTTCGGATACAGTTTATTCAGATACTGGTAATTGGAGGATTGGGATAAATCACTTGCATTTAAGCGGGAGAGATGAGAGTTACATTAAGTCCTCAGCCAAATATGTAAACAATAAGCTATTAGATAATCTTAAGATAGTAATCAAACGAGGAGCCTTGGATTGTCCAGTTTCTTTACCTCATTCTGTATTTGTGAAATTTATTGAAGGAGATTGTAACGAAATCCCAAATCCCAATTCTAGAAAACGCAGAAAGCGAACCGGCAGAAATGTGTTAGAATAACTTCACTAATTACATCTTCGCTCTTTTGATTTGAGGATTGAGAACTAGGTAGTGCTCGAGCTTATCTTGAATAAATGTAACTAACTCCATCTCAGAAGCTGTCTTCAGGAAGGTTTCGTCCATATTCAAGAAATCAATAAAGTCCTCAAATTCTTGAGGAGAAAGATCGATCACTTCATAAGCCACATATGTTCTTAGAAGTTCTTGAAGGATTTGCTGCTGGTTGTCCTGATGCTCCTGTTGTGCAATCCAACGCTTGTTTCGTTCCTTCTTTGAGAAAGCTTGGTACAATGCTGTAATAGGACTCGCCATTACTTCAATACCTGTTACTTGTCTGGTTTCTCGCATAGCCAAGGCTTCACGCTGTTCTCTGATCTCCTCAAGTGACTTCAGAGGCTTTACAACTACTTCCTGAACTTCCTGCGCCTTGTTCTCTATATAATAGATGCCACGGTCTTGACAGTTCATGTCTCCATTCACAATAAAATTGATCGCTGGATATCCACGAACCGAAAGCGTGATTGAATCACCATTGTTAGCAAACACGGAGAAAGTTCCATTTGCATGACCAAAAACACCGAGTCCGGATGATCGATTGATAATCATTAAATTATAGAAGGATTGCGGGCGTAAAGTATCGGACACTTTTCCGTGTACCAATACTTGGTCACAATTTTGAGCCAAAGAGCTAAATCCTCCGGTCAACAATAAACATATGATGGTAAACTTTTTCAACGGTTGCTAAATTACAAAAATTGAGCCGCAGCACATTGGTCGATTCTTCTAACAAATGTTAATAGTTACTGATTACATATGTAATTTACAATTGTAATCAGTATAAATTACATATCCGAACCAAATATGTAGTAATTTTGCAGTATGAAAAGAGTTGTTGTTGGACTTTCTGGAGGCGTCGATTCAAGTGTTACCGCATTATTGCTTAAAGAGCAGGGTTATGAGGTGATTGGAATGTTTATGCGCAACTGGCATGATGAAAGTGTTACTCTGTCTGATGATTGTCCATGGATAGACGATTCTAACGATGCTTTGTTAATCGCCCAACAACTCGATATTCCTTTCCAAGTCATAGATCTAAGTAAAGAATACAAAGAACGGATCGTTGATTATATGTTCGACGAGTACCAACAAGGAAGGACTCCGAACCCCGATGTACTGTGCAACAGAGAGATCAAGTTTGATGTCTTTTTAAAGGCCGCTATGGAACTTGGGGCTGACTATGTTGCCACAGGGCATTATTGCCGTAAAGTCACGAAGGAGGACGGTTCCTTTGGTTTATTGACCGGAAAAGATCCTAACAAGGATCAGTCTTACTTTTTATGCCAGCTAAGACAGGAGCAATTAGCCAAAGCCCTTTTCCCTATTGGAGATCTCTTAAAGCCTGAAGTGCGTAGGATTGCTGAAGAGAATGGATTGGTTACCGCTGGAAAGAAAGACTCTCAAGGACTTTGTTTTGTTGGGAAGATCAGTCTGCCCGAGTTCTTGCAACAGAAACTTGAAGCGAAGACTGGAGATGTCATTGAGATTCCTCAGGACTTAGAGCAATTTAAGGCATACGCGGAAATACAACCCAATGATGAAAACGTTGTTGCACTGGCTGCTCCGTTTATATATGATCGTTCACTAGGACAAAAGGTTGCGGAGCATCAAGGCGCACATTTTTATACAATTGGACAACGTCGCGGACTGCATATTGGAGGGCGACCACACCCATCATTTGTCATTGACCTAGATGTTGATGAGAACCTAGTGTATTCTGGACAGCAAGATGAGCATCCAGGGTTGAATAAATATGCTTTAAAGATTGATGATGAAGGATTACACTTTGTGTCTACTAATCATGATATCAGTAATATAGATGGCTTAACTTGTAGCATCCGTATAAGATACCGTCAAGACATGCAAGATGGCAAAATACTATGCAAGGACGACGATGTGTATGTTTTGTTTGATAAGAAGCAACGCGGAATCACCCCTGGACAGTTTGCAGCCTTTTATGTTGGTAATGAGTTAATCGCTTCAGGAGTTATCGCTCATTAGGCGTATACTCCTTGTAGTGCCCATCTGTATAAAACACCACAATACGATCAATAGACGTGCTCTTAGCACCTTCTGACTTAATTGCCTGTGCAGTTTCTTTAACCTCTTCCTGCAGCTCACCATCTCGTGTAACACCGGTAATAAGCCAAGCAGCATTTACATTTGGGTAATGATTCAATATTTTAGATAGGAAATCGAAACTAGGCTTGTTTCTACCGCTTAATACATGTGACAGGTTTGAACGATTAATATCAATCTTATCTGCAAATGATGATGGGCTTTCGTTGTTCGCGGTGATAATTAATTTGATTCTTTCTTCTATTGACATATGTAAACAATGTTTATGTTTACAATAGTAAACATAATTTACATGAGATTCTACATTTTTAAGCATAAAAAAAGGCTACTCCATTGAATGAAGTAGCCTATGATTTGATTTTAACTTTCTTATTAATTCAAAGAAAAAGAAATTGATTGTGAATTATCATCACTCCCCTCTCCGTTCTTCACTGTGTCCATTAAACGAGCAACTTGAAAAATTGAAAGACCACTATTCTCTCCTTGTACTTTGTGCTGTGACAATTTGAATTTTGCCGTTTTAACTGCGTTGTTGATCATATTTAAGTTTGTTAATTGCATGTTCTGTAATTTCATTTACAAACACATTTACGGGACTAATTTTCAAAATGTTTCGAAAAAGTTGAAAAAAATTAAGTATTGTAAATTATACGGAGGTATCAATCCTCTAGAGCTATAGGTGTAACTATCAGATAAACAGCTATGTATATGGCAGTTTACAAAAGAATCTATTTAGAAATTATTTTTGGATCAATGGGTAAATTAATCGCTCAAGTCCATTAATTTTTATCTCTAACATGAGTTCAAGCTGCTTACCTAGCTTACCTTTTGGAAAGCCTTTTCCTCTGTACCAAACTAAATATGGCTCTGGAATCTCAATTAATAAACGCCCTTTGTATTTACCGTAGGGCATTCTAGCATTGGCCAATTGAACTAACTCATGTTGTTGAGAAGACATCCCTACTCTACTTTGTAGGAATGCGTTGCAATACCTCCATCAGGTATCCCCAATACTTTTGCACAGATGAAATCTGAACTTTTTCATCTGGCGAATGCGCTGCACGGATGTTTGGACCGAATGAAATCATATCTACTTCTGGCAAATGCTTCATTAATATACCGCATTCGAGCCCTGCGTGACAAGCTTTAATCTTTGGCTCTTCACTGTAGCGCTCACGGTACAAATCGGCCATAAGGACCAAAATCTCCGAGTCTGGATTTGGTTGCCAGCCAGGGTAATCACCGGATTGAACAATTTCACATCCCATTAATTCGAATGTTGCACGAATTGTATTGGCCACATCGTCTTTTGAGCTTTCTACGCTACTGCGTTGTAGTGATTGTGTAATAAACTCACCATCCCTCACTATGACACGAGCCAAGCTAGAGGAAGTTTCTACGAGTCCCTCAATGTCCGGGCTCATTCTATACACTCCGTTGTGCACAGAATGCACGGCATCGATCATGATTAAGAATTCTTCATGAGAAACCGCTAACGCTTTCGTGTTAGTTTCGGACATCTCCACAGTAAGTCCTTTTTCAATTGACTGAAGTTCAACACTAATAACACTACTTATATATCTTAAGCTTTCTTCTAATTCTGATTGGTTCTGAACAGCTACAACCGCAACTGATTCTCTAGGAATTGCATTTCTAAGGCTTCCTCCGTCAATTGAAATCAACTGTAGGTCCATTGCCGAGTTTAAATGATGCAATACACGATTCATCAATTTATTGGCATTACCCCTTCCTTTATCGATATCCATTCCAGAATGGCCTCCAATTAGCCCTCTTATTGTTATCGAATAGGTACTGAACCCATCCATCACTTCTACCTGCGTGTACCTGTAGGTGGTGTTCGTATCAATTCCTCCTGCACACCCAATAGAAAGCTCGTCATCGTCCTCCGTATCAAGGTTCAATAGGATTTCACCTGAAAAATTACTCGGATCCAACTGAATAGCTCCAGTCATTCCAGTTTCTTCATCAATTGTAAACATTGCCTCAATCGGAGGATGCTGAATTGTGTCTGAAGCTAAGATTGCCATAATAGAAGCAACTCCTATCCCATTGTCGGCGCCAAGTGTTGTTCCGTTAGCCCTGACCCAGTCGTCTTCAACGATCATTTCAATTCCTTGTGTATCAAAGTCGAACTGAGTGTCGTTGTTCTTTTGGTGAACCATATCTAGATGAGATTGCAAAATAACTGTCTTGCGATCTTCCATTCCAGGACTTGCGGGCTTCTTGATGATGACATTTTGAATGGCATCAACTGTTGTCTCTAATCCTAATTGATTTCCGAAATCAATCATGAACTGGATTACATGTTCTTCTTTTTTGGAACCTCTCGGTACTGCATTTAAATCTGCAAAGCGATTCCACATTGCTTTTGGCTCTAGTCCTCTTACACTCATCTTATTTGTTCAAAAATTGATATATTCTTTCTATGTATAATTTCTCCACCTTGGCTCTTGCCCATGGCATTCTTCGAAGAAACTTTAAGCTACTTTTAATACTTGGATCCTTTAGGAAGCAATTGATGGGCACCAAGTACGCCATTTGTTCCCAGCCAATTTGTTCAACCAATTCAGTCAATATTGATTCCAGTGTTTTTCCATGCAATGGATTGTTGGGTTGATCAGCCATTTACCTCACTAATTTCTTATAGCGAATACGCTTTGGCGCATTGTCTCCAAGTCTTTTCTTACGGTTTTCCTCGTATTCAGAATACGAACCTTCAAACCAACACACTTCAGAGTTGCTTTCAAAAGCAAGGATATGTGTACAGATTCTATCTAAGAACCATCTATCGTGAGAAATTACTACTGCACAACCGGCAAAATTCTGGATTCCTTCTTCAAGCGCTCTAAGTGTGTTCACATCGATGTCGTTTGTAGGCTCATCCAATAATAAAACGTTCGCTTCTGTCTTTAATGTCATGGATAAGTGCAGTCTGTTGCGTTCTCCACCAGACAATACGCCAACCTTTTTATTCTGATCAGATCCATTAAAGTTGAATTTTGACAGATATGCACGCGCATTGATTTTTTGATCTCCAACTTCAACATATTCAGCACCACCAGAAACAACTTCAAACACTGTTTTGTCTGGGTGAATTTCTTCGTGAGCTTGATCTACATATCCAATCTTTACTGTTTCTCCTACCTTGAATTCACCAGCATCAGGAGCCAACTCTCCCATAATCATTTTGAAGATTGTTGTTTTTCCTGCTCCATTCGGTCCAATTATCCCAACAATTCCCGCTGGTGGCAACTTGAAGTTCAAGTCTCCATATAAAAGCTTATCTCCAAATCCTTTAGACACGTGTTCCGCATCAATAACATTGTTTCCTAAACGCGGCCCGTTTGGAATTGGCATCTCCAACATGTCATCTTTTGATCTAGAATCTTCAGAGAGCATCTTGTCATAGTTGGTTAATCTTGCCTTATTCTTAGCGTGACGGCCCTTCGGGTTCATCCGTACCCACTCGAGCTCTCTTGCCAATACCTTCTGACGTTTAGACTCTTGTTTTTCTTCTTGCTTAAGACGATTTCCTTTTTGCTCTAACCAAGAAGTATAGTTTCCTTTCCATGGAATACCTTCTCCTCTATCAAGCTCAAGGATCCATCCAGCAACATTGTCTAAGAAGTATCTATCGTGCGTTACGGCTATTACCGTTCCTTTGTATTGTTGTAAATGCTGCTCTAACCATTCAATAGACTCTGCATCCAAGTGGTTGGTAGGCTCATCTAGCAATAAAATGTCAGGGTTCTTCAATAACAAACGACAAAGGGCAACTCTTCTTCTTTCACCACCAGACAGTGATTCGATCTTCTGATCATCAGGAGGACAGCGAAGAGCGTCCATTGCTCTTTCCAATTTCGTGTCAAGCTCCCAAGCATCAACTGAATCAATAATGTCTTGAACTTCTCCTTGCCGAGCAATCAATTTGTCCATCTTATCAGCATCATTCATGATGTCTTCATCCATGAAAGAATTGTTGATCACTTCAAACTCAGCTAGAATGTCAACTGTTTCTTGAACTCCCTCCATTACAATCTCTTTGACTGTCTTGCTTTCATCCAATTCAGGTTCCTGCGGTAAATAGCCAACAGTATAGCCGTCAGAAAAGACCACATCTCCTTTGTATGATTGGTCAATTCCAGCGATAATTTTCATTACCGTTGATTTACCGGAACCATTGAGTCCGATGATTCCAATCTTTGCTCCATAAAAGAACGAGAGATGAATGTTTTTTATAATTGGTTTTCCTTGCGGCGTATCCTTAGAGACACCAACCATTGAAAAAATGATCTTTTTATCTTCTGACATATATGTAGAATGTGAGTTTCTCCAAATTTACTAAAAGGGATTTGACTACATGAGTTTGAAGCATAAAAAAAGCCTGATTGAATCAATCAGGCTTTTTAAAGTGTGTTTATTGCTTTAGAACATACTAGCAGAGCCTGCTGCAATAGCCATCAAGAACATTAAAGCATACAAAGACAATACGACAATCATCAATATCCCCATAAACTTGAACATTGACTTAAGATTTTCGAATCCTAAAGTAACATCTTCTTCACTACTACTCTGAAGTCCGACTTTGATCTTCTTTGCAAAAAGGTAGAGGTAATACGTTGGAAAGAAATAAAGTACAGCCATTAATAGGTAAACTACAGCCAAAAGTCCAAGTGATGGTCCGCCACCATAACCAGAGTACTGGGCAGCTGCACCTACCATAAACAATGCTCCTATTACTAATATTCCTAGCATAACAAATCCTACGATAGCTAGGAAATTCGCCCACTTTGCCGAGATAGCCAAAAAATCTTTGGCTGCTGCTGTAATTCTCATGTCCTCATCTGAGCTTGAGAAATTGGTGTCTAATGAATCTTCCATAATTATAATTTATAGTAAAAAAAAAAGCCTCAATGAAGAGACTTTTTGTATTTGAATTCTAATTGTTCTTATTTCATGTGCTTAAGATTCACACCGTACATAACGATAAATGCAGCAGTGAAAAGAATGCTCATCATAGAAGCACTAAATCCAATGTACACAATCCCCATGATTAGACCTACAATAGCAGCTCCAGTATACATCATGAATCCAGCTTTTTGAAGTTTCCACATTTTAATAACTCCCATAAGAGATACAATTGCAGTGATAAAACCGATAATGATGTAAGCCCAAAGGATTCCTGTTGAAGCTCCACCTGTTACAGTTCCTCCAGCATCTTCAGCCATTGTGCTCAATTGATCCATTGCTCCTTCAGCTACTCCAAGAAGTGCAAAAGCTCCAACGTACCCGATAATTGCGAATCCAATCCCTACAAAGGAAAGAATACATACTACTGATAAAAAAACTGGTCTAGTTCCAGCTCCTCCATTTCCATCTAATGTTTCTGACATAAATAATAGTTTTTAAGTTAATGTGGGCTAATATAGAAAAATCATCTACTGAAATGTAAAAAAATGTAAAAAAATGATTAAAAACATTTTAACAATTACCTTTTCATTTCTTAATTTAGAGGCAATTCAAGCAGCAATATTATGAAAGAACTATTAATCATTGTATTAGCATCCGTTTTACTAATAGGATGCAATAAAGGAAAAGCAGACTTAACCATTACTGGTGTTATTAACGATCAAACGCACGGCACTCCCCTTTCAGGAGCTTCTGTAAAATTGTATTCTATTGAATCAGGATCTCAATCAACAGAGCTTTTACTTACATCTACCCTAGGGACAGATGGGGTTTATACTTTTACATTCCCAAGAGATCAAGTTGAAGGATATAAACTGCTAGTAGAGAAGACAAATTACTTTACGTTAGAAGAAATCATCCAATTTGGCGACTTGACAATTGAAGAAGACAACCATTATAGTTATGCTACTACTGCAAAGTCATGGGTTAAATTGACTTTCCAAAACACGTCTCCGCTTCCTACAGATATTTTGGATTATAATATGGTTCAAGGAAAGTCCGATTGCGAGGGATGTCATCCAGCAGGCACACAGTCATTGATTGGTGCCATAGACACCTCTTTTGTCTACCTAAATGATGGGAATGAATACTTCTCGTACTACTATAATGTAATTGGAGGGGCTAATTCAGGCACAGAGACCGTTACAACAGATGTGTTTGATACTACTGAAATCATCTTGACTTATTAGAGTTTTACGAATTTTATGCTCTCGCTGTAGCTGTCCGAACGGATAATAACAAAATAAGTTCCTGGTTGTTGATCAATCATTTCAAACTTTAATTCATGAGTACCTCGCTCAAGCTTACCTTCATGCAATAACTTTATTAGGGTTCCAGACGAGCTGTAGACCTGTATATAAACATTATCATCGTGCGGCATTGTGATCTCTAGTTCTCCTTCAATAGTTAATGGGTTTGGATTTACTTGTGCCTTAAATTCTATAGGGCAGATCACCTTTTCAAATACGCGTTCTTCCAAGGCTGGTGTAAGAGTCTCGGCCTCCAAGTACTCAGTAAAGGACGTTGTGGACATCATTTGACCGCTTCTCATAATTTCCACCTGCTCCGTCTGTCGAATTTCGCCTAAGTATAGAATTTCTTCAATAATTGCCTCAGGCTCATCTGCTATTTGCTCAATGTGGATTAGAGATTCTGCGGCGAGTAGTTCTCTCTCTACTACTGTCGCTTGGAGCTTTTGAGCCTCTTCAGTTTCAATCAATAACCTAGCTGTCTTTTGGATTGAAGTAATAGTATTCTCTTCATGGAGATTGGTGCAGCTAACCATCGACAATCCGAATACAACTATTAATGAAAAAAGCATTGTGCGCTGCATACCTTTACGCGAATTCATTTGCCATTCTAGGAATCCATCGTTGATTTTTTGTTCTTGGGAAGCACCAATCCTACCACAAAACCCATTCACTCCTAGATCAAGAAGTGTAGATTTTATTTCCTCAGTGGATTTGTTTGTGAAATCAACAACCTCTGTAGCGCATTTTTGACAAAACGCTCCTTTATCAGTTGGTGACATTAAATTCCAGTCTTCTGAACATGGTTTTTGAACTCCGAAGTTTTTCATAAGTGTTGCATTTGCAACTCTACTACAACGAAGTCAAAGTTCGGTTCAATAAAATTTAGAATAAATTATTCGTCATCAAGTACGGCACGTAGCTTTTGTTGCAGCTGACGTGTGTACGTGTCAATGATGTACTTGTAATAATTTGGTGTACTCTTCGTGATGCACTTTGTGTAATGCTTCAATCGGTGTTCGATATGGTCTTTAAGAGATTGCATTATTTCAAGTCCATGGAAATAATCTTCAGATGCATCTCGAATTACTTCAAAGTGGTTGTCCAGCGATAAATCAACAGCTTCCTTTCCTTTCAGTCCATTGTCAATACAATCGTAATAAATCTCTTTGATTTTAAATGCTTCAAGTTTTTCCGTATCCATGAGCTCAGTGAGTCCTCTAGGGAATTCGTATTCTACTTCAAACTCAATGTCTTCAACCTCACTCAATCGAGCTTCTAAGAAACGATCTGGGAACTTAAAGGCATCTTGCCAATTGATATAATCCTGCCAAAGTCCGAAGCGACGTACGTTATTTCCTAAGTCAATTAGTTTGAATTGGTCCTTTTTTGGTAGCTTCCTTGAACCCCTACCGATCATTTGGTGGTACAGTGTCAGCGATCGTGTGGCTCTATTCAAGATGATGGTTTTTACTGTAGGCTCATCAAATCCCGTAGTTAAAATTCCTACTGAAGATAAAATAGCATCCGGTGTTACCTTAAACCATCTCAAAATCTCCTTACGGTCCTTGTCGCTAAATGTTGAGTCTAAGTGACGGATTGGATATCCTCGTTTTTTAAATGTCTCCTCAACACGCATCGATGTATCGATTCCTGAATTAAAAATCAATGTCTTATTACCAACAGCAACCTCTTCGTATGCAAACAATAGTTTTTCTTGCATGAAGTAATTCCCGTAAACAACGTCAGAGCTACTTACTGTAAAATCTCCGTTCGATCCAATCTTAAGTCCGTGGAGGTTAACATCGTATGTATACGTTTCTGCATCCGCCAAGTATCCGCCTTCAATCAATGAAGAAATACTTTCCCCTACAATAAGCTTATTATAGTTGTCATTAAGCGGAAGAGCCTTGTTGCTACTGAGAGGAGTTGCCGTTACCCCAAGGATATTGGCATTGTTATAAAACTGAAATATTTTTCTAAAACTATTGTAGTGGGCCTCATCAACGATTACCAATCCAACGTCTTTGATAAAATTCTGATTATCATTCAAACGGTTGTTCAAAGTCTCCACCATTGCTATAAAGCACTGGTACTCATCTTGGTCTGGAATTTCTTTAACTTCACTATTGATAATCTTGTTTCGAACCCCTATTGCAGAAAGTTGTTTCGAAGTTTGAACAGAAAGCTCAATTCGGTGCGTTAAGATCAAAACCTTGTCCTTAACTTGTTCGATGTATCTTCTTCCTGTTTCAGAGAAAATAACTGTCTTTCCCCCACCTGTTGGAAGTTGAAATAACAAGTTGAACTCCTTGCCATTAGCTATCAGTTCGTCAAGTATTTGATTAACTGTAGTTTCTTGAAACGGGTAAAGCGTTTTAGCTTCGTATAACTCTGTATCTATCATAGAATGTTTGGCAAAAAGCGGCTACAAAGCTAGTGACTTTTTTATGAAATCACTAGAATAAGTGGATATCAATTTGAAACTCGACATTGCATTCCTAAGTTTTGCAGACTATTGCCAAATCATAAAGGATTATTTAAGGAAACAATTATTTTTGTCTCATAATACTATTAGCACAAATAATTACAAGATATGAGTGAAATCGAAAAAGTAAAATGCCTTATCATTGGTTCAGGTCCTGCAGGATACACTGCTGCTATCTATGCGGCAAGAGCAGACATGAGTCCTGTTCTTTATCAAGGAATGCAGCCTGGTGGACAATTAACAACAACAAATGAAGTAGAAAACTTTCCAGGGTATCCTGATGGAATCACTGGACCAGACATGATGATACAGCTGGAGGCTCAAGCAAAAAGGTTTGATTCAGACATTCGTTTCGGTTTTATTGACAAAGTTGATTTCTCTGGAGACATTCATAAATGCTGGACAGAAGCAGGAAAGGAGATTCATGCTGAAACAGTTATCATCTCTACAGGAGCAACTGCAAAGTATTTAGGATTAGAAAGTGAGCAGTTGTATCTTAAGAACGGTGGCGGTGTTTCTGCCTGCGCTGTGTGTGATGGATTCTTTTATAGAGGACATGAAACAGTAATCGTTGGAGCTGGAGATTCTGCATGTGAAGAAGCGCATTACCTTTCAAAATTATGCACTAAAGTTACAATGCTTGTGCGTAAAGAAGAGTTTAGAGCATCTAAAATTATGGCTGAACGTGTTAAAAATACTGAGAACATTGAGATTCTATTCAGTACTGAAACTGAAGAGGTTCTAGGAGATGGTCAAGTAGTTACTGGTGTTCGTGCAAAGAACAATAAAACAGGCGAAGAAAAAGAAATTCCTTGTACGGGATTTTTCGTGGCAATTGGACACAAACCTAATACAGACATATTTGCCGATTATATCAACTTAGATGAAACTGGATACATCAAGTATGAGGAGCCAGGAACGAGTAAGACAAATGTACCTGGTGTATTTGTTGCTGGTGATGCTGCCGATAAGAATTATCGACAGGCCGTTACAGCGGCAGGAACTGGCTGTATGGCTGCCTTAGATGCTGAACGTTATTTAGCAGCAAAGGGTCATTAAGATATTTAGAAATATATGATATAAAAAAGGAGAGCTTACGGCTCTCCTTTTTTATTTACGTTGATAGACCTCTACATTCCAGCATCCAGAATATCTGAGTCACCTACAATATCAGGTGTGTTTGATACATCCTCTAGCTGCGGAAGCAGTTCTTCCATTTGAGAGTAATTCTTTATCATTTTAATTGCAAGAAGACCCGCCCCAATAGTGATCACTGAAGCAATTATAGCGATTACGGCTCCTTCATTTACCATTTTGTCATCCATGCGCGATCCAATATTACCTAATATCGATCCGATTATCCACAGAGCCCACCAAGCATTTTTAATTTGAATTCGCTTTGGGTCGGGTTCGATCAATCCTTTGTCCAATAACATGGTCTCAGTATATGTGTGCAGATCAGTGGCAATGTTGTACGGTCCGAACAAGTTGAAAATTGGTATAAACCATGCTCCTGCTGCCCAGCCTTCAGAGTAACGCAGTTTGTTAGACACTAATAAATGTAGGTTGAAATAAGCACGTCTGAACCACATGATAAAGAAAATGGCAGACAGAAGAAAAACTAAAGTGTATACTACACTAGTAGCTCCAGCGATAATTAGATACATTTCGGCGGACTCAGGATCCAAATACATACCGGCATCTACGTCTAATAGTATTTTGTATGTGTAAGCTTCAAAGACGAGTAACAATACCGAAGCTGCAAGTGCAATCCACAGAAGTACTATTGCGTTTTTAGCGCGCTCTTTGTTTGGTTTTAATTTTGTCATAATGTGTGTGTGTGTAATTTGATTGAGTCACTCAAAGTTAGAAAAACATCAAGAAATAGTATGAGGATGTCTAAAGCTGTCTACTTCACCCTGTTCTCTAGCATCGGAACGAATTTAAAAACACCACAATCCTCTTCAGAGGTCTCCGTTTCAGATGTTTTCGTAATGCATTTCATTTGTTGTTCAGCCCCTTCACCTATTGGAATAATCATTACTCCTCCGACTTTCAATTGATCAATCAATGCCTGAGGGATGGAAGGGGCTCCACAAGTGATAATGATTTTATCAAATGGAGCAAAAGAAGGCAATCCCTTATATCCATCACCAAAACTTAGACGAGGATTGTATTTTAGTTTTTGAAGAATTGATTTTGCCTTTAAATGCAGTTCTTTGTGACGCTCGATACTGTATACCTTTGCTCCCATTTCGCATAAAATACTTGTCTGAAACCCAGATCCAGTACCAATTTCTAAGATTTTATCTCCTTTTGAGATATTCAGAAGTTTTGTTTGAAATGCAACGGTATACGGATGGCTAATAGTTTGACCTGATCCAATTTGGAAAGCCATATTAGTGTATGCTTGTTCAGCGAAAGCGTTGTCTAAAAAGAAATGTCTTGGAACAGCATCGAATGCCTCTAGAATGGCCAACTGATCTATCCCTCTCGCTTTCAACTCTTCTATGAGCTTCTTGCGCATCCCTTTATACTTAAACGTATCCTGCATGCAACAAATGTAAAGTAATTAGGTCTAATTCAGTGACGTTTTTTTCCAACAATCCCATGTTAAATAATCCTGCTTCACATCTGCTTAGATCATAACTAGATATGGATTTTGACTATATTTGCTCCACTTAGAATTTTACACGAATGGCTATATCCTCAAAAGAACTGGAATTCAACAAGAACGACGATCAAATGCGTCTTAAAATATCCGCTCTTCAGCGCGAATTGGAAAAGATTTATGAAGGCGGTGGTAAGAAGCGTATTGAAAAACATCATTCAAAAGGAAAGATGACTGCGCGTGAGCGTATCAATTTCCTGTTAGATAAAGATACAGAGCATATTGAGATTGGAGCAGTTGCTGGATACGGAATGTATGAAGAGCATGGAGGTTGTCCGGCAGCGGGAGTTGTGATAGTGATCGGTTATGTCTCAGGAAGACAATGCCTCGTTGTTGCTAACGATGCTACTGTAAAAGCCGGAGCATGGTTCCCTATCACGGGTAAAAAGAACTTGAGAGCTCAGGAAATTGCCATGGAGAACAATTTGCCAATTATTTACTTGGTTGATTCTGCTGGCGTATACCTTCCATTGCAAGATGAAATTTTTCCAGATAAAGAACACTTCGGACGAATTTTTAGAAACAATGCAGTAATGAGCTCAAGAGGAATTTTGCAAATTGCTGCCGTAATGGGTAGCTGTGTTGCAGGAGGAGCTTACTTGCCTATTATGTCTGATGAGTCATTAATTGTAAATAAGACTGGAACTATTTTTCTTGCTGGATCTTACTTGGTGAAAGCGGCAATTGGTGAAAGCATCGACAATGAGACCTTGGGTGGAGCCACAACACATACTGAAATCTCAGGGGTTTGTGATTACATAACTGAGGACGATGAAGATTGTTTGACAACCATCCGTGAGCTTATGGATAAGGTTGGGCATTCTGACAATGCTGGGTTTGACCGAAAAGAATCTTTAAAACCTAAAAAGAAACTGAAAGATGTTTATGGGATTCTTCCTGCGCAAAGAACAAAGCCATACAATGTCAAAGACATCATTAAATGTCTCGTCGATGATTCAAAATTCACAGAATATAAAGCGGACTACGGAAAGACTATCGTTTGTGGGTATGCACGTGTGGATGGCTGGAGCGTAGGAATTGTAGCAAACCAACGTGAGATTGTAAAGAATGCCAAAGGCGAAATGCAATTTGGCGGAGTGATATACTCGGATTCTGCAGACAAAGCGGCACGTTTTATCATGAATTGCAATCAAAAGAACATTCCATTGGTCTTCTTGCAAGATGTAACTGGGTTCATGGTTGGATCGAAAAGTGAGCATGGTGGAATCATCAAAGATGGAGCGAAAATGGTAAGCGCCATGGCGAATAGTGTTGTTCCTAAATTCACGATTGTTACCGGAAATTCATATGGAGCTGGGAACTACGCTATGTGCGGCAAAGCCTATGATCCTCGATTGATCGTTGGCTGGCCAACTGCTGAAATTGCAGTAATGGGCGGATCCGCTGCTGCTAAAGTGCTTTTACAGATAGAAGTGGCATCATTAAAATCGAGGGGGGAGGAAATTACTCCGGAGCGAGAAAAAGAACTATTCGACACAATTAAAAATAGATACGACGAACAAACTTCTCCATACTACGCGGCTAGTCGATTGTGGATAGATGCGATTATTGATCCAATTGATACACGAAAAGTGATCTCTATGGGAATTGAAATGGCGAACCATAAAAAAGCTGAGAAGCCTTACAACGTTGGAGTAATTCAAACTTAAAAACGATTAACTATGAACATGGATTGGCAAATCAAGCCGTATATTGACCTAACATTGAATGAATTTCACGACATCATTGCATTACGTATGAAAATTTTTGTCGTTGAGCAAGATTGTCCATACCAAGATTTGGATGGGAAGGATAAGAAGAGCTACCATCTTATTGGTAGAAACGGAATGGGTGACATCGTTGCTACAGCGCGTATCATGCCTCCTGGTCTAGGATACGACGATGCTGCAATTGGCCGAGTTGTTGTAGATGAAGAATTGAGAGGGAAAGGTCTCGGGCATGGAATAATGAAGGAGTGCATCAAATATGCATTGGTTGAATTTGGAAAAGCACCAATCATGATTTCTGCTCAGAAACACCTTGAAAAGTATTACGGTCAACACGATTTCGTATCCACAGGAAATGAATATTTGGAAGATGGTATTCCTCACGTCGAAATGCGCTTAGACCAGAACATTTAAAAGAATTATACATGAAGAAATTAATTTTATCGATAGCTCTTATTGGGCTTATCGCGAGCTGTGATTCAGCCCAGAAAGCTACCGAAGATACTGCTGTCACAAACGATGATGCTCAATTTGACAAGCATACGTTTGACATGGACTATCTAAATACTTCCGTACGACCTCAAGAGGATTTCTTTGAGTTTGCAAATGGTTCATGGATAAAAAACAATCCGGTACCAGCCTCTGAATCTAGTTGGGGAAGTTTTAACGAGTTAGATGATGCCAATAAGAAAAAATTAACTGCCATTCTTGAAGAATTTAAGGATTCTAAAGCGGCTCAAGGAACTCTGCCTCAAATTTTAGGGCATTACTACTCTTCTTTTGTGAACATGGATCGCAGAAACGCATTGGGAATTGACCCACTTGAATCTGAAATTCAAGATGTTTTAAAATTAGGCGATAAGAAATCGATTGCTCGCCTAATTGCCAAGCATCATGAATTAGGAATTGGCTCGCTCTTCAGCTTTGGAGTTACTCAGGACATGATGGATATTGATCATCATATCGCTGGTTTTTGGCAAGGTGGAATTGGTCTTCCAAATAAAGATTACTACTGTAGTGAGGACAAGAAAGAAATTCTAGAGAAATATCATTATCATATTGTCAAGATTTTTACCGTGTTACGGTATCCTGCAGAAGAAGCTAAAAAAATCGCTGATGACGTGATTAATTTTGAGACTAAACTTGCCAACAACATGATGGCGCCTGCTGAATTAAGAATCCCTGAGAAGACGTACAACAAGATGTCTATGACTGAGTTAAAACGTACAATGGGAGGGTTTGACATCGAAGGTTACATTCGAGAAACGGGCATTGATTCTTTTGATTCACTTGTGGTTGGTCAACCGGAATTTGTTCAAGGAATTTCTTCATTAATAGAAAATGTAGACCTCCCTACTTGGAAAAACTATTTACTATGGAAGGTTATTGATCATTATGCAGGACATTTGAACAGAGAAATTGTGATGTTGAATTTTTCTTTCTACTCAGGGGTTCTTTCAGGTAAAACAGAAATGAAGCCTTTGAATGAGCAGGCAATCAATGAGATAACTCATCAACCATTTGGAGAATTGTTGGGTAAAGCGTTTGTTGGTAGACACTTCTCTGATGCGGCTCAGCAGCGTGTGAATACAATGGTTGATAATCTGTTAGATGTATTCCGTGAAAGAATTGAAGGGTTGGAATGGATGTCAAAAGACACGAAAAAACAGGCACTGATAAAGCTGGAAGGGATTGGAAGGAAATTAGGTTTCCCAACCAAATGGGAGGATTTTAGTTCACTGAATTTCTCTCACGACAATTACATTGATAATATCCGTGAGATAGCTCGGTATTCTAGAAAGAAGAATTTGGCCGAATTACATCAGGATGTAGATAAAGACAAATGGGAAATGCCGGCTCATATGATTAACGCATATTACCATCCATTATTGAATGAGATAGCCTTCCCAGCTGGAATTATGCAAGCTCCTTTCTTTAGCAACGATTACGAGGACGCTGTGAATTACGGACGTATCGGAATGGTGATTGGTCATGAGTTCACACATGGTTTTGATGATATGGGCTCTAAATTTGCCGCAGATGGTTCTTTCAGGAATTGGTGGACAGACGCTGATAAAAAGGCCTTTGAGAAACGCACCGCGCTGTTAGGGAATACATTTGCTGATTTCTGTCCGATTGATGGGCACTGCGTAAATCCTGATTTAACTATGGGAGAGAATATTGCCGACTTAGGAGGTTTAACGATGGCATATTATGCATATACACGTACAGATGAATTCCAATCTGGTGTTCTTAGAAACGGATATACTCCGGCTCAACGATTCTTCATTGCTTACGCTCAACTATGGAAGATCAATTACACAGAGGAAGCATTGAAGAACAGAATATCCAACGATCCGCATTCTCCAGGAATGTATCGTGTAAATGGTCCTTTAATGAACTGTCCCGAATTCTTTGCGGCGTTTGACGTGCAAGAAGGTGACAATATGAGAAACCCTTCAGCGAAGGTTGCTAACATTTGGTAAGCAATCTTTAAGACATAAAAAAAGCGCCGATCTTTGATCGGCGCTTTTTTTTTAATTGAGGTTTATCAGTATCGGCTTCTTACTTTTTGTTGTTCGAACTTCCACTGACTTGCTATAATTAAGGATAGCATTTAAAGTTTCTGTACTAGGAGCGAATTTAGACTCTTCGCCAAGAGCAATTTCAGAGTATTTGTTTAACATAGGCACATATATTTTGTTTTAGCATATACTATAAACGCAACATGTTTTGAATTATTATGTAGGAAGATTTATTTTTCTAATAACTCCCTGAATATCGGCGGATAAACCACTCTCCTCCTAGTGAAAGAATCAGTAGAATAAACAATATCTTCCAGTCAATAAGATCTAAAAAACTGGATTCTTCATAGGTTAAATTAGCAATATCCTTGCGCTCTTCCAATGCTTTAATCAGCTGATCCGTTTCGTCTAAGGTGTAGAATTCACCATTTGTTTTCGCGGAGATTTGATACAGCAGGTTGTGATTGGCGTTAGTAGCAAGCGCCTCAATAGATACATTGTCTACAACGAAGAGTCCACTTTTTGAATACTTCTTACCATCAAAACTCGTTGTGGCTATCCAAGTGTATTTACCTTCTGTTAATTTCCCAAGAGACAATGAGTAGTCCTTTGAGTTTTTCGCAAACTCATAGTTGATCTCTGTTCCTTGTTCGTTCGTCAGTACCAATTTGATATCGGGTTCAATTATTCGTTCAAAGGATGAATTATAGAATTCAGCATTGATCAAGATGTCGTCATGCTCAGTAAACCGTTTCGGCAAAGTAATTCTCAAAGGTTCTGTATTCTTCTTAACCGTAAGGTATTGAACCGACTTTTGAATCAATTCTTCAAATCGTTTGGATTCACCATATTTATTGAATTCATGAAGTCTCCAACGCCATAGCCCCTCTCCCATTATAACTCCAAACTTCTTTTCTGGTGTATTCTTAAAAGCAATAATTGGATCATTTTTCACAACAGGTCCTACACGCTGTTTAAGTAAGGTATTTGCTCCGCTAATTGAAATGGCCCCAAAACGTACATTCAATGGAGGCCACTCTTTAATAACTGCATTTAAATCAGCTGAGATCTCAAATAATTGAAAGGATTCCTGCAAATTTGCTTGCACTTCGTCTAGCCTACCGCTTGGAGGGAACTTCAGTCCAATATCAAGATTGTTAATACCTGCACTCCCCGATTGGCTGGCTATCATGTATAGTACAGAGGTCTTGTGTGCATTGATCTGGTCTACGATAGCCTGATTGTTAGAATGGCCAGCATCGTGCCAAATGAGCAAGGCATACTCTTCTAAAGAACCTTCCCATTCACTTACAAGTACTGCTTCAACTTCTATATTCTCATCAGTTTCTAAAACTTGCTTTATAGCTGAAATGTCGGGATGCGGTGCATTGGCTAAGATTAGCACCTTGCTGCGTGAATCAATTACTTCTACATAGAAGCTACGTACATTATTAGTGTAGGAAGATTCATTGTCAACTTCATCAATTCTAACTGTATACCGAACGAATCCAATTTCACTTGCCTCCGCTACAAACGAAACATGGTTGAAATCCAAAGTTCCATCGGTATATTCAATTGTTTCACTCCCAATTTTTGTATCTCCTCTCCACAGTGATACTACATGCTGTGACTTGCCTATCTTATGTGCCTCAATGTCTACTTCGATTGGAAATTGATTCTTTAAAAACGCCACTTCATTCACCGCTAGATTGCGAATCATTTGATCTTTCTTGACAATCGTATCTCCCACCCCTACTGAAAAAACCGGTGTCAAACTTATTTTCTCTGCAGAATAAATCGGATTCTTTCCTACATTGAAATTACCATCACTGATAAAACAAATTCCTCCTATATTTCTATTGTAGAATTGATTGTAAATAAAATCAAACCCCTTATCAAGATTAGATTGTGGATCGTCAAAGGAAGCTGTATCCTCATTTACATCCGTGCCAACGGTAAAGAGACGGAAATCGAATTTCTCACCGTATTTCTCTTGTAGAGAAGATTGAAAAGAAGTGATTTTATCTTCTAATGTAGAACTGTCACTATAATTCAACATTGACGCTGAATTGTCTAACAGAGTAATAAATACTGGCTTCTCTGTTTTGTACTCTTTGTGTTCAACAACTAGTCCAAGCAGCAAGAGCCCCAAAAGAAATAAACTAAAAGATCTCAGTGAAATTAAGCCCCGTTTTTTCCAATTTGATAGATCGCTTAATCCTTTTTGATTTCTGTAGTAGAAAATAGCTATGACGACGCAAATTACGCCCCACGGAATGAGCCACCAAATTGATATATCAGAGAAAAATTGCACTGTAGCACGAAAATAGTAAACTCCGAGGATTAACCATGTTAAAAAGGTCAAGTGAAAGTTGAATCAATAAAAAAGGGAACCTTCCGATAGCTATCGGAAGGTTCCCCCTATTTTGCTCTCAATGTTGTTAATCCTTCTTCACAATGAAGTTTCGCATTGTGTAGGCAATTCCAATTCCCAGTACTGACTTAAATTGTGTACGCGGCCCAATGTTGCCTTGGTTATCAGTGATCATAATATCATGATCATAAATCAAATTCCAATTCAATGATGCTGAGAACCAATTGTTCACTTTAAAATTGAAGATAACTTCAGCATTCACATCTATGTTCTCTGGTTTAACTATATAGTTGCTGAATAATTCAATCTTCGACTTCATTTCGATATTTTTCGCTAGCGTAGCCGTATATTTCAACTTAAAGTACGCACCGAATTCTCCCCGAAATTGATTTCCTAGCTCTAACAATGCGCCTGAAGGATCAAATTCAGCAGGATCAACTCCAAAAGCACCAGAGTTGGCTAGGCCTTGATCTTGAACAAAGGTCAATTTCCCTGCTACTGGTGATAAGTACACGGAGAAATTCTCTGAGGGCGAAAAATCAACACCTAAAGCAAGGTTCACATATCCAGGGGCCATCCACTTTGATACACGGGTTGAGTCGTTTGGAAAATTAAATCCATCCATGAACTGTGTTCGGAAGCCACCTACAAATGAAACATACCAATGCTCTTTCATTTCGAAGCCAAAGTTAGTTGCGATATCTATACGATCGTCTGTCTTTTGAACACCACCAGCACTTGAAGACCCAACTCCAACATAGAGCAGTCCTCCCAAGGCTAGACCCAAGTCATTATCCCATTTAATCTTGTCCTTCAAATAATTTGCTGATCCTTCAATGTACCCTAAGAAAGAGATGTTGTTTCGGCCACCAGCGCTCCAATTTACAAATGCCGATTGAGTCCCGTTTACTCCATATGTGGCGGATAATTTCCAATTCGGATCAGGTGCTGTTGTATCGGCCTCTTGCCCATACACAATTGACCATCCGATCAAGGTGATTGCTAGTACTATTGCTTTCATGTTTAGTTTAATTGTAATTGATGGCGAAATTAAACAAGTTGTCTCTTCTGTTTTGATGAACAGTGGATTATTTACTAAAATCACATCGTTGATAACCTACCTGATTCTTAAGAAATGACTATTTTCGTGTCATCAAAAATTAACATCATTATGAATAAAGAAGTATATATAGTATCAGCGGTAAGAACACCTATGGGGAGTTTTGGCGGAGCATTAGCAACTGTACCAGCAACTCAATTGGGAGCTACAGCAATCAAAGGGGCATTGGACAAAGCAGGAGTTGCACCAAGTCTAGTTGAGGAAGTATTTATGGGAAATGTTTTACAAGCGAATCTTGGACAAGCACCTGCGAGACAAGCAGCCATTTTTGCTGGATTAACGAACGATGTTCCTTGTACTACAGTAAACAAAGTATGTGCTTCTGGAATGAAGGCTATTAGCTTGGCAACTCAATCTATTTTGTGTGGAGACAATGATGTCGTGATCGCTGGAGGAATGGAAAATATGAGTATGGTTCCTCACTATTACAATGCACGAAATGCAACTAAGCTCGGAGATGTTAAGATGATTGACGGACTGGTAAAGGATGGGTTGACAGATGTATACAACAAAGTTCACATGGGAGTTTGTGCTGACAAATGCGCAACTGAAAACAATATTACACGGGAAGATCAAGATAATTTTGCAATCGAGTCATATAAGCGCTCTGCTGCTGCCTGGGAAGCTGGGAAGTTCAATGATGAAATCGTTCCAGTTGAAGTGCCACAAAGACGTGGTGATGCAATCATCGTAGATAAAGACGAAGAATTTAGCAATGTTAAATTGGAGAAAATTCCTCAATTGAGAGCGGTCTTTACTAAAGAAGGATCTGTGACAGCTGCAAACGCTTCAACATTAAATGATGGAGCATCAGCATTGGTTTTAATGAGTAAGGAAAAAGCAGAAGAATTAGGATTAACACCAATTGCGAAAATAGTTGGTTACGGTGATGCTGCACATGAGCCAGAGTGGTTTACTACTGCTCCTTCAAAGGCTGTTCCTGTTGCTTTGAAAAAGGCAAACTTAGAAATTGCTGATATCGATTACTGGGAGTTGAACCAAGCATTCGCTGTTGTAGGAATCGTTAATACACAGAAATTAGGTCTAGATCCTGCAAAAGTTGATGTGAACGGCGGTGCTGTAGCATTAGGTCATCCATTAGGAAACAGTGGATCACGAATCATTGTTACTTTAATCAACGTGTTGAAGCAAAACAATGGAAAGTATGGAGCTGCCGGTATTTGTAATGGTGGTGGCGGTGCTTCGGCAATGGTGATCGAGAACGTATAAAGAGAATAAATAATTGAGAAGGTCCGTTGGTGATCTACTAACGGACTTTTTTATGCCTAAATTAATTTCTTGTACAGGTTTTCATAGCACTCAACGATATTCTCAATATCAAAATCTTGTGCACGTTTCATGGCGTTATTTCTAAATTCCTCCAAGCGCTCTTCATTGTCAAGAATGTACAAAGCATTTTTGGCCATATCGTCAACATCACCAACGTTTGAAGTAAACCCAGTTACTCCAGTAGTGTTAACTTCAGGAATCCCTCCCGTGTTCGACGAGATAACAGGTACTCCCATAGCCATGGCTTCAAGTGCCGCTAATCCAAAACTCTCTGTTTCTGAAGGCAAGATGAACAAATCTGCAATTTCCAATACATGTTGAGTATCTCTAACTTTCCCTAGGAAAATAACGCGATCGCACAAATCCAACTCACGGCATAGTTCCTCTAGGTAATAGCGCTCAGGCCCATCTCCAACCATTAATATTCGAGATTTCTTAATTTTATTAACTTCAGAAAATACCCGAAGAACATCATCTACACGCTTGACTTTTCTAAAATTAGAAACGTGACAAAGTATCGGTTCGTCATCGGAAGCGTATCTTCTACGTACTTCCCTACTGACATCATTACGTTTCTTACGAACAGGAACAAAGTTAGGAATGACATGAATTTCTCGCGTCGTTTTAAAATGCTTATAAGTGTCTCTTTTTAAACTTTCCGAAACAGCGGTTACAGCATCAGACTCGTTCAAACAGAAAGTAATAACTGGCTCGAAAGAAGGATCTTTTCCTACTAAAGTAATATCAGTACCGTGTAACGTTGTAACAAAAGGAATTGTCACTCCTTGTGCTTTCAGTATCTGTCGAGCCATAAAAGCTGCAGAAGCATGAGGTATTGCATAATGTACATGTAAAATGTCGAGCTTTTCATGATTTACGACATCCACCATTTTACTCGCCAATACAGTCTCGTACGGCTCATAATCAAACAAGGGATAATCAGAGACACGTACTTCGTGATAGTAAATGTTCTCTCGAAAGCTGCCCAAACGAACTGGTTGTGAATAAGTAATGAAATGAATTTCATGACCTTTTTCTGCCAAGAACTTTCCTAACTCTGTGGCCACCACTCCACTACCTCCAAAGGTTGGATATAATACAATTCCAATTTTCATATCTGTGTCTAAAGGTAGCCATTTATCGGCCTCCCGAGTAACGAGACGTGAGAATATTGGTAATCCTTACAATTAAATAGCTGAATGGAAATGCGGCAATTACATCGATGGAATAATGCACTCGTTGCATCATTAGCAAAAAACAAAGAATAATTCCTAGGATTAAAAACGACCAATGTTTACTTATGAAATAAAGTGTAAATAACAATCCTGCATGACCGCTAAAGAACAAATCAGCGCGAATATCACCAGGATAAATTAGGTTGTTTAAAAAGGGATCTTTTAGTAAAATGAAATCTTCTGGAACAGCCAGTGGGATGAGCCACAACGTTACTATTCGGATCCATAAAAGTAATGCATATGCAATGAATATGCGGTGTGCGAATAGCGATTTCTTTCGTTCTAAAACGGCATAGAGAACCATTGAACCATAAGTGATACTGAAAATGAACACAGAAACGTCAACAGCAGGAAACACATTCATAATTGGGTCATTAAAAGGAATCCCAATTGTTTGAACCTGAATCTCGTGATGCGCCAAGAATTGCGTGAATACATATGCAGAAAGCGCCAAGAACATGATGGCTCCAATTAAGGCATATGTTTTTTGCTTGGTCATTTTGCCTGCGCCAATGCTTCGTAGATTACACGTTGAATATCGGTTCGAATATTCATTTTAACGATTTTCCAATTCTCAGCATCAGGATAAACACGGTTCGAAAGGAAAATGTAGTTGACTTTATACTCTGGATCCGCCCAAGCAAGAGTTCCAGTGAATCCTGAATGTCCAAAGCTTTCCAATGAAACAAGCTTAGTTGTTGGTCCGCCTTTTCGATCTCTTGTAGGCTTGTCAAACCCTGCTCCTCTCCTATTCTTTGGGCAATGCTGACAACCGGTGTATTTCGTTACCACATCACTATCGATGTATTGATAATTGCCATAACTTCCTTTGTTCAAGAACAATTGCATAATTGATGCTAAGTCACGCGCATTTGAGAACACCCCAGCATGGCCTCCAACTCCACCCATCATTGCTGCTCCTTGATCATGGACATAGCCTTGAATCAAGCGCTTTCTAAAAATGCTATCAACTTCTGTTGGTGGTATTCTACCGATATCAATTTTATCCAAGGGATTGTAGCAAATATTCGAAAGTCCCATTGGGGTATAGAATGACTGTTGAACAAAATCATTCAGCGCCATTCCGCTTTTCTTTTCTACGATCATTTTCACAAAGTAATATCCCACATCTGAATACTTGTACCGTCGTGATTTTAAAGGTGTCTTCAAAATTTGAGTGTAAATCACATCCGTATAACCTTTCTTGATCCAGAGTCCATCTGCAACCTGTGTAGGAAATGAATCACTTTGCGCAGTTGAATAGATGGAAGGATTCAGTTGCTGATTCATTAAGGTAGCTGTGTAAAACGGAATCCAAGGTGTTAAACCTGCTTGATGCGCCATCATATCCTTTAGGCGGATATTAGCATAAGGAGAGCCTGCTAGTTCTTCAGAGAGATAATCACCTAGTTTCCCCTCGAGTGAAAATTCACCTTTTGACTCTAGATGCATAAGTGATAAGGTCGACGCCGCAATTTTTGTAATGGAAGCTATGTCGTAGATGTCGTCCTGTTTAACTGGAACTGCTTCTTCATACGTATGATGTCCAAATGCCTTATTGTAAATAACCTTCCCTTCTATCGCAACCAAAACTTGGCAGCCTGGAAAAGCTCCTGCTGCAATGCTATTTTTAACTATCGTATCAATGTTGCTTAATTTAAGACGTGAAATCCCAAGCTCTTCAGGTTGAGATTCTTTTAAACGACCTCCCCACTCTACTTTTAAAGAACGACCTCTTTTGAAATCACTATTGATTGTTACCGGTAAATGTCCTTGAGATGCGAACGCTCCCATTATAAACTGTCCTGCCCGGTCTAAAGTAAGCGGATGGTTTTCATACCCAATAATCAAAGCATCAATGTTGGAATGATCAATATTTTTGAAAGCATATGGATTTCCAAACTGAGCAACAATGTGTGTTTTTTCAGAAGGAATCGCAGCAAGCCAGTCTTGCCATCCTTTCGGCATGCCATATCCATTCCGAGCGCCAACTGATTTTGGATGTAATGAGGTAATTATTAAATCGTAATCTGATAACTCAGCTTGAAATCTGCGCAGGGCCTCCTCTCCCGTAAAAAAGTGGAAATGATCAATCTTTGAAATAATATCCATAGAAGCATTTAAGTCTTCTACATGTGATCCAATACTCACGTGAGCAATTCTTTGGTCAAAACGGCTAATTGGCAATATGTCGTCTTCATTTTTAATTACTGTAATAGCTTGTTCGTACAGTTGTTTCTTTGCCAAAGAAATTTCTTCAGAGGTATACGTTTTGTAGCTGCCAGGTTTAATTATCGATTTGTGTTTAGCCAATAACACCTTTTTACAACGGTAATCAATCTCTTCTAGTGCAATTTCACCTGACTGTACTTTTTGCTCTATAGCGCTGATGGCATCACTAACACTCTCTGGGAAAAGTAAAATATCACAACCTGCCTGAAATGCTTTAACAACCACTTCTGTCTTGCCGTATTTGTCAGCAACAGCCTTCATACCTAATGCATCACTAATTACAAGACCTTGAAAGCCTAATTCACCTTGCAAGTAGTTCTGTATTGTTGGCTTGGACAAACTACTTGGAGTGCCTGTATTGTCAAGCGCTGGAACATTTAAATGCCCAATCATTACAGTTGATGCTCCTGCCCGAATCCCAGATCTAAAAGGGAAGAAATCAATCGCGTTAATTTGTGCGTACGTATTATTTACTGTAGGTAATTCAAGATGCGAATCTACATCGGTATCACCATGCCCAGGAAAATGTTTAATACTCGTCAATACACCTTGGCTCTCCATTCCTTTCACACATGCAGCTACATGAGCGGCGACATCTTTAGGGTTTTCTCCATAGGATCTAAATCCAATTACCGGATTGTCAGCATTGCTGTTCACATCAGCCACTGGTGCGAAATTGAGGTGAATTCCAAGTTCACGACATTCTTGCCCCATCATCTCAGAAAGCCTCTGTGTTAATTCAGGATTATTGGCAGCACCGATCGTGTAATTGTATGGGAAGCGCTCCTCACCAAACAAGCGCATCTGTACTCCCCATTCTGCATCCATTCCAATTAGTAATGGGATTTCCGATGTATTCTGAAAACGCTCAATAGCTGGAACCAAATCTGAGCGCTGTCCTTGAAAAAAGATCAATCCACCAATTTTGTCATTGGCTATCATTGAATCGATATAGGCAAAGTGGTCTTCGTCTCGATTAGAATATGCGGCAACCATGAAGAATTGTCCAATTTTATCACGCAATGACATGTTGGCAATTGTTTCATCAACCCAAGCATTGTCAATCTCAACTTGCTCAACAATATATTCCTTCTCCTCGTTTATAGTGATTTCTGGAGTTATTACATCGTTGGAAGCCAAAAGGTAAAGTCCCAGAAAAACAGGGAGGATTAATATATATTTTACGGAGAGGAATCGCTTCATAGTTTCAAAAATACAATATCAACTTCCCTCAAATTGCGTACCGTTAATTAGTTATGCACATTTAAAAATCAAAAACTTTACGGATAGAATATGACGCTTTGTCATGCGTTGTTAATAGGAACAATATTTGAGAGAGCAAGACCGCACATCGCGGAAGAATTATTATTAAATTTGTGTACACGACCCATGAAGATTCGATTCCTAAATAAAATCATAGATCACCAACGCTTTCAATACAATGCTATGCATTACGATGAGCGCAAGGAACGTCTTGATCGTAAAAAGGAAGAATACAAAAAGGCCGAAAATGGTGATATGACTGATGAAGATCGCCGCAAGTTCTTTCGCGAAAACATCCGTGAAGGTTTTTCTAGAGCCGAATACAGACAAAGTCAGAACAAATCATACAACATAAGAGTCTTGATTTTGATTGCGATTATTGTCGGACTGGGCTATTTCATATTCAATGGCGTGGATGAGGTCGACATCATTGTAAATAAGCTTTGGGACTAGTTTCATGAAAGATTTAATTCAACTTTTACCAGATAACATTGCGAATCAAATTGCTGCAGGAGAAGTAATCCAGCGGCCCGCTTCTGTTGTGAAGGAACTTTTGGAAAATGCAATTGATGCGGGAGCAGATAAAATTGATGTAAATATCAAAGAAGCCGGCAAGACCCTAATTCAGATCGTCGATAACGGTTCTGGAATGAGTAAAGGAGACGCTGTGTTGTGCTTTCAACGACATGCAACGAGTAAGGTTCGTACGGCTGAAGACTTGTTCTCGCTTACCACTAAAGGTTTCCGTGGCGAAGCTCTTGCATCTATAGCGGCTATTGCTCATGTAACAATGAACACACGCTTGAGTTCGAATGACGTCGGAAATAGTATTTGTGTTGAAGGAAGTGAGATAATTAAAAATGAAGAATGCACCTGCCCTATTGGTACTTCTTTCGAAGTGAAGAACTTATTTTACAACGTTCCAGCGCGAAGAAATTTCTTAAAAAAGGAAAGCACTGAATTCAAGCATATTCAAGATGAGTTTGATCGTATAGCAATGGCGCATCCTGAAATTCACTTGACACTGAAACACAATGGCAATGAGATCTACAATCTTCCATCGGCCATTTTACGCAAGCGAATTGTCAATGTTTTGGGGAATGGATCGAACGATAAATTGGTCCCAATTGAAGAGAAAACAGAGATTGTTTCACTAAAAGGATTCGTACTGAAGCCTGAGCATGCGCGTAAAACACGTGGTGAACAGTTCTTCTTTGTGAATGATCGCTATTTTAAGAGTCCATACTTTAATCATGCAATTACTAAGGCGTTTGAAGGTCTAGTTAAAAGCGGTTCTTTCCCTGGTTACTTCTTGTATTTGGATGTTGACACAAGGAAAATAGACGTAAACGTTCATCCAACAAAGACAGAAATTAAATTTGAGGAAGAGAAGTTCATCTATTCCATTCTATTGAGTAGTATTCGCCTAGCTTTAGGGAAATATAACATTGCTCCAACACTCGAGTTTGAACGGGAAACAAGTTTTGACATTCCTCACTCAATGCGTTCACAGCCAGCCATAGAGCCTACGATAAATGTAGATACTGAATTTAATCCTTTCAAAACAACAAGTAAGCCAGCGTCCGGTTCATCAGGGAGTGGTAAAGCGAAGGATAATTTCTCAAAGGCGATTGTTAGCCACGGATTCGGTCAGGATACAGCAAAAACTAAGGATTGGGAAAACTTCTATCCTGTAGAAGAAGAACAAAAACAACAGGAAGTTTCTCCAGAAATTGAACTTGAAGATGTATCTACCAACTTGTCTTCGTTCATTGTCAAAGGAAGCTACATAATTAGCCCAAGCAAATCTGGACTAATGTTAATTCACGCAAGAAGAGCAATTGAACAAATAGTTTATACGGATATATCTAAGTCATTTATATCTAACCCTATAAGCTCTCAATCATTGTTGTTTCCAATTGAGAAAGAAATTTCTAAAAATGAGCTAAGTATTTGGGAGAATAACGCTAGTTTACTAAAGCAACTTGGTTTTGAAGGAACAGTTTCTAAGGGCATTTTAAGTCTCACAGCAGTTCCCTCGGTGCTACAGGAAGAGACTATTTCGAAGTCGATAGATGATTTATTCGCAACTATCGCTTACCAAGACATTGATAAAGGAGCAATCGCTCATTCATTAATTGGAAGTATTGCCACATCAGCATCAATGAAGAAGTTGAGTCTCTCGAATAATGAAGCCGTTCAAGCTTTAATAGATCAGTTATTTCAATGTGAGAATCACGTCTATTCCCCACGGAATAAGAAAATTATAGAAACATTATCCTTCGAGGAAATTCAACAAAAATTTAGTTAATGTTAAGAAATTTATTTGCCAACATGCCGGACGTAGTCAAGAATCTATTGATTCTAAATGTCCTGTTCTTCCTCGCTACTGTTGTAATGCAAGGACAAGGAATTGACCTACACAGAATGCTAGGCATGCACTATCCATCTTCAAACCTTTTTCGGCCATATCAAGTAATCACGCACTTTTTTATGCATGGTGATTTCTATCACTTGCTATTTAATATGTTTGGATTGGTAATTTTTGGGTCACACTTAGAGCGCACTTGGGGTAAGAAGCGCTTCTTCATCTTTTACTTTGTAACTGCAATTGGTGCATTGTTTCTGCATACGCTTGTTCAAGGGATTGAAATTTACCAGATAACCGGTGAAATCTTCCCTCAGTTTGATGTTTATAATATTAGAGAGGTCGCTGGAAACAGAATTACGTGGGACGTTAACCCTGGAACTCAAGCCTACGCCGACGCATCTTCTCACTACGTTGTAGGTATTCTAGGAGCTTCGGGAGCGGTATACGGACTATTAATGGCCTTCGCTCTTCTCTTTCCCAATACGCAGTTTATGCTATTGTTCCCGCCAATTCCAATCAAGGCAAAATGGATGGCAATAATTCTTGGAGCAATGGCGCTATATCAAGCATATCAAAATAGCGCTGAAGATTCAGTCGCCCACTTTGCCCACTTGGGAGGAATGCTCTTCGGGTTTATTCTTATTTACATTTGGAGAAAGGATAGGTCGAGCTTTTATTAAATGATTCTAGATGACAGCAATGAATACAGAAAACGCTTTTATTGGTGACCTAAAACGTCAATTTAAAAATGGGGGAACGGTGGTCCGTTTGATCTTTGTCAATGTTCTGATCTTTTTAATTATTGGGGTCTTTACAGTATTTGTAGAGCTTGGAAGTGCAGACGAAACTACTAGCTTGTATATTGGCGAAATAATTTCTAAAATATTTGGACTTCAACCTGACCCATCAGATTTTGTACGACACCCATGGGGGATATTCACCTATATGTTTACGCATTATGGTATACTTCACTTATTGTTTAACATGGTATTCCTCTATGTTGCTGGACGAATGTTTGTTCAATTACTGGGAGAAAAACGACTGCTCTACACATACATAATTGGTGGGATCTTTGGAGGGCTCCTTGAAGTAATAGCACATGGATTATTTCCCAAGTTAGGATTAATGAACTTCCCAGTTGTTGGAGCGTCAGGATCAATTATGGCCATTTTTGTTGCAGTAGCCTTCTATAGACCGCAAATGCAAATCAGTATTTTTGGGCTCTTCAACCTTAGGCTTGTTGTCATAGCCCTACTCTACATTCTTGCAGATTTCTTGAATCTTGGAAAATTGGACGGAACAGCACATTTCGCACATTTGGGTGGAGCAATCTTCGGAATACTTTCCATCCAAAGCCTCAACAGTCCTGGTAATGTTATCAATCGAGTGGAACAATTCATCAATTGGATCAAAGGTCTCTTTTCTGGGGCGAACAGAAAAAAGATGAAGATCAAAAAGGGCGGACAGCGACCACACAGAGCTAAAACGGATGAGCAATTCAATGTTGAGAAGAAGACAAAACAAGATCAGATAGATAAGATTTTGGATAAGATTTCTAAATCTGGATACGAATCATTATCAAAGAAAGAAAGGGATTTTCTCTTTAATCAAAGCAAGAAGTAATGAGCTTTCTTAGGCGTGTTTTTCGTCTTAAGACGATCTTAGTCGTTTGTACGCTGATTGGGGCTACATCACTTGTACTGTCATACTTAAGCTCGTTTATCCATCCTGAAACCAGCAGTGTTTTGCCTTTCTTCGGATTGACTTATTACTATATTTTTATTGTCAACGTGATTATACTTCTTGTTTGGGCAGTAATGAAATCACGATGGAGTCTGTTTGTTCTCTTAATCATTATCATTGGCGGGAAACTGCATTTTCGCTACTTCGCCTTTGGATCAGATGATAAAAACGAAGGGATTACAGAATTAAAAATCACAAGCTACAACGTACGTTTGTTTGATGTTTACAACTCAAATTTAGAAGAGGGTGACAGTAATCGTAAGAAAATGTTTGAATACATTTCTGCACAAAACTCTGATATCTACTGCTTTCAAGAATTTTTTAATCGCGGAAAGCATTCATCTTATTCAATACGAGACTCTCTAATTAACCTAACCCAAGCTGTGGACATCCATGAACATTATGTCGAGCAAATTAGCTCTCTTAAAACTTTTGGAATTGCCATGTATTCAAAATACCCGATTATCGAAAAGGGATTTGTCAGTTTTCTGCCGTTAGAAAATTCTCCACCTAGCTTCAATTATTGCATTTATGCCGACATTGTTAAAGATGCAGATACGTTTCGTGTCTACAACGTGCATTTACAATCGATCAGTCTAAAGAAAACAGATTATACCCTTTTTGAAGAAGGGGTTGAAAGCAATGAAGAGAATTCAAACGGCTACTTTAAGCTCGCCAATAAAATACGTAAGGCATATCCCGTTCGTGCAGAACAGGCACGGTTGCTTGCTGAGCACATGAACACATCAGAGTACCCTGTGGTAATCTGTGGCGATTTTAACGACACTCCTCTTTCATATACTTACAATATATTCGGCTCACAGATGACTGATGCATTCAGGAATACCTCTTTTGGAACTGGTGTAACCTATGCGGGTAAAATGCCTGCTGGTAGAATTGATTATATCTTTCACTCTACTGATATTGGGTCAAAAAACTTTTACATCCAAGAAGAAGCATACAGTGACCATTTCGCAATCAACTGCACTGTCTTTAAGAAATAATTGAATAAAATGTACTTTTGTACATGCTTATAGAGATTAATTCAACCAATATCGATGATCGTTTAATTGATCAAGCGGTAAAAATCTTACAAAAAGATGGGGTCATTATTTTCCCTACAGATACCGTCTATTCTATGGGTTGTAGCCTCCAGAGCAAAAAGGCCCTGAAAAAACTTGCAATGCTCAAAGGAATCAAGTTGAAGAAATCGAATTTTGCTATCATCTGCTCTGATCTAAGTAATCTTTCTGACTACGTGAAGCACATTGACCGACCAACGTATAAAGTGTTGAATAAATGCCTCCCAGGACCATTTACGTTTATTCTTACAGCTACACATGAGATTCCTCGTTTGTTTGATACTAACAGGAAGGAGATTGGAATCAGAATTCCAGACAATGCCATTATTCGGACAATTGTTGAGCGTCTTGGGAATCCAGTAGCGACAACATCCCTACACGATGATGAAGATGAAATTCTGGACTACTTCATTGATCCTTACGAGATCTACGAAAGATACGATGATAAGGTAGAATTAATTATTGACGGAGGATATGGCAACTTAGAAGCATCAACTGTAGTAAGCTTCCTAAATGGATCCCCAGAAATTATCCGTCAAGGAATTGGAGAAATTGAATTATGATTCTGGTTATAGATTGCGGTAGTACAAAAACTAAATACATCGAACAAATTGTCGATGAATACATGGATGTGAAACCTTGCAAGCTCATGGATTTCACTTCGGATGATCTAAAAGATATCAAAGGTGTTATTATCTCCGGTGCTCCTCTATTGGTCACTGAATTAGATATGACTCCATATTTAGAAAAACTTGCTTGGATAAAAACGACTGAGCTCCCCGTGTTTGGCATTTGTTTCGGACATCAAATCATCGGAATATTGCACGACGCATTTGCAAGTAGAATCCGTGAAGATAGAGATTGGCAAACCGTTGAACACTTCATAGACTCCCCTATTTTTAATCGTTTACCAGACGAAGTTCAAATGATGGAGGATCATTGCGAAACCATTTCCATTCCAGCGAATTTTGAATTGGTAGCAGCTTCTGATGCTTGTGTAAATGAAGCAATGCAACACCTTACAAAACCTATTTATGGAGTTCAATTCCATCCTGAAGTCTCCGGAAATCACGGTAGTATTATCATTGAAAACTTCGTGAATCTTTGTCTGGAAGAGCGTTTTCATTAATTCGTTGTTAATAGTTCGTTCTTTTTCAATCATTTCGCATTCACTTATTGTAGATATTTGAAGTATGATCTTGAACCGTATTTGGATTGGAATGATTTTGATCGCTATTATCGTAGCGGCCAGCAAAGTTATCTTTTGGCATGACATCAATATAATTGAGGACATGATCAACAGTCTTTCTTCTTCTGCAAAATTGGGATTTGAGATATCGCTTTACTTGACTGGTGCAATGTGCCTATGGCTAGGTATCATGCGAATCGGTGAAGATGGTGGCGCCATGGGGAAACTTACAAAGGCTGTAACACCTTTGTTTTCAAAATTGTTCCCTGGAGTACCAAAAGGACATCCAGCCATTGGATCGATGATGATGAATTTCAGCGCTAACATGCTTGGACTTGACAATGCCGCCACACCTTTGGGACTTAAGGCTATGGGAGAGTTACAAGAACTCAACCCGAAAAAGGACACTGCCACGAATGCACAAATAATGTTTTTAGTGTTGAATACTTCTGGATTAACGATCATTCCTATTTCCATCTTCGCACTAAGATCTGGAGCAGAATCTCCAACTGAAGTATTCTTGCCAATTTTGATTTCCACATTTATCGCATCTCTAGCAGGTCTTATTTTTGTCTCTATTCGACAAAAAATCAATCTTCTAAATAAAGTTGTTCTGGCATATATTGGAGGTATGTCTTTACTCATTGGGACCTTACTCTACTATGTTGTGGTACATCCAGAACAAGGGAAAGCAGTTTCAATCATTGTAGGAGGCGGAATAATGTTTGGAATCATATTGAGCTTTATCCTGATGGCGTCTTATAAGAAAGTAAACGTGTATGATTCTTTTATTGAAGGAGCTAAAGGTGGATTCAAGGTTGCAATTGGGATAATACCTTTTTTGATCGCAATGCTTTTTGCTATTGCAATGTTTCGCGCATCAGGAGCACTTGACGCTATTTTAGAGGGTGTTCGTGACATTGTTGTATTCATGGGAGTACAAGCTACTGAATGGGTAGATGCACTGCCTGTAGCCTTTATGAAACCCATGAGCGGAAGCGGTGCGCGAGGAGCATTTGTTGAAATCATGTCTACTTTTGGCGCAGGATCAATGCAAGAAAGAATTGCGGCCACCATGCAAGGAAGTACAGAAACTACGCTATATGTTGTCGCTGTTTACTACGGCTCGATAGGAATAAAGAAAACACGTTATACTATATCCGCCGGACTTTTCGCTGACTTAGTAGGAATCATAGCTGCTATTATTGTAGCCTATATCTTCTTCGGCTAATGAGTTGGTTTAAACGAAAAAGGAAAGTTGACCTGAAGGAAGTCAAGAAGGTTGAATTCAAACCGATTGATTATCCAGCAAAGATCATTGTTGCTTGGAGTAAGGCGATTGAGGGAAATCAAGACATTCTACTTTGGCTCAAGGACAATGGTTATCCTGAATTAGCAATGGCATCCTACGCAATCTACCTAAAACAGGACGCGCGTGATTGGTTGCATGATAATGGCTACTCTCACCTACTTGCCATGATTATTGCCGCGGAAGGTGTAGAATCTGCACAGAAATGGTTGCTATTTAACGGTTTTGAAATGCTCTATCACGTTGCCATGGCTGTTGAAGATGAACAATCGAGTTTTCAATGGCTTGGACAAAATGCTCCGGCAGACATCTTCATTCTTGCACAAACTATTAAAAATGTGAAAGACAAGATTGAAGAGAATCACAATGATGTTCACTCATTTGGCAAGGATGTTTAGCTTTAATTGATGTTACGAATTCAAAGGACAGACACTACTCACAAAGATTTCGAACAGCTCGAAAGAGAGCTAGATGCCTACCTCAAAGTTGTCGACGGAGACGATCACGCATTTTACGATCAATACAATCATTTAGAGTCTATAAAGCACATTGTACTGGCTTATTTTGATGAAGAACCTGTTGGTTGTGGCGCCTTCAAAGAATATTCAAAAGACACCATTGAAATAAAGCGCATGTTCGTCAATGCAAACTTTAGAGGAAAAGGCATTGCCACTCAACTATTGTTTGAATTGGAAGATTGGGCACGAGAACTCAATTTTACGACAAGCCTTTTAGAGACCGGCAAAAAACAACTCGAAGCAGTTGAACTCTACAAAAGCAAGGGGTATACTCTCATTCCAAATTATGGACAGTATGCACTTATTGAGAATAGTTTATGCTTCGAAAAACAATTGAATAATGATGCAAAAGAATAGATCAGCAAGAAGCATTGGGCTTCGAGTATACTGCTTCGGTATTTCTTTTTATTTTTGCACGAAACTCACGTAGACGAATATGATTCTCGGAAAAAAATTAGTAGTTATTTTACCAGCATACAACGCAGCAAAGACTCTGCAAATCACTTACGATGAAATTCCTTTTGACATTGTGGATGAAGTAGTTTTGGTAGATGATAAAAGCAGCGATAATACTTCTGAGCTTGCTAAGGAAATCGGGATTAAACATGTTATTCGACATGAAGACAACTTGGGTTACGGCGGGAATCAAAAGACATGTTACAATAAGGCACTAGAACTAGGTGCTGACATTGTGGTAATGCTTCACCCAGATTACCAGTACACTCCAAAGCTTATAGAAAGTATGGCGTACATCATCGCAAGAGATGTGTATCAAGTGGTTATTGGATCTAGAATTCTTGGTAAAGGAGCTTTGAAAGGTGGAATGCCTAAATACAAATATGTTGCGAATCGTTTCTTGACATTGTCTCAGAACATTTTAATGAACCAGAAATTGTCTGAATACCACACTGGTTACAGAATGTTCTCTGCTGAAGTATTGAGAGATGTAAATTACAATATCAATTCAGACGATTTCATTTTCGATAATCAAATGCTTGCTCAAATCTGCTACAAAGGATACGAAATAGCAGAGATAACCTGCCCTACTAAGTACTTTGACGAAGCTTCTTCCATCAATTTGGCAAGAAGCTCAACGTACGGAATCGGCGTATTGGGAGTGTCTTTTAAATACTTCTTCAATAAAATTGGACTCGTTAAATCAAAAATATTCCATTCTTAATTTCAAATTCGATGGATGCATTCTTTAATAAGATTTATGCCAACAATAGACTAGCGGTACTTTTCTTATTTGGAATCTCATTATTTTTCTTCATTGGTCTCGGATTCGTACATCTATTTGATTGGGATGAAATAAACTTTGCGGAAACTGCTCGCGAAATGATCCAATCTGGAGATTATATGCGGGTTCAAATCAACTACATTCCTTTTTGGGAGAAACCTCCCCTATTTTTCTGGATGCAGGTTATTGCTATGAAAACCTTTGGAATCACAGAGTTTGCAGCACGATTTCCCAATGCTGTTTTTGGATTTATCTACTTAGTGACATTTTACTTTATTGGTAAAAAGCACTTTTCAGCAAAATTTGGAATGCTTTGGGCTTTGGTGTTTTTCGGATCACTTCTACCTCATATTTATTTTAAATCGGGTATCATCGATCCTAGTTTTAACTACTTCATTTTCCTTTCTATCTACTTCATGTTATTGGTGATTGGTAAAAGTGAAAAACATGTAGCGAGATATGCTGTGCTATCTGGGGTATTTAGTGGCTTAAGCGTCCTTGCGAAAGGTCCAGTAGGATTTTTACTACTTGGACTAACACTACTTGTCTATTTAGTTATAAAGAAATTCAAGCCCTTTCCTCAGTTCAAGTACATTCTGTTTTTCCTTTTGGGGTTTGTCTTGGTCGTAACAAGTTGGTTAAGTGTTGAGTTCTACCAGAATGGCACAGAAAATATGATTCAATTTATTGAATACCAACTTGGCTTGTTTGGTTCTGATATTGCAGGACACAAACAGCCGTTCTATTACCATTTTGTTGTAGTGTTTTTTGGTTGTTTTCCAATGTCAATCCTTGCGCTCCCTTCTATTAGAAGAAAAATTATTGATACACCATTCGATCTTCGTACATGGATGTTATGTCTGTTTTGGGTAGTCATGATCCTGTTTAGCTTAACTACTACAAAAATCATCCATTACTCATCAATGGCGTACATTCCGCTAGCATTTTTTGCAACGCTCTTCTTGATTGGAGTGCTTGAGAAAAAGGTGGAAGTCAAAAAGGCTTTACGAATCACATACTTAGTGATTGGTTTAATTGTCGGAACACTGATTGCTCTACTCCCATTGGTGATAAAATACAAAGAGCTCATTATCCCATACATCAATGATCCTTTCGCCGTAGATTCGTTAAATACTCCTGTTTATTGGAGTGGATTCGAAGCTTTTATAGGAGTTTTCTTTATTGTGGCTGTCATCTTTTCATATATCCACTTAAAGAATGGTCGTGCATTTAAAGCTGTTGTTACAAGTTCAGGTGGATTGGCAATTACAGTTCTTTGCATACTATTTTTTATTCTTCCAAAGATTGAAGCATTTACACAAGGTCCAGCGATAGCGATGTATCAAGAACTGAAAGATAAAGACTGTTATATCGAAACAAGAGGATTTAAGAGTTATGCTCAATTCTATTACGGAGAAACAGAATCCAAGCAAATGGACATCTATGACATGCTCGTAGCAGAAGAAATTGACAAGCCAATTTATTTGATCACTAAATCAAATAATGATGAGTTGGATACGTATCCGGCATACCGCTATATAAAAACGGAAGGTGGATTTAAATTGTATGTACGGGAAAATTAGTGAGTGTATTCGATTTCTACTGTCGTGGCTCCTTTCCCATATTCACCGTAATCACCATCGTAATATTTCACACCATCAAAATTGTCAAAAAAGTTACGGACCTCATACTTGAGAACCCCTTCTCCAACTCCATGAATGATAATTAGCTTGCGGATTGATTTTCTGCGTGCTTTATTAAAAAACGTAGTGAGTGCACTCAATTGTCGACGTACAATCTCAGTATTCGATAAATCTCGATGTGCATCTGTAAGCGCTTCTATATGTAGGTCAATTTCCCAAACATCATGCTGATAGGATGAACTTCCTCCTCTCGGCTTAATCGTACGGTGTGTAGCTTTGGTTTGATATGCTTCTTCTTTGTCAATTTCAAAGTCCGCATCCAAGTTGTACTCTTCACTCTGAATGGCGGCTAGAGAACTTGCCATGTATTCACTGGTGAATCCATCCTTGTCCTCAACAATAAAGCGACCTTTATCTGTGATTGACCGAACAATACCACCTCCAACTTCGTGCATAAACACGACCTTTTGTCCAACTTGAAATTTCATACGATTAATTCGGCAAAGCCCAAGTAATATCGAGAACATAGAAAAAATACACTGGCAGCAAGAATGCCGCAATCCACAACAAAATAACTATCAACTTGAAGAATGCCGAAGCATCGTTTTTCAAAGGTGCGTCCAAAATATTGTTGACTTGACTTGCAATCACCGGATCAGCTTCATCAGAAGAAACTTGATCCAAATACTTTTGCAAGGCTGGTGTGTGCTGAATTAGAACTTCTTTTATTCTAACAAAATCTTTATTACTCAGTAGCTTATATGTGGTCGAATAATTGATTTCCTCTTCTGCTAGGTTCTTGTGCACTTGAAATCGCTTCTGTAAAGCACGCACCCTGAAGCCCATAAAAAAACCAAATGCCATTACAATGTATAAGCTAGCAAACCAACCAATGGCAATAACCGCTATGGAAGAAATAAAGGCAAAGACCATCAAGAACAACTCATGTTTTTTACGCACCAACAATTTGAACATTTGTCCACCATCCAAAGGGTCTAAAGGGAGAAGATTGATAATATTTAATATCAAGAACATTGCTCCCAGAAGCGCCATCCAATGAAGTTGATCAAAACAGCTATACCATAGAAGAATGGCACCAACGACAATTCCAGGAAAGGGACCTGCCATCGTCACTAAAAAACCTTCTTTCTGTGAATACCTCTTCTTTTTACCCTGTACAAATGCCCCCATCAATGGAACGAAAAGCATGCGGACATTTTCGTATTTAAAAATCTTCATCATCACGAAGTGTCCTAATTCATGAATCAACAATACCATTACAAGATCCGCAACAAAAATAACTTCATCACCGACGAGTAATAAAAATGCCATAATAAAAAGCACCAACGAAAATATCGTTAATGAAAGACCTCCTTTCTGCTTACGCTCAATAAGGTCAGGCTTTGGTGGGTACAAATCAAACTCGTCCATTCACATTAAAGATAGGATATTTCCGTATAAATAGGTTCTTGAATAATTTATTTCTTGTGAAGCAAGGCGAAATCCTTCGCGAAGTACGTCAAAATTCCATCCGCTCCTGCTCTTCTGATGCTTAGTAACATTTCAGACATCGCCGCGTCGTAATCCAACCAGCCATTGCGACTAGCTGCATGTACCATTGCGTATTCTCCGCTAACATTATAGGCGGTTACCGGAACATCACAATGCTCTTTGAGTAGATGAATAATATCTAAATAACACAATGCTGGTTTTACCATCACCATGTCTGCTCCTTCCTCAATATCCAATTGCGCCTCTATCAGAGCTTCTCTTTTATTGGCTGGATTCATTTGATAGGTTTTCTTATCCCCATTTTTTGGAGCAGAATCTAAAGCGTCACGAAATGGACCGTAATAAGCGCTTGCATATTTTGCAGTGTAAGACATAATGCTCACATCTGTGAATCCTTCGTTGTCTAGTGCTTGACGAATAAAACCTACACGACCATCCATCATATCGCTTGGTCCGACAATATCAATCCCTGCCTGTGCTTGAGCAATAGACATCTTGGCCAAAATCGGAAGCGTTTCATCATTGACTACCAATCCGTCTCTTACCAATCCGTCGTGACCGTCCGAAGAATAAGGATCCATAGCTACATCACTCATTAAAGCAACATCAGGAAATTCTTGTTTGATTTTACGGATTGCATCCAAATAAAAATTATCGTCTGCATAACTGTATGAAGCGAAGGTATCTTTCAGGTTGTTTTCGACAGCGGGAAACAAAACATACTTATCAATTCCAAGCCTTACGCACTCTTCAATTTCAGGAAGAAGTGTATCCAACGACCATCTGTATGTGTTTGGAAGTGAGCTGATTTCGTTCTTTACTCCTTTTCCATCTTCCAGAAACATCGGGTAAATCAAATTGGAAACACCTAAATTTGTTTCCTCTACCATTCCTCGAATTGCAGAGGATTTCCTATTTCTTCTTGGTCGTATATTCATTTCCTATTTGGATATAAACAAAAATAAGAATTCGTTTCGAATATCACTATTTTTGCTATTTTTACAACTACTAACGAATGTTTTCAGTATGATAAAAAATCCTCTAAAGCCAATTCTTTTTGCGGTCCTCTGCGGAACTCTTCTTTGCTCTTGTGATGGAGACGGGTCTGACAATCAGGACAATATAGACGACGAAGTACTAGACCCAAACAGCTCTTTGAACACCGTTTTCGACGGGAAAATATTCAGTATCCCCTCACCTGTTCAAACAGCTTATTTAATCAAATCTTTGGATTTGGAGTTTGATGGCACTCTATTAAACGACGAAAAGAACGTGGGGAATTACGTTACTGAGTATAAGCAAGCGTTGAATTTGGGAATCTACGGTACTGACCTTGGATACTCGACTTTGTATGAGCAAAAGGATATAACAATGCGCTACCTAGGGTCGGTGGAGAAGCTAACTTCTGAATTAGGATTAGATGCTGCATTCGATACAAGCTTCTTGCAAAGCTTTGAAGAAAACAATAACGATGAAGAATCAATGATTCGTTTGATGTCCGATGCTTTCAGACAAGCCGATAATTTCTTGAAGCATGCGAATCGTAAGCCTACATCAGCACTCATATTGACTGGAGGATGGATTGAATCTATCTACTTTGCTTGTCGTTTGAATGAGGAAAAGCCTAGTCCAGACATCGAGCGCAGAATTGGTGAGCAAAAACAATCGTTGAACTCTATCATCGACATTCTTGTTGAATACAACAAGGAAGGAAGTAATGACGAGTTGATTGAGCAAATGAGGGATTTAAAACTTTCTTTCGACAAGGTCATTATGACGTATGAATACGCCGCACCGGATACTGACAAGGAAAATAAGATTACTACCTTCCATCATTCACTTGATATCGCAATAGATGAAGTGATTTTACAGGAAATTCGTGAGAAAATAGAAATAATTCGATCTAACATTATAAACTAATAGCAGATGAAATCATTACTCGTACCAGCATTTTTTCTACTTACAGTTGGCGTTGGACATGCTCAACAAGATTGTGAGCGCATTGTACAGAACTGTGAAAGACAGCTCAGTGAAAGTACTGACGGATCTGAGTTTATATCGGATGGTCAAGTATATACCGCGTTTCTAGATAGAGAAAAAGCTGAATTCAAAACAACATTCTTTGGCGGTACTACTTACCGTATCTCAGCGAGTGCAGGAGAAAAAGACAATTATGTAATCTTTACAATAAAGGATCCTCAAGGGAACATCTTGTTCAGTAACAAGAACTACCGAAATGCTCCTTACTGGGACTTCAGAGTAATTGAGACACTTCCGGTTACCATTGAAACTGAGTTGGATACAGACTTGAAAGTTACTGGTTGCGCGGTAATGCTGATTGGTTTCCAACGCTAATCCATTTCATTTGAATGAGTGAAAGAATACTTCGAGCGCTAATGCAGCTCTTTGCAATAATTGCAAAGATTGATGAAGTATCGGACTCAGACAGCGAAGAACAAAAAATCCAAAGTACCAAGGGGAAGGAGATTATCACCTCTTTCCTTAAAGCTGAATTAAGCTCTGAAGACGTAAACAAATACTTAAATGTATTTGATAAGTTCTTGGTATCAACACGTGGAAAGCTTGTCTCCAAGAAGAAAGATCAAAAACGTACTTCCCTCCATTCTGTTAAGATTCTTAGAATTTGCTCGCAGATCAACAAAGAACTTACCCAACGTCAGAAAATCATTGTACTTATTCGTATGTTCGAGTTCATCGATAGAGATGATGTTCGAACTGATAAAGAAATTAAGTTTGTTAGGACCGTTTCAGATTCATTTCACATTGCCGAAGAAGAGTACCATTTACTTCAGAAATTCATTGAACTAAAAGGGTCTCAAATCCCTGATGAGCCAGGACATATTTACTATAGCTCAAGGCCACTTGGTCCATTTGAACATGCAAAATCAGAAGTCGTTGAAGGCCTTCACTCACTTATACATGTTATTTACGTCAGCAGTGTTAAGACACTATTTTTCAGGTATTTTGGAGAGGATGAATTATACATTAACGGACAAATTGTTGCCAATGATAAAACGCATGTCTTCAACGTTGGATCAACAGCTAGAACAGCCAAATCCAATCAATTATTTTACAGCGATCTAATCTCTAAAATAACTTCTACGGATAACGTAGCACCGATCAGTTTCGTAGTTAAAAACGTCATCCACGCATTCAAAGGTGGAGATGATGCTATTCGAAAAATGAACCTTTCAACCAATGCCGGTAAAATGATCGGGATTATGGGGGGATCTGGAACTGGTAAGACTTCCCTACTCAACATAATGAATGGGAAAATCAAACCAACGTTTGGAACTGTTCAAATCAACGGAATTGATCTACACTCGGAAAAGCACAAGCTTGAAGGTGTTATAGGAAATGTAAATCAAAGTGATTTGCTGATTGAAGAGCTCACGGTGTTTCAAAACTTATACTTCAGTGCCAAGCTATCAATGAAAGGGTATTCAACTCAACAATTAACCAAGAAGGTCATTTCATTGTTGAAATCACTCGGACTGTATGAAATACGTTTCTTAAAAGTTGGATCTGCACTAAAAAAAGTCATTTCTGGTGGTCAACGTAAACGACTGAACATAGCGTTGGAACTTATACGAGAGCCCGCTATTCTATTTGTTGATGAGCCTACATCTGGACTTTCGAGTAGAGATTCAGAGAATATCATGGACCTTTTAAAGGAACTCTCTTTGAGAGGAAAATTGGTATTTGTTATTATCCATCAGCCATCTTCTCACATATTCAAGTTATTTGACCGTTTGGTCATCATGGATCAAGGCGGATACCCTATCTATGATGGAATCCCGTTGAATTCAATCGTTCACTTTAAAACATTTTCCTACAAAGGAAACGCGCATGAAAGAGAATGTAATTTGTGTGGTAATGTGAACCCAGAGCAGATCTTCAACATTATTGACGCAAAGATTGTTGATGAATTCGGAAATGAAACTTCAACACGAAAACTTTCACCTGAAGACTGGAACAAAATTTACAAAGAGAACTCGAAGGCTTCTGACACCACCTTGGAAACAGACGTTCCAACAGCAGGAATTCAGCTTCCCAATAAACTCTCACAGTTCTTTAATTACCTAAAAAGAGATTTTCTTAGCAAGAAATCGAATGCGCAGTACATGCTTATTAACGGCTTAGTTGCCCCAATTTTGGCGCTAATCCTATCGTTCTTTATCAAGTACTTCGGCTGGATGAACGGCATAGAACAATACTCGTACTATAACAACGACAATATCCCTCAGTACATATTTATTGCTGTTATCGTATCCATATTCTTAGGACTGACGGTCGCTGCAGAGGAAATCAATAAGGACAAGAAAATCTTAGCGCGAGAAGCCTTTATTAATCAATCTAGAAGTAGTTATTTGATGTCCAAGGTTGCGATTCTCTTCGGAATCTCTGCTGTACAGTCGCTCTTATTCGTTCTAATTGGCAACACGATACTTGAAATCAACGGTATGTGGCTGGAGTATTGGATGATCATGTTCTCTACGGCTTGCCTATCGAATCTAGCAGGACTGAATATTTCAAGCGCATTTAATTCAGCGAAGGTCATTTATATCATTATCCCACTTGTCATCATTCCTCAGCTGTTATTCAGTGGTGTAATCGTGAAATTCGACAAACTACACCCTTCCCTTTCGGATGCTACCAAGGTTCCTTGGATTGGAAATATGATGGCCTCACGTTGGGCATATGAAGGACTGACCGTTGAGCAGGCGACACAAAATGAGTTTGAGTCCTATTTCCTTCAGTTTGATATTGATAAAACGAAGGCGGAATGGAGAAAGGATTATTGGTTCCCTGAAATGAGGAAACAAATCGACATTATTAAAGATGGTATTTTAGGAGATGAAGACGTTTCTCGTGCTTTCAGAGTTCTAGCGAATGAGATCGAAAAGGAAGATATACGGCTTGGAGATGACCTTGACTGTATAGATTGTGTTGAACAGCTTCAGAAAAGAGCGTTGAGCAGCGACGAAGATTTTGCGGCCATTGACCGATTCATTGATGTTATACGATTACAATCTATTCATACCATTAATAAATCAAGAGACAGTATACAAAGCATCATTGATGATTTAGGAATTGAAGTGTACAAAGAGCTTCAGAGCGTGCATTCAAACGACGCTTTGAACAAGGTGCTTACGAATAGAACAGAATCTTCGAAGATTATCGTATCCGGAGATGAAATCTTTCAGAACGACAATCCAATGTTCAATGATCCAAAAAGAACTTCATTTTTTGATACCCATTATTATGCACCGTATAAGTACATTTTTGGTTACCGTGTTAATACGTATCATGCTAATCTGATCATTCTATGGGTGATCACCATTATCACATACGTCCTACTCTATTTTGATGTTCTTAAGAAATTTATGGGGGGTATGCAACGAATATACGAGCGAGTAAAACCAAAAAAGGCTCCTATTCGATAAATAAGAGCCTTTCTGTTTATTTATATTGTTTACATCAACATTCCACCGCAAACATTGATCGTCTGTCCTGTAATGTAGCTTGACATGTCTGAACCAAGGAAAACAGTTAGTTCCGCCACATCCTTTGGAGAACCACCTCTTTTTAATGGAATTCCAGCTCTCCATCCTTCAACTACTTTCTCATCCAAAGCTGCTGTCATTTCAGTTTCAATAAAACCTGGTGCAATTGCGTTGCAGCGAATGCTGCGTGAACCTAGCTCTTGAGCTATTGATTTTGTAAACCCAATCATTCCAGCTTTAGAAGCTGAATAATTCGATTGACCAGCATTTCCACTTACACCAACTACGGAAGACATATTGATAATAGATCCTTTTCTCGCTTTAAGCATTGGGCGTTGCACCGCTTTCGTTAGATTAAAAACTGATTTAAGATTTGTGTTCATCACTTCGTCCCATTGCTCCTCAGTCATTCTCATTAAAAGATTGTCGCGAGTAATTCCTGCATTGTTCACCAAAACATCAATTGTTTCGAATTCCTCAATTACAGCATCTACTAACGCTTGAGCTTCATCAAATTTAGATGCATCAGATTTGAAACCTCTAGCAACGCCACCAAGAGCCGACAATTCCTTCTCTAGAGCATTTGCCTTTTCAACTGAAGATAAGTACGTGAATGCAACCTTTGCTCCGTGCTTAATGCATTCTTCAGCGATAGATTTCCCTATACCTCTCGATGCACCAGTAATTAGCACAACTTTTCCATCTAGTAAATTCATTCTTTCGATTTTAAAAAGCAAATATAATGAAAGGTGAGCAACACTTTACGACTATATTTTAACTTTTAATAAAAATATAAACGCCAAGCTTTGGAAAGTTCATGCTGAGCCCGCCTTTGTTCATTCAATCCCATGATAACTTGCAGTAAAACGATTTAGTAGTTATATTTGAAAAGGTTTAGTTGTAAAAGGTAGGTTAGGTATAAGGGCAATGTCGTAAGATGTTGCCCTTCTTTAATTAAAGAAATCCCATGTGATACCTATTCTCATTCTAGGAACAGCGATTGGGTAACCTGTTGCTTCTTCGTTCGAATGCTTCGTCCAAAAATATCCAATGTTCTCATACCTGAAGAAGAATCTAAATTCTTTAATCCCAAAAGCAAAGAACGCATGTAGATTAAAGGAAGAATCAAACGCATTTTCTGAAGACTGCCAATTATAGGTGTCCATTATCGGTGTAAACGCTTTCGTTTTGAATTCGGTGATGTATGACACGTCTACTCCAATTAAAGCGACCAAACGTTTTGCTTTGAACAAACGTCCTTTTACAAACAATCTTCCATATGCCTGAAATTGCGGCAAATAACCTCCTTGATCGGTAGAATAGACAATATGTGGATGGAAATTAAAGACTCCAAAACGCATCTCTGACTTCACTCCTATTGAAAACATGGTGTTTTTCAGCGAATCATTTACCCAGCTACCATTTTTATATTCGTAGACATTGGACACTGTTGCATAATCTGCATAAGCAGACAAGGAAATAACACTGTCCTTAATTGAGTATCCTGCAAAGACTCTTCCACGCAGCCAATTCTGGGTTGATACATTAGTCATTGAATAACTGCTATTATTGGAGAAGTAGTTCCGTTGAAATACCGTTGGTGCTAACTTTTCATAATCAAATTGAGCTCCTGCCTTGATCTTGTTACCCGTATACGTGAAATTGAACTTGTTGGAAAATTCATTAAAACGCCCCATTATATTTAGCCTGAGGTTATTCGAGAATTTCAAACGTTTCAATTTGTACCCTACCATTGCATAAACATCGGATTCCGTCGATTCCTGATGCACTCCAAGGTTGCTATATTTCCAATACGTATAATCGACAAGTCCTTGCAAGTACAATTTAGTATTGTTGTAATAGACTCCAGCACCATTCGAAATTCGTGCAATGTTAAAATTATCTCTCGTATCAAGAGGATCGATATACACTGCATCATACAGCGCTGCTATATCATCCGTCTCTGTATACAATCGGTTTCTGATCTTGTACTGATGGCGTGTTGTAAGTCCTAAGGCATTGACTGAATCTTTCAAGAAATTGAAATAATTCTCTAAAATTACATTTCCAATTCTCGCTCTACTCTGAGCATTCGATTTCAATACTGGATTCAGATCCAAACCAATATCTTGTAAAGAATCTATTCCACCTGGATGTCCAGTTTCATACGATTGAAAACTTCCCTTCAGAAGCATTGAATAACGTAATCCTCGTCGTTGCAGTTGTAATTTAACATCATTGTTGGCGAACACCCCATTTCTCAATACACCTTGCCCACTTGAGCGGTTATACCGAAGATCAAGTACTAAGTTCTGTGTAAATGCGTGATTGTATTTGGCTTTAAGAAACTGGCTCCCTTGACTTCCGAACGAATAAGAAAAGCCCAAATGAGGAAGAGCAGAAAATTGGATTCGTTTCCAGTCCGATTCCTTAGCTATAGCTGGTTCAGTAATGTTCCGGAATAAAGATGTTGCAGAAAGGCCGTTGGGTGAAAGTATGGCGATTCCCCCGTCAAAGGAGGTGGTGTAGTCTGCACTACTGATATCAATAGAATCTATAGAACTATTCATTCGCTCACCGTAATTCAAGGTGTCAAAGTCATACACAATCTGACCTTGAGCTACTGATACCACGAAAAGTAATCCTATAAAAAGTAATCTCATTCTACTGGAAAAAGCAAAGTAAAAGTAAAAAAAAAAGGGGGCAATGCCCCCTAATCTCTTTAACAAAGGTTCAATTATAAACCGTTTACCTTAACCTGAAGTCCAGATTTAACGTTTGCCGCTTTGTTTTTATGAATGATACTTCTCTTTGCTAATTTATCTAGCATAGAAAATACAGATGGAAGTAATGCTACCGCCTCTTTCTTGTTAGTCAATTCACGTAGTTTACGTACCGAATTACGCGCTGTCTTGTGCTGGTACTTGTTACGTAATCTCTTCTTCTCGTCTGATCTTACTCTCTTTAATGCTGACTTATGATTTGCCATAGTTCTATAATTTATTCTTTATACTCTTTAAATGTAGCCCATAGGAGAATCGAACTCCTGTTTCCAGGATGAAAACCTGGCGTCCTAACCACTAGACGAATGGGCCAAATATTACTATTTGGTAGCCCATAGGAGAATCGAACTCCTGTTTCCAGGATGAAAACCTGGCGTCCTAACCACTAGACGAATGGGCCTTATATTATTTCAATTCCCCTATTTTGGGAGTGCAAATATATAGTGAAAATCTTTAATAGCAAACGATCAAAAGGTTTTTTTCTAAAAAATATCTTTGTCCTCTGCACTGAACTTAAATCCGAGTCTCTTACCAGTAGCCATATGCAAATCCGAACTGATCGCATTAATCTGACCTAGAGACACCTCTTGTACCAATTCATATGGTGGCGTAATAAGATCAAACTCAATCGCATAGGTAATTGCCGTTTGTACAATATGCCTCAAAACACTATCGGTTAACGCATTATTTTCAAGGTCTCTGAACAGGAATCCTAGTTGTCCTTTGCCCTCTACCATAAAGTGGTAATCATGATTTAAAAACATGCGACCAATCAGATATCCCGCATCGTTGGATCTGTTCTGCTCGAAAGATTCTGCTAAGAAATTATAGATGTTGATAATCGCGAAAAAACCATTCGCTCCATTCTCTTTAACATATCCACTTTTCCACATAGGATTGTCGTCTGGGAATCTAAAAATATTCGTGTGTAGTTGGAAAACCAGCACATCACTCCCAATAAACATCTTAAATTCATTCTCTCCTTTCTCCTCGAATGTCAAACGAACGCGGGTGTCATCAACAGATTTACGCAATTCATTCAATTCATCTTCTACAACCACTTTGAAAGAAGAAAATACTCCCTGAGCATAATCCGCAATGTCTTGCTTCATTGCTGATTTATTCAACAAAAGATCTATTATACCCTCTCTGTTCTCGTTTTTGTCCATCCTAATATGCTTTAGCAAATATTGCTCTTCCTGCTGAGGGCTTTCCCGTCACCATACAAACGCCAGTTTCACCATCGCCATCCAAAGGAATACAACGAACCGTAGCTTTTGTTTCATCTTTAATCTTAGTTTCAGTTTCCTCAGTCCCATCCCAGTGCGCTAGGAAAAACCCCCCATCAGATTCTAGTTTGGTTTTGAACTCTTCGTAGGTCTCAACTTTTTGAGTGTTCTCGGCTCTAAAAGACAGCGCTTTCTCAAACAAATCGTTCTGGATAGTCACCATCAACTCTTGAATGTAAGCCTCTACTCCATCAAAATCAACAATTTCCTTTGTTTTAGTATCTCTACGTGTCACTTCTATTTTACCGTTTTCAAAATCTCTTGGTCCCATCGCCAATCTCACCGGAACCCCCTTGGACTCGTATTCAGCAAACTTCCATCCTGGACGACGATTATCATCATCATCGTATTTAAAAGAAATCCCCAGAGTTTTCAATTTAGCACCAAGCTCATTGATTTTTTTAGAAATAGCTTCTAAATCTTCTTCTGTCTTGTAAATAGGAATAGCAACAACTTGAATCGGTGCCAATTTTGGAGGCAATACAAGTCCTTCGTCGTCAGAATGCGTCATAATTAACGCCCCCATCAGTCGTGTTGAAACACCCCAAGAGGTTGCCCAAACGTAACTTAACTTTCCTTCTTTATCAGCATACTTTACATCAAATGCTTTTGCGAAATTCTGTCCCAAGAAGTGAGAAGTTCCAGCCTGTAGTGCTTTTCCGTCCTGCATCATTGCTTCGATACAGTAGGTCTCCTCCGCTCCAGCAAATCGCTCGCTTTCAGATTTCAATCCTTTTATTACTGGCATTGCCATGTACTCTTGAGCGAAATCTGCATAAACATTACACATTTGCTCTGTCTCCTCAATTGCTTCCTGCTTCGTAGCATGTGCAGTATGTCCTTCTTGCCACAAGAACTCAGATGTTCTTAGGAAAATCCGAGTACGCATCTCCCAGCGAACAACATTCGCCCATTGATTGATCAATATTGGTAAATCTCTATAGGATTGGATCCATTTCTTGTATGAATTCCAAATGATTGTCTCTGATGTCGGTCGAACAATTAGCTCTTCCTCTAGTTTTGCTGAAGGATCAACGATAACTCCACCCCCATCTGGATCGTTCATTAAGCGGTAATGTGTTACTACAGCACATTCCTTCGCAAACCCTTCTACGTGCTTCGCTTCTTTGCTTAAGTAAGATTTAGGAATGAATAAGGGGAAATAAGCGTTCGAGTGGCCTGTTTCTTTGAATTTAGCATCCAATACTTCCTTCATTTTCTCCCAAATAGAATAACCGTAAGGCTTAATCACCATACAGCCCTTCACATCTGAGTGCTCTGCTAAATCGGCTTTGGCCACAACTTCATTGTACCATTTCGAATAATCTGCTTCTCGCGTTGTAAGTTTTTGCGCCATTTCTCTCTTATCTGATATTGTTATTGGAGCAGCAAAAATAGGAAAATCAAGATGTTTCTTGTTCCTAAATCTGATAAAATATGAATGGATTCTATTTATTCAATCCGCTGCGTACAGCTTCATCGAACGGAATCTTTTTCATCTTACTTTCAATCCATGCGGTAATATTGAAGTATTCCAATACAACGCGCTCATTGTGATCTTCTAAAAGAGTTGTAATATCCGCATACATTTTCTCGTAGTATTCCATGCGGTTAACCGTCGTTGGAGTTTTGGCGAGTTTTCGAATATGCTTGATACATACATTTTCCAATTCGTAATCACGTTCGTGCTTGCTCAAATATCTATTGGTAGACTTAATAACGTAATCAAGGAAATCGTAATTCTCTAATTCAAAGTGGATTACTAGATTGAACAGACGTGAGAAGCTGTAGATGTCCTGACGCAAATTCTGTTCGTTATCATTCAATACTTCATTCAAATACTGAAGTGCTTTCTTGTAATTTCCGATACCAAAATAACTGTAAGCCTTATTAAATGTCAGTAACACTTCCATCTCCTTACTCATCTTTCCGTCGAATACAGCTTGACCTTTTTCTATAACTGGAATCAAATCTACGCTCTTTTGGAATTCACCTAAGGAATGTAAAAGAACAAGTTCGTAATAGTATGTATTCGCGAAAATACGCACAGATATATCGATTGAATTGAATCCTTTCTTTGAACTCAACTCACGAATGTCTTCAATTAAGGTTTGAGCTTGATCATACTCACTGCTATCTATATGACATCTCAAAAGGTGAAACAAGGTCATTACATATCTTCTTCCGGTATCAACCTTAATCAATGGATTGTTGTCCAAAATTTCTCGTGTTCTATTAAAGAACTGGAAGCTGTCTTCGTAATTTCTATTGGTGGCTGCACACAGTCCCTTTATGTAATAACATATCGATGCTGCTTTTGTTGATAGTGCTGTATTCTTCCCTTTAATTAGGTGATAATCAGCGATCCCTTCAACAATTTTACGCTCTTTCTCGTTACGCGTAAATCCACCACTTCTAAAAATCAAATTGATCTTAGAGTAAATCATTGTGTATTCAGCGAGATTTCTAAGCTTGTCAATTACTATGCTTTCTTCTTCAACGAGCTTGTCGAGATCCGTAGAAAACACTCCAGACTCATACGCTGACTCTAGTAATCTTTTCTCCCAGTTAATTAATTCAAACCAATAATAGAATTTCTCATATTTCTGAGCGGTCTGTTTTGCACGAGACACAAACTTCTCGCACTCCTTGTACAAAGCCTTGTTGTACAGGATTTCTACATTCTTAATCTCTTGCTTCAAGGAACTACTGACTGATTGTTCACTATAATAGGAGCGAAGGCTTTTTAGAATCAGCTTGTACAAATGGTTTTTCTCAGAAGGCAGATGCTTAATAAAAGTCTCGCCTTTAAATGAACCCTTCAATTCCTCTTCATCATACGATGATTGGCGTTCGATGAAGTCAAATATTTTCAAATAATTCTTATCTCCTGATTGCAGCGATGAGGACAACTTAAAAAATCTTTTTTCTGATTTAGTAAGCGATTTAATGAGTTTAAACAGTTCCGTTGATGGTTTCATTCTTTGAATTTTAAAGTCAATTCACTGCACTAATTTATGCATAAGAATAAAACAAAAGCAAGATATCCTAAGATTTATTTTTCACCACTTTGCCTTTTTAACTGCATAATTGCAATGCTAAACCCTTGTACTCCTAGTATTGAATACCCATAAGTAAGAATACAAGAAAGGCCTTGGTTTCCCAAAGCCTTTCTTCAAACAACAACAAACTAAAAACCTCACTATGGATAAATCCATTTATCGGAGGGTCACCTTCTCGCCTTTGGCGATATCTTCAATATCTTCTGAGTAATTATTCAATCTTCTAATGGATATAGCATTCGTTGCATACAACTGTGACAATTCATTTATTGACATTGTCTCAGTAACTACAACTTCTTCTTTTTTGAACCAGTTTCTTCTCTTCTTTGCCTGAATGAAAAGTACATCTCCAGCCTCAAGCACATCTTTGTTCTTGTCCAAATCATTGAATCGACGCAATTGTCTTAGTGTCAACCCAAATTCTTTGGCAATTTTATAAAATGTATCTCCTTCCTGTGCAATGATGAACTTCACTCCTTTTTCATGAATCTTCACAAGGTGTGTATTGGATTGCATTTCAGAAATTTTAATCTCCATAACAATTGGAGACTCTGGATGTAAAATCGTTTTTGTCATTGCGTCGTACTCATACAACTTTAGATCTTCTATTATATCTATTAGCAATTGAGAATACTTTGGATTTGTAGCATAACCAGCTGTTCGCAGACCCTTTGCCCATGATTTGTAATCGTCTGAATCGTATTCAAACAAAAACTCATAACGCTTATAACGCATTAGGAATTCAGAATGATCACGATAGGAATCTTCTGCGTATGTATATACTCTAAAGCATTCGTCTTCTCTATCGTCATCTTTGTACATCTTCTTTCCTTCCCATCCGTGGCATTTAATACCAAAATGATTGTTCCCCTCAGTTGCTAAAGAAGAATTACCGTTAGCGCTTTCAAGAATTCCTTGGGCCAATGTGATACTAGCAGGAATACCGTTGTCTACCATCTGCTCGACAGCGACCCCACTCCATTGATCTACGTACTCTTGTTTGGAAATGCGCTTATGGCCTCCAGCGAATGCTGTGGTCATTGCTCCTAGCGCAAGTGTTGTGATAATGACTCTCATGTTGTTTGTGTTGTTGTGTCTAGTATTACGCCAATCAATTCTATAGGTTACAAAAATTGTTGAAAACCTGACGTTTTATTGTTAATAACTGCCACAAGCTAGTAGAATCAAGACATTATGACAGTTCAATTGAGTCCTGAATGTCAAAATTTCCGATTTCCCACCCCTATTCTGCTTTGGATCGTGATTTGACTTATCGATGGAAAATAAAACAAACGCAATGGATCAAAATAAATTTACAATCAAAGCACAAGAGATCATACAAGGTGCGCAGCAAATAGCCGTTGGTCATACGCATCAGACTATAGAAACAGGACATTTTTTAAAATCACTGTTAACGAACGACAAAGAAGTTACCCCCTACTTATTTAATGCATTAAATGTTCAGATTCCAATGCTTGAATCGGCCTTGGATAAAATAATAGAAGGCTATCCAAAAGTTGAGGGTGGACAATTGTACATGTCGAATGCAATGAATCAAGTGTTTAGTCAAGCTTTTAAGGAGATAGCACAATTCAATGACGAGTACGTATCAGCGGAGATCATTTTATACAGTCTACTTTCTGCAAAGGATGCAATTGGAAGCTTGCTAAAAGACAACGGAATTACAAAGAAGAATTTAAAAGCAAGTATCATGGAGTTAAGAAATGGTGAGTCGGTTACATCAAATTCACAAGATGGAACGTACAAATCATTGGAGAAGTTCGCGAAGAATTTGAATAATCTCGCAAAGGATGGGAAATTAGACCCAGTAATTGGTAGAGATGAAGAAATTAGACGTGTCCTTCAAATACTTACAAGAAGAACGAAGAACAATCCTATTCTTATTGGAGAACCAGGCGTTGGTAAAACAGCAATTGCAGAAGGTATTGCCCACAGAATTATTGAGGGTGACGTTCCTGAAAATTTAAAAAGCAAGATTGTCTATTCCCTAGACATGGGATCTTTAATTGCCGGAGCAAAGTACAAAGGAGAGTTTGAAGAGCGATTAAAATCAGTCATCAAAGAAGTTGTGAAGGCAGATGGTGAGATAATTCTCTTCATTGATGAGATTCACACATTGGTTGGTGCCGGCGGCGGTGGCGAAGGAGCTATGGATGCAGCGAACATATTAAAACCTGCATTGGCTAGAGGAGAACTGAGAGCCGTTGGAGCAACCACTTTGAATGAATACCAAAAGTACTTTGAGAAAGACAAGGCCTTGGTAAGACGGTTCCAAACGGTACTGATTGACGAGCCTTCAACCGAAGACGCAATATCTATACTGAGAGGAATTAAAGAAAAGTATGAGAACCACCACAAGGTGATGATCAAAGATGCAGCAATCATTAGTGCTGTTGAATTATCACAACGGTACATTACTGATCGACATCTTCCAGACAAGGCAATTGACCTTATTGATGAGGCAGCATCCAAAATACGGATGGAAATCAACTCAAAGCCTGAAGAGCTTGATGAAATTGAGCGCAAGATCATGCAGATGGAGATTGAAAAGGCAGCGATCACACGTGAAAACGACACCAAGAAGTTGACACACCTTGAAAAGGAACTGGCTGATTTGAACGAACAAAGAGACAGTCTTAATGCGAAATGGCAATCTGAACGAAACATCGTTGACTCCATCCAGCATTTAAAAGAAGACATAGAATCGTTTAAGCTAGAAGCAGATCAGGCTGAACGCGCCGGAGATTACGGAAAAGTTGCTGAAATTCGCTACGGAAGAATAAAAGATTCGGAAGCAGAACTTGAAGCGATGAAAGGTCAATTGGCTGAAAAGCAGTCCGCATCGAAAATGATTAAGGAAGAAGTGGATGCTGAGGAAATTGCTGAAGTAGTTTCAAAGTGGACCGGAATCCCTGTCAATAAAATGATAGAAAGCGAACGATCAAAACTTCTTCGCTTGGAAGATGAGCTTTCTAAACGGGTTGTTGGACAAAAAGAAGCAATTACTGCAATTTCAGACGCTGTGAGACGATCACGTGCTGGTCTGCAAGACGATAAAAAGCCGATAGGATCATTTATTTTCCTAGGAACCACAGGTGTAGGTAAAACGGAACTTGCGAAAGCATTGGCAGATTATCTTTTCAATGATGAGAATGCAATGACGCGTATTGACATGAGTGAATACCAAGAAAAGCACTCAGTGAGTCGTTTGTTAGGAGCACCTCCTGGATACGTTGGCTATGATGAAGGTGGACAGTTAACAGAAGCTGTGCGTCGCAAGCCCTACTCCATTGTTTTGTTGGATGAAATAGAAAAAGCGCATCCTGATGTGTTCAATGTATTGCTCCAAGTATTGGACGATGGCAGACTAACGGACAACAAAGGAAGAATGGTGAATTTCAAGAATACGATTATCATTATGACTTCCAATCTTGGGTCGCACTTGATTCATGAGCAGTTCGATGGCATTAAGATGAATGAATTTGAGCAAGCAGCTGGAAGAGCGAAAATGAATGTGCTTGATTTACTGAAGCAAACAATTCGCCCCGAGTTCTTGAATAGAATTGATGAAACAATCATGTTCTTGCCTTTAACAAAAAAGAACATCTCAGATATTGTTAGCATCCAATTGGAGCAACTTAAAAAGAAGCTTTTGTTGCAAGACATACGACTGGTGATTACTCCAGAAGTGTTTGACTGGATCTCAGATGTAGGATACGATCCCTTCTTCGGAGCCCGCCCAATTAAGCGTGTAATACAAAAACAATTGTTGAATGAGCTTTCTAGGGCCATTCTAGCAAATCAAATAGATACCTCCAAGAATGTGGTTCTGGATCTATTCGACGATAAGGTCGTTTTCAGAAAGCCCATTAAAGAGGAAGAAGAAGTCAATTTTTCATAGTTGATAGGTTGAGTTAAAATCAAGAGAAGCCCGTCTGTCGTTTGACAGGGGGGCTTTTTTATTCATACGGGATTAGTTGGTGCATTTGAATCTTGCTGGAAAGCGCTTATGATTAAGTTTTTGTTATTCATTTTATGAATTTCAAGGAAATACCTCTATTTTTTTACAGATAATCTGAACATTACTAAAGATAAAACTTCAAAAACTTTAAGGTCGTTATACTTTATATTTACAATCGTTAGCTTTAACTGAATTTACGTACAGATATTGAGAAAACATGACACCATTAGGAACGTACTTAGCGAAACGATCTATCAATAAATCAGAAGTTTCCCGTAAAACCGGAATCAGTAAAGTGCGTTTGAGTGAATTGACGTTGAATGAGAATACTCATTTACGAGCTAAAGAATTGTATTTGATCGCTCTAGCGATTCATGTTGACCCAGCAGTGATGTTTATCGAGATACATGAGGGAATCAATTTAGAAAAAGAAGTCTAATACTCTAATTTTACTAATTATCGCACGATATAAGAACCGATATTACAGAGAACTTCTAAGAACAAAGATTGGTCAAAAGAGATTTGAAAAAACTCTAAGGAGAAGGTCCAAATTTAGTGGATACCAAACCGTGGTGTCGGACTCCTATTATAGATCATCAGGGTTCAAATATAGGGGCACGTTATTAACGTACTTAGAAAGAAACTTACCTGAAAGTAAAGAAATAAAGGCTGAGTTGAAGACTCCCGATATATTGTCATTTGTTGAGAATCCAACTCCTACTATAAACTTCATATCAGATCTTACTAACTCCTTGTTGAATTGTGCTACAAATACGACTATAGATTTTCGGAATTGCAAGAAGGTTAGCATAAGTGCAATAACAATAATAAGAATTGTGATTCGCGAATTTCTGTCATTTAGAAATAATTACAATCAGAACAACTTCGTGAAGACGGCGAAAACAATTTTGATTAATCAATCAAGGCATAAATCGGTTAACATGATGTTATACTCCAATGATATCATTGAAGAAATCATGCTGAATAAGGATGAGGAATTAGACGAACAATATCTCCCACTTGGACTAATGGTTGGAAGTAAATTACGATTTTCTCCGACTGAAGACAAGAAGGGTATCATTAGTAAAAAAGTCGCTAGATTCGTTAACGAATCAATTCAAGCGTTCGGGTATGAGCTTGGACCTCATGGTCAAATTTTTCTTATTAACATGGTGGGTGAAATATTAGGTAATGCAGAAGATCATAGTGCGCATTCAAATTATTTCGTTAATGGGGTGGCATTCAGAAGAGATGTAAAGAATGAGAATTTAGAAGTTGAGTTGAATTTGGCGATAGTCAATTTCGGATACTCAATTTACGATGGATTAAGAAAGACCGCGTCAAAAAACCCCGATCAGCAAAGGCGTATTAATAAGCTGTTTAGCACACATGAAGCGTTAATAAAATCCAAAAAACGATCTGATTTGTCTAAAGAAGCTTTATATACGTTATATTCACTACAACAGGGTGTGAGCAGGTTAAAATATGAGGGGGATGGGCGTGGAAATGGTACGATGAACTTCATCAAAAACTTTATGCGATTAGGAGTTTCTAAAAGCAATGAGAAATTTTCAAATTTGAGCGTCGTATCTGGAAGGTCGTCGGTTCTCTGTAGTAAAGACTATGCGCCGCATCCGAATCCTAATGATAAAAGTATGTATCAATTAAGCCTTAATAGTGAAAACAAGCTAACTTCGCTACCAGACAAGGGGCGAGTGAAGAGCATTGATCAAAATTTTCCTGGAACAATTCTACAGGTAAAAATTCTGATGAATAAAGAAAATTTTGAAGCTTTGTTAAAAGAGAATGAGTCTTAACAATTAAAAAATGTCAGAAAAGAAGAAGATAATATTAACGAAAGACCATTACGCCTCAGATGTCCCAATTTTTACTGGTAGACCTCAGGGAAGAATCGTTAGAAGTAAACTTGATTTCGAGAGGAAAGATGGTGATTCAGAAATGTATGAAGTTCATATCCCAAAAGGCACCCTAGGTTTCAACGCTTCATTTTACCTAGGTTTGTTTTATCCGAGTTACAAAGCATTAACACCTGATGGATTTCATGAAAAATATAAACTAATTCATCTTGAAGAGGATGAAGTTCTGTGCGAAATTCTTAAAGAGAATATTGCAGAATGTGATGTAGATGCTATTAACGAATATAATGGAAAATCTGGACTTGACTTCTAATGGCAGCTGATACTATATATGTTGAATCAGGAAGTGCATTTGCTGATGTAGCTATTCCTTTAGTGGCCTTAGCATTGGCTTTAGGCACATTTATCATTGAGCGTTTTATTTCAAGAAATCAGGAAAAGAAGAACAATCGTATTAATTGGTTTTTATCAATTATCGTTCAGCCCCAATTGGAGGAAATCAATACAGTTTATCAAGATTTACTCGATAAGTTAAAGAAGGACATCACAGAACTAAATACGACACGGCTGACCGGAGATAAAAGACAATTATATGAAGCTCTCAGGGTGAAAAATTTCTACATTAAATCAAATCATCAGGTAAATTTTGTTCCTTTCATATCAATGATTGAATCATACGATGTGAAATTATCAATTGTTGTTAAGGATATTCTTCGGGAAATTGATGACATATACAGCCTAGAGTTGGCTCGGGCAACGATAGGAGAAAGGAATGAAGATAATGATCAAACGATAGAGGTTAAATTTTATTCAAATCGATCAAAATTATACAGAGCGCTTTATAGAGATTTACATAGTTGATTGGGGCTAACCACTTAGCTGCTCTATTCCACCCCACCAAGCCAAAAAAAAAACCACACCGTTTATTGTAATTCATATCAACCTATATCAACCATTAATTCAAACTATTTGTACCCCCCATTTTTAAAGCAAGCAACTCTAAATTTAAGTTGCCGTCTTTCAGCCAAACAAACACTACTATTTTGAAAAGACTTACACTGCTCTGCCTATTCGCCTTGAGTGCAATTATCTCAACAGCACAAATTCAATGCGTTGATCTAAGCTCATATGATGATCAATATGTCAACTCCGTTGGCTTCGATGACATTACGTATCCAATTGGCTCAGCATTTATTGTTTCTGGAGATATTCAATATGTTAAACCAAGTTCAGGAAACGCTTACCAAGGAATCATAAGCGATTCTTTATTCTACATTGGCGATTTAGATATCAATGTTTCAACCTCCACTTGCCTAGAAAAAGAACTTACTTTTTCATGTGCTTATTTAGAAGGATTAGCTGTTGACGGTGATACTGTCTTCTCTCAGTTAAATCCACCAGCAAATTACGGGGGAGCCACTTTTGATTTTGAATTTGACGGTGCTGGATCGTACACAATTACGGGTGATTTCGATGTTGTTAGTCTTTACACGCAAACCAACTTTTTATACGATGTATGCTTAGATTGCGCTTCATCTACAATTGATTGTGTTGATCTAAGCTCATATGATGATACATATGTCAACTCCGTTGGCTTCAATGACATTACGTATCCAATTGGCTCAGCATTTATTGTTTCTGGAGATATTCAATATGTTAAACCAAGTTCAGGAAACTATTATCAAGGAATTAACGGAGATGCTCTATTTTACATGGGTGATCTAGATATCGACGTTTCTACTTCAATTTGTACAGACAAAATACTTACTTTCAATTGTGCGTACTTAGAGGGATTGTCTGTTGATGGGGATACAGTATTCACGATGTTAAATGCTCCTGCATCATTTGCAGGTTCTACGTGGGACTTTGAGTATGATGGAGCCGGAAACTACACTGTCACAGGTGATTTTGTTGTTGTAAGTCTTTACACTCAAACAAATGAACTTTCTGATGTTTGTCTTGATTGTAACTATGTGGTTTCAATGAATGAAACTACTCCATTAGAAAATCAATTCTCAGTTTATCCTAATCCATCTAGTAATTTGTTCATCGTAAGCTCAAATTCAAACCACGATTTTAGCTTTGAATTGTACGACACCAATGGAACATTGATTATTTCTGAGAACTCTAACGGGACTGAAGCTCAAATTGATCTTTCTAACTATAAAGATGGATTGTACATTCTTTCAGTAACTGATAAGGAGGGATACAGAATAACTAAGAAATTGATAAAGGTGAACTAGAACACATTTAATTTTTAGAGATAGAGGGATGGTCAATGATCATCCCTTTTCTTTTGTTGATTAGTCTCAATTGAACAACTCTTTTAGCTTAAAAAAAGTAGATAAATCGTTGTAAGTGATTTGTGGCATTGAATGACCTAGTGATGGCCTCGCAGCATAAGTCGAAATGATCTTTTTTGTTTACTCCCTATTTCTATCGAAGCGCCATTACAATCGAACTGCTTTGGAACAAAAAAGTCGACGGCTCTCAACTCTCCACGAAAAAGTTCTGAGACATCTATTCCATCTCCTACATATATTTTTTCATCAATCACTTCACCATCCATAGTCCCACCGATAATTTCCGAGTGGATTATCAACGTATCAATTCCACAATAGATAGACTCATTTTTGAAATAAAATTTAATCTTGTCCCCGTTAGAAGCTCCAATTTTTTTCTCTTTTTGAGCTTTTATATTCTTTTTGACTCCATTTACCTCAACATATACGGCTCCTTCTTGAGCAATAGTCGTTTTAATAGAAAGAATAAAAATGATGGCCGTACATAGTTTTATAAGCTTCATAAATTTTGTTTTTTTCCAAGTTCTAGCGCATCTAATTTTATTCCCCAAGTCTCTTCAAGGGAATATCTGCACGCTAAAGCTAAATGCCCGCAAATGACTCTGATCTCTCCCATCGTTGCTAGGATTTCATCTACATCCTCATCTTCGAATTCTTCAAGCTTCTTTTTAAGTTCTATCATCTTTATTTCAACCTCTCGATTTTCGATTAAAATGATGTTACCGTAGTAAAATTTCAAAAATTCCCTTTTTGCTTCTGGAAATTCTGAAGGATTACTAACTAGCAATGAATCATATTCCAAAAGAGCAACCTCAGAAGAAACGGAGAGCAGGTCGTTATAGAGATTAAATTGATTATCATAGAGAACCTTTACATATGTCCTTTGATTATCAATTGAATATTGAACTAATCCAGTAATTAGAACACCCAACCCTATAATTGAGGTCGCTATTTTAATTCGAATATCCCATTTACGGTGGCTCGATTCTATCATTGCTTTATTATTATCAGTAAAATTAAGGATTGAACAATAGAATGTCAATACGTATAAATACCTGATTTAAGTAGGTGAAAGCTGCAACAATTACCTGCTTTTAGTTCTCACTCCTCACCTATTTTGCTCCTTATCTTGTTGCAATCGGCACACATCAAGATCTTCCAGCATTAAAGAAAAATATGGGTATTTGGAGATCCCAGCAATCCTTGCCAACTATAGTGATAATCTATATTACTTTATCTCGAAAGAATATTTTTTTAGCTATATTCAACCCTTCAAAAAGCTACTATTCATCAATGATTCAGAAGATTAAACAATTTTGGAATTTCATTTCTTATTTGGGTCTGCCGAAAGGGTTTGATTCTGAATTGGTTAGCGTGAAAAATGAAATATTTTTTAATCGTTGTTTAACAATTGGCTTCTTTGCACTACTCGGTACCATTGTGAGTTCCATTGATTTTATTGGGAATTATGCCTTCCTCAATCTAATTAGTGCCGCTGGAGTATTGATGGGGCTAATCATTCATCATTACGGTAAATATCAAATTGCAAAAAGAGTTGCAGTGTACCCCATGATAGTAATGGGGTTGATATTAACAGCTATTTGTGGGGCAGATTTTTTATACCACACTGGAGTATTAACCGTACTTATCTTTTGCTGGGTAATATTTAACCCTAAAAAAGAACTCCCCGAGCTTATCTTATTCGTCCTCGTTACTTTTGCCGCATATATAATTGCCGAGTTAAACGTGTTCGACGCAGAAGATTTCTCGATGCACCCAGCCACTTTGGCTTCTAGGATAACGAACTTAATCATGTTCACATCTGTGACGGTTATATTCATCAATTTTATGCGGAGCTTAAACAAAGTCTCTGAAAGTAAACTGTCGACGTCGATTGAAGAAAAGGAAGTAGTTCTTAAAGAATTATTAATTAAAACGGAGGAATTGAAAAACGAGCGTAAAGTGCTCGAAGAAACAGTTACTGTGAGGACTTCAGAAATTGAAAGCCAACGAGATGTGCTTAAAAAAGAGAATATTCAGAAAGAAATATTGCTTAAAGAGGTGCATCATAGGGTAAAGAACAATCTTCAAATCATTATTAGTCTATTAAACCTGCAGCGAGGAAAGTTTAAAGAAAAGGCGATGGACCTTGCAATTGAAGACATGCAAAACAGGTTAATTGCAATGAGTTTAGTACATCAACGGATGTATCAAACATCAAATTTTGTAGATGTTCAAATGAAAGACTACATAGATTTGCTGTCAGAGAAATTCAGGGACTTAGTTGTTCTTGAGGACACATCTGTTACCTGTGTAAATAAGGTGCCAGAAGACCTTTCGTTGGATGTAGACAAAGCTATTCCCATAGGTTTGATCGTAAATGAATTGATAAACAATTCATTTAAACATGCTTTTGTAACGAAAGGACAGAAGTGCGAAATTCATATCAAAATAGAACTTCTTGATGATGCTAGAATGCGATTTACCTATCGAGACAATGGTCAAGGGCTACCCCCTAATTTTAAAATTGAAGAAACAGACTCTTTAGGAATGGAATTGGTGAGTGCCTTGGTTCAGCAAATTGACGGAAACCTAAAATATGGTAACGATAACGGTGCTTTGTTTGAGTTTGATTTCAATTAGTCCTACCCTCTCGCTTCAAGCAATGTCAACATAGCACCTTTCGGTATAGGCCAATAGTGTATTTCCTATAATTTGACACCTTCCAAAACGCAAAAGATGGAGTATAATGACTACATTTAGAGGTGTTTACAAAATTAAAAGCTTGAAGTTTTCAATCCTCACTACTATGTTCTTAAGTTTAACCAGTGTATTTTTCACGGTTAACGCTCAGAATCTTGTGCCCAACGGTAGTTTTGAAGACTATACTTCTTTACCCATTTCCTCAGGTGATTGGCCATTGTGCGTTGGATGGAACAATGTAAATATGAATCTTGGGAATTGGCCGTACGCCACTCCAGATTACTTACACACTTCTGGAATTGGTGATGCCAAGTTGCCCAATTGTAAATGGGCTGATGTAAACGCTCAGGATGGCGATGCAATAATGGGTCTGTATTCGAAACATTCAAGTCAATTAAATTCAAGAGATTACATCGCAACTCAACTTACCTCACCTTTAGTCGTTGGAACTACTTACACGATCTCCTTTTGGCTAACAAGCGGTTCAGGTAATTATTATTACGGATCAAGTTCTGAAAACTTCGGTGTGCAATTGACCAGTGCACCACTCACCCAAGTTCAGCACGAAAATGCTGGGGGAACGCCTCAGGCGATAGTTCCTGGCTCTCCGTGGCATACAGGTTGGGTCTTTTACAGTTTTAGTTATGTCGCTACATCTGCCTATCAGTATGTAACAGTCGGAAACTTTTATACAGATGCTGTAACAAGTACTACAGTCCATTATTCAGGTGCAAATTATTCGGGAGGATCCTACTATTTTGTTGATGACCTTATCGTTGAGTCCGCCAACTCACTACCAGTTGAATTGATTCGTTTTGATGTGATCAATCAAGAGAACTCTGTAATTTCTGTGTGGCAAACCGTCACAGAGACCAATAACGACTTTTTTACGGTTGAAAGGTCAGGTGACGCAAAAAGTTGGACTGAAGTAGGTATCGTAGACGGTGCTGGAAATTCTCAAGATCTTTTGGATTATTCCTTTAGAGATTACTCTCCATTAGCAGGAAGGTCTTATTATCGCTTAAAGCAAACAGATTTTGATGGTGAAACATCGTACTCTTCAGTTAAATCAGTAGTAAGAATACTGGAAGAAGGTACAGAACTTCGTGTTTATCCAAATCCTACAAGACACACAGTTACTATAGAAGGGAATTACGATGAAATTATTGATTTCAAATTGTTAAATGAGTTGGGAATTGATGTAACCGATCAGGTAATACTATTGAATGATGACAATGACACAATTTTGAATCTCGATTTATCAGCTCTGCCTGGTGGTGTCTATGTTTTTAAAACCGTGAATTCTGTAAAGCGAATTACAAAGATTTAATCGAGTATCTCTCCCTCTTTTAAAAAGAAATCACTTCCTGCGATGCTCTCCCGAGCTATACAAACCATTGAAATTCTTTTACTTATATTAGCTCAACCAATCAATAACCAATTATTTATGAAAAATCTATTAGTAGTATCAGTCTCAGCGTTCTTATTCTTCTCATGTTCAGAAGGAGCCAATGACCAAGAAATGAGCGATTATAGTGCAGAAGTATGTGCCTGTGCAGCAGCAGCAACAAACCAAGCTGAATGGGATGAATGCAATAATCAAAGAAAAGACTTCTATTCTAAGTTTGACCTTGACGCGGACGATGCTGATGCAAGCAAAACGAATGACATTATGTATGATTGTCTTTCTGCAAACGAAACTTTTGAATAAAAATTAAGCACATTAAAAAAGGGCATGATGTGATCATGCCCTTTTTTTTTTGAAATATCTTTTGGTTAAATTAGACCTACTTCACGCTCCGTTTTCCTCTTAAATAAGTTGCCTTTGCATCTTCGCCTATGTTAGCGTCAGTGGCATCTACTACAAATGAATCTCTACGACAATCCTCGAGAAGAGTCCTTAAGTAAAACACATGTTTTTTGTCGCGTGAATACTTTCTCCCCATAACTTCGAAGCTTGCTGGATTGGCTCCTAGAATGATTCCATCGTCGCAATACACGTTGTACTTGTCTTTTGTGAATCCCCATTGTAACACCTCGAAAGAACCAGCATCGAAACCCTCCCAAATTTGACCTTTGGAGTACACATTATTCGCATCCTTATAATAACCACAACCCAAATCAACAAGAGTAGCTGGGTCGCCATTTGGAAAAACATCCGTTCGATAACAGATGAGTTCTCCATCCGTTCCCATTCCACTATCTCCAAGTAACTTGAATTTGTTTCCTTTCATTCCAGGCACCGTCTCCCCGTAGAAATAAACATTGTTTTCATCCTTAGCGTATATGTAATCTACGATTTCAAGTGTGCTTCCAGATGAACCCTCTAGCTTTTGCCCGTTGTAATACACGAAATTTATATCCTGAGCATATCCGTTAGTGATAAGCTCAAACGAAGCCGCGTCTGCCCCAGGAATTAGTACACCTGAGTAATACACGTGCTGGTCGTCCTTACCATAGTAATAACAATACCCGTTTGTTAATTCATTACACAACATTTCAAACTTAAAGGGATTCGCGCCCTCCAGAACCAAAACTCTTTCAAAAGAACTTCCCTCTCTAGATCCTTTGTAATAAACATTCTTGTAATCAACTGCGTAGGGTGTGCCTTCGAGTGGCTTGAACGTTAATACATCTACATCCTCAACAGCTACTCCATTGGAATACACATGCTTTTTGTCCAGAACGAAAGTCCCAACAAACTCAATGGATGCCACATCACCATTGGGAACAACAAAAAACGAATCAGGGTGTGAACTGTAATAGACCTTTCCACTCTTCTGAAAATACCCTATTACACCAAAGAATTCTAGTCCTTCAATATCGAAAAACCCTTTCCCCTCGCGTTCCAATCGCTCAGTATATCGTTGGTTTTCCATCATTCCGGTTCCACATCTAAACGGTCTGTCTATTGGGAATTCCTCGCCAGTAACATCCTGTTGGTCGAATGATCCTTGACAGTCTTGGGCAGTAGAGCTTAGGGAGATAAGACATGTAAACACGAGTATGAAAAACACACCGGCATGCTTCGGAATTACGAATTTGATAATCGAATTGATTGAATGAGGAGTGCTGTAGTGCATAGTTTAATCTTTGATTGTATGAATGATTAATACAAACGACAGGGTATTTGGTTCAATCGGATTTTGACATTGAGTAGAGCCTATTTCTCAAGCGGAAAGATTTGATGTACTGAAACAATTTCACATTTAATCAAAATGAACTTCTGAAATACTAGCCTGTACTCATGCTTAATCAAATCATAAAAAACACATTCATCATGAGACAATCAATTTTAATACTAATGGGAGTTTGCCTAGCGCTAAATTCATCAGCACAAAGAGGCTATGGAACCTCCAGTGCTTCATATGCATATCACCATGGAGGCAACGGATATATCCTACCTTCTGAAAATGTGGTAGAAGAAGAAATTTTCAATTACCATACACACCTCATTGATGCAGCAACCTATAACAGTCCTATTAACCTTTCGCACGCTTGGGGAAATGAAAACATTAATGCAAACGCAGATGAAGTTATTCTCCAGATAGGTTTATCCACACATCGGGATACAAATTTATCCAGCATCCCTCCTGCCAACCTTAGCTTTGTAGTAGATATTAGTGGCTCTATGGGCGGAGATCCAATTGAAAAGAGCAAAGCGGCCATGAAAGAGTTTGTAAAACAGTTACGGCCTTCTGATCAGATATCACTCGTTTTATTCGGAAGCAGTGTTTTTGTTCCATACAAAAGTCAAAAAATAGGCGATAAAAAGGCATTACTGGCGGCCATTGACAATATCCAAATAAACGGAAGCACAAATGTTCACCTTGGAATGCAAACAGGCTACCAACAAGTTGCAAGTACTTTTTTAAGCACTGGAAACAATCGTGTTATAGTGTTTACCGATGCAATGGCGAATACCGGAGTTATTGACCCCAATCAAATACTAGCGAACACTAGTGTGTATATCAAAGACATCGATCTCACATTCATCGGCATTGGCATAAACTTCAACCAAGATTTTGCACGTCAAATTAAAACAAAGCTCAGAGGACACATGCACTTTGTAGAAGACGCCAGAGAAATCAACAAGTTATTTAGAGATGAAGTAGAACAATTTTTGGCTGCTCCATATGGCAAGAAGGTGAAACTCACAATTGAAATTCCAGAGCAACTGACTTTAAACAAATTCTACGGATACAATCCTACCATCACCGGTAACAAAATAGAAATCGAAATAGACGATATGCAAGGAGGACTCACCCAAATCTTTATGCTGAAATTCAATCGTAAGAAAGAGTATGAAGGTGAAATAGATCAGCTAAGCTATCAGTTGTCGTTTAACAATCAACACGACCAACCAGAGATCATAACGAAGCACACATCTCAAATCAACGTACTTCAAAACAATGACATTTACAATAAACTGGTAAATCGTGAAGTGAAAAAGAATTATTCTATCGTCTACATGGCTAACCAATTAAAACAGGCCAGTATAGATTTTGAAGCTGATAGGGATGGTGAAAAATATGATCATACCATCAATCAAGTTTTAGCAGTCATCGATGGAGAACACAAGACCTTAGACGAAGATCTTAAGTACGTATACGATATTTTGTCCAAACAAACCGACGACACGAAGAAAGCAAAAGTGCCTTTGTTACTGGCTGATAATTTCTAAACTGTCAATTGGACAGAATTATCGGATAAACGATAGTTCAATATTGTCAACCACCAAGGCACAAATTCGTCTCCGACGAATCACAAAAATTGTATTTAAAAATTCAGAGGAAAGGCACTAAGAGTCTGCTAACATGCAGACTTGTGTCCTACACCTTTTTTTTCGTGTCTTGGTGTCTTAGTGGTTAAATAAAGAAACGGCCAATACTGCCCTCTTCAAGAATGCCCACTTGTCTAGTTAGAAATAGGCTAACCAAACGAATAAGACTGGACAAGCCTTAATCCATTTATGTGATTTAGATATATTTGTGCACATGATGAATATTCGGGCTTTCCTTTTTCTTTTGCTTGTGTCATATGGTTCGCCGTCGTTTGCTCAAAACGGATCTGATTTCAGGCGGTACATACCAGACTTTTCAATTCCAGAACCTAAAATTGAAATAAATGCAGGATATAATCTATCCACATTTTCTATTAAAATAAATGATTTGAAAGTCAAGCCCGATTTTAGATCTGGGTTCAATATTGGAATTATGATTGTAGACCTACCTATTGGGGCCAGAGATTCAGTTCGTCCTAGGTTTGCATTTGAATTCGGTATTGCATTCTCTTCCACGGGGGCTTCATATAGCGCGACTGGAACTTCAATTGATTCAATTCAAACTACTCACACGTACGATTTAGATCGTGATACAAAACTGTACAATTTTCTTTTTCCATTTATTGTAAAACAGAGATTCGGATATAAAAGAGTGCAGTTTTATCTGGATTATGGTGTGTTTTTTCAGGCGCTTGGTGAAACACATAACTCCTCAAGTTTCCACTACACGCAAACATCAAACACTGGTGAATCTGTTTCGGAATCATTCGAATTTAATGGAGAATTTGATGAGGGAAGCGATTTGGAAATCTATGAATACACCTATGATCTTGGGTTTATCCTGGGACTTGGTATTAAGATTAATAATCAATTTCGAATAGGAATGAGTTACTCCCATGGCTTGTTTAATCAAGCCAGTCCAAGACTTAGAGCAGCTAATGCTGAGTACTTTTTGTACGATACAAATTACAAGAACAGAGTTTTGTCTTTCAACTTTGGCTACATAATCAATCCTAGAAGAAAGAAAAAATAACAAACTATTCAATGAAATCAATTCACTTGAATCAATAAACAATCTCAATGGCTGCTAATATCCTTACTGAAATTCCTGAATTTGATTATACCGAAGAATCAAACTACTACAATCCTGAGGCATTTACCGAACTTGTTGCTAACAGACGTAGTTGCAGAATGTTTACGGATGAACCAGTCCCTGAAGACGTAATGAACAAGTGTTTGGACTTAGCATTGCTAGCTCCAAACTCTTCCAATATGCAACCTTGGGAGTTTTACTGGGTGCGCTCAAAAGATAAAAGGGAGCGATTGACCTCTTTATGTCTAGATCAAAACACGGTTAGAACAGCTGCTGAAATGATTGTAGTTGTTGCACGTAGAGACACATGGAAAAGAAACAGTAAACTGATGCTCAAGGCATTTGAAGGGCTGGAAATAAAGGCTCCAGACTCTGCAATCGATTATTATAAAAAACTTGCTCCAATTACATATTATCAAGGTATTTTCGGTTGGTTTGGAGTTGTTAAGCGTGTCTTATTTTCGATGATCGCAATTAAAAAACCGATGATAAGACAACCTAAGTCAATTGCAGATATGCGTGTGTGGTCGAATAAGACAACAGCACTTGCCTGTGAGAACCTTATACTGGCTTTTCGCTCATATGGGTATGATACCTGTCCAATTGAGGGTTTGGATCAACGACGCGTACGAAGAATGCTAGAGTTGCCGTATGGTAAAGCTGAAGTCTGCATGGCAATAAGTGTAGGAAAAAGAGCGGAAAATGGAATTTATGGTCCACGAATTCGGTTTGATAGAGACCTATTTGTGAAGGAGGTTTAAGCTGTGTTCACCGTACGTGATGGACTTCTTGAGTTATTTTACAATCATCGCTCCCCAACCATCGTATTTGACTCCCATGCTTTCAGCAAAACCGGCTAATTTACCAGTCAAGGGTGATATTAACGGAACGATTAGTTTTGACGACTTGGTCATCACCAAACAGCCTTCAGATGTCGATTGAACAGTAAATCCACCATTCTCCAAATTAAGACTGAGCTCCTTCAATTTAGCATCATCTCCAATAAAAGTGTGTTCTAAAATGTGGTCCTTCTCAGGATTGCTCCCTGCATTCATCATTCTTAAAACAACTGAACGATCAGAGATTTGTTGCCAATGTCTGGCATTTGGGCGCAACCTTTCATCGTAAAAATCCCAACCCTTGCTTTTAATCAATTCGACTTTGTGGTTTTTTTGAGAAGTGATCCAATCATTGATCTTACTCAGAAATAAAGCTGGATCATTCGTTTGAAAGCAATAGTCAAACATGGCGCCGTAGAGAGATTTGACAACCAGCCTGCAATCAACCGAAGATAAAGTATTCAACATCCCGACTGCCATTTGCTCAACTCGAGCATTTTCTTCTTTCTTAGGAAGGCCAGTGGGGAGTACATTTTTAGCTTTCATGTGAATTATCACTCGAATACAGGAATTATATCCATCATGACTCTCCTCTACAGCATGATCGTAATCAAATTCAACAAGTGCCGATGTGCCATTATCATAATTCATGGTGTAAAAGCCCCAGTTTTCTCGCTTAACCTTGAAATTTCCTTTTGTTGATTGTTCAACAGTCTTTTTTTTCTTGAAATTAAATAGCCCCATAGTCTGCGATATTTTAGATTGAGTTGATTGAACATTAAATTTATTGATTCTTTCCAAAACAAATGTGACAATGATCATATTTCACCGCGAAAAACAAACAATCTCCCCTCTCACCGCCTCATTATCAATCAATTTTACGACCTTTAAAAAAAAGCACGATATGAAGTTTAAAGGGACCGAAACCTATGTAGCATCAGGTGATTTACAAGTAGCAGTAAATGCGGCTATTACAATGGAAAAGCCACTTCTGATTAAAGGGGAGCCTGGAACGGGAAAAACCTTGTTGGCCATTGAAATTGCGAAAGCTTTGAATAAGGAATTATACGCTTGGCATGTTAAATCAACTACGACTGCGCAACAGGGCCTGTATGAATATGACGCCGTTTCTAGATTGCGTGACTCTCAGTTAGGAGACGAAAAAGTGAATGATATCGCCAACTACATTGTAAAAGGAAAACTTTGGGAAGCGTTTGAAACCGAGGAACAAGTGGTACTCCTCATAGATGAAGTGGACAAAGCAGATATTGAATTCCCCAACGATTTATTGCTCGAATTGGATAAAATGGAATTTTATTGTTATGAGCTGAAGAAGGTAATTAAAGCCAAGAAACGTCCTATAATCATCATTACTTCAAACAACGAAAAAGAACTTCCTGATGCCTTTTTGCGTCGATGCTTCTTCCATTATATTTCTTTCCCAGAAAGAGAAACGTTATTGCAAATTGTAAAAGTACACTACCCCACATTGGAAGGTGACTTGGTCGACGAAGCCATGAATCAATTCTACTCGCTTCGTGAGGTTAGAGGAATCAAGAAGAAACCGTCAACGAGTGAGTTGATCGACTGGATAAAATTGCTTGTAGTTGGCAAAATAAGCGCTGAAGAGTTAAGCAGGACCAAACAAAATGAAATTCCCTTTGTTGGAGCGATGATTAAAAACGAGCAAGATCTCGACATACTAAAAGGACATTCTTACTAATGTTTCTGGACTTCTTTCTCTTGTTAAAAAATCAAGGTATTCCTGTAACAATTAAGGAATATCTCAATCTGCTTGAAGGTCTCAATAAGCAAGTGATTCAACGCAACGTGGACGAATTCTATTATCTGTGTAAAACAGTACTGATCAAGCAGGAAAAACACTTGGATCAATTTGATCAATTGTTCGGGGCCTATTTTAAGGGGATTGAAACGATTAGTGATGAGGAAATCTTCAGTATTCCAGAGGAATGGATGAAAAAGAATTCAGTGAAGTTTCTGAGTCCTGAAGAAATGGAAAAAATAAAGGCCATGGGAGGGCTTGATAAACTTCTAGAGCGCATAAAGGAATTATTCAAAGAGCAAAAAGAGCGACATGAAGGTGGCGGAAAGTGGATTGGAACTGGCGGCACCTCACCTTTTGGTGCTTATGGTTATAACCCTGAAGGTATTCGCATAGGACAACACGAAAGCCGCCATCGTCGAGCGATTAAAGTATGGGATAAAAGAACTTTTAAAAATCTGAAAGACGATGTTGAGTTAGAAACCCGAAACATGAAGTTGGCGCTAAAGAAACTCCGTGTTTTAACTAGAGAAAATAGCGAGAAAGAGCTCGACCTTCATGAAACTATTCGGAAAACATCTGACAACGCCGGAATGCTGGAGTTAAAAATGGTTCCAAAAAGGAAAAACAATGTTAAAGTTCTCCTGTTACTTGATATTGGTGGCAGCATGGATGATCACGTTGCTCTTTGTTCACAATTGTTTTCTGCTGCGCGTTACGAATTCAAAACGCTGGATTATTTTTACTTCCACAATTGCGTGTATGAGAAGCTGTGGAAAGACAACAGTAGAAGATCTAAAGACGTTGTATCCACCTTTGATGTACTCAACAAATACAACAGCGATTATAAAGTAATTATTGTTGGAGATGCTTCAATGTCTCCTTATGAAATAATGTACGCACACGGAAGTGTAGAGCATTACAATGATGAAGCAGGAATTGTATGGCTTGAAAGATTGAAAAAGCAATTCCCAAATATTGCATGGCTCAACCCTGTGCCTCAAGATCATTGGAAGTATACTCAAAGTATCCGATTAATCGATGAGTTTACTGAAAACAAAATGTTCCCCTTAACCATTGAAGGCATCGCATCTGCAGTTGATAGCTTGAAGAAGAAAAAGCGCTAGCTTTTGATTTCTGGGAACGGGAAGTGACCCTCTTAGCGCTAGCTTTATTCAACAGACAACACCGGCATCTTTATCGTTCGATGACACTGTAACTATACTATCGCCTAATCACGATTCCGCACCACAACAATCAACTGTTTATCTGACACTTAAAGGCTATAGTTGCGAGAAATACCTATGGATTTAATTTGTTTATACGGCAAATACCTGAATTTACACATCGTGTTTTATGGGTGCTGAATAAGTTTAATTTCATTCCATTATTAACTTAAAAACCGTTTAAATAATGTCAGAACAAGTATTACCGTTATCAGTATTTAGTAGTCCAGATTCAAGAATTTCACCTCAAATGAATATTGCTGGCAACAAAGTAACCCCTTCAACACCGATCAATTCAACTACTTTTCCATGGCCAAATGGCGCGCAATGGTTTGTTGTATTTGATAACAAATCTTTGAAAGTATTGGCTAATGTAGTGTCAGCGGACAATACAACAGTCCCATCGGAGATCGCTGCTTTTGACAACAATGTAGATGCAGTCCTTGTATTGTCTTCATTTGCACCAAATTTAAATCACACCCCTCAAGGAGCATTGTACACCGCTTTGCGTAAATATGGCGCAGGTACAGCTCTAACTGAAATCGAACAATCAGTGGCTGCATTTAGTTCAGGATTCTCAGGATCTTATTCGTACTGCTTTGTAGGTACTATGGACAATGACGCAGGTACGCCTGGTTTTGATATTAGATCAATTGTTATTGATAACAACACTGAATTGTTGCTAAGTCTCGTTCCTTTGGATTTACCAGATGGAACAGTCTACCGTGTTAATCCTCTTGTTAATCCAGCTGTAGCTGTTTCATAGGGGATTATGAAGCTATTGACCGTTGGGTACTACAATCCTGGGATTGGTTTTACACGAGTAATTGAAGCTGTTTTTAAACACCTTCCTGAAACGTGTAGCTGCCACTATCTTGGTATTGGGTACCGCGGTCCAGTAGTTGAGCAGGAACATTACACGCTCTACCCTACTAATTTAGCCGGTGGCGATCCATTTGCCGTAGAAGAATCTGCACGAATGATTAACGAATTGGATATTGATGTGCTTCTCATTGTGAATGACATCTGGATTGTCTCAGTATACGAACGCATCCTTAAGCAGCTCAACGTTACCCCAAAAATCATTGCATACATCCCATTGGATGGAAAATTGAACAATCCAGACTTACTGGTACCATTGGATTTCTTGGATGAAATTGTTGTGTACACGGAGGATGCCAAATCGGAAGTTCTTAAGCAATGGTCCACTCGGAAATCTTTGGATCCAAGTATCAATCTCCCTTCACTGCAAATGATACCACACGGTACGGCCTGTGAAACATTCCGACCACTGCATGACTTATTTGAAACGCAAGACCAATCTGCGCGGTTTACACTAAAAAAGCAAGCTTTTCCTGATCGTCCTGAGTTGTGGGATGCATTCATTGTTTTAAATGCAAATCGCCCAGCTCCAAGAAAAAGAATTGACCTAACACTGGAAGGATTTGCAAAATTTGTAAAGGACAAACCATCAAATGTAAAACTGTTATTGCATCATCACATTGCCTATCCACAAGAACTTGAATTGATGAATTCGACCATTGAGCGCCTTAACTTGAAGGATAGAGTTATTCATCAGCAAACAGCTGAGAACGAATTCGTAACAGATGATGAGCTAAACTTATTGTACAATGCATGTGAAGTTGGAATCAACACCTCTATGGGCGAGGGATGGGGATTGGTTAGCCTAGAACATGGTGCAACTGGAGCTGCTCAAATAACCCCAGGACATGGCGCTTGCAAGGAAATTTGGGAAGGATATGGTACGCTGCTCTCGCCTGGGTCTTTTTACACACCAACCCATAGTCCATTATTAATGGCCGATGTACGAATAAATGAAATTGTTGATGCCCTAAACGCGCTCTATAATTCAAATGAGTATCTGATCAAGGAATGTAAGATTGCGCAGTTAAGAGCAAACAATCCGGAATGGCAATGGAATGTAATAGCCGAACAATGGTTTGCCAGATTTAGCCTTCCGAAATCATCTCGCCAATTTATCGTATGATTCCAATTTAACATTTAACCATGCCTCAGCTCGTTTCTGCCTATTAAAAAAGGTGAGACCTGGAACAGAAAAAACTAGAAAGCCAAGTAAACTACAATACATTAGAATTAGTGAATTCTCAGACAGCACCATTTCATTCATCATTAGCACCAGAAGTATCAAGCCAACAAAGCCACTAATTGCTCCTAAAATGACAAGAGGAACAATTCTTTTTTGGTGACGGATTTCATATCTTAATTTTAGCCAATCGTCATTCAGAAAAATTATTACGTTCTCTACATTAACTTCAGGAACGCCAGCAAAGATTAACCGATCTTTATAAATTGTGGAATTGGTTGTAAGTCCTCTCTTCTTTCTATCAATAAAATTTGCAGCGATATCAGAAACATGTTCCCTCATGGTTAGTAAAGGTAGGTAAAAACATATAAACCTTCCCAACAGGACTAGCACAAGCGGCACTTACATACCTTGTGGTATTTATACTTCAAAACATTTAATTTCCTTTCAATTTAGCCACCATCGACTCACTATTATACGCGCAATCATTGTCCAAATGCTCTTGTAAAAAGGACTGAATTTTTCGTAGTGACCTGATCTTTTCCTTCGTGTCTTCAATCTTGCTCTGAATAAACGCTTTTCTATCGTCCATCTGCATTTCATCATTCACCAAGGCGTCAATGACTGATTTGCATTCCTTTAATTTAAGTCCGATACGCTGCATTTCCTTAATCATACCAATTCGGTACACATTCTCTTGACCATACTCTTTATAGTTGTTGTATTCATAAGGTCTTGTCACATTTACAAGTAGTCCTAACTTCTCGTACAATCGAACAGTATCTCTCGAAACTCCTGTTTTTGAAGCAATTTCACCTATTTTCATAAAATAGTTGCCATTTTGTTTGACCGTTGACCTATGTCCACGGTTTATATTTGTGAATATAACATATAAATAATTGAATTATGGAGATTACAAAAAAGACCTATGTGTCACAGATATTAAAGGAATACGGCGACATTGCAGAGGTAATGGAAATGTTTGGTGTTAAGCGTGTCGGCAACTACGGCTTCCGAAAATTCATTACGCGATTTATCACTGTTCGAACTGCAGCTTTTGTACATCGGGTTCCTTTAGACGAGTTTATTGGGCAATTGAATAAGGCTGTTTTTGCGAAAGAGAAGATGAATGAGTAAGATTAAAATGATTTTTTCCAGCATTCAACTTAGCTGCTACTCCACATCGAATACCCTTGGAGCATAAATAGCCCATCTCCTCCATTTGAGTGACGCACGCGCATTCAAAACTTCAAAGTTAGGTCTATCATCGGTTAGAACCATTGCGTCGCTAAAATCAATCGTATTTAAATCGATGAATTCTGGATACATGGGGTATTCCGAAAACGAGGATATAAAAAGTAAATTCCGATCGTCTACTTCAACAGCTGTTGGCCATATAGAAGCGTTAAAACCTGCATTGTCCAACGTAACATAGATAGAGCGAAGCCCTTGCCCCTTGTCTCCTTCTAAGAAGTTATAACTATTGATTAAGAAAATCCCCGAAGGATTCAGGATCTCTTTCACCCTCTCTAAACTTTCCTTTGTAAGGATATGACTGGGGGTCTCCTCTCCTTTAAAAATGTCGAAAAGTATGACGTCATACTTTTTATTCACCGTATTGATAAAATGACGACCATCATCAATCGTTACATCAACATTGTCTGGCAATTCGAAATACTCTCTAGCCACATACTCCATGCGTTCATCAAGCTCACATACTTCAACGTCAAAACCATTTTCGGTTAGATGCTTAGCAATCACTCCTCCACCTAAACCAACTAGCAAAACGCTTCTACTCCCTTCAGGAAGTGCTTCTTCAAGGAATTGTCCAATTTTATGAACATAGCTGAAATAGACCTCTTCATCTAACTCCGTACGACAATTTGGGTGATATTTGGTTTGGGAAATACCATTAACATAGATCCAACGAGAATATTCTCCTGTTCTTGTAGAATCCTCATAGTAATAACCATCGTCATGATCAATCACCATGATTTGACCTAAAACACCGTCATTTTTGTAAATCAACTTATTGATGGAATTCCCCTTTTCAGCTGAATTTGCCTCCCCTATTAATTGAATCACACTAATGACAATTGCAATCCAGAAAGGAATCAGTGATTTAAACGCTTTTTTTTTTACAAGTGCGTACACTGGCAAAATTGCTAGAGCAAGGCCCGTTATAATTGCAGGGATTGTTAATCCGAAAGTAGGTATGATCCAAAAACCGAATAGAAAAGTGGAGAGAATTCCTCCCACGGTAGAAATGGCATAGACAGTTCCTGCTGCCTTACCAGCATCCTTTTCATGCATTGTAATAGTCCCAATAATCAATGGAGACACCGCTCCCATTAAAAATACAGGCGGAAAGAGAATCAATAATGAACAAACAATTACAGCTGGAATAAGTGATCTCATTCCAAAAAGTGACATAGCCAATTCAGCTGTGTATGGCATTAGAATTGTGAGTAATGAAGCTATCAATACGACTCTATATAAAATCGTTTCGCTGTTTTTCCTAAGGGAAATCCTTCCTCCAAAAAAGTACCCAGTTGCCAACCCTCCAAGTGTTATAGCCATTACTGAAGACCAAACATAAAGAGATGAGCCAAAGAACGGAGAAAGCATTTTGGCCCCAAGCAATTCCGCAGCCATTACTGAGGCTCCTTCAACTAGAGATAATAACAATAAAAAATTGACGAGCTTTTTGTTCATTTACTGAGAGTGTGCAGTGGAATCTACTTGTTCAGAGGGGGGGTGTAATCACGTGGCTTATTAAAAAAAGAATTTAGCTAACTGGTGGTCCCATTCCCATACCCATACCATTACCGCCCATACCTCCGGTATCAGTCTTGATATCAATCACGCGAATCTTAGGTGATTCCCAATCTTTCTTTTTCTTAGAGGTCTTATTAGTCATAAATGAGCGTCATAAATCAACACTACCAAGGTAAACATTTTTTTGCTTTTAAATAAGTACTAGTCTCTCTTTTGGGAAAATTTAACCGCGCTTTTGTTTCTTATGGTAAGTTTTATCTCCTCGAGTTTGAGCTTTCTTGTACTTCTTTTTTATTTCACGCTTGTAGCTTCCACCTTGATTGACCTTTTTGTTCTTTTCCTTCTTTTCGTGAAAACCAGCTTCTGAGTTATCCTTCTTGAAATTACGGTCGTGATCTTTTGAAAGCATATCGTCTGGACGTTCTTCCGGAATCAAGTCGGTCGAAATTGGCACTTCAGCAGGGAAATCAATGGATGGAATAGTATAATCCATTAGCGTTTCTATAGCCTCCTTGTAATGCGCTTCCTTCTCTGTATGTATCAGAATGGAATTCCCCTCCTTCTCTGCTCTACCAGTTCTACCAATCTGATGCATGTAGTTTTCTGGGTAATCTGGCACATCAAAACTGATTACATGGGTCACTTGATCAAGGTCTAATCCACGTGTCATGATATCCGTTGACACCAAGATTCTGTTTTTGCCCTCATCAAATTCTTGAATTGATCTGATTCGATAGTTCTGAGATTTATTGGAGTGTATTATGCAAATTTCCTCATTGAAATCTTCTTCAATTGCCGTAAACAGTCGATCTGCACTTTTCTTGCTCCCTGCAAATACCAATACCTTTTGAAACACATCTTTGTCTTTCAACAAGTGTTTTAGCAAATTTACTTTCGTATAGTAGTTGGCAGCTACGTAGCAGCTTTGACTGATATTCTCCAGAGGAGTTCCGCTTACTGCAATTGATATCTTGGTTGGCGCAACGAAGAAGGTATCGATCAATTCGCTCACGCTGTCGGTCATGGTTGCTGAAAACATGATGTTCTGCCTTTTATCTGGCATTTTATCCATGATTCTTGTCAACTGTGGGAGAAAACCAAGATCAAGCATTACATCTACTTCATCAATGATCAACTTTTTGATTCCTTTCAATGAAATAGCTTGGTCCAATACTAAATCGTACAATCTACCTGGAGTAGCAACAATAATATCAGCACCATCTAGAAGCGCGAGTCGCTGTCTTTTAGGATTAACACCACCGTAAACGCCGATTGTTCTGCACGTCATGTATTTCGTCAGACTTTCAATTTCCTCCGCAACTTGAAGAACTAGCTCACGTGTTGGAACCATTACCAAAATCCTTGGATTCAATTGCTTGGAGAAAACCAATTCTTCTAAAACGGGGAGCATGTAGGCAATGGTCTTGCCTGTCCCTGTTTGAGCAATACCAAGTATATCTTTACCGGACAATATCACCGAGAATGATTGTTGCTGAATTGGAGTTGGCTTTTCAAAACCTAAGTCGGCAATTGAGTTGTTCAATGCTTTTTTAAGTCGAAATGTCTCGAAAGAATCCATAGATACGTTTTGTGCAAAGATAATACATCTTGAGTCTATATACTCTTATTCGTATGTTCGAATAAACTCAACTAAGCATTTCTTGCTAATTCCTACCTGTAGAATATTCATTTACGTCAATAACTATTTGTTTTTGAATGAATAAACGCGAGATTTAGAAAACTAATTAACAAAACACAATTAATATGACTACAAAAAACTACTATTTAAGAATGGGCTTACTTCTAGTCACATTCGTCTTAAGCACTGTCGGCTTCTCACAGACATACACTTTTACCACAGCTACGGCTACTGGTAACGTTGGACCTACTCAAGGTATGGCTGACGCTGAATATACTGCAACTTCTCTGGCCGGACTGGTAACAGTTACAGGAGGAATTCAGTATTGGGTGGTGCCAACAACAGGAATGTATTCTATTGAAGCCTTTGGCGGACAAGGATATGGACCTTTCGGTGGACGTGGAGCACATATGTATGGTGAATTCATGCTAACTGCTGGTACAACTATTAAGGTTCTAGTTGGACAACAAGCTGGACATTATTTTGACTGGCCAAATACTGGATACAACAACCAGTACGGTGGCGGAGGCGGATCTTTCGTTACTGACAATGCAAACACACCTTATGTTGTTGCTGGTGGCGGTGGTGGAAATCACGTAGCTGCATTTTCAATAACTTGTGATGGACAGCTTACAACAGCTGGTGCAGCAGGAACTATTGGGTCTATTATTGGCGCTGGCGGAACTGCTGGCAGCGGAGGAACAGATGCTAGTAGCGCTGATGGCGGCGGTGGTCTTTTAGGAAACGGACTAGGAATTGCAGGTGGACAAGCCTATGTAAATGGTGGTCTTGGTGGTATTGATGAAGGTACTGGCGGATTTGGATGTGGCGGCGGAACAAGTAGCTGGAATAATGTTCGTGCCGGCGGCGGTGGTGGATACAGCGGCGGTGGTGCAGCTAACAACGGTGCTTCTGGTTTTGCTACTGGTGGCGGAGGTGGTTCGTTCAATAGTGGAACCAGCCCAGTAAACATTGCTGGTGTTCAATTAGGAGATGGGATGATTGTTATCTCTAATCTTTGTGCACCAACAGTGGGAACGTTAATAGCAGATGTAGCTTCATTACCTGATTTCTTAGAGGATTGTATCGCTACACCGACTGCTCCAACTGCATCGAATAACTGTAGTGGTGGAATCGTTGGAACTCCTGATGTTTCTTTCCCTATAACAACTATTGGAACAACTGTAGTTACTTGGACATACATTGACGGTACAAACACTGTTACACAAACTCAAAATGTAATTATCTCTGGATTAGACGTAACTCCTCCAGTGATTAATAGTCCAACTTTAGCAGATATGGGTGGTCAGTGTCAATTCACTCCTCCTACTCCAACTGCAACGGATATTTGCGCAGGTTTGATTCAAGGAGTAGCCGATGTTACTTTCCCTTATTCAGGTCAAGGATTAACTGTAATTACTTGGACGTATGATGATGGAAATGGAAACAGTACTACTCAAACTCAGAACATCACATTGAATGATGTTGCTCCTCCAGCTTTGGACAGTGCTGTTTTATTGGATTATACTGGATGTTACAGTGCAACGCCTCCTACACCTACTGCAACAGATTACTGTGCGGGTGTTCTAAACGGTACGCCTGATGTAAGCTTCCCGCTCACTGCGCCAGGACCAACTACGGTAACATGGACATATGATGACGGAAACGGTAATGTTATTACTCAAACACAAGACGTGTATGTAGTAGCTAACAACACTGGGGTTACCTTAACAGGAGCAACAATTACTGCAAATGGGTCTGGATTTCTTTACCAGTGGATCGACTGTGATACTGATCAAGACATTGTTGGTGAAACAAACCAATCCTTTACGGCAACTGATGTAACTGGAAATTATGCAGTTGTTATTTCAGACGGTTTATGTTCTGACACTTCAGCCTGTACAGTAATCGATTTCTCTGGCGTTGGTGAACTGAACTACAATCCAATCAACATCTACCCTAACCCTACGAATAGCGGGGTGTTTAGTGTTGATTTTGATGGAGTGATTGATCAGATTCTTGTGATTGATGCCCTAGGAAGAACTATTGAGATTCCAACAAATACCGTTTCAGGTAAAGTTGATGGATCATCTTTGGCAACTGGGAAGTATACTGTTCGTGTAATTACGAATGATATGGTCTACACAAAGGATGTTATGATTCTACGTTAAAAACTAAATTAACGAGAAAGCCCCTTGGTTGATCCAAGGGGCTTTCTTTTGTTTAGTATTTTGAGTCAGGAGATTCTATCTCCCACGATTGTACCTCCCTCGCCTCTTTTTCGGTAACACTTCAGGATTGAAGAAACTGTTCAATGCAGAATAAAGTCCGGGATGTTCTGATCGCATTTTCTCAGGACCTTCAAAAAAGAACTCGCTCACTACCGCCAAGAACTCAGCTTTATTCGCTGCACCATAATCGCGAATACTCGACTGACCGTTATGGATTTCGTTCATCTTATGGTTGATAATGTGAAGCCAAGGCATGATATCCACTTCATTCATTACCTGCTCAAGCATTCCATCCATCTGCCCGTCTTGCTTATCCAGAATATGAATGAACTCATGTATAGCAACATTTTTCTGATCAGTTTGATCGTAAAAACCATGTTCCAATCCTTTTCTAGACAACATCATCTTCCCTTCCATCGCTCCCCAACCAACAAGTCCACTGGCCATTTTAGTTGATTCAGGAATTTGAAATTTATTTGGATGCAATTGAACCTCTTCTAAATTCACATAATGCCAATTGTCAAATCCAAATATTGGAATAATAGCTCCCGATGCTACCAATATTCGGTCTGTATGTGTCACTTCTGTATCGACACCTGTGATCTGAACGTTCAGTAAAAAAATGTGTACTCTTCTCTCGAATTCTGTCTTCTTTACCCGACTCAAACGGTTATAGAACTCGATTCGCTCCTCCAAAATCGTTCTCCATTGATGCGGAAAGGCTCTATCTGGTTCACGCTTATAGGTTTGACCACTATGCCTCCATTTATGCCAACCAAGAAAGATTCCTATAGCAGAAGCAATGACTAAAAATACGATTGATGTATTCATTGAAAGTAAAATTAAGAAAAAGTACAGCTATCTGAACTACTTCAACAACACTGTATCCATCGCTACAATTTGCAATAGAGGTCGGTATTCCTTCTTCTTTTTATCGTAAATATATTTGTAGGGAGTTACACTTACACTGACAGCGTCAATTTCCACGTTCAGATCATTGTTCACATGCAAACGAATCATTTCGGAGAGTTTATTTGGGCAATACAAAGAGAAGTCATGGTCGTTGCGCGGTTTGCCTTCAAATTCATTCGGGTTCTCTACTACAAAGTATTCAGGATGGTAATATTCATTGTACTTCTTCCCCAGATTCTTACTCCAACCTTCATGTCCAGAAATCAAAGTTGTAAAGCTGTACAGACTGTCCAAACGAATAATTTCAGCTTGGTCCATTTCTTCTATCGGAATTTCTTTGAGGTATTTATAATGATAGAAAACTTCAACGTACGCTGAATCACCAAAATTAACTGGACATGGAGCCACACTAATCAGTCGATGACTTTTGCAAGAAACAGCTAGAGCAATTAATGCAGAAAAAAAGAAAAGTGGTAGAAACTTCATTGTTTTAAAGGTACAACTGTAATTCTGAAAATTACTAATTTAGATTTCAATTCAATTATTTACTATGAAATCCAAATTTCTAGCAGGTATTATCGCAACCTTAACTGCTATTATTGTTGTCACCGCAATTGCGGTATTCCTTACGCTTGTTTTGGAAATCGAACCAACAAAGAACTGGTTTACTGTCACAGCGGCGTTCATTACAATTTCAACATGGTTGGTCGTGTACAGAAAGTTGAAACCAAAACTCAGAGATGAAGAAGGAAATATTATTGAGCCCGAAATCAAGACAATTGACGACGATGCTTTTAAGAAGGCATACATCAAAACCAGTAAGAACGGAGTTAAGGCCGGAATCTTCTTTACGGTTACCTGTATCCCTGGAGGAATTTGCCTATTGTTGTTTGCAGAAGAATTTAATGCAATCGAAATTACTGGGCTAGTCATCCTCTTTTTTCTTGGTGGCTTGGGGACTTTGATGATCGTAAAAGCTAGAAATAAGATCGAAGCTATTAAGAATGGAACCGATCCGCTCATGAGTGCAATCGAGAATAATGATTCGGAGCACGTCTTCTGGTTTTTTGGAATAATAACAACCCAAGAAGGGAATCCGATTAAGTCGATGAGAACCTTTCAGATAAGTGTGTACAGTCACCCAAAGAATAAGGGAACTCTATTGCTCTTTAAAAATGAAGAATCTTACAACGAAACAATGGTCTTTTTAGAATCAAAGTTTCCAAAGGCTGCATTGGGTTATAGCGCTGAAGTGAAGAAAGAAATGAAGGAGAAGTATGGATTGAGGGGGGTAATGTAGGGGTTCGATGGTTCGATTAGCCGATGATTCGATGGTTCGATTGTTCGACGGTTCGATTATCCGACTATTCGATTAGCCGATTGTTGGTGTGGAATTTGCATTGAAAATTTTTAAATCTTATGAAAATGAAATTCAGGGTATTCTTATTGGCGATACTATTTATTGCATCGGTTAGTTGTGAAAAATATGAACCTGCTCCTACTTCAACATCTGGAACAATCAGAACGTATACTTCGGAAGACTGGGATTATTGGGAAACCAATGAAGGCACCATACGAACATATACCAGTGAGGACTGGGACTATTGGGAGTATAACTTGGCTGGTAGTTCGGGCAAAATAAGAACCTATACTTCTGAAGATTGGGACCATTGGGAAGTTGACAATGGAGATCTCCACATTAGAACCTATACGACCGAAGACTGGGATTATTGGGAGATTACCGGAAGTAATGTAGACATCAAGGTTCGCACGTACACCTCCGAAGATTGGGACTACTGGGAAGTAACCGGTGATATTGAAACCACGATGAGAACATACACTTCTGAGGACTGGGATTATTGGGAGGTTAGTGATGACTTGTCCATCTATTCTCCGCAAATACAAGCAGCCGTTCAATTCATTCCGATTTTCACAAGTAGCTTGTACATTCAAGGCATTGTTGAATAAACGTATCCTTCTTTCGTACATTTGTAGTATCACATAAGATCATGGCGAAACAGAAGAATACAGACAACAAGAAGAAGCACACCAAGCTCTTAACTCAAAAGAATAACAAGAAAAGAACAACGAAAGAGTTGAACAAGATTCGTTTGCGCGAGATTGCTAGGAAGATGAATGAGGGGAACGAGGAATAGCTTACTTCTATTCTGTTTTCTCAGTGTTTAGAAAATTTGTAATAATAAATGCCGTCATCCCGCTCAATCTTGATATGAATCAGACCGTTGTCAAAAGAGTTTATATTAATGGTCTTAGTATGAGTGATGTTCTTTTCAGAATGAATTAGTCTTCCTTGGGCATCGTACATTTCGATGTTAAAAGAAGAGTTCGAAAGACTTGATTCAATGTTGATTTGATTAGTAGCTGGATTTGGATAAATAGAAAAGGAACTGCTAAACTCGCTCTCTGTTAACCCAGATGTGTAATCATAATTAAAGACGAAGGATGAATCTGTTCCAACGCAAACATCATCAAGGAAATAATAGGAGAAGTTACAATTTACGTCACCGTCCATTATTAAGGTGTCGGTATTTGAGTCATTGAAAAAGTTGCCAATAGCAACGTGACTATAAGCTGAATCTGCGATAAATGAGCCAAAAACTTGAGTCCAGCCAACAGTATCATTTACAATTCCATTGTGATTTATATGAGGGTCATTATTTATTGGTGCAGGATTGCTAAATGAATATGGTACCGTTGAGAACAAGACTCCAATATTGTTAGAAGCGCAATTTGCTTGGATGATGTCAGATAAACTTAAACTGACTCTAAATGAAACATAGTACTTTGTCCCTACTGACATAGGAGATGACAGACTACGACCAACATATTCTCTTATATCGGTTACGCCCCAGCTTTGGCTGAAATATGTACCAAATCCGGCATATGCTTCTCCAGAAGCAGGTATTTGAAATCCCGCCCAATTACTTGGTACCGCAACATCGGTTCCAACTGAACAGCTATTATAGTAGTCAGGCGTTAGTGAATAAGTACTCCACCCTTGAGATTCTGAAATCTCTCCTTCACCAACAGGGCACAACGAATAATCCTCAAAACTAGGATTCGGCACCAAGTTCTGTCCAACAGCAACATAACTCAAGCCTAGTATCATTAACACAAGTAAATTTTTCATTGTTTTTCTGATTTGTACATGAAGGTATCAAGTCTTGGTGGGTTCATCCCGATAGTTGGCGGGATTGATTGTAATAGTCTTACAATGTACGCATTAAGGCAGTGAAAGTCAATAGGTGTAAATAAGCTGAATTTGAGCAGATATTTATTGCACTTCAGGCTCAATTAACGCAATTCAACCAATTAAGAACACCCGTTTCGACAGTTTCAAACTCTCCGAATCCATCTCGCATTTCAATTCTTCAATCGCCAAGGCTTCATACGCTGTCTGACTGATCAATTCTCTTTCCTGTAAGTTCTCAACAGCTGTCTTGCAGGCCAATTATCTTACCGGCCAGGGATCAACGGCTGTCTTACACTTCTCTAAACGCGTTGGCAATTCTTCTAGCCCTGTCTTGCACGTCTATTTACCAACCGACAAGGTTTCTAACGCTGTCTTACACGTCTATTTTGTTTCCGACGCGATACCAATCGCTTTAAAAATGGGCATTTAGCATTCTTTAACAGTTGATAATCAGACTTTGGCATACTGTTGGATATTAGGAGACCAGTTCATTTATGTGTTGGGAAAATCTAAAGGAGAGACCGGCGGAAAGACCCGACCAACTTAAAACCTTTTATTATGAAAAAGAGAGACATGAACAAACTATCAATGTACAGATCTGTATTGACCGTCATTGATAATTATCTGACAAGCTGGAGTGTGTTGCCAGCTTTCCAAATAGCTCAGCTATTATTTAAGGAGAATGTCACACAAATTGAGAGTTATGCACAAGAGCAACGCTTTATAACGCTGAACTCTGGAACCATGAAACGCAGTAAGCGAAAATCTGTCATGGAACTAACCATCCCTGTACTGAGTGCTATACGGGCCTATGCAGATTCTGAAGGCAACGAAGCTTTGTACTTGGAGATGAAGTTTGCTCCTTCCCGATTGCGTTATGGCAACATTCATGAAACAATGCAATTGCTCAACCTTGTGATTGAGAAAGCGGAGGAATTCTTGACTGATTTAGCCGACTTCGGTATCTCACAGGGAACAATAGACGCATTGGCTGAAGAGCGCGATTCATTACAGGACATAAATTTTATGCCACGTAATAAGATCGTTGACCGTAAGTTTGTCACAAAGCAAATCGAAGTATTGATGGCACAATCGGATGCTTTATTGGTAGAGCGCCTAGATCATTTGGTGCGTGTCCTCAAAAGTGATGAATTGGAATTCTCAACGAAGTACTTTGATGCACGAATCATTGTGGATTTAAAGACACCAAAATCCAATTCAGATGATCATTCACCGGACATCCCTGATCAACCCGATGATGGAACGCCTGAAGCAGCGTAAACCTGAAAGTCCCTTTGTGAAAGCAAGGGGATTTTTTATTTAGGGTTTACAATGCCCCAATCACTGCCTTTAACTTCGCTTGTACTTCCCCTGCAATTGGTTCGAGTGCTGGATTCTCTATGGCCTGCATGGAAGCGACCGGATCAACAACTGAAACTTCAACGCCCTCACCTTTTTCTTGCAGGATTACATTGCATGGAAGCATCAAGCCGATTTTGTCTTCAGACTGAAGTGCTTTGTAGGCAAAATTTGGATTGCAAGCACCAAGGATCTCATAACGGTCAATGTCTACGTCCAATTTGTTTTTTAATGTCGCCTGCATATCGATGTTGGTCAATACGCCAAATCCTTCCTCTTTTAATGCGGCTGTCACCTTTTCAATTGCTTGTTCGAAAGTGACATTGCTAAGTGTTTTATTGAAATAATAACTCATGGTCTTTTCTTTTTTGTTTTCATAAAGTTCGTTCTATTTCTTGGAATGAAACGTGACTTAGATCACAAAGCTATTACGTACCTTAGCGTTATGACATGTCAACATTGCTGTGGAGCAGAAAGTGTTTTTGATGCAAAGAGCGCAGGCAAGGACTTAAAAAGCTACAAGCGTAAAGGTCCGAACAAGACTACTGCGGTACTCCTCCAAGAATTGTACAAGGAAGATTTAACTGGCAAAACTCTATTGGATATCGGTGGAGGCATTGGTGTCATTCAACATGAACTCTTCAAAAAAGGAATAGCCGCATCCACTGATATTGATGCTTCGAGTGCATATCAAAACAGGGCGAAAGATCTTGGCGAGAAAAATGGCACTTTGGAGAAAATGCAATTTCTACACGGTGATTTTGTCGACCTAATAGACAAAGTGGACGGTCACGACATTGTTACTTTGGAGAAGGTAGCTTGTTGTTACCCTGATGTTGAGAGACTGATCCTCTCCTCTACTGCTAAAGCTAATTACACATACGTATTGGTGTATCCTCGCGAGAACTTTCTATCACGTATGCTGATCAAAATAACACATGTATATTTTTGGCTCAAGAAGAATCCATTTCGCACTTTTGTGCACTCAGAGGCTATGATGCAAAAACTTATTGAGGAGCAAGGATTCGAGTTGAAACACAAGAGCAATAAGGGTATTTGGAGGATTGTGGTGTATCAGAAGGAAGGTGTTAGTTAAAATTCGACCACAAAGGCGCAAAGTCACAATGCTATACAGGTTATGCTTTGTGTTGCACGAAGCGCAATAGTGGCTTAGTGGTACAATTAATACAATGCGCTAAATGATTTAACCACCAAGGCACAAAGACACAAAGACACAAAGAAATATTGGAGTGGAGATGTAGAATAATTATCGTTGGGCACAAAAAAAAGCCCTTCACTCGATGTTTATCGAATGAAGGGCTCAAATATTTCTGAATGAATTAATCACAAACAATCACTTCATCTCCTTCCGAAGACGACGTTACTGTATGAACCAATTTTCCATCTGAATTGTAAATCTTTGTTCCTTCCATGAAAGTCTTTGGTGATTTTGTTCCGTCATACGCAGTATAACTTGTTGCGCTTCCTGGAGACTCAACTCTGTAATCTACATCATCACTACACTTGTTCACGATGTATACCTTAATTCTTCCTCCATCGTCACCTTCAGAAGCTGTAAAGCTCATGAAACTCATGCTTGTTGCAATTAGAAATGCAACCAATGTTAATGCTTGAAATGTCTTTTTCATAGTAGTAATTTTAGATTTGATTTGCCCTAAGATAGTTATTCCAAATAGGATAGGGTCTACCAACCGATAATTTAACCAATTTTATCATCAATTGTTTCGCCTAAAAATCGTCTAGCACTTCTGTCTTATCTGCCTCCGTCCTTTTTCGTTCAATCAACATGATATCCTTTGCGTAACGCAAAAGGTATACAATAAAGACGATACGCACCAATAAGATAATAATGGCTAGCATACCAAAGCCAAAGCCAAAGCCAACGGAAGTGTTCCAGACAAACAGCAAAGTGGTTAAAACAAACATTCCTGTTCCTAAAAAATAAGCCCATTTCTGTCCTTTACGCATAAACACAGCTGCTACTGCATAAGAAATGACAAAACCAGCGTCGATACCCAAGACCAATTTTATCTGAGGGTACTCTATTAAATCCTGCAAGGCCACATAAGAGAACCCAAAACCAATTATTCCAAAGCCGAACAAAGTCCAGAAGGCAATTACAACTGCGTTAACTGAATGTGAGTCAGTAGCTATCTTTTCAGGTAAATACGGCATCCCATTTACCCGTACTCTCAAATCTGTAGATTTGTTGTCAGTAAACGTGATCTCAATAGTTGTCAACTCAGGGTGGTCGATAGAGACGCCCAATACAAGAGCGGAAGGATCTTTCACTATTTCAACCAATTTACCTTGGTGATATACCTTTAAATTTGAGAATCCTGACTCCCAAGTAAGGTATAAACTATTCTCAGGATTGTTTAAATCAGTGTACTTTTTTGAAAAACTCATAAATAAATTGGTCGTGTTGACAAAATATTATTTGCTATTCTCACAAAACTAACAAAACTGTTATAATTCAGTCACAATAGTACTTTCAAGACATTTTACTTATTGAATAAAACCCTATAAACAAGTGACTAACATTGCATTGTGGATTATTTTTATGATGAAAGTCATACTTCTTTCGTATTTTTATCGTTACTTTAAGTACAACAACTAGAAGTACCTTATATTAATCTCTAAAGACCAGCAAGATGAAAAAAGTATTGACATTAGCATTATCTGGATTGATGCTTACAGCTCTATTAACGGCCTGCGGGTCTACAGGAAGCGGTCACTGTGAAGCATACGGTGGAAGCGCTCCGAACACAAATCAAGTAGATCAACTTGACATTAAGTTCATGGACGCTGAGTAAATTCAGATTTTCAAGAAATAAAAAAGTCCTTCATACGAAGGACTTTTTTTATGCTCAATACTTTAATTAATCAATGCTCTGGGCAATCTTTGTTGAACTCATCAAAGATGGATCTCAGGTTTAAAATCTTGGTATACCCTCCCTGTTTAGTCTTTACCTTCTTTGCCAAAACTTTGTTCTCAGCCAAATATTTCGACAAGTTCTTTGCGAAGTCAGCTTCGAAATAAGCATTATCTACCGCTATCTCGTCCCCAAATTTATAATAGACTCTGTTTGATGGGAATTTACGGTTTCCAAAATCTTCGTCCGATTCTCCGTCGTGCTTCTTCAAGGTGTTGTAACCCGAAGACATTGTATACCAAACATACTGCTTGATACATCCTTCACCATTCACAACCAAATTACCCTGTGTTTGTCTACCCTGTCCGCCAGAATAATTAATACAGTGGTAGAGCTTATCACCAACTTTATACTCTGTAAGATTACTCGCTAAGTACTTTTTCTTCGTACTTGGATTGTCTTTAACCTTGTAGAATATAACTTCCTCTTGCATTATGACTCTATTTCGGTATTTAATATACCCTTCGATCTTGTTTCCTTCAGCGTCAATAATATAGCCTTCATACTGCTCACCGTATTTGTAGGTGTCTGTACTCCAGTCTTGTGCATTCACGCCAATTGTTAAAAGCGCAAACGCAGCCAATAAAAGTGTTTTAAATTTCATTACAGTTGTTTTGTTTGAGGTGAAAAGATAGCACTTTAATTTGCAATATCTGTTCGTTTCCATTCAATTTAATAAGCATTAATCCGTATTTTGTTACACATTAAATCCTTCAATGGAGATTCTAAACAATTTAACAAAGAACAATGTTTAAACCTATCACATTTTTAATTGCAGCTTGCCTAACGTTAATCATAAGCTCCTGTTCAACTGAAGAAACGCAACCAAGTGTATATGACACAGTTAAACTTGAATTAAATGATGGTGAAAAATGGCAAGTCAGCCCAGAGATGATGCTCCCCATGACCACTTCTATGGAGCTAATTGACAGCGTAGCTTTAGAGACTAAGGTAGATTATACAGATATTGCAGAACAACTTATCTCGAATAAATCTGCATTTGTGTCGAGTTGCGATATGAAAGGAAAGGGTCATGATGTATTACACAGTTGGCTTATGCCTTACATTGGTTTGCTAGACGATCTTCAGCAAGCAACTACAACAGCAGAGCAGGAACGCATTTTTGACGAGATTCTCGTTGCCAAGTCTTTGTTCAATGAATATTTCGAATAGAATCACTCAGAGAAAAAATCAATAGTATGACGAAATTGTTTTTTATAGTATCTGTATTCATAGGCGCGAGCTCTCTTCAAGTGAATGGGCAAACGACTCCTATTCCAACCAAGTACGAATTGCTAGTGGATTACATCTATGAGGGTGCACGCCCCTATTCTGAAGGAATGGCCCCTGTTCAACTTGATGGGAAATGGGGATTCATTAACGCAGAGGGAAATTTACAAGTTGAGATCATCTACGATGAAGTTAAATGGTTCAGCCATGGGTTAGCAGCTGTAAAGAAGGATAGAGTTTGGTTCTTTATCAATGAGCAAGGAAAGAAAATGACTCCGGATCTCGACAAGGTGAACTACTTCGGAGACTTGATCAAAGCTAAAAAGAATGGCCTCTGGGGCGCATGGGACTACGATCTCAATGAGGTCATCCCATTTGAGCACGATTACTTTTTCATTGAAGACAACCGCTTTATCAAGCCAGAATCAGGCATGACGATGATGGATAGAAAGCAAGGAATACTAACCTTTGCAGGTGATACTATTATTCCTCAGGAATACCTAAGTATCAAGTATGGTGATGGATTCTTCTTGGTCGGTAACCACGACATGAAATATGCTTATTTCAATGAACAAGGAGAGCAAGTCACAGAATTTCTTTGGGGAATATTTGATGCAGTTCCGTTTAAGGATGGTGTTGCTAGCTATTGTTCAGATGATAATTGTCAGCTGGTAGACCAACAATTCAATGTTTTACTGGATGGATATTACTCCATGGGAGAAGGATATGGAGACCTCATTCCAGCAGGAACTGGAGCCAACACTATGGGTGTGATTAATTACAAGACCAAAAAGTGGGTTGTCGAACCAAAATTCGAATATGTTTCTGTGAACGACAATGGAATGTTTACTTGTATGTCTGACCGCAAATATGGTGTATACGATGCTGAAGGAAATGAAATTGTTCCGATGATCGCCGATGACCATATCCTTTGCTACGATAACATGGCAGTGATTGAAAACGAGGATGATTTGGTCGGAATATACAGCCTCATTACAGGAAAATCGCTTCCAATGGAATATCAAAAAATTACCGGAGATGAAAACGGAAATTTATGGCTCCTTAAAAAGAATGGAAAATGGTCGGTTATGAATTGTGAATTAGAAATTCTTTGTGACGAGGTACTCGTAGACGATTATCCAGGTATCGGAGAAAACAAATTGATGGTGAAAAATGAAGCAGGCAAATACGGCTTCTTGATCTTTAGATGAAAATAAACATCCGTCCCATAGCACCTACAGACAATCCGCGCATTGCCCAAGTAATTAGAGAAATACTCAAAGAGCACGGCGTTGATAAACCTGGAACCGTGTATACCGACCCAACAACGGATACACTCTTCGAAGTCTTTCAAGAAGAACGCTCTGCGTATTGGGTAGTTGAAATTGACGGAGTAATTCAAGGTGGTTGTGGAATCTACCCAACAAACGGACTTCCTGATGGATGCGTTGAATTGGTGAAGCTATACCTCCATTCTTCTGCACGTGGAACTGGGCTCGGAAGACAGCTTATGGAAAAAAGCATTGAATACGCAGCATCAATTGGCTATACATCAGTTTATCTTGAAACCTTTCCTGAATTGGGAAGCGCCGTTGACCTGTACCGTAAGCTCGGGTTTGAAGATCTCGATTCAGCACTGGGTAATTCTGGTCACTTCGCATGCAATATGTGGATGCTCAAACAACTAAACTCTTAAGAATGCACCAACTCGATGGCATTAAAAATGTAGACATCTATCTTTTAGATCAATACCTGAAGGGCAATTTGAACTCATCTAAGCGTGTTTTGGATGCTGGTTTCGGAAAGGGAAGGAATTTGCGTTTCTGCTTCGAACAAGAGATGGAAACGATAGGAATAGATCCGAATGAAGGGTACGTTCAACTATTACACAATGAGTTCCCGAAGAAGAAGGACGAAATTATCCATTCATCGATTGAAGATTTTGCAGATGACAAAGGGTTTGATTTCATTATTTGTAATGCCGTATTGCATTTCGCGAAGAATCATGCACATTTCGATCAGCTCTTTGAAAAGTTGACCTCTCTCCTACGCAAGGATGGTATATTGTTTATTCGCATGACTTCAGACATTGGAATAGAGCGTCTACTATCGAATGGAATAGATGGAGTTTATAAAATTCCAGATGGGAGTCCACGGTATTTAATCACGCGCAATAGAATCGCCACCATGGAACAAGAATCATCTTGTAGATTGATTGAACCAATCAAGACAGTAAATGTTCAAGACGTGCGTTGTATGACAACGCTCGTACTTCAAAAACAATAAATTGTTGATTTTACTTTTCTGAATCTTCAGCCGAATCCTTCGCCTTATCTTCAGTTTCCTCAGTGTCAGTTGCTGCTTCTGTAGTTTCTTCCGCCTCAGGTGCTTCATCCACATCAGTAGCTTCATCTACCTCAGGTGCATCACTAGCTTCTGTAGCATCAGTTGCTTCCACTGTATCAGTAGCTGCCTCCGTATCAGTTGATTCTGCAACTTCCCCTTCAGCCCCTTCCTCACCTTCTTCTGCACTCGCCGCTGCTTCTGCCGCTGCTTTTTCAGCTTCCAAATCTACCTTCTTCACTTGTACAGCATTCATTCCACGCTGTCCACGCTCCAATTCGTAACGTACAGAATCTCCTTCAGTTACTTCTTCAAGCAATCCATTTACGTGGAAGAAATAGTTCTCTTGAGACATTAAATCCTTAATGAATCCATAACCTTTCGAATCATTGTAATGCGTTACCTTACCTCTGTAACCGTCATGATCTTCTTGCTCTTCACGCTTAGGAATACCAATCTCAATATTGGCTGCAATAATTGCTTTCTTCTTTACTGTTGGGTCTGGCGGAGTATCACTGATTACTCCATTCTCGTCAACGTAGGCCATCATAGAGTCCAATTCTCCACCTTGAGAATTATCTCTGCGTTCTTCTTTACGCATTGCCTTTTCCTTCCTTTTCTGAAGTTTTTTCTTTTCCTTTTCCTTCTTACTGTACGTTTCGCTCGATCTACCCATTCCTATTCAAACAATTATTTTGGACTCAATTTGGATACAAAAGTAACACTAACTGGGCGTAATCTCTTGAAATATTGGAAATAATTGTGAACAGCCCATTGATGAAAACGCAAAAACCACCAATAAATCGCTATTTTTAAGTCGAGCACTACTTTTATTACAAAGACACAAATGATTCTCATTTTTAACATTCAGGCAATCTTTCAAGCCATCTTGGGAGTAGTCGTGGTTGGTCTGTTACACCTTCTTCTTTCTCTATTTGGACTTGATTATGACATGATAGGCGGAACCCGAGAAGCGTTCGTTTCTTTATTGATCATTGCATATATAGCAGCATACACCGATGCTAAAGGTCTCAAGGGCAAACTCTTTTACCTTCCTGCTTGGATAGTTTTTATTCTTGGAGCCATCCTCGTTTTTAACATGACGTATGGCGAATCACGATACAATCACGATACCGGACTCAATGTAAAGGAAAATTTGGCTTTTCTTCAATCCTTCTTGTACGGGACATCTCTGCTGATAGCATTGATCCATATTCGAAAAAGTAAAGCTCATCTTAGAAAAGTATGGACTGAACAAAAGGAACACTTGAACTCCCTAAAAGCGGCCGTGCAGGAGTACAATGAAATACCAGTAGATTTTTGGGTAATTGCTTCACGTGTATATTTCAAACCCTCAATTTTCTTTTTGTACAACAATGGTATCTGGAAATTGCTCTTTAGCAACAGCATTGATGAAAATGAATTTCTTGAATACTACCGTGATTTTATTAACCTAATTGATTTGGATACTTTGGACGAAGAACATCGAAACAACATGTCAATACTTAAGTCAGCTCTCAACAAGGCTACAAGTTTTCAAGACTATGATCATCCAACAAATTCTCTAGCAAACCTAGCCAGTGTAATCAATAGCAAAACGGAAGGATTATAGAACAAATTAATTACTTCTTTAGCGACTTTGGCAGCATACCATGACTCACCGTATGAAAGCCCATAATGGTCTTTAAGTCCATCTCTATCTTTCCATCCGAATTTGGCTTGTGTGAGATATAGTACACCCTGAAGAAATATGTTGCATCACATTTCTTACAGGAAGCGAAGGTCAATTGATAATACTGTCCTTGGTCTTCGTCAGCAACATCCTCAAACGCATCAAACTCTGCAAAACCTTTGCGCGTTGCCATTTCGATGAACTCTTCCGCGTGAATCACACGCGTTGGAATCTTTTCTATTTTCTGCTCATTTCGGGCCCAACGGTTACAATCCTCACAATACACTCGAGAAGCCCTTCCTGTTTTCCGCACCAAGAATACCGGAATCCCCACCAATAATATCGCCTCAATCACCCAGAAAATGTATAACACAATACCAGATATTGGCAACCCTGTACTTCCCCTACCCACTGAGTACGATAAATTAGTAGTTCTACTGAAGTAATACGGGAAATCGCTCAGAACTTCAACAAAAGAAGCATCCACCACAAATACAACATAGGTAAGCCAAACACAACAAAGTCCTACTATACTCAGAAGCAACGTTGTAAATTGAAACATTCTGAAATTCCGGATATGTCCCACAATGTAGACAATTGACACACCTCCCCAAACAATGGCTCCATATCCAACGGTGAATAATACGTTGATGTAAATAAAAGGATTGTAGCGTGTAACTACGCCATAAGCAAATGCTATAGGAGCGATTATACCTAGCGCCAATACGACACCAACCAGCATGTAAATGATATTAAACTTTCCAGATTCTTTGTAGTAGCCCATTCTATAAAGATTGATCGTTAAATATTACAATCGAAACTAATCTATTAGTACTTCACAAACTTGACCTGCTCCACTTTTCCATCCACGACAATACGCAAGAAGTAAGTTCCTGCGTTCAATGAACTCACATCAATAGATTCCACGTGGGATACAGAAACAACAGACTGTCCAAGCATGTTAACAATACGGATATCGTCCACTTTCCCAATAATGCCGCTCACATTTATCATTGAGGTCGTAGGATTTGGGAATACTTGCCATTTCTGTTCTACTTCCAGCTCCACGGTACCAACCAAGGTCAAAGCCATTTGAATTGCAGAATATGCATCTACTTTTCCCCATCCCCATTTAACACTGTGCGGTGGAATCGCTCCAGTATGATTGTCCTTACGTGCAGTTTGAATCAACACATCTTTCACTTGGGCAGGAGATAAATAAGGATTCGCATCCAAGATTAAAGCGACTACTCCAGCTGTTGCAGGGCTAGACATTGATGTTCCGCTAAACTTGGCAAAAGGATACGTTCTACCATTAAAGAATACAGAAGTAACTTCAGAAAATGAAGCATCCGTATACGATGATATAGAAGAAGTAACATTCACTCCAGGAGCAGCCACGTCAGGCTTCAAAGTGCCATCCATCAAAGGGCCTTCACTTGAAAAACCAACTTCAGCACCACCAACCATGGTCCCTGACGGAGAAAGAAACTCGGAATTGTATGCTGCCACCGTAATCGCTGAATTTGCACATGTTGGAACACCAATTCCATAATTATTATCACCAGTCGTTGATCCAGCACCAAAGTTTGCAAATGGCATTCCCCAGTTCCCTGCATCCGTTGACAGTTCTGTTAGGTTCCAGTAATGCACTTTCCCGCTAAGCGCCGTAGAACGAATTCCAACACGCACTGAAGCTGGCGGGTATTTTACTCTTAATCTTGTTTGTGGCCTACCATTGCTAGGATAGATATTATCTGCGGCTAAATTGTAGAAAACAGTGTCAATACCCGTTACCACAAAAGTGTCAACGTAAGTTGGCGTAGATGCAGTTGAATACCAAGGGCTTACAACAAGCTCATTAAATGCTGCATCAGTTACAACAACCTGACTTGAGAATTCATTTCCTGCTTCTCCCCACATGTGAATACTTTGCCCCCAATGTGAAGCCAGCGTTGAACTCCAGTAAAAATCAATTTTAGTTGCGATGGTGTCATTCGTAAAATCTTTCTCAATATGAAAGTTCACATCTCCGTTATTTCCAGCGGAAGAAACGAACACTACTCCAAGATCAGAATAAGAGTCAAGTGCTTGCTCCAAAAGATCAGTTCCATCAGGAGCTCCCATGTGGTAAATTCCCCAACTCATGTTTACTACCAATCGTTTCCCCATTCCATCAGCCTTGTTGTACATCCATTCCCAAGCATCTAATACCGACGCTTCATCGAATTGAAAAGTAACAAAAAGGTATTCTGACTCAAAAGCCATCCCTTTCATGTTAGGCAAACCGGCTCCACCTCCACCGGCTATTCCAGCAACGTGAGATCCGTGTGTGGCAAACGAATAGAAATTCGCTGTATCTGCTCCAGCAGCCATTAAATCTGGAACTGTGTTGTATTCTGTACCGTAGGCGTAATTAGAAGGTGTTGGTCCAGATGTCTTGAATTGATCCCAAGCAGCCAAAACTCGAGTATTCTGTAAAAGGGTGTCGTAGAACATTGGATGACTGTAATCAAATCCCCAATCAGTGATTCCAATAATTACATCTTTTCCTGAATATCCTTCCGGTAAATTGATTCCGTTCCAAACACTATCTGCATTAACCCCAATGTGAACTCTATCCAAGAGAGGTTTGATCTTACCTGCAATTTTTAAATACGTTAAATCATTTGAACTAATCAACGTATTCAACTTGTTAATTGGACATTTGATACTTACGATATCATTGATCTCAGAACCGATAATGATTCCTTCCTGCTCCAAACTAGTAGCAGTAAACCCAGTTGTCGTTTTACCAATAAAAGAAACATACTCAACTCCATTCAAGGCATTGATTGGATACAGTTCTCGCATTTCTTGTGTTACTCTTCCCTGCTTGAGATAGGATCGGCTAATTTGCTGTACATCCAAGACGGTAATTGATGAGTAATTGACTTGAGAAAAACTTTGAAAAGACAGAAGTATAAATAGTAGTGTTAAACGCATAAGTTGATTTGTTTGTCACAAATATACGCTTTCGATTTTTTATTAATTTTAGTGTATGAAGCGACTAAAGAGATCGGAATTAAATGCATTAATTGGTAAAAATGATTTTTTCTCATCGCCTGAGAGCATACGTAATGAACTATACTACGAATCAGGACTTCCTTGCTTTGAAGAATTGAAGACAAAGATTAATAAAGTATCCCTTAGCTTAATTGCGCACCCTTCAGGAATAGAGATCACTAATAGTGGAGAAGGTATTGGTACTGGAATTCGTTTCGATGAAATCGAAGGTTTTGTTTCAGACAGTGACGAAACTGGGTATTATATTGAACTCATATTGAATCAAAACAGATCGGTAATCCTCCGATTTTACAATGACAACTATTTGGATGTCGTTGAATTTCTTCAAAATTTCAACATTCAGAAAGAACAAAATTCAATCCGCACAGAAGAAGAAATTAGCACAAGTAAAGATCCAGATCATTTTGTTGGGATTGAAAGAACTGTGAAAACAACTGTTTACGGTACAAAAAAAGATCTGATAATCACCAAGGAAACTATCCGATGGGGCAAAACCACTATTGATGTCAAAGATTGCGTGGGGTTCGGCTACGGAAAACACTCTTTGCAAGTCAATGCAATTAAATCATCTCTTCAGTACAACATGATCGTGTACATGAAAACGGGGAAGCCATTAAAGATTAGATTTACCACCTCTTTTGGGATAGACAAAAATACAGCAGAATCGATCTACAGCAAGGTCATTGAAACACTGTCCAATTTAATTGTACTTCCCCAAATGGACGAGTGGTTTCAACAACTTTCCGAGAATAAAGTTATTGATATGAACATTCTTTCGCTCAGAAGAGAAGGCTTAATAATAAATTCAATACGGCCCGACGTGTATATTCCGTGGGAAGATATTGATATTAAACAACGTGAATTAAGTTATAGTTTTCATTCCAAAACCGACAAGAAATTAATATTGGTCGCATCAATACAACACAACTATGAAGTCAACAGTTTGTTGCATTTTCTTGCTTGGCTCTTTGAAGATGAAGGTCGATTGATTAAGTTGACTTGGTAAAACCTCTTCTTCAAACTTATAGCGTTAATTGCGTTCGTCTTTTTATTATTTTAGTGACAATTCAACTCATGAAACGACTAAAAAAGAAAGAATCCGATGATTAAATTTGCCTTAATATCATCTACTATCCTTTGCGCTTTGACTCCGTTAATGGCGCAAGATTTAATCCCCAACATTACAAACGACCCTGTGATTGTTGATGAGATGGAGCTAAGCAAAACCGAAGTACTAGAGAACAAAATCAAAAAGGTTACCCTTAAGATCAATAACCCAGTCGAAAAAACGACCCTACTGAAATGGGTAAGCTTCAATGCAGACGCAACGGTTTCGGAGTACTTGGATTATAACGATCATCGAAAATATAGCTATGATTATGACGCATATGGTCGCTTGAAATCATTGAAGACCATCGATTTAATAGAGATGTACGACGTGGATGATACGGTGGTGAGTATTTTTAGATATGCGGGCAATCGAATAACTGAAACACGAATTAATCAAAATTTCAGTTATGAATGGATCTATAAATACTCTGCTTACACTGTTTTGTTGGAAAAGAACAATTACCGGATTGGTATGAAATATTCAACAAAACAATACAAATACGAGAACAATAAGCTCATCGAAATAACTTTCGAAAGAGATGGACGTCCTTACAACCAAGAAAACTATTATTACAACCGACGGGGCCTCATAGAAAGAACTACTTACCTCTGTCCATGGAATGGTTATAGAGATAGTACACTCTATTACTACGGTGGTGATATGGTTCTTGATTTCACTAGACAGGGGCATTATAGAAGTGGAGGAGATGAGGGACTATACGCTGATTGGCAAAACTTGACTTTGTTTCATGCAAATGGAAAGTGGTATAAACGATACACATTTTCCAGAAATCGTAAAATGTACCGTTGGGTTGAGCGTTTCTACAATGAGAATGATCTATTAATAAGGGAGGAACACCATGACCTGGAAGATGAAGGGCAAAATACTGTCACAACATATATGTACGAATATTACGACGAGTAATTGACAAATGGTTGATCTCTGTCTGTCTGTCTGTCTGTCTGTCTGTCTGTCTGTCTGTCTGTCTACAGTTTGTTGCATTTCCTTGCATGGCTCTTTGAAGATGAAGGTCGATTAATTAAGTTGACTTGGTAAATCCTCTTCTTCAAACTTGCAGTGCTAATTACATTCGTCTTTTTATTACTTTTAGTGACAAATCAATTCAATGGATCAACTCAAAAGGTCAGAATTAAATACCCTTATCGGTAAAAACAGTTTCTTCTCGTCTCCTAAAAATGTGCGAAATGAGCTGTATTATGTTTCTGGACTACCTTGTTTTGATACCTATAGTAAGTCCGGTAAAAAAATTCCTCTCGCACTTATAGCTCACCCTTTGGGGATAGAGATCACGAATAGCGGTCAGGGAATTAGTACAGGGATTCGTTTTGATGAAATTGAAGGATACGTTGTAGACAATGATGAAACGGGATTTTTCTTGGACCTCAAACTGAATCAAAACAAAACTGTTTTCTTTCGATTCTATGGTGAATATCAATCAGATGTTCTCAAGTTTCTACGCAACGTAAACGTGAAGCAACTCGTAATTTCGACGCGCACAGAGGAAGAAGCAAACTCAGCTATTCTCGCTCTACAGACTAGTTATGTTCAGCCTCCCAATTACACTGCTTTGATTACCAAGTTAGTTAAAACAACAATTTACGGTACCAAGAAAGAGTTGAAAATCACCAACGATATTATTCAGTGGGGCGACGCGACTCTTGATGTTAAACATTGTACCGGATTCTGTTATGGAAAGACTGAAACTCGATTTAGTGGAATAAAAACTGCGATGCAATACACGATTTCTGTGCATTCTAGAGGTAATGAGCCCTTAAAAATTGCTTTTACAATGGCATTTGGGATGAGTGAAACTGAGGCTGACAGTCTTTACAGCACAATTATAGACGCATTTTTCAATTTGATAGCCATTCCTCAAATAAACGGATGGCTCCACGAATTGGCTCATAATCGCATTGTAGAATTGGATGATTCAGCTCTTCGTCGTGAAGGAATAATAGTGCGTAAAGAGAAACCTGATGTCTATATCCGATGGCAAGATGTTAGCGTGAAACAGTTTCAATTAAGCTATTCCTTCTATTCCAAATTTGATAAAAAACTTGCAATTGGCGGATCAATTCAGCACAGCCCAGAAGTGAATGCTTTGGTTCAGTTTGTCACTTGGCTATCTGAAGATCAGCGCCGTTTAATAGCCTTGATAGGATAAGTATGAACGACCTACAACGTCAGTTTCAAGGCTACCTCAGCTCTTCCCTACTTTGGAAGGATAAACTGCTTGATTTAGAGCAATTGAACCTACGAAAAGCTACTGATCAAGTCTTAAACACATCAATTCCTGATAATCTGCGGCTTGGTCATTTAGTTGAACATTTCATTTTGCAAGAATTCAAAACAGATTCTACCATAGAACTTCTTGCGCACAACACTCAAATCATACAAGAAAAGGAAACTCTCGGTGAGTTTGATTACTTGTTGCGAAAAGATGATGATTACCTCCACATCGAAGCAGCGTATAAGTTCTATTTACTTGATCCGAGCATTAGCGACAAAGAGATCAACTGTTGGATTGGTCCGAACAGAAAAGACACCTTATTGAATAAACTTACCAAAATTAAGGAGAAGCAATTCCCTCTACTTCATCATCCCACTTCAGTAAGCTCCCTTGACGAATTGGGTATCACAACAGCATTAACACTACAACGGACTTACGTCAAAGGCCAACTCTATCTACCATATGAATCAAAGTTTGAGACTAAGATCCTCAATCAGCATGCAGTCACGGGATTCTATGTCAAATCAAGTCAAGTGATCAATTTTAATGAGGCCAAGTTCTTCTTTCCAAGCAAACATAATTGGCTTATCGAGCCCTTCAATAACGTAAATTGGCTCTCTTTTGATAAAGCCTCGGAGTTTATTCAAGATCAATTAGACAGCAAACGTTCTCCCATGGTTTGGTTTAAACTGCCCAACGGAGAACTAAGAAAAGCATTTGTTGTATGGTGGTAGATGAGTACATTTAACATATGGAAGATTTAAATGGCTTTGAAAATAGTATCTCCTCTACTGAATACTGGGCACATCCTTTGGGATTGACTGGATTGATTGTCCTTGTGATTTTCGTTGGAATATACCTCGCAAAGCGAAAGCGCAAGAAGAACTCATCAGATTTTTAAATAAAAGTCTAGTAATTAGAAAATCTGTTATTCCTTAATTACCTTTTCATATTTAATTACTTCACGATTAGAATTCACAATTTGAATAACATACATTCCCGCTTTCAGATGTCCGAAGTTCTTAACCTGATATGTTTGAAGCTGTAAAGAGAAATCTATTTCTTCCTGAACTACATTCCCAACCACATCAGTGATAATAACACTATGGACTCCTTCAAGGCTTTCATCAACATCAATAAATAATTCACCAACTGTTGGGTTTGGATAGATTTTAATATTTGAACCACAATTAGAAGCTACCACAGTTGAAAACGAAAATTTTCCATCAACATCTGTTTGTTTTAGTCTGTAATAAACAATTGCGTTTTCTGGATTAACATCATTGAATCTATAGTTATTTTCTTCCATTGAATTCCCTATAGCGTCAACAGTTCCAATCGAATTGAATTCATATCCATCTGTACTTTTTTCAACGGTGAAAAAGTCATTATTATTTTCAGAAATAGTTGTCCAATTTAGCTCAGCCATATTCGATCCACATCCTACTTCGAAACCTCCTAATTCAATAGGTAACGGAACTATACATTGAACATCCACAGAAGTTACAAGACAATCCCATCCAGCTCTATTTACTACTGAGGTTGCCCAGAATTCAAACGTCATACATTGACCTGTTGAACAAAATTCCATTGGAAACCCACCGATACCACAATCTCCAAATGGATTATCTGGACCAGTCGAACTATTGTCATACATTAAAGGCGAACCTGTATTTGGTCCGTCATAAATTTTCATCCAATCCCAACCAGACGTGGTATTCCACATTGCAAACTCTCTAAAGTCGGCAACAATCATCTCGCCAGGAGCAGCGCAAATAGTTGTAGTTGTAAAGCAGTTTGCATTTGCATAATTTCCAGTTCCAACACCAACATCCGCACAAGGATCTCCCCCTGCACCACCATCATCATAAAATACTACACTACTTAAAGTTGTCAAGTTGTGAGTTGAATTTGTACAAGCTGTAGGAATAATTGTCGGAGGACATGCAGGACATGGACCACCACAATCTATGTCAGTCTCACCTTGGTTTTGAATTCCATCTACACAAGATGGAGGAGGACAAGCTGGACACGGTCCACCACAATCAACTCCAGTCTCTCCTTGATTTTGAATTCCGTCTACACACGTTGGCGCAGCATCTGATCCAATACAGATATCAAATACTGACGTTTGTCCTGTGGTCCCTGTCCATGAATATACACGAACGTAATATGTATTACCTGGTGTCAAACCCGTTACAGTTGAAGAGTTCGGGTCACTACAAGTACCCGCTACTAAAGTCAATGCTGGACAAACTCCTTCCCAAACGGAATGGTAAAGATCAGTAGTTCCTCCAAAAATATTTATTAAGTCTATGTAGTGTTGCGAACTTGTTGCTACAAATGAGAACCATACATCATCATCTTCTGTTCCACCACATGAAGCAGTGTTCTGAGCCGAAGGTGTTGCGCTTGCAATTGTACTTGTGGTAACTGTTCCACATAATTGATCTGGATTTACCGTCAATGGGATTGCTCCACTACACTCATCATTTGCTGGTGGTGGCGGTGGCGTTCCAATACAGATATCAAATACTGAAGTTTGTCCAGCTGTACCTGTCCACGAATAAACACGAACATAATATGTGTTTCCTGGTGTTAATCCAGTAACCGTAGATGAATTAGGATCACTACAACTACCTGCTACAACCGTTAATGCCGGACATACTCCAGACCAAACTGAATGGTATAAATCAGTAGTTCCGCCAGAAATATTTTGTAAATCAATCATATGAGCTGTTCCTGTTGCCACAAATGAGAACCATACATCATCATCCTCTGTTCCACCGCATGAAGCAGTGTTCTGAACCGATGGTGTTGCACTGGCAATTGTACTTGTTGTAACTGTTCCACATAAATTATCGGGATTTACAGTTAAGGCTATCGCTCCTGCACATTCATCATTCGCTGGTGGAGGCGGCGGTGTTCCTATACAAACATCAAACACAGAAGTCTGTCCTGCGGTCCCTGTCCATGAATAAACACGTAAATAGTATGTATTCCCAGGAGTCAAGCCCGTTACGGTTGATGAATTTGGATCACTACAACTTCCTGCAAATAAGGTCAATCCAGGGCAAACACCCTCCCATACAGAATGGTATAGGTCAGTTGTGCCTCCAACTATATTTAATAAACTAATCATATGAGTTGGACCTGTTGCCACAAATGAAAACCATACATCGTCATCTTCGGTTCCAAAACAAGCCGTTGGATCTTGCACAGATGCCGTAGCTCCAGCAATAGTGCTATTGGTTACCGTTCCACATAAATTATCGGGATTCACGGTTAACCCAACCGCTCCAGCACACTCATCGTTTGGCACACCCGGAGCCGACATATAAGCGCAAACTGTACCTGTCATATTCGCAGCATTATTCCCTTGATTTCTATGAACCTGAACATAATAAGTTACTCCATTTGTTGCAGCAAATGAAACCACAGCTGTTAATCCCGTTCCTATCTGTTGACAGGCCAATTCAGTTCCTCCTCCGCATGCAGAAAATACTGCTAATGTATGACCTTGATTTCCCGATAATTCCACATTCAGCGTACCAGTCGATGTTGCTGTAACAGAATACCATCCATCATCTCTATCATTTCCGGCAGCAAAACAACTCGCGTTAACTAATCCACCGTTTGCATAAGCTCCCGGTAAAGTATACGCCGAAGTAATACACGCTCCATTAACTGTAAGAGCTGGTACTCCACCACAAGCATCAGACGGGTTTTGACCATATGTTAAAAACATAAAGCTTGATGCTATTACGAGACTCAAAATTTTATTTAAACTTCTCATTATAAAAGCTTTATTGGTAACTAATTATTGCTCCCTCATCAATTGAATATTTCGTAAGAAGTTCCATAACCTCTCTCTCAGTTAAAAGTCTAGCATGACGAATAACCATTATATTGTTGTCATCAAGATTTATGGAAACCACCTTTTCGTGGAACAAAGTGAAGTCATCCTTCAACATTCCTTGAATGTTTTGAGAAAAATTTCGCAAATCTAGAGTAAGCGTCAACTGATTATTAGCTAAAAAAATATCTTCTTGAGCAAGTTCTTGAGTAATTAATTTTTCAGGGGACGTCTCCTGTGAGTGTACATAAACTCCTGTAAATAGGAGAATACACATGCTTAATAATAATCGCATATTGTAGTAGTTGGATCGTTAGTTGTTTCAAAAATACAACTTTATTCAATAAGGATCAACGTTTGAGAAAAAGTATTCAATCACCATGTAGTCAATGGATTATACATTTACGCAAGTCAATTTCAATAAGACCAAGCTCTTCTTTCCAAGCAAACACAATTGGATTATCGAGCCCTACAATAACGTAAATTGGCTCTCTTTTGATAAAGCCTCGGAGTTTATTCAAGATCAATTAGACAGGAGACGTTCTCCCATGGTTTGGTTTAAACTGCCTAACGGAGAACTCAAAAAAGCGTTTGTTGTGTGGTGGTAGATGAGTACATTTAACACATGGAAGACTTGAATGGCTTTGAAAATAGTATCTCCTCTACTGAATACTGGGCACATCCTTTGGGATTGACTGGATTGATTGTCCTTGTGATTTTCGTTGGAATATACCTCGCAAAGCGAAAGCGAAAGAAGAACTCATCCGATTTTTAAATAAAAGTCTAGCGAAGTATGCAAATACCTTTTGAGCCTGTAGTAGCTGGAATTGAACTAAACATTCATCTAATCCTTGAGTACGCTGCTTTCATCATTGCTTTTCGCTATTACGTTATACTGCGCAAGAATACCACAGACACCATTTCCAAACTCAATCGACTCTCAATTGTACTTGGCGCAGTAGTCGGGGCTTTTATTGGTTCACGCCTCGTCGGCTTTCTAGAAAATCCTGTTGTTCCATCGTCTGCTGAACAAGTAATCCAGCTCTTGGAGACCAAAACTATTATGGGTGGGCTTTTTGGTGGATTATTAGGAGTTGAAATAGCCAAGAAGATTATTGGAGAAAAACAATCGTCTGGAGATCTATTCACATTCCCAATTATCCTTGGGATTTTTATCGGCAGGGTTGGTTGCTTTCTTTCTGGTGTCAATGAATTCACCTATGGCTCAGAAACAAGCTTCTTTACCGGAATGGATTTAGGAGACGGAATAATGAGACACCCTACTGCATTGTACGAACTTCTATTCCTTCTCGGATTATTCATACTGCTTAAAAAACTGAGTAAAAGACCAACTTTGACAAATGGCCATCTTTTTCAATTTTTTATGATCAGTTATTTTGCTTTTCGCTTTATAATTGAGTTCTTGAAACCCAATATATTTTTCGTTGGAGGATTGAGCAGTATACAATGGCTCTGTGTTATTTGCCTTATCTATTATTACAAAATGATCATTAACCTATTCAGAAATGCCAGTCAGAAACTATAATTATTACGATTTCACTTTGAGCTTGTGTCCTGAATGTTTGAAGCGAATAGATGCCAAAATTGTCTTTCAAGACGAGAATGTGTATATGCTTAAACGTTGTCCTGAACACGGCAATTCAAAGGTTCTCATAGCAGACGATATTGAATACTATAAGAACATTCGGAATTACAACAAGCCTTCTGAAACACCCTACACTTTCAACACGAAAACTGATTATGGCTGTCCTTATGATTGCGGACTTTGCCCTGATCATGAACAACACTCTTGCTTGACAGTCGTAGAAGTTACCGACCGATGCAATCTAACCTGCCCCACTTGTTATGCAGGCTCCTCTCCCACATATGGTCGACATAGGACATTGGAAGAAGTGAAAGCCATGTTGGACGCAATTGTACACAACGAGAAAGAACCTGATGTAGTTCAAATAAGTGGTGGTGAGCCAACAATTCACCCTGAGTTTTTTGAAATTATGGATTATGCAAAGTCCTTACCCATCAAACATTTGATGTTGAATACCAATGGGATTAAAATTGCCAAGGATAAAGCATTCGCAGAAAGACTTGCTACTTACGCTCCTGATTTTGAAGTCTACCTACAGTTTGATTCATTCAAGAAGGAAGTTCTCAAGTCTATGCGCGGGGCAGATTTGTCAGACATTCGCACACAGGCAATTGCACAATTAAATGAACTAAATCTATCTACTACTCTTGTGGTAACCCTTCAAAAAAACTTGAACGATGACGAAATTGGAAAGGTCATTGACTATGCTTTGAAACAACAATGCATACGAGGAGTAACGTTTCAGCCGACGCAAATTGCTGGTCGTTTAGAAAATTTCAATCACGCCACAGATAGAATAACCTTAACGGAAGTGCGTAGAAAAATACTAGAACAAACACCATTTCTTAAAGAGGATGATCTTATTCCAGTGCCCTGTAATCCTGACGCCTTGGTCATGGGATATGTGCTGAAATTAGGAGAAGAAGTATTTCCTTTGACGCGCTACATCAATCCTGCCGACCTTTTAGACAATAGTAAGAACACGATTATCTACGAACAAGACGAACAATTGCACGGTAAAATGATTGAATTGTTCAGCACAGGAAATTCTGTAGAGTCTGCAAGTGAGAATTTACACTCGCTCTTGTGTTGCCTCCCACAGATAGATGCACCTCAATTAAGTTATGATAACTTATTTCGGATAATTGTGATGCAATTCGTGGATGCCCATAACTTTGATGTTCGCTCAATTAAAAAATCGTGTGTACATATTGTGAATAAAGACAATAAAATCATACCTTTTGAGACAATGAACCTTTTCTATAGAGACGACAAGGTTGAGCAATTAGAAAAACTTAAAGCACTGAGCACATGATAATCTTTTTGATATATATTATTCTCCACATACCAGCATTTATATTATTGGCTTTGGGTCTTATTTGGAAAAAACCCAAACCGAAAACATCCAAAGTATTACTCATTCTCGCGGTGATCTATTTTGTTATTGGAGCTGGTCTTTGTGGCTCAATCTTCACTTGAATTTAAACTATTGAAGAAACTATAGATTCATTATGGGAGATTATACGGGAGTATTTATTATTGCATATTTCATTGCGCATGTCCCAGCATTTGTTGCCGTGGGAGTTGGCTTTGCAATCCGAAAGAGCAATCCTAAAACTTCAAAAGGGTTCTTCATATTCGCTGCAGTGTACTTTGTAGTAGGTGGAGGGATTTGCGGTTCAATTCTAAGTTAGCTATGAAACAAAATTTAATCTTCTTATTCATTGTCTTCTTCTCATTAATCACCCATGCTGAAGGCTTACCCATTGACAAAAACGGCAACATAACTGTTCCACACTTCACGATTCCACTAACGTTGAACCAAGGTCTCTATTTAGAGAATCATCGAAGAATAGAATTAACTAAAGAACAAAAAAAATACATTCCTCCTGGATATGACGTTAATATTTTAGACGTTTTTGATCCCCATTATGCTGACTGCACATGTGGCTCGATTTACGGAATTTGGACTTCACAATTTGAAATCACACTTCTTGGAGACACCACTCATCTTTCCAATCCAAATTCAGAAGGAACTATTTCTCGATTCTATGAACCAGCTGTAAACAATGAGGATTACACACCCAACCCAATTGGGTTATTGCATATTGGGATATCTGGCGTTCTTTATTACAAAGGTCTAATTGTCATGACAGATGATGAAATGAATGTTATTTTGGAGGAACTGATGGCGGCACAAAAGAACCCTATACTGTTTGTCTATTTACCTCCTAAAAAAGAAAATGAGCATTGGTCGAGTGTTGAGGCTACAATAAAGAAGATTAAAGGTCTAGCCAACTACGACTTAGTCAAAACACTGTGGATGTAGATATGGCAGGAAGAAAACCATCTTTACGTTACAGGCGTACCATGTTATTGCTGTATTTCTTCGCCTTGAATGCAACTGCTTCGTTGTTTCTTCCTTTTCGGATTCATACCAGTGAAGTTGAACTCAATTATTACGAGACAACAGTATACAATGGTTACGTTCTTTTATTCGCCAATCTCTCTGTTCTCTTTGTTTTGATTTCGGTTTTCTTAATGAGGTTGCCAATGCGCAAGCGAAAATTATCGTTCGCTCTAGCATTGAGTTTTCTAAACATTCCTATTTTATTCGGTGTTTATGAAGAAGTATTCAAGGGCCACTTTGGCGGTTATGAAACAAATGCTGGCATAGGAATGCCCTATCTAATGCTTTGCGTATTGGCAATAACAATTATTGTTCTTTCTCGAATATTAAACATCAAGAATTTCTTCCAAGGCAAACATGAATACGAAGAGTTGATTGATAATGGATACCAAAAACTAGACTTCTAGTATAGAATTACTTCACTGAAAAAATCACTTCAGAAATCAACTCATTTGCTGGAGTGTCTTTCGGGCTGTTCGGATAAACTTCCATAGGGTGAATCTTCTTATTCGTTTTGAACAACTGACCTCTACTTCTACTCATTTGAGCTCCCCAAGCGTTTCCACTATGTGCGTACGTTCCAGTATGTGTAATTGTATGCACCTTCATTGGAGCAACATTTCCTACAAACATTCCTTCTAACAAATCACTCGGAATTGACTTAACGGGAACTGCAGCAGTATACTCTACTTGACCTTTCACCAATTCCCATTTGTGATAAATAGAAAACGCGTGTCCATCCATGTGCTCTTGACGCCCATCCATGAAATATGGCATTAACTTCTCGTAATCTTTCGACATTGCTTCTCCAAGCCCGTCCATGGTAGCAGTAGTTTTCAATCCTACATACTGGCAGCCTGCGTATTGAGAAAATCCTTTGATTTCTAATTTTGAATTAATGGTTCCTTCTTCAGTATGACTTTTCAACATACTTAATCCGCGCTCCAAATCCATTCCGATCCATGCAGCCATCATTTTTTTCATCCAAAACATAAAAAATGGTAAACTCGTATCCATGATCCAATGAACGCGAGTTCCATCTTCTTCCGGAACAAACTTAAATGTAGTCTTCGCCTTAGATTTCCATGGTTTTAAAAAGGTCAGATCATACTCGATTGAAGAATTCTCATTCTCCTTTAAAACAGTCATGTTCCCACTTCCAACATATTTCCCTTCCCATTCAAAGTATTTACCATCTTCATTAACACTTACTTTTGCCTCTGGCTCAGTAATTAACCAAGGAGACCAGACTGTCCAGTTATGGAAATCTCTAAGTTTTGAATAAAGCTCTTCAGGAGTCGCTTTAATGACAATTGATTTGTCAATGTGTATTTTCGGCATGAGATATAAAATTAGGTTCGCACCTAAAGTACTGATTTTCTCAAATATGAATCGTTAATCCCTCCCTCTTATTGACTTCCTAAGACCTACTAGGCCCTTATAGTCAAGCGTATAGATAAACGCAGCTCTTCCATCTCCACCTTCCCAGACTTGTGTGTATTCCTTTAGCTCCCATATAATTCCATCTCTATGCTCGCTAAAGCTGAATTGAGTAGTCGATGAATAATCTTCAAAAATGTAAATTCTTCGTTTACCGTAATACACTTTCACGATATAATTGAATCCGTAATACAAAATTGCCTCATCAGCATTGCTACATGGTAATCGATAGTCAATAGTACTATCCGTTACAACCATCTTAAAATGTAATAAAGAGGTATCAATAGGCTGACCTGCAAGTACAAATCTTTTTGATTGAAGATAGTCTTCCAACACAATTTCTCGAGGAAATTTATTTTCGTAGTAATTCCGATTGATGTACTGTCCATCATCAAGTTCATAGTTCACTTCTCTTTCTCCCTGATTGTTCCAAACCTGTACTCCATCGTCTTCTACAAATAAGAATTTTCTCTTAGAATCATTCACGTATACCTGTGCGCAGAGTGAATTCACGAATCCAACGAAGAAAACACTCAAGATTACATTCATGTTCATGAGATGAGAAACTTTATAAAATCCATAAAATAATATCTATTGATCAATAAGGAAGACACAGGGCAATCTCCTGATCTTCGAAATAAGGTCGTTCGGTAATATACAAGAAGCGTTCATATGTAGAAATAAAAAAGCTGTACAACAATTGCTGCACAGCTCTTTGGGTTTAGTCAAATACTTTTCTGTAAGACGTAGCTATCCATATGAACTTACATGAAAGTCTATTTTTTATTAAACTTATTGAAGATGACTCAAGATTCCATCAGGAAATAAGGCGAATATTCCTGTTTTGACATTTGCCGATTTTAAGGCGTTGTTTGTCCACCTATTGCACGTTCTGAACAAATGGTATGAATGATACGCTTCATAAAAATTGTCATGATCCGTATACCCAGAATTGGAAATCAAGTCTACCTTGCCATCTTTCAGGCGAAAACTATTTTTTACAAAAAACACCATATGCTTATAGGCAAGTTTACTAATCCAAACTTTTTTGCACGTCTCACCTATTTCTGGCTCTTCATCGTACCACACATGCATAGCGGTCGTACTTGGAAGAAACGCAGCGTTTAAAGCAGTGGACACCTTTAACTCTGCCCAAGTTGGGGTATTCAGGAAAAATCCTTTATCCCCCCAGCCAATTGAGACATACTCATAAGAATCTCCATTATAGTCATCTGCGGGAATAAATTCTAGCCAATTCATTTCTTCTGTTTCGGTAGGCATACAAATGTCCGTATGAATTCCATTCGATTGAACGTAAATACAGATATCCCCTTCTTTGTTGATTTCACCTACAGGAATGACAGCGCCATAAATAGAAACTGTTACGTAAAACATTAAAAAGGCAAAAAACAATTCCAAGAACCACCCTACACCTTTACCGAAAAGAATTAACCATTTCATACTTTCGCCCTTTGAACTCGACTAAAATAGGAAAAAGGACTAAACTAGCTTCAAAAAGGTTGCGTCCTCAAATGTTATCTTCTTCTAAAGAATGTTAAGGACTCTTAAAATTGGTCATACGTTCCCTGTATATAATTTACATTAGCTACGAACCAAAAATCGATTGCTATGAAGACACTCCTAATGATTGCCGTTTTGCTTATCATCACACCTATGAGTCAAGCTCAACGCGTTGCCCACATCAACACAAATGAACTCCTTGATTTAATGCCAGAAAAGCTAGCTGCCCAAAATGAACTTACAATAATACGTGTAGAGTTAGAACGACACTTACAATCCATGGAAATCAAGTTTCAAGAGGCCTATACAGAAATAGCAGAACACAGTGAAGGCTGGTCTCCAGTGGTAATTAAAATGAAAGAAGACCAAATAATTCAAATGCAACATGCCATTGAAGAGTTTCAAGTATCCGCACAGCAAGAATTAGAGCGCAGGGAAGTTGAATTATTCGAACCAATTATCGCTAAAGCAAAAGCAGCTATCAATGCAGTGGCTTCGAAAGAAGGCTATGACTATATTATTGACTCTTCCATTGGCTCTCTACTTGTAATGCCTAATAATCGTGATATTATCGACTTGGTACAAAATGAGTTGGGAATTGTGATTATTGAGTAAGGAGGGGAATGGTTCGATGTTTCGATTGTTAGACAGTTCGATAGTCTGATAGTCTGATAGTCTGATAGTCTGAAAATCTAATCATCACACATCCCAATGTAACCAATTACGTTCATCAGGTTATAAATTACAAATGTTTAGATACTACCCGATGAAAACGAATGCATCTTCATTCTTTCCCCGATAAATATCCTCGCTGTACAATCTAAGAGCGACGAACTATGGCGGAAGTAGTTTTCAAATCCAAATTACGGGTAAACTGTCAGACCTATACAGCACTTTAGTGCTAGGGCTTTAAAATGGTGTTTGTTCTGAAAAGAATATGCGTCGAACGGACTGTTTGTTTGTTGTAGTCTAATTTACTTTCTGGAAAGCCTTGTGCTGGAAGGTTTGACACTTACCTGTTCTCAGCTTCAGTCATGAATAACCTTTGATTTCTTTGTCGGAAAGGTACTAATCCAAGCGACCTTCAAGTTCTTTGGCTTTGTCCTTTTGACGAGTAATGGTATACAAGACATGGAGTAAACTTAAATTGGTTTGATCGTTTGGTCTAACGTCTTTATCAATAATTTGACAAACAGCAATTGCTTGACTGAACATTCTGTCCGATTCTGCTTTGAAAGCATCCTTTAACTTTTCGTCTTTTGTTACTCTATACTTCTCTTTTGCTCTAATCCCACGATCATAAAAATGTTGTGCTTGACCCAGCCATGCCTCAAAATACTCAGTCCCATCATAAATGCGCCTATGAACGAGCGCAAGTTTAAATTGCTGCTCGGACTGATTATATTTCTCCGCCGCATCATATGCAATAGCTAATCCATAATGCAATGCAAAACTTTCTTGGTGTTGATTCAAGGTTTTTTCCAAAAATCCAATGGCAAATTTGGCTTTGTTTTGAGAAATTGAGTACGCTACGAAAGCTACAATTAAATTCTGATGATTTGGGTTGAGCTCAATTCCCTGCATTCCAATCGCAAACGCATTCTCCATACTCTCCAGTTCTCTCCAACACTTGAATTCTCCTAAGTGGCATTCATCAGTCTTATATTTCCCCTCAATACAAGATTCATACAATGTAATTGCAGTAGAGTAATCTCCTGTAGATTCAGAAGTTATAGCTGCTTGAAATTTATCCTCAATCGTAGTTTGAGATTGACAAACAGTAACAATTAAGAAAATTAATATGCTTAAAAAGTATTTCATTTAATTAAAGAATTTAGGTTGTGATTTCTTCACTTTTATGAAGTGAACGACAAACATGGTTAACCAGACAAATAGAAACACTCCACCAAAGACAACAGCCATGGCCCAAGAAGGATCATTCATCTTATGCCAAAGGATAATCACATCATTGCCCACGTGTCGATTATTCCGTACGGCTGAAGGAATATCCCCTGCCAGGTCATCAATAGTAGCCCATTCAACGACAAGTTCATCTACATTTTGGATTACATCTCCGCCATCCATGTAGTCATCAAACATCGAGCCTATGAACCCGTTGTCAGGCATCACATAAAGGAATTTAATTTTGGTTCCTGGATTTTCTCCTTTCTCTCTCAAGGGAATTAAATACTGAACATTTTCCGCAACAGTTTTATCCTTTAAGCCTCGCACGCGGTATTTGAAATCAACATCCAAACCTCCGAGCTTAATCCAATCACCTTCTTGGTGGCTCTTAGTTAAGTCGCTTAGTTCAGTAAAAGGTGCTTCTTGGTAAAACTCGAACACTTTACTACCATCATAGCCAGCATAGAACAACACCAAACTCAATGACAAAAAAATAATGGTTTTAATCCATCCTATAGATTTAATAACAGACTTTAACATTGGACAAATTTAATTACACTTTAGGATTTATAGTTGAATTGGTATTCTTTTTCAAAGTCCGCCATGACAAAAAGAAGAACAACAAAATTCCGAAAATATTGAAAAAGGCAAAAGGTAAGTACTCCATTGTACTCACACCAAAAACTCCCCACATATAAATAGCCGTAACGTGCCAAGGCAGCAACGACTCCAACAGTGTCATTGAATTCTCCATGGACCGAGCCAGTAAGGATTTCTCAATTCCCCTGTCTGCAAAAGGTTGCGTAAATAATTGACCCGTTGTTAAGATGGAGAAGGCTGCATTTCCTGAAGTTGCATTGAGCATTCCTCCAGCTACAAATGCCGTGACAATAAGCCCAAATGATGATTTAACAACAGAAAGAAGCAATTTCATAAGCTTATCCAATGCACCCGAGACATGCATGAAGGATCCAAATCCAATAGCAAGAATACAATACAACACAGCCCCTTTGAGCATATCCTCAAATCCACCTCTGTTCAACAATGTTGTGAGTTGATCAGAGACCGGTTGTGCCATCCCTTTCACATGTGGTAGTTTTAATTCAAATCCTGAAATCAGAGAATTAACACCATCTGAAGGAGCAAATCCATTGCTCAGCATTCCTATTAAAATAGCTACAACAGAAGATGAAATCATTAAGACAACTGCATTATAGCCTTTGTATCCGCCAATAAAAACAACTGCCGCTGGTAATAACATGAAGAGATTAAAATCGTAGATATATTCGAGATCACTGAGGATGGATTCCACATTACCACCTGCATCTGTCGTACCAGAATAGTACATTCCCAATACTAAAAACGCAATGGCCGAAAGTATTCCAGCGATCACAACATTAGGGAGCATTCCTTTAATGTGATCATAAACTTTCACCTCTGAAGCCAAAGCACAAAGGTTGGTCGTATCTGAAATTGGTGAAACTTTATCTCCCAACACTGCTCCCGAAAGTGCAGCTCCGGCAATCATTGGTAATGGAATTCCCATACTAGATCCTATTCCAATAAACGCGACGCCGGCCGTTGCAGCCGAGCCCCAACTGGTTCCAGTAAAGGTCGAAACCATTGCAGTTACTAAAAAGGCACTTACAAGAATGAAATCAGGGTGTAAGAACTTGAGCCCGTAATAGATTAGGAATGGCACCGTTCCACTGTACATCCAAGTTCCTACGATACCTCCGATGGCCATTAAAATGAGGATTGCGGGAAAAGCCTTTTTAATCGTTGTGCCATAAGAATCAAACATCTCTGGCACTTTTACACCAGAAATGTACGCCACAACGCCGGCAATCATTGCAGATACAAGTAAAATAAATTTGAGATCAATTTCGAACCTGAGACCAATGATTACCATTACAATCATCGCCACTAAGGGTACCAGCGCTAATGCAATTGATATTTCTCTTGGAGATGATTTTTGGTTCACAGAAATTGTTTGACAACTAAAGTAGATAAATAATTTTCCAATTCAGGAAATCGGAATTTAGCATCTCTTTAATCATCAATCCCACCCTTTGTATTCTAATTTTAAAGTGGATCGGCCGTATTTCCTGTATGTCCAAATGACATACTTATTCCTTCCTCCTGTATAACGATAATTCACTCGTTCTCTAATGATTTTTTTTCCTGACTCGTCCCATTCTCTTGTGACTACTTTAACATGATGATACCCTTTCTTTTCATCATACCCATATTTGGTGTACTTAGAAATATTTCTCAATACTCCATTGGAAAAATACTCGGTTCGCAACAGCCTTCCGCGCGTCATTGCATGATATTCCACACTATCTTGTCCGGTTTGATAATGATACATGGTGTCTCTACCTTCCCTTGAATCAATATAGTAATGCTGAGCAAGTCCCATATATGAAAGGCAACAAATAAAAAATAGTAAGGTTATTCTTGCCATGATCTTGTCATTTACTCAATACTAAGAAATCACGAACTTTTAAAAGTTGAAAACTACTTCTTAGCTCCGTAACTCAAAGCTCCAGATGGACATTTGTCAATGGCAGCCATGATCTCTTCACTACTTCCATTTTCCATTTGAATCCATGGACTTTCTTTTGGTTTAAAGACATTCCCAGCGTTTTTAACACACTCGGCCGCATGCTTACACTTTCCTGAATTCCAAACGACCGTGACACCATCGTTGCTATACTCTTTTGTAATTGCTTTGTCCATTCTTAGTTGATTTCTTTTTCTAAACTACGAAGAACCTCTTGAATTTCAGAATGTTTGTCAGCATTTAGTTTTCCATCGACAAGGTTTTCTCCAAAGCTTCCTAAACTATAACTACCAACAACCTTGGCTCCTCTATATGGCATAATTGCCACCAAATGCTCCAATGCTGACATTCCACCTCTAGGTCCAGGGGAAGTACTCATAAAGATTGTCGGCTTATCATTGAACACCTTTTGCTCGATACGTGAAAGCCAATCAATCGTATTTTTCAATACTGCCGGCATCGATCCATTGTGCTCTGGTGATGAAATGATAAATCCATCTGCTTCAGCTAACTTGCCGTTTAATTCGACCATTTTGGCCGGCATACCTTCTTCCATTTCTAAATCTATACCGTAAACTGGTGCAGGGAAATCTCGGAGATCAATCACCTCTACTTCGCTTCCCTCAACCAATTCTGCTACCACAGTAATCAATTGTTGATTGATAGATGACTTACTGTTACTTCCTGAAAATGCTATTATCTTACTCATATGTTTTCCTTTTTTAGTGTCTAATTACATACAAATATAACAAAACAATTAATATAATTACCACGGTAATTAATGTCTAGGTGTTTTTATTTTAAGATTTCTTGCACTCTGCCAATTTGTCCATCATCCAAACGTACTTTTATTCCATGCGAATGATGTGGAGAATTGGTAAGAATGTTCTTTACGATTCCTTCCGTTAACTCACCTGAGCGCTGATCCTTCTTCAAAACAATTGCCACAAGTGCTCCAATCTTTATATCTTTTCGTTGTCTTCCATCCATAGTATACCGCATAAAAAAATCCTCCCCTCAATTGAAGGAAGGATTTCATATTGTCTTTTTTTATTAAGCTTCTTCTTCGTGAGCTTTGCATCCATCAGCGCACTCTTCACCACATTCGTGATGTCCTTCACCTTCTGCATGTGCTCCACAATTGTCACCGCACTCTTCAGTACACTCATGTGCCATTTGAGATCCGCAATCGTCACCACACTCATCAGTGCAAGTATGCTCTGCATGAGCGCAACACTCTTTCTCACAGTCCTCTTCACATTGTCCCTCACATTCAGCGTTATGATCACACTCCTCACCGCACTCTTCTGTGCACTCAGTTTGCGCTGCATCCTCGTCTCCTGCAACATCAGCTTCTCCACCACAAGCAATCAAGGCGAATGACAAAACAGCTGGAGCAATAAATTTAAACATTTTCATATTTCTTGTTTTAGTATTGAATTAATTCCTGCCTAAGATACGTAATCCTGAGACAAGTTTTCTTAACGAAATGTAAAAAGATGTTAAGATTAAAATTTTATTTTGGCAATCTTCTCATGAATTTCGTTGATCGCCATTGTCGCAGCTGATCCATACCAAGGATGTAATTCCATCACCAAACTACCTGCTTGAACCGCTGGATCTGACTCTGTTAAAGCTCTGGCCTCCTCTATTGTTTCAACATCAAAAATGTAAATTCCCTTTAGTTCTCCATCGTCTAAAAATGGACCCGCCAAGACAAGCACACCCTCCTCGGCCAATCTACCGATGTTTGCCATGTGCGCTGCCTGAAGACTATCTCCATATGCCTTGTCATAATCTCGATTTGGACCTTCCTTCAACAATGCCATCACATATTTGTGCATTCCGTATTCGTCTGCACCTAACGAAGCTGCATACGTTGAATCAAACTTTTGCTCAAGTTGAGCATCAAAATCGGCTGGAATAATCACTTCCTCACATCCTTTTTCTCCAGCACATGAGACCAGTCCGAGAACGCAAACAAGTAAATAAACTCTGTACATAGTAAATCGATTAAGTCTTTGTGAGCCAAACTACGTTCAGCAATTCGACTAATTTTTTAGATGTATTATTGAAGTAGCGCTTGGTTCGGTATCCGCTTACCCAGTGAATTCCATTGATCGCATTTGTTAGGAAAATCTCATCGGCCACCAATAAATTTTGAGGCATAATATTACACTCATATACCTTTATACCATTGGCCAATGCAAGGTTAATAACCTGCATCCGCATGGTTCCTGCTAAACATCCTTCCTCAAGTCCAGGAGTGTACAATACTCCATTACTTACAACGAATAAATTGGAGGATGTGGCTTCTAAAATCCCACCAGTATTGTTGCTGATCAGGTAATCGTCTAGCCCCTTCTCTTTGGCCGTTATAGCAGCCATAATATAGATTAGTCCATTTTTTGTTTTAAAATTTGACAAGCTGGTTTTGTCTTTCTTCAAATCCATGTACAAATCGATTTCAATTCCTTTCGGATTCAATTCGAACTTATTATTGTCCATTGGATACACTTCGATGAAATACTCAACCTCGTTAGAATCAGGAGAAAAAGTTCCTCCGCTTGATCGATCTAGAGACAACCTACATTTACCACCTCCAACAATGCTGGACTTCTCAATCAACTCATTGATTTTCTCTTCAAAAAACGCAAGATTAAAAAAGCTCGGAGGTCGCATTTTAATTCGCTTTGCACCTTCAAGCATACGCACAATGTGGTTCTCCAAGTTAATCGGCTTACCATTTACTATTCGAATACTTTCGAAAACACCATCCCCATACAAATAGGAGCGGTTCCCCGTTTTTATCGTGGGGCCTTCATTTTCAAGTATTTCACCATTGCTGTTTACGTATAGCATAGACTAAACAAAGTAATTCAGGAATTCTTTTCCTTTATCAATATTAATAATTAAAACGTAAACTATCCCAAACAATGCCCCTCCAATGTGTGCATCGTGCGCAATTCCACTATTTCCTTTCTTGTGAGAATAGTATTCGAACGCAAGATAAAGAGGTCCGAAAATGTAAGCTGGAATTCCAATCGGAATGAAGAATAGGTAAAGGTTCATTGAAGGATTCCACAATATGGCTGCGAAAATAACTGCGGATACTGCTCCTGAAGCTCCTAGTGATCTATAATTTGGATTGTCTTGATTTCGTAAATATGGAATAAGCGCTGCAAACAATCCACCAAAAACATATAGTATTAAAAAATGTAATTGTCCTTGAAACTCACCATATGATTGTATTAAACCACAATCCCTCCCTAGATATGTATGACACGGCGTATCCAAAAACAAACTCCCCAAAAAATACAAAGACATCATGTTAAATGCCAAATGCATATAATCTGAGTGAATTAAAATGTGTGTGAAAATTCGTTTATAATTCTTGTTATGCTTTACGTCGTAAGGAATGTACATCATATCATCCCTAAGCTTGCTATTATTAAAAGCACTTAGAGAAACTAGCACAGTTCCAATTAAAATTATCGTTAGAATACTAAACGTCATTGAAAAAAAGTTATATTCGTTAGGACTACGTACGAATGTAAGTAATTCATAACACTAATTAATGAGACTACTAAGGATAATTCCACTTCTATTGGTACTTTTTGCTTGTTCAGATTCAGGCGATGAGGTTCTTCCAGAAATTCCACCGTTCGAAGACAGAGACATTTCGGTTGCAGAAAAGATGCAAATAGCAATATCTCCCGAGTACGTTGCGCAAATCGGACTTCCAGATACCACGCTTAATTTTTTAATGGATTATTACGAACAACGTGACTTTAAACCGCGCTGGATCAATGATTCAACATTAACTGAAGAAGGCGTTCAACTAAAAGGAATAATGGAAAATTACTTTGTTCTCGGAATTCCTACGGGCAGAGTAATTCAATCCAGTACTGACAATTACATTCAAGATGAGATCAATATCACCATTTCAATGTCGCAAATTCTCTATGATCTCGAGCATGGCTTGATCAGTTATGAGGACACTCTTCTTAATCCGAGAAATAACGTGGCCGCAGATACATTGGACCAAATGCTGAGCTTTTCAGATAACATTGATTACAGACTCCAGTTTTTAAAATATGGGCCTACGGATACGGCTTATCAAGTACTGGGTGCAGGGCTTATCAATTTTGTCGATTCAATGCTATTGGACACGTCAACTTTCGATATTGTGGCATTCAAGTACGATACTTTAACAATGGACAAAACTCGTCTCGCACTAATCTCAAAGGGATACATAACAGAAGATGCGGTCGATAGTTTAGACGTTACTGCAGGCCTGACTGAGTTTCAAATTGATAACGCCTTAAAACCAGATGGTAAAATCGGGAAGTTCACCTCAATGGCATTGAATGAAAGTTCGTTTCATAAAATGGAGCGAATTCAATTGGCGATGGACAAAATAAGAACTAGAGCTGTTCGCCCTGAAAAGTACATCCACATTAATATCGCAGAATATAAATTGCGCTTCTGGGAGAATGACACTTTGAGAAGTGATCACAATATTGTTGTTGGAAAAATTGAAAATCAAACTCCTGAGTTGACATCCAATTTGCGGAAAATTGTAGTGTATCCATACTGGAACGTGCCCTACTCTATCTCAAGCCGAGAGATTCTTCCAGCGGTTAAGTACAAAGTCAGCTATTTAGAAAAACACAACTACAAAATCTTTAAAAAGGACGGAGAAGAGGTTGATCCACTCACGGTAGACTGGAAAAACATAAGACAAAACTCTTTCCCATATAAAGTACGACAAGAACCTGGCCCAACCAATAGTCTTGGGGTGATCAAGTTCGACTTTTGGAATTCGCACAGTGTTTACTTTCACGACACGCCGGCAAAATCATTGTTTGGTGTTGATGTTCGGGCTTATTCTCACGGTTGTATGAGAACCCAAAACCCTATTGATCTTGCAAGAACTATACTGCATTATGATTCCATTTCTCCTTGGAAAGTTAATGAAATGCGTCCCGATTCACTCGACACACTTCTTGCCAGAGCGGAGAATTACGAAATAAAGCTCATTGAACAAATTCCAATCTTTATCGAATACCAAACGGTGGTACGAAATGGAATGCAAATGTCCATGCACATTGATGTCTATGCGCGGGATGAGGAATACCTCAAATTATTGCGTCAATAAAGGAACAGTTTCTTTATTTTTGCAAATAAAAAACGATGAGCCACTTAATTGCCCCTTCCGTCCTTTCTTGTGACTTTGCAAACGTTCAACGCGACGTTGAAATGATTAACAATTCTACCGCGGACTGGTTCCATGTTGATGTAATGGATGGTGTTTTCGTTCCAAACATGTCATTTGGTTTCCCTGTGATAAAGGCGATTAAAAAGCATGCAACAAAGCCGCTAGACGTTCATGCCATGATTGTAAATCCTGATCAATATGTGGAACAGTTTGCGAAAGCCGGAGCAGACGTTTTAACAGTGCACTTCGAGGCTTGTACTCATCTACATAGAACAATTCAATTGATCAAATCGCATGGAATGAAAGCAGGCGTAGCATTAAACCCTCACACTCCGGTTTCAGCTTTGCAAGATGTAATAGCTGATCTTGATTTGGTTTTGATCATGTCGGTAAACCCTGGTTTCGGCGGACAAAAATTCATCAAACATGCTATTACCAAGGTGAGTCAAGCAAAAGAACTAATTCAAGCAAGCAATTCCTCAGCCCTTATTCAAGTTGACGGTGGAGTTAATTTGGAGACTGGTAAGCAATTAATTGATGCGGGAGCAGATGTACTTGTTGCTGGAAGCTTTGTCTTCAGCTCAGAGAATCCAACAAATACTATCGTAGACCTTAAGTCAATTTAAGTTGATCAAAGATTTTTTTGTCGATAAGTTCGAATACGATTTTCGTTCGAACAAGCAATGGATTGAGCACTTGACGAATAATGAGGATCAATTGTCGGAGTATATTACAAAATCGATGTCTCATATCATCAATGTACATCACATTTGGATTCATCGATTAATAAATCAAGGGCAAGAATCATATACTTGGGATCATTTACCATTGGATTATTGGACAAAACTTGCTCATGAGAACTATTTGAAAACAATAGAGTATCTAGAGCAAATTGAACTAAACGAGAAGGTTAATTACCACACAGAAGAAGGCGTACTACTGAGTAATACAGCAATTGACATCCTTTATCATATATTAAATCACAGCAATTATCACCGAGGACAGATCGCTAAGGAACTTCGAGACCTAGGACTTGACGCCCCCTCTTTCAATTTTATATCGTATAAATAATTCTGGTAAGGTTGTTGAACGAAGTAACAAATTGATTGTATATTCGTTAAGTAAGATATGAAAACAGTACTCTCCATACTATCTCTAATTCTGGTTCCAATGGTATCCATGGCTCAATCTATTGATTTAGCCGCTGAAGAAATCAAACTAGAACAATTACTCCTTGAGTTGCGCGCTGCAGAAAACAACGCAGAAAAGAAATTAAAAAACAAAGCCTTTAAAGTCGAATTGGAAAGAGTTCTACAAACTCCAGAAGCGATGGACTACCCTTTCTCAAAGCTGACTACAATTGGCTTCATTGATAGCCCTGACGGACAAATGAGAATTGTTAACTGGAACGTTGAACAAGATGATTTCAGTCAAAAATACAGTTGTTTCATCCTACATATCGATAGCAGACGTAAAACATACTATGTTACTGAATTAACAGAAGATGTCATGGGAATGCCGATGTCACAACCCACGGAAATCCTTGCTTCAAATGAATGGTACGGCGCATTGTACTACAAAATCATTCCAGTAAAGAAAGGAAGTAAAACATTGTACACTGTTTTGGGCTGGGATTATTACTCTACAATGAGTCAAATTCGCTTAATTGATGTTATCTATTTCACTGGAAAGACAGTGAAATTAGGGAGTCCAATCTTTAAAATTGGAAAAGAAACAAAAAAGAGAATGTATTACGAACATTCGAAGAAGGCAGGAATGGGACTTACTTATGAGCCCCAGCGAGATCGTATAATGATGGATCATCTTTCACCAGAAACACCAAGCATGAAGAACTTTAGATCATTCTACGTGCCTGACCTCTCGTATGATGCATTTGTTCTTGAGTCTGGAAAATGGATATTAAATGAAGACGTAATAGGTGTAAACAGCGAGAGTTCTTCTCGACAGAGCGTATATGTTTTAAACGATAACACGGGAGTTGTAGAGGAAAGAGAAATTCGCTCAGAATGGATCAATCCAGAAGACAATGGACCAGGCGGAGGAAGTGAACACGTTGCTGTAACACCAGAATCTGCTGCGGAAGCAGCTGAAGCAGTAGCAACGGCAGGTGATCCTAATGCACCTGAGGTAAACGGACGAGACCGACGTGACCCTTCTAACCTATCTACTGTACAGGGCAATAGAAGAGATAGAAGAAGACGAAGAAGACGAAATAGAAATTAATTGACTACCAAATTATCACGCAACTCGTTGGTATATTCATAGAAGCTTATTCAATAATCATTTGATCCGAACAAATTGAAAAAGCAATTTAAAATTCGATATATTACTTAAAAGAACCTGTATGAGTAAGAACCTTTATATTGTACCGTATGATTTCACTCCGGTGACGGAAAAAGCGCTCGAATACGCACTATTTCTTGCCAAGCGTGTGGATGCTGAAATCAGGCTTCTTCATTTAGCCCCTGATAAGGCAAAAGGAATGCCGAAAGTCAAACTACTTGAAGATGTCAAAAACAAATTAAACGTTCCTGCCGGAGTTCAAGTTTCTAGCTCGGTCAAAATAGGAGATGTTTTTACAGATCTTGCAAGAATTGCCAAAGAAGAAAAGGCACAACTCATTATCATGGGAACTCATGGTATAAGAGGATTTCAGCGTGTCTCAGGAAGCCACGCAATGAAAGTTGTTACGAGTGCTGATTGTCCATTCTTAATCGTACAAAAAAATACCATTCTAGCTGAAATAACTGATGTTGCCGTTCCAATTGACTTGACCAAGGAAAGCCTTCAAATTGTTAATATTGCGGGGGATATAGCAAATATCTTTAAAGCCAAGGTGAATGTTCTCGCAGAGAAACAATCTGACCAAATACTGAACACTCGCCTTCAAAATAGAATTGGAATTGTAAGTAAACAGTACGAGGAGCGTGATATTGAAGCAAAGATGAATATATTGAAGAGCGGTGGTGGATATGGCAAGAAAATCATGCACTTCGTAAAAAACAATAATGTTGGACTGATCGCTATTTCGTACCATTCAGAGAGTTTATTGCCACAATTTGATAGCTTTGCACAGAATATTATAACAAACAAGCCTGCATTGCCCGTTCTGATTATCAACTCCAAATTGGCCTCAGCGCTCTATTTCTAATACATGAAAATAGGTGAATTTAATGAGCTAACATTGCTCAGATTTACATCCGTTGGCGCTTATTTAGCCGACGATGAAGACAACGACGTATTACTTCCAAATAAGTATTTAACGGATGACATGGGACTTGATGATCTCGTTGAGGTATTTGTCTATCGCGATTCTGAAGATCGGGCCGTGGCAACAACTGAGGAACCATACATTGAAATGAATGGTTATGCATATCTAAAGGTAACTTCTGTTAATCATTTCGGAGCTTTTGTTGACTGGGGATTGGAGAAAGAACTAATGATACCATTCAAAGAACAAAATTTAAAACTCGAAGAAGACCGCTATTATTTGACACGCTTAATGCTTGACGAAAGTACGGACAGAGTTATTGGATCAACTAGAGTTCAACGATACTTAGAAGAATGTACTAAAGAATATGATCCAAACGAAGAAGTTGACATCATGATTTGTGATATAACTGATCTCGGAGTTAAGGTTATAGTTGAAGAACGCTATTCAGGATTGATTTTTAATAGCAACATCAGTCGAAAATTAGGTCGTGGAGAATTAACAAAAGGGTATGTTAGTCTTGTGCGAGAAGATGGGAAGCTTGATGTACTCTTGGACAAGGTTGGATTTGAGAAAATTGATGAATCAGCTGAGCGTTTATTGGATATCCTTAAAAAGAAGGGGCAATTATCCATTACAGACAAGAGCGATCCCGAAACAATCCGTGAAACTGTTGGAATGAGCAAGAAAACCTTCAAGAAAGCAGTTGGGAGCTTGTACAAGCAACGATTGATCGTTTTGGAAAAGGATCGGATTTGCTTGGTTGAGTCTGGAAGTGATCGTGATTAGTAATAGGTTATACTACATTAAATGAAGAACTCTTTGATCATATCTTTATTAATTCTCTTGATAAGCTCGTGTGGTAGGAACAGCGTGGAATTTAATGTTCAGAACAAGACAAACACGAAAATTGATTCAATTGCTATTTATGTAAGAGGTTCCCAAAATAATCATGCATATTTCAGCTTAATTCCAAATGAATCGAAGACTTACATTTTAGACATGAGAAATATTGGTATGGGTGACGGTAGCTACCGAATAGACTATCAACTTACTGCCCCTCAGATCAATAAAATTATGCATTTTGGTTATTTCACAAGTGGATCATCACAAAATGAATTAATTAATATTGAACTTGAACGAGATACAATTTTATTTGAATACGAATAGTTTATTTGATAAGAATAACGTTGCATAAAATATTAGACTAGGAACCGCACTGCTTATAGCCTTGAACATTATTGGATCCAATATGTTACATCTCGTTTCTTCAGAAGTAAGCTTCTCACTAAAAGCTCAACATTTCTTTGAATCGAATAGCTTGACGACGTGAAATCTCCACTTTGTCCCCACTCTTCAGCTCTACTTGTAGACCGCCATTGAACCAGTTCTCCACTTTATCCACCCAATTCAGGTTAATGATGAATTTTCGATTGGCTCTGAAGAAGAATTCCGGATCCAATTTGTCTTCAAAACTATTTAATGAACGAAGGATCAACGGACGATTCGTACCAAAGTACACTTTTACGTAGTTCCCATCAGACTCAAGCATACGAACATCTCCGAGCTCAACGAAATAACACTTTTCTCCATCCTTGATGAACACTTTATCTGTGATTGAGAGCTTGCGCTCCTTACGGTCGATACTGTGCGAAGATGATGATTCAAAATCTTGATCCTCTTTTTGTTTTAGCTTCTCGATCGCTTCATTTAAGCGATTATTGTCAATTGGCTTTAGAATATAGTCTAACGCATCCACCTCAAAGGCTTTGAGTGCGTACTCGTCGTAAGCAGTAACAAAAATCACGTGTGGAATTTCGTCTAGCTTCTTCAACATTTCAAATCCAGACATTCCGGGCATGTTCACATCCAAAAAGATTAAATCTGGATCATATTTTTTGATTTTATCTATCGCTTCATCACCGTTTACGGCCTCATCAACCACTTCGATCTCAGGATATTCGCTCAAAATTGATTTCAACTCCTCTCGCGCCAAACGCTCATCATCAATTACTAATGTTCTGTATTGCTTCATTTTTTGAATTTCATTTTAGCGATTACTAGTCCATCCTTCTCTTTCAATGAGAATTCAGCACCATTTTCATATTGCAAAGCCAAGCGTTGCTTAATGTTTTGAATACCCACACCCAAATCAACAACGCCATCAAGGTTCCCAGTATTGGTTACCGTTATAACGACAGCTTCTGGCGTATCAATTGCGAAAATCTTTACAACTCCTCCTTCCTTGAGGTTAGAAATACCGTGTTTTATGGCATTTTCCACCATCATCTGTAGTGTAAATGGAGGAATCTCAAAATGCTCTAATCCAGGAGAAAGCTCCCACTCTACGTTCAAGCGCTCTTCGAAACGAATTTTCTCTAATTCTAAATAGCTTTTCGCAAGGTCCATTTCACTATCCAAACTCACTTGGTTTTCTTTCCCCAGTAACAACGATTGACGCAACAAATTTGACAATGTTGTAATCGATATCTTTGCTTTAGATGGCTCTATATCTACCAATGCACGGATACTATTCAAAGAGTTAAATAAGAAATGAGGATTCAGTTGAGAACGCAAATTCTTCAATTCACTCTCACGATTGCTTGCCTTCAATTCTAGGTTTGAGATCTCCTGTTTCCTTGATTGTTGAAAGAAATGGAAGGTGAAATAAATAGCATTCCAAAAGATTACGAGTACTAGAACTGAAAGAAAAGAAACAATTAAACGTAAAAGAGAAAATGGCTCCTTCTGCAACTCCCCTACATTGGATAGATAGTCAGTAGCCTGATCTACGCCAGATATAAACACAGAACAAAGTACGGAGGCAAAAAGTAAACGTGGCAATAATTTGGGCAATCTAAGACCCAACCATCCCAAACGAATAAAAATTATCCGTTGAACATGCGTTCCAAGAATTCCAATGACAATAACAACAAAGATGTTTAACAGAAAAATTGAATTAATCTGTTCAGGAGATCTATTGTAGATGCTCAAAGTCACTAATCCACAATAGGATATCCAACCAATGAGTTGCGCCAGCCAATAAAATCGTTTATAATTCATGCTCAACAAATCTACATTTATTCTTTTTTAATGGTAGCAATTTGGGATAACTGGATTAAAATGGATGTTGGGGATTGGATATGATTGGTGGTAGGTTGAAAGTGGATGATGGAAGGTAAAGTGAGAATATGGGAGGACTAACAAATTAGGTATACTTTTTGTCATCTTTGCAGCGATGTTGAAAATACTGAGTATACTTCTTCTCTGCCCTACGTTAGTCTTTAGTCAGGACTACTTCAAAAATCACTTTGGAGGAACAGCTGGTTTGGTGTTGAATTTCGGTACTCACATCAATGCTATCGGGCTTAACCTAAAAGGGTATTACACCGATTATTTCTTTCAAGTCAATGCCAATTCAACAGTCTATTTTTATGAGAAAGGCCTTGGACAACGAACACGGTTTTGGGAATCCAGAAATGCCGTAGGCTTGGTACTCCTTGCTGGTAAACGTCAAATGGAATCGGACTTTCAATTGGACGGGCTCAATCATCAAACCCCATACAACTATGGTCTTGGGTTTAATTACCTCATGTATTTTGACAATGCTGGAACTTCGCAATATTCAGGAGGTTTCAGTGCACATATCAAAAACGTAAGTATATATCATGAGAATGACGTTTTTGGCGGACGCTCTAAAGATCGATTTAGAACTGGGCAATTCTATATAACGTATCGGAGTGGTGATTTTAAGGCTGGAATAGGAATCAGCATGTGGACAGGCGAAACTGCAGGCGCACGTTGGGAAAGAGCTCCCACAGATAACGCACCAAACGGATTTAAAATTCTAGAAGACCTACCCTATGGTCGGACAAGTCATGGAATTCTGTATGGTTCTTTCATGTACAACCTAGGAATGGGACAGACAGTTCATTTGAAAGCTGGAATTGACAGTGAAAACATTCGTCATGCCTTTCAAAACAGACTGATTCATGACCTCATCTTTTTGCCTAAAAAAATTGAGCGAAAATCACCGCATTATCCTAGACTAGATGAGTTTGGCAGTCCAGCATTTACAGATGAAGACGTGCGCAGATCAAAATTCTATTTGCAATTCGGAATGAATGAGAATTGGTCCAATTAACGGGCGATCATTAGTTTTTGGAATCCAAAAGTTTTTCCAAAACTAACCAGATAATAATATACGCCATTAGGGTATTCACTGATATCCAAACTGTACTCATCCAAATTGTACAATTCTACGCTAACTCGCCCATCATTACCAAAGAACGTTACATTACTAATGGGTTTCTCGCTCACAAAATAAATTACATCGTCTGCAATGTAATGACTATAGTGAGCACCTGATTCTTCTTCAGACAAAGAAACAGCATGCTCCGCTTTCCAAGTCTCTTTAAGTCTTATACCTCCTGTTTGCAATCCTGTTGTGATATAGAAATCTAGTGAATTTGAAAAACCGCTTGCTCCTCTTCTTGTGCTCGAAGGGAATACACTTAATAACTCTGAAGTTTGAGAAGGAATATTTATTCGTTGAAATGCATCATTGAACATTGAGGATTGATCCATGCCGCCACATACATACACTGAAGAATCAATTTGTGAAAAGGCTGTATACGATGAAGGAATTTGCAACTGCATTGATGGAACTAACTCCCATGTATCATCTGAAAATTTGTAGCGATAAAAATCTGGATCTAGCGCTTGACTATCGGACAATCCTGAGCCAACATAACCGTACCCAGCCCATTCAAAGGAAATACCTCGAAATAGTGTAGCAGGTAATGATGCACGTGTCAACCATTGACCGGAAGATATATCGTAGGAAATCACTTCCTCCGAGGCAAATGAGATGTTGTTCTTTCCTCCGACGAAGTACACAGAATCATTCTCCATTATTACCATCGCTCCGCTTCTCCCGCCTAAAACCGTCTCACCTATATACTCCCAAGTATCTAATGAAGGATCATACCTCCATAGGTCGGATAAATAATCACCCGACTGATTCACTCCTCCAAAAACATATCCGTAACCGTTATAGCTAAAAGCTGATGCATACTCACGTCGAGCTGAATCAGGCAAAGATTGAATTTGTGACCAAGATTCTGTTCCCATGTCATATGCATAGAAATCTGAATGCATTATAAATCCCTCATCCATTCCAGTACCAACGTAAGCTATATTACCGATTGTAAAAGACGCTGCATCATCTCTTTTATTGCTAGGAAAGTCATTCATTTGACTCCATTGCTGAGCGAATACGTGAGATACGCCTAATTGAATTAGAAGCAGTAGTCCAAAAGTTTTCATAGATACTATAACTCAACCTCAATCGTTTTATTGCAATTCACACCTATGTAACTTGTGTTACTTTCACTCATGCGTTATTCAGCTATCTTCGACATCAAACTAACTAAATAATCCATGAAGCCTATTTCTACACTTATTGTAATGAGTTCGTTATTTACAACAGTCGCGATTGCTCAAAATCCACTAGCTATACCTCCAAGTCTATCAGGAACTAATTTCAACCTGACTCTTCAGGAAGGAACAACTGATTTTTACCTTGGAGTTACAACCAATACTATGGGTGCAAATGGTTCGCTACTTGGTCCAACTTTAATACTACAGAAAGACGATTTTATCTCCATCAGTGTTGATAATCAACTGCAAGACACAACTACGATTCACTGGCATGGAATGCACGTTGCACCGGAAAATGACGGAGGACCTCATTCAATTATTCCACCAAATTCTATCTGGAATCCACAGTTTACAGTCATGGATCAGGCCGGAATCAATTGGTACCATCCTCACTTGCATATGCAAACAAACAAGCATGTTTCTAAAGGGATAGCTGGCTTGATCATCGTAAAAGATGCTGACGAGGCTGCATTAACGTTGCCAAGAGATTACGGTGTTGATGATTTCCCAATAGTCATTCAAACAAAAGGCTTCGATAGTAACGGTCAAATTGAATGGATGTCTGAACTAGACACCTCGTTGATGGTGAATGGAACAATTGATCCCTATCTTGATGCTCCTGCACAAGTTGTTCGCTTAAGGATTTTGAATGGTTCGTCACAAAGAGTCTACAAACTTGGCTTCACGAATGACATGGCCTTTGAACTTATTGGTACTGATGGTGGCCTTTTAGAAGCTCCTGTGAATTTAACTCGATATCAAATGGCTCCAGGACAAAGAGCTGACATTCTTGTTGATTTATCTTCGCTACAAGGTCAAAGCTTACAGTTGTTAAGTTATAGTTCTGAAATTGGCAATGCGATTTATGGATCAAGCCAGCCAGGTATAATGCCGCAACACACAAACAACTTAGTCGGATATACGTCAAACCCACTGAACGGCACCAATTTCGTTATTCTCGATTTAAATATTGGCGCACCAACAGCAGCACCTGTGACAACCATTCCTTCAACACTTATCACTCAAAACATACTAGCTGAGGGAACAGAAGATATCACGAGATCATTAACCTTTTCTACACAGCAAAATATTGTTGGACCTTTCCTTATCAACGGAAGTACTTTCGATATGGGAACAATTAACGAGACTATTCCATTGGGAAACAGAGAGATTTGGTCATTGACGAATCAGACTCCAATTGCACACCCATTTCATATCCATGATGTTCAATTTAGAATCCTTGATATCAATGGAAATCCACCGCCACCAGAATTACAAGGACTAAATGATGTTGTGCTTGTCCCTGGTGGAATGGGAAATATACGATTCATCACTGAATTCCTTGATTTCGCAAACGATACAATTCCATACATGTATCATTGTCATATGTTAACCCACGAGGATCAAGGAATGATGGGACAGTTTATCGTCACGGATCCCAACAATGATTTGAGTGAAAATAATGGACTTGAGAGAAAAATCTTAGTATATCCTAATCCTTCTGCAGGTGATTTTCACGTAGACATTTCAAATCTTGGCGATGAAGTGACTGAGATATCCATTATCAGCAGTGCGGGAATTAAAATCAAGACAGTTGAATCCCCTTCTCACATTACAGAATTCAATGTGAACCTAGACACAGGTATTTACTTTATTAATATCCAGCTGAGTAACGGTCAAATACTAACGAAAAAAGTTGTTATTGAATAATGAATCTTCTAATAGAATTCGGAAAGCTCAGATTGTGATCTGGGCTTTTTCTTTGCCTACAATCAAAAAGAAAAGAAGGTTGATTGAAAAATATTAGTAATCCATTCAAAATAATCCAATTTTTCCGCTGTTGGATTCGTGAAACTTGTAACTTTGCATCCCGTAGTTACAATTGTATTCATCATGTCAAATTCAACAAAATATATATTCGTAACTGGAGGGGTTACTTCTTCTCTGGGAAAGGGTATCATATCAGCATCTTTAGCTAAGCTTCTTCAAGCACGTGGCTATTCAACAACCATTCAGAAATTAGATCCATACATCAATATTGATCCGGGTACTTTGAACCCATACGAGCATGGTGAATGTTTCGTTACTGACGATGGCGCTGAAACTGATTTGGATTTAGGTCACTACGAACGTTTTTTGAATGTACCAACATCTCAGGCAAACAATGTGACTACAGGGAAAATTTACCAATCAGTTATTGAAAAAGAACGACGTGGTGAATTTTTAGGAAAAACTGTTCAAGTTATTCCTCACATTACAAATGAGATTAAAGAACGAATTCAGATTCTTGGAAATAAAGGGACCTATGATATCGTAATTACGGAAATCGGCGGGACTGTTGGTGATATTGAGTCTCTACCATATGTAGAGGCTGTCCGTCAAATGAAATGGGAGTTTGATGATGACTGTATCGTTATTCACCTGACATTGGTTCCTTATTTGGCTGCTGCGGGAGAATTGAAAACAAAGCCTACACAACACTCAGTAAAGCAATTGTTGGAATTGGGAGTTCAACCAGACATTCTTTGTTGTAGAACAGAACATGAGCTGGATTTAAACCTCCGTCGTAAAATTGCGAAGTTCTGTAATGTAAATATGAATGCGGTTATAGAGGCACGTGATGCTGAAACAATTTATGACGTTCCTTTACTAATGCAAACGGAAGAGTTGGACAAAGTAGTGTTGGAGAAATTAAACCTTGACACAAAGTCTACTCCCGATTTAAGCAATTGGAAAGAGTTCTTGAATCGATTGAAGAACCCAGAATTCTCAGTTACTATAGGACTTATTGGTAAGTATGTTGAATTAAAAGATTCGTACAAGTCTATTAGTGAATCACTTATTCATGCTGGTGCTGCGGCAAACACGAAAGTAAACGTTCGGTGGATTCACTCTGAAAAGGTTACCGCTAAAAATGCCAAGGAGGAACTGGATGGACTAGACGGAATTTTAGTTGCACCAGGATTTGGTTCTCGTGGAATTTCTGGAAAGATTGAAACTGTGCGTTATGCGCGTGAGAATAATGTTCCCTTCTTTGGAATCTGCTTAGGGATGCAATGTGCCGTTATTGAATTTGCAAGAAACGTACTTGGTAAATCTGAAGCGCATACTACAGAGATTGTTGAAGCATGTAAAGAACCAGTTATTGATATGATGACTGAACAAAAGTCCATCTCAGATATGGGAGGAACAATGCGACTAGGCGCTTACGAGTGTCAATTGATCACAGGGTCTTTGGTTTCTCAAGCATATAATACTGACAAAATTTCGGAAAGACATAGACATCGTTACGAATTCAACAACGACTATCTAGAGTTATTCGAAAAGAATGGAATGAAAGCAACGGGACGTAATCCAAAAACTGGATTGGTTGAAGTTGTAGAAATAGAAGATCACCCTTGGTTCGTTGGAGCTCAATTCCATCCTGAATACAAGAGTACGGTAGCAAAACCTCACCCACTCTTCGTGGCGTTTGTGAATGCTGCTTTGGACAACGCAAAGAAATAATAGAAATAAACAATAGGAAATGGACAAAAATACCGTCGTAGGATTGGTGATAATAGGTGTGATACTTTCTGTATTCACCCTTTTCAATCAACCCTCTGAAGAGGAAATCAAAGCTGATCAAGAAAAACTTGAACAAGCTGAATTAGATGAACAAGCTGAGATAGATACTGTAAACGCTTCAGACTCGCTAGAAGCTCAGACAATTGAAGAGCCTACTGAATTTGACGCTCTAGTTCCAGTAATGGATGACAATGGAGAGCCACTTGTCGCAGATAATGGAGGATTAGTTTACCAAGACACTATCAACGGAGGAGACACTATCATTTCAAAACGTGAAGTTTTTGATGAAGAAATGGGTGTGGATACTGATGGACTCGTTATTGGAGAAATCATTCGCTTGGAAAACGAAAGGTTAATCATTGATTTCACAACAAAAGGTGGGCAAATTGCTGCCGTTCGTTTGAAAGAATTTGAAACATACTTCGAATTCGCAAAAAAAGACAGTGTTCACGTTCCGTTGGTATTCTTTAGAAATGGAGATGCAACAAATGGAATTACTTTCCCAATGGGTGAGCGCACTGTTAATACAGCTGATGAGTTATTTACAATCAAATCTCAATCAGAGACTAAGATTGTATTTGAATTGAAAGGAGCCGGCGAAGAGGCAATTGAATTTGTATACGAACTTAAGCCTGACGCTTATGACATCACATACGACGTCAACATGCGCGGATACGGAGGGAAAGTTACCCCAGAAAATGTAATGTTGAACTGGGAAGCATCTTTACGTAAGACTGAGCGCTTATTTAGTGAACAACGTCGTGTATCTACAACGTGCTTCAAGTACCAAGAAGAAGGATTCTCTTACTTGAGTGAAATGGGAGATGATGAAATTCCTGCAGAAGACGATGTTGATTGGGTTAGTTACAAGCAAAGCTTCTTCTCTTCTTTCCTACGTCCTGAGAATGGATTTGACAAAGACGGTACAAAGTTTAGTATTGACACATACGACGAAGGTGAGGATATGGCGTGGACACACTTGAAAGGATACAAGTCTACATTAAACCTAGGACTTACAAATGTTGATAACGCATCAGTTCGAATGAACTGGTACTTTGGTCCAAACGACTATGAGTTGTTAACTTCTTACGAAGCGGATTACGACAAAGTATTGAATTACGGTTGGGGAATTTTTAGATGGATTAACCTGTACGCGGTTCAGCCCATCTTTAATGTATTGACTAATATGGGAATCAGCGTTGGAATTGCAATTCTATTGTTGACGTTCTTGATCAAGTTTATGTTGATGCCAATTCAATGGAAGATGTATACATCATCAGCTAAGATGCGTATCCTCCGTCCTGAGATTGAAGAAATTAACGCGAAGTATCCGGACAAGGAAGATGCTATGAAAAAACAGATGGAAACCATGGCTCTGTACAAGGAATCCGGCGCAAGTCCATTATCGGGATGTGTACCAATGTTGATTCAAATGCCGATCTTGCTTGCACTATTCCGTTTCTTCCCCTCTACATTTGAGTTGAGACAAAAAGGATTCTTATGGGCAGAAGATTTGTCTTCGTACGATTCTATCTACGACTTCGGATTCAGCATTTGGCCTTATGGTGATCACGTCAGTTTATTTACATTGTTAATGGCTGGAACTACATTGATCTACACTTCGATCAATAGTGGTAACATGCAACAACCAAGTCAGCCAGGGATGCCGAACATGAAAGTAATCATGTACTTCTTCCCTTTTATGATGATATTCTTCTTCAATAATTACTCTTCAGGATTAAGTTATTACTACTTTATCTCTACGTTGGTTTCTATCTTAATCATGATCTTGATCAAGAAGTTCTTTGTGGATGAAGATAAGTTGAAAGCAAAAATGGCTGCTAGAAAAGCGAATGCTACAGCGAATCCAAAAGTGAAGAAGAAATCTAAATTCCAAGAGCGATTGGAGCAAATGCAAAAAACGCAAATGGAACAAAAGCAGCGTAAGAAAAAATAAGTAAGTTGTACGAATCTCGACTGCGCTCGATTTACGTACAGAATATCGATTTACTTGCATCATTTATATCGTGCGTCGAGCGAAGTCGAGGCGCACGAGTGAAATAAATCAAAAATCCCCGCAACTTGTTGCTGGGATTTTTTACTTTAGGACCACCCATAAAAATTTACCTTATGAAAAAACTTATCCTAATACTTCCGATTTTTCTTCTATTCATCGCATGTTCTGAAGACTCAACTACCGATACAGCGGCTACAGAAGAAGTTGTTCCTTTGACAGAAAGAGAGCCTGAAGTTAAATCATATCTAGATTCAGTGACTACCACCGTGAAAAAGTACGTCGCACTAGCAGAGTACTTTTTTGAAGCTGAACAGAAAATGGAAAGTGGTGAATTAGGAACAATGGAAACCTTGGGAATGATTGTAAAACTAGGTGAAACGGCAATTGAAATTAATGAACTCTACACAGCGTTTTCTGATGCAGAAGCTTCGAAGACCAACGTTATTGAAAACCTCAGTGCGGACGACTTAGTAGAATTCACCCAGCTGTACGTAGAAGCAACAAAAGGACTTGAAGAATATGCTGAGAAAATTGGTGCTTCAAGTTATTACACGTTGAATTTCTTGGCGGGTTCCGATGAAGAGTAGTTTCTAAAAAGAGACTTTCTCATTCAATTTTCTTCAATATATACAAGGTGTCTGTTTCGTAAGGAAGCAACGTTTGATAAGGAAGTGTTTTATATAAACTAAATCCTTCGATATCTCCAGCGGCCACCACATAAGTGTCGTCATCTACAAACCACCAACTTTTCTTGCTTTCCTCATCCACACCCCTTGGAGCGGTTTGATGCCAGCCATTAAATTCAAATCCACCATCGATATTATTGGGCGAAATGTTTTCTTTATCGGTGAGATACTCTATTCCACCCCACCGTGCTCTATTCCATGAAAAGTTATCATGAATGAGCAAAGTCGAAACACCTCCAAATATTAGTACTAATACATACCCTCTTTTAATTCCTCTCGCAGAGATTCTCATTGTTACTAAGAATAGAATACCCAAAAAGATCAATGGAAGCACGTATCGATCAAAAAACAAGCCTACCAAGGACAAATAAACCAAATAGCCTAAACCAGAAACTACTAGCATCCCTTGTAATAATCTTACGCCTTTGGTTTCGGCAGTTATCGTAAAGGATTTACGCGTACATAAAAAGAACAAAATATAGTTCATCACGATAATCAAGAATATTTCGAGAGCATTAATGAACCATTGTCCGACCAAAGGATTCACATTGTCTCCCCAAGTAAGATCTTTCAATAATTTGATACCAATACCTTCAGTTGAGATAACATTGCCCGTTGGAAAAGCATTTCTTGCGGTATACATGCACAAGGTCACGAATAAGGAGATAACGAAAAATAGAATAATCCGGCGTTTATTGATGGTATATCCCTTGAAGGACACACTAACGATCATAGGTAATAAAAACAACGACAAGTAAAAGGCGATAACACCCAACCTTACGGGTATAAAAAAGGGATCGAAATCATTGAATATTTTAAAGAGCTCCGAAAACTCCGTATAAGCCCCTTCCACTTGTCCTTCGAATCTTAGTGTTTTATATACATACAACACAAGTAAACCAACGAATATTGGAACTATAGACAACACAATTGATTTTATTTCAAACCTCTTGCAAATACTCCATACTACTCCAAACGCAATTGGAAGAACTAATCCCGTTTGTCTAACCAAAATGGACAGCAGCACAAAAACCACAGCAAAGAGAATGTACTTTATATGTTCAGTTTGAAAGAAACGGTAGTAACAATACAATGCTGATATAAAGAACGTCAGAAAGTGAATTTCCGTCATAAATGTCATGGACTGCATCAAATACAGTGGCGTGAACAGTAATGCAAATGTTGAGTACAAAGCAAGTTTCCTCTTTCCGGTTAACTTGAGAACAAAAGACATAAAGACCACGGACGTTACAATGCTTAACACTATGGTTGATACCCGTAGAATTAAAAACGAAAATCCGAAGACCTTACAAAAGAAAGCTCCCCACAGAGTTTGCACGATAAGCGTCATCCCCGGCCATGAAGAAAAATAAAGCTCTCCTTTTTCCGATAAATGATATACATTCTGGCTGTACGCCCAATCATCGCTGAGTGGGAACTCTCCAGTTGGATTAATAATTAAGAGCGCCACGACCCAAGCCAATCCTAGCAGAAGATATATTCTATTATGCTTTAGGTTATTAATCATAAGTCATTTAGGCAATCCTACCGCTTAGTTAACCGCATGTTAAAATCACTGGCCATCATGGTGAACGCCATAATTTCATTGATATCCTTGTGATCCGTGATCATTTCAATATTGAAATTCTTAAAAAGCATGGATAAAACCATTCGAATCTCCAAAATTGCTAAGCTTCTACCAGGGCAATAACGAGGGCCAGCGCCGAAAGGAACAAACGCATCCAAATTGTGCATGGGGCACTTGCTTTCTTTTAACCAGCGAGCAGGATTGAATTCCTCTGCATTCGAAAAATTCTCCTCTTGCAAAGCTCCATAACGACTTTCCGTAATTATTTTTTGATCCTTTTTGAATAAGTAGCCTTCTATCTCGATGTCTTTTGTCGCTTGAAACAATAACACAGGTGCCACTGGCTTAAACCGCATTGATTCTAACGCAGCTCCTTCTATAAATTTCAACTCATTGTTCGCTCCGTATTCCTTCAACCAAAAATCATCTCCTAACACACGGTCAACCTCTTCACGAATTCCTTCCTGCGATTCAGGACGCTCTGTTAATAAATAGATCAGCCAAGCCAAAGTATGAGCCGTTGTGTCCTCTCCTGCAAGTAATAAGGTCAACAGGTTGCCACGCACATGTTCCTGCGTAAATCCTTCTTCCTCTTCTGCTGCAATTAAAATGGACTCGAGTAAATTGGATGGATTCTCCCGTAATTCAGGTTGCTTCTGTAATTTCTTCTTCCCAGAATCAATGAATTCATCTACGAGCTTATTCATTTCTTCAACCGCTCCATCAAATATCTTGTCCTCCTTGGACTTAATCAATTTGTGCCAAGGAATCGGAGAGTTAATCCGTTTAAAAATCATTGGAAATACCTTGTCCATATGATCTTGAATTGCGCTTCCCTCCTGCTCTATAGTGTTCATTTCAGTACCGAATGCCAATGTTGCAGTAACATCAACAGTAAAGCGAAGCAAATCTTTTTGTAAATCAAAGACTTCTCCAGTTTCGGCAGATTTATTCCATTTATTATATAAACGTTCAAGACTTACCAGCATGGAAGGATAAAATTCTTTCTGATGCCGAACATCCAATCCTTTCGCCACAATCTTTCGGTGGAGTCTCCATTCATCACCTTCAGCATTAAAAAGTCCATGCACGCCTCCATCACGGAGGATTCCATCCATTTTCCTCATACGGACGAACTCATCTGGTCGAGCCGCACAAATTGCTTGAATAATACTTGGACGTGTAACTACGGTTTGACTTGTATACCCTAAATTCAGACGGTAAACGTCTCCGAATTCATCTGCCCAATTCTCTAATTGACGGTGCAAATTGGGCAAATCCAATTTTGGAATATTCCCTACTAATGGATAGCCTTGTGGGCCGGAAAGATCTTTCAGCGTAATTAACATATTACGCTAAAATAAGCATTACCCTCTTCTCTTCTTGTTTCCACTAGACTTCTTATTTCGATTCTGACCTTGGGACTGTCCACGTCCTCCGCCACCACCACCGCGCTTACGGTTCTTGTTCTGGTCGGCATATGTCGCAATCATTTCTTTGTATTCCTTAACGGCAGCATCAGTAATCGGGAATGGGTGATCTGAAATTACTTTGATTTTTTTGTTGATCAGCTTCTCAATATCTTTTAAAAATGGAAGCTCCTCCACATCACACATAGAGATAGACATTCCGCTTGCTCCTGCTCGTCCTGTTCTTCCTATTCTATGTACATATGTTTCTGGTTCATTCGGCAAATCATAATTCACTACATAAGCTAAAGAATCAATGTCAATTCCGCGGGCAGCAATATCAGTAGCCACTAGAACACGCTTTTTCCCAGCTTTAAATTCACTTAATGCACGCTCTCGTGCTCCCTGACTTTTGTCTCCATGAATTGCAGCCGATGGAATGTTTGCCTTATCCAGAACTCTCGCTAATCGATCTGCTCCTCGTTTCGTTCGTGAGAACACAAGAACAGAATCCATTTTATCATCTTTCAACAAATGCTTGAGCAGATCCTTCTTCACTGGCTTTAAAACATGGTACACAACCTGTTGAACCGTGTCTGCTGTAGAAGAAACAGGATCTACTTTGATATATAATGGGTTTCTAAGTATGTTTTTGGCTAAATCTGCAATCGCCAATGGCATTGTTGCAGAGAAAAATAAGGTTTGTCTTTCCTTTGGGATTTTTGGTAAGATCTTTTTCACGTCGTGAATGAATCCCATGTCTAACATACGATCCGCTTCATCCAATACGAAGAATTCAATTCGATCTAAACGAATGTGACCTTGCTGCATTAAGTCTAACAAACGTCCTGGAGTCGCCACCAAGATATCCAAACCATTACGAAGTTTACTTACTTGAGGAACTTGACTCACACCACCAAATATCACGGCATGACTTAGGTTTAGTCCTCTTCCGTAATCGCGAATACTTTCACTTATTTGCGCTGCTAATTCTCTAGTAGGCGTTAATATTAGCGCTCTAGGGTGTCTTCCTGATTTTTCAGACTGATCTTTCTTCCCAAGTAATTGTAGGATTGGAATGGAAAACGCAGCTGTTTTACCAGTTCCAGTTTGCGCACACCCGAGCACATCTCTCCCTTTCAATGCGGAAGGAATTGCTTGCTCTTGAATTGGTGTTGGTTGTGTATATCCTAGCTTATCTACAGATTGCTGGATTTCTGGTATTAAGCCTAATTCTTTAAATGTCATACAACAAAGTTAGACTTAATTCCACGACAACATCATAACTATTTATGGAGTTATGAATGCCAAATTGTTGATCGAAGTGCTTGGATTTATTTTAATACGGCCACTTACCGTATCCTCCTTGCAAGTCGTATACTTCAGTGAATCCTAGTTCTTTCATAAGCCATGCAGCTTTTCCACTACGACCTCCAGCCGCACAGTACACCAACGTTGTTTTGTTCATGTCCAACTTTTTCAATTCATCTTCAAAGTTAGCTCCGTAATAATCGATGTTTGTTGCATTACCAATGAAACCAGCTGCGTACTCCTCAGCAGTTCTTACATCAATAACCTGAACATCGTCGGAAACCATGTCCTTAAACTCAGCAGCACTCACAACTTTGTTCACGACAGCTTCTCCACCTTCACTCACTTGTGCTTCTGAACAAGACGCCAGAGCAACAAATGCGACAAAAAGAATAAATATTTGTTTCATAATTGAGATATTATTTTCTGCAATTTAAACAATAATTGGCTGTTGAACGTCACCATTGTTACAGAGATAACGTACTTTTGCACCATGTTATCGAAAGAAGAGTTAAAAAATAAGAATAGTGAATTCTGGGAACAATTTCGGAAAGAAATTAAGGATCAGCGTTCTACTAATGGCCGACAGATGAATTGGATCAATTATCCAACCGACATCAAGGACGCTTATGTTCGCATGGAAGTTGATAGCAAAGGCGCAAGACTCTGTTTTGACATCCAACCAAAAGACGATGGAATCCGTGCAATCATTTGGGAACAAATGACGGAGTTAAAGAAGGTAATGACTGACACCATGGGGATTGAGGCAGAATGGATTGAAGAAAGTCATATATGGAACGGACGAATGATCTCCCGCATCAAATGGGAAGACGACACGTTTAACTTTTTTAATGAAGAAGACATTCCTAAGATAAATGCATTCTTGAAAGATAAACTCATTCGATTCGATGCTTTCTACCAACAATTTAAAGAAATACTCATCAACCTTACTAGTTAAGGTGAATTCACTATTTTTGAGCTATGATAAGATTAACCGTAATTAGTTTCCTACTTCTAGGATCGCAGGCCATTGGCCAAACAGAGATCTATAATGAAGATTTTCAATCAGGCATGCCTGTTGATTACACAATTGTTGACAACGATGGATTAACTCCGCACGCCTCAGCATCGGAACATACCGACGCATGGATAATTGTATCAGATCCTGACAACTTAGGTGACTCTGTTGCCAGCTCTACTTCTTACTTCGATCCTGCTGGACAAGCCGACAGATGGTTAATCACTCCATCAATCAGTTTAGGAGCGTTTGGTAATGTAATGTACTGGGAAGGGAAAGTACATGATCCTTCTTTTCCTGATGGTTATTATGTTTTGATCTCTATTACAGATACGCAACTTTCAAGCTTCATTGATACTATGAAAATAATCAATGTGGAATCTGAGGACTGGGTAGAGCATAGTGTAAACCTTAGTGATTCTGGTTACAACAATCAAAATGTGCACCTAGCTTTTGTCAATAGAACGAATGACGGGTTCAAATTATTCATAGACGACATTCGTGTTGAATCAGAAGATCCTGTTTCAGTTGATGAGTTTACTCATGACGCAATAAGCATCTATCCTAACCCTTCAAGTGATTTCATTCATACTTCTGGAATAGAGAATATTACAGAGATTAGCGTTATCTCGTGTGATGGAAAGATTGTCTTGAGTTCAAGTGATGAAAAAATTGATATTTCTCATTTACAGAATGGAAATTACGTCGTTGTAATTGAGGGAGATTCTCAAATTATTCGAACAAAATTCGTAAAGAATTAAAGCTCAGGAAAGGGCGTTAATTGGATTGTGAAATTAGCGTCTGACGTAGAAGTCGGCTCAAGAAGGATGCTATCTTCTTCTATATAAGCAATGGTGAATTCCCATCGATGATCGTCTTCAAATTCTATGTATACCGTTCTTAGTTCAGAATTTAATATAAAATAGCCTCTCTCAGGACTTTTTCTTGTGATATCCTTCATGGCAATATACTCACATGCATTGTTCTCATGAAAGATTAAAACATGTTTGTCAGAGTTTTTAACTGATGAGATTACAGCATTATTAACCATTACTTTATTGACCAACCACACTTTACTATTTCCATCATGAAATAAATCGTTATAATTCACTGACTCCAGATGAACACCAGAAGTACATGCAGTCAGAATAATGAAAATAAGAATGGAAAAGGATCTAACCATTAGAACAACATGGAGTTTGACATCAATGATTGATAGACAACAACAGATACTGAGTCCTTCGCTTCAGCCTTCACTGTGCCTCCCCACCCCTCTCCTTCTATCACTTCTACAGATCTATATCTGTACTGCTGATCCTGTTCATCCCAACGGAACAAACAATTCATGAATGCCTCGTCTTCCGGAATATAAAACCTGACCATAATATCTACTTTACCAGTAGTTGTTTCGCTAGTACCGATAAGATTCCCTCTGAAGCCATTGATTTTAACCAAATAGCCATTCTCACGTTCAAACACCAATAGATGTCTCACAGGCAAGGGCATCTGCTGACCCTTCAAAATTGTACCCGCTTTTATTTGAACCATTAATGCCGAAGTAACATCGACATCATTTCTAAAAGGAAAGATTTTGTAATTCTCAGGCGAACAAGGCGCACAGTAAGTTCCCTCAACTAGAAATGAATCGCACATTTCTAGTTCAGCGAGTAATTGCAAATGTCTCGGATCAGAAAACGCCACCTCATCAAATAAAGTGACAATATCATTGGAAATCCCTTGACCTTCAGACTGCACCAAAGAATCTATTGACTCTATGACAACTACATCCTCACCTCCATTTGTAGTACCATCTTCCACTTCAGTCTCTCCACATGAAACCAAGAAAAACACGCAGCCCGTTATATACAGTAACTTTTTCATCTTTTGTATAATTCAATAATTGTCATTCGTTACGGAAAGACTTCCAAAGCATCATTCATTGAAGCATTGAATGCTCCTGCGTCAATTCCTGAAACGATATTGTTTTCATCTAGCCATTCCAAAATCATTTCGGTCGGCATATTCCCAGTAAGATCATCTTCGGCCATTGGACATCCGCCAAAGCCTTTGATTGCACCATCGAAACGTCTACACCCAGAATTATATGCCGCTTCTACCAATGGTTTTGCGTTTTCTCTAATCGTATGTAAATGAGCGCCAAATTCAACATTCGCCAAATTGGGGATTAAGGTTCCGAACAAAGAACTCACAACGTCTGGATTTCCAACACCAATTGTATCGGATACAGATTGAATTTTTATATCGAGTTTTGAGTATAATTTTTCACTCCAAGAAGTAACAATGTCTGGATGCCATTGTTCTCCATAAGGATTGCCAAATGCCATGGAAAGGTACAGTACCACTTCTTTTCCTGATTTTTCTGCTATTTCTTTTATAGCTTCAACGCGCTTAAATGATTGATCTACTGTGCTATTTGTATTTCTCATTTGAAATTTCTCAGACACTGAAAAAGGAAATCCAAAATAATCAATGCGTTCAAATTCGGCTGCGATTTTTGCTCCTCGTTCATTAACAACAATAGAAAGTAATTTGCTAGATGAAGGATCAAGATTCTCAAGGACCTCTGCCGTATCTCTCATTTGAGGAATAGCCTTTGGGGAAACAAAACTCCCAAAATCAACTGTATCAAAACCACACTTTAGAATCTGGTTAATGTAATTGATCTTTGTAGTTGTAGGGATAAAATCGTGCAAGCCCTGCATAGCATCCCTTGGACATTCTATCAGTTTCAATTTTTGCATTGGTAAAAACAGTAATTTTTAGGTGTTCCCTAATATAGCTTTATTTATTTGTTTTATGAGTTTTGGTCCTTCATAAATGAAACCCGTATACACTTGCACAAGGTCTGCCCCAGCCTCAATTTTCTCCAATGCATCTTCGGCAGAGTGAATTCCGCCAACACCAATAATCGGAAAACTTTTGTTCGATTTCTCTGACAAATATCTCACAACTTCTGTAGATCGGTTTTTCATCGGTTTTCCAGACAACCCTCCCGCCCCGATTGATTCAACCTTAGCACTTGAAGAACTTAATCCATCACGTGAAATTGTTGTATTCGTAGCAATCACTCCATCAAGATTGACTTCAGCTACAATTTCTATGATATCGTCTAATTGCTCGTCCGTAAGATCTGGAGCGATTTTTAAAAGGATAGGCTTACGGTTCTCCTTCTGCGCATTTAAGTCTTGTAGAGTTCTTAATAAATTAGTTAGCGGCTCCTTTTCTTGGAGTGCACGCAAATTTGGCGTATTGGGTGATGAGACATTTACAACGAAATAATCTACATAAGGAAAGAGCGCATTAAAAGATTTAGTGTAATCCTTAGTTGCATTTTCATTCGGCGTCACTTTGTTCTTTCCGATATTTCCACCAATCACAATATCAGTCTTGCGTTTCTTGAGATTTTCTATTGCGGCCTCCATTCCGTCGTTGTTGAAACCCATCCGATTAATTATCGCCGAATCTTCTTTCAATCGAAACAAACGGGGTTTATCGTTTCCAGGCTGTCCTTTTGGAGTAATAGTTCCAATCTCTATAAATCCGAATCCACAGTATGCTAAATCATTGAACATACCAGCATTCTTATCAAATCCTGCTGCCAACCCAACTGGGTTTTTAAATTTAATCCCAAAGAGCTCTTTCTCCAAACGCGGATCACGTACATCATACATGTTTCTCCACAAGGCTTTCATACCTGGGATGAGCAAGGCAACGTGAATGCATTTAGCTGTGAAGTAATGTACCTTTTCTGGATCGAAAAGAAAGAGGAAAGACCGAAGGAGTTTATACATCTATTGTGTTTTACACAAAGGTATAAACGACGACGAGGTGAACAATGCCACCTCGTCTATATCTTTCAATAAATATCAACAATTGATTTTAGAACTTGTATTGTCCTCTCCATTTATGAGCTTTACGCTGTCTCCTGTAATCTTTGTATGTAATGTTTCTAACGAAAATAAAATTCACATAAAAGTACGCATCCTTTTGCTTTACATCACCTCTTTGCTGTCCTGGTCCGAACCAAGATGTGTTTTGCTCACTTCTGTTTGCGAAATAAGCAGCTTCAGTAGACAACGATGTAGGATCTGCGTAATCCGTACTAACATCGTCAATGTAATCTGAGAATGTCTTTACGTAAGTTGCTTCAATTCCCATTCTCCACATTCTATTCAATCCCCAACGGAAACCAACTCCTACAGGAATTGTTGCTGTGATAGGTAGTGGCTTTGACTCTTCCCCTGGAAATCCTTGCCCTTCAGTCCCTAAAGGTCTTAGTGCAGTCCAAGCTCCATTTGCATCACGTGCTTTAGGGTTAAAATAGCTAATTCCTATTCCACCGAAAATGTAGAACTGCTCATTATGATCTTTCATCTTAGTACTGTGTCTAGACAAACCATAACGGTGACCAAATTTCTCATTGGCCCAAATGATTAATTCTAATCGTTGATGAAGCTCAACAACAATCGAACGGAAGTGTAAATTTCTAGATTGACGAATGATTTCATTTGTTAATGCATCATCCCCTCTAAGCAAACCAACATTTAAAGAAGTAGTTGTAGCCCAGTATGGGTGAAACCTGTAACGGAATCCAATCATTCCACCAATACCAGTAGAATTCATATCTACATCCGCTAAACTATAATCAGTTCCTATTCTATCTCGGCCTCCAAGGTCACCCAAAAACTGAGTAACACCAATACCAAACATAAGCTCCTTCTTATTCAAAGACCAATTACGCTGTGTATTAAAGTTTGTATGCTGCCCATAAGCGAGGGACATCGAAAGCAGTAGTATCAGACTAGTTAAATATTTCATAGCAATTTTAACGTGTACAAACGGATCACTCCTAATTTATTATACGAAAGTATGAAATGTTTTCCATTAACACCAAACCCTTTATTAATAAATTATTAAAAGGCACTTGTTAATGAAAAACGGACCCCTTTCAATGACTATTACGCAAAATATTCTAATTGGTTGCCCGTAACTTCATCGTATGAAGGGTAATAACCCTCCCATCATTGTTCACGCCTCTGATATCGGTTATGAATAATTCATAATTAGCATTGCGGTTTTGTACATCTGAACAGACATATTCCGGAATCTTATTCCCACTAACGGAAGCTGTTTCAGTGGTTCCGTTACCTGAAATATATGTTATATCAAATGCGATTACGTGAATATTGTCATTTACTTCAATCCCATTGGGACTGCACAACGTTGCAAAGGGTATCTCTCCTTTGAAGATACCCTCAATGTGTGGGAACATATTTGTAGGACTAACGTACGGTCGACTACTTTCAATCGAAAGCTGAGCTTCTTCTTGAATTGGATCGCTTTCAACGACATCTTCCGGTAACTCAGCTAATGCTTCTTCCGTTTCCGCAATCCTCTCGGTGGGCAACTCTTCAGTCTCAACCACCACAATGTTTTCTGTTGGAGGCTGCTCCTCTGGTTCATTGACAACTGCCAATTCTAAACTGGGTTCCATGTCGAACGATGTTGGACTAAAGCTGGCGGTTAATTCTTCAAACCTTGTTGGGTCAGCTAGATTCTCCGATGGATTGAAATTGTAAAATGCGAGTGTAACTGCTACTATCGCTGTCCCAATCGGACCGTAGAACCAAGCTGATTTCCAGACTGGTGGTTTTAGATTTTTTACCTGGCTTAAAACATCCCCAAAATTCTGTTTCGCCTCAATGTAGTCGGAACCTATTGGCTCTCGATCCACAATGGTTTTAATTTTTTCCATTTTTTGTAGTCTTATTTCATAAATAGTTTTTTCAACCTTTCAAGAGCTCTAAATGCTCTTACTTTTGCATTGTTTTCAGTTATTTCAAGGATTTCGCCGATTTCTCGGTACGAACGTTTCTCAAAATATCTCATTTCTATTAACTGCAAGTCTCCATCATTCAACTCAGCCAAAACCTTAACCAATTTTTGCTTGTCCTCTGAACCATCTTCTTCATTAATATCTTCAATCATTTCGAAGAGATGCATGCTGTCTACATTCACAGTACGACGTGCTTTCCGATCTCTGAATGCCTGATATAGTTCACTTTTTGCGATCCGATATAACCAGGATGAGAAGGGAACACCTCTGTATTCATACTTGTGCAAATTGCTAATTGCCTTAATAAATACCTGCGATGTCACATCAAATGCCAACTCGTAATCGTCCATCCGTTGATAGACGTAGCGAAATATCTGCTCATGATACTTCTTGTACAGTGGACCGAAACTCTCCGGATCCTTTTTTGCCTCTGTAATCCAGTATAACTCCTCTTGAAGTTTATCGCTGGTCTGGTGGTACACGGGGTTCACTGCCATTGTTTCTGGTTTTATCGTTCTAGTTGGTTTATAAAGCTTGCAGACTTTACACCACCTATAACAGTTTATAATTTGATTGGTTACAGACCTAACGCAATTTCCCTGCCGTTTATTATGTATGCCTAGTATTTTTTCTTTAAATTATTACTCCAAACCGTCTTAGGAATACAATTTCCTACTCAACTAGATTACGACGTTCACCTTCTCTTTAGTATCTTTACGATCAACGACTATTTAAAAAAGCTTATGAAACAACTATACATTACCCTATTGTCATTTGGATTTGGTATCTCAGCATTTGCTCAAGGATACACCATAAATCCTAGCAATACGATGGATGAAAATGCTCCATTGAACTTTTATACAACCACTACAATCAACTTGGTACATGATAATTTAAGTACTGATTCTGTGGAAATCTATTGGGAAGTTGTTGGGAACACAATGCAAGCTGGCTGGGATTATTCTTGGTGCGCCTATTTGGACTGCTTCGGGCAAAACATTACTTCTGGAACATTTGATAAATTTGGACCAAACCAAACTGCTTTTTTCAAAGTGAATTTAAATCCAATGTCAATAGTGGGTGCTGGACAAGTTAAGATTCGCATTTTTAATACTTCCACTCCTGGAATGGTAGACACTTTAACATACAATTACAATGCTATCCTAGACATAGCTGACATTGAACTTGGAGAAAAGGTTAAGGTATATCCTAACCCATTTAATGGAGATCAAATTACTGTAAGTGGTGTTCTACCAAACTCCCATGTTGAGATAGTAAATGCACTAGGACAGACAATGCTTAGTCGTGAATTTAAGTCTACAGCCTCAAGTCTAGTTTTGAATGACTTAAATTTTAGAAACGGTGTTTATTTTATCCGATTGAGAAGAAACGGAGAAATTTACACAACTAGAAAGCTCATCGTAAAGTAAATCTTATGAAATATTTAGCACTCCTTCTTTTTGGATTCATCATCCAAGAAACCAATGCTGCCACCATAAATGTGCGACTTGTAATTCAGTCAGGAACTGTAACACTGTCTAATGGCACGGCCGATTGTAAAACATTTAGTACAAATTCATTATTTCAAAACAATAGTGACATTTTTGTATGGAACACGAACGATGATGTAAACTTAAGAGTGGTAAACTTTGACAATGAAGAGCACGGATTCACAATTGATGGTTACACATCATTCGGAACTATTGCAGTTGGCGATTCAATTGAACAAAACATCGTTCTAAGCAATAGCGGTGTTTTTCGTTATTACGATGATCTAAATTATCCGTTCAATGCATATTTGGGATTATCAGGCATCATTCACGTAAAAGATGCTTCAGACAGCACTCCATACTTTTACTGGGATCTTCGTGAGTTTCAAGAAGCATGGAACACTCAGGTCATTGGGGGAAGCAATCCAACATTAACCAACTACGACCCTGAGCACTTCCTTATAAATGGAAATTTCTATCCTGACACCAACAGTGATCCTCTCGCAAGAATAACTGGAAATGTAGGAAATGAGTTCAAACTGGTTATTGTAAATAACGGCTTAAGTATACATTCTTTACACTTTCATGGCTATCATTTAACAGTAGAAGCTGACTCAAAACACAATTACACAATCGGAAGAAGTAAAGACACTTTCCCTGTTTATCCTGATGAATTTGTAGTCTTGAGCTGCACTCCTGATAAGGTGGGAGAATATCCTATACATGATCATAACCTTGTTGCTGTAACCGGAGGCGGACAATATGGAACAGGAATGTTTTTAACACTATTAATTGCGCCATGAAAAAGCTATCAATTTTACTTTTCTTAATTACTGCGCAACAGGTTTATGCGCAAATTGACTATACCAAACTAATCATTGGTAGAAACACTGGAACCAAGACTCTGCACGATGGAAACGTAACCAATATTTTTGGGTTTGCTGAATCTTTAGGGGAATTAATCGACATCCCAGGCACAACCATATATTTGAATGAGGGAGACAGTGTTGATATTGACTTTTGGAATGTCTCACAAGGTGCTCCACATACTATTCACTTACACGGACTAGATGTAAACCAAGAAAATGACGGAGTCCCCTCCTTGTCCTTTGAAGTGCACCACATGGATCATGGGCATTATAAATTCAAAGCTCCTCACGCAGGAACATACTTATATCATTGCCATGTTGTTTCTAGTGTTCATGTTCAGGCAGGAATGTATGGTGCAATTATAGTACGGCCTCCTAATGGCGACGCAAACCAAACATGGGAGAATGGCGAAACTTATGATCGAGAGTTCATTTTTACAACTTCTGAAATAGATACAAATTGGCACGTGGACTCAATACTGGAACACGAACACGACACTCTCAACCCTGTCCCAATGTTTGTTCCAGAGGACTATGCTCCACAGTATTTTTTAGTGGAAGGGTTATCTGATTCTCAATTAGCCGATCCGGCAAACTTTCAGTGGGCAGCTGAAAATGCAAAAGTGTATTTGAGAGAAATTAATATAGGCTATTATGGCGTTCGATACATCTACCCTACCTCAGTTTCGGCAAGAACAATCTCAAGTGATGGCAGACCGTTACCAGCTGAATACGTAAATGACACTTTAGAAATTTATCCTGGAGAGCGCTATGGCACAATGATACAATTGGGAACTGATCCGTTTTATCTAATAGATGTAGAGTATTTCAATTTAAATACTGGCGTTGTAGAATCTACACAAACTGTAACCATTCGTACATCTGCTGTAGGATTGGAAGAGAATACATCATCAACCTTTACGGTATATCCAGTTCCATCGAGCACAGGAGTTTTCTATAGTTCCAACGATTTTGAATCAGATTACAAGGTTTTCTCTATTACAGGGAACTTAGTTCTTGAGAACGATTCAAAGATGATTGACTTGAGCACGCAACCTGAAGGAGTTTATATCCTTCATTACAACGGCCAAGCGAAGAAATTAATTATCGAATAGATTATCGGAAATCTACCATGTAACTGGTGTCAGTCAAGGCGATAAGAAAACTCTTGAGTTGCTGAATTTCCGTTTCTGACAATTCAAAGGATTGAATAATTTCACTTTGTTGATAGTGTCCAGCGCCGCCCTTTGCATAATGTCGTATGACTTCTTCAAGCGTAATCATTGATCCATCATGCATATAAGGCTGAGTCAACTCTATGTTACGTAGCGTTGGTATTTTGAATATTCCAATGTCTGTTGAATCATGATGAATTCTGAAACGCCCCTTGTCCTCACCATAGTCTTCGTACAATCCATTGTTCGCTGCTCCATATGAAGTAAAGTGTGGAGGAACATGACACTCTGTACAGTATAGTCTATTAGAGAATAGTTTCCAACCAGCTATTTCGTCATCGCTTAACACACCTCTTTCATTGTGGTAGTAATAACGATCAAAACGCGAATTATCAGAGATCAACGAACGCTCGAAAGCACCAATACTTCTTGTTAACACCCACGGATCAAAATCACGTCCAAATATAGCCTGAGCGGCTTCTTGGTATTCTGGTATTGCCGCAAGCTTTACGATCAAGTCGCTCATGTCCATGTCCATTTCCACATGTTCTTGGATAGGCACAATAGATTGCATTTCTAAGGTTTCAAGATGCGCATCAAACATAACTGTCTTCAGATACCCAGCATTCAAAATTGTCGGTGAATTCCTTTGAGTAAGCCTTCCTCCTACTCCTTCTGATACAACCTTTCCATCAGCAAAAGCCATTTCAGGCAAATGACAGGAAGAACAAGAAATAGAATTATCAATCGATAAGCGTGGATCAAAAAATAGCTTTCTCCCAAGTTCAACTTTTTCAGCTGAGGTTGGATTATCTTGTGGATGCTGGACCTCTTCAAATACAGAAACAATCTCGACTGGTTTACATTGCCACAAAAAAAGGGAAACCAAAACGATTCCCCCTATGTAATAACTTAGTTTCATTCTTACAGAACGACTTTGATTGAGTTAATCACTCGATCATCTTCATCATATACTGTGAACAAATACTGTCCAGAATTTAAGTTTGTAATAGTATGAGTACTGTTCACATCACTAGAAGTTCCAGCATCAATTACTCTACCCGACATATCAACCAACTTAAACTGAGCGATTCCAGTTAAATCCTCCCAAACAACATCAATAGAAGTTTCATGACTGATGAAGTACATTTTACCATGCTCAGTCATTTCATTCATACCAGCAGACGCTGACTGAGTAAATACTGGACGATTGTTTACGTTATCCATTGTTGAGGCGTTGATTCCAGTTTCACCGTGCATCACTCCTAAAGTTGCTGGATTAACTCCATAAATCCACTCATCCATATTACAATTAATAATCAAATCAATATGAGAAGTGTAATTTGTTCCAATTACAGACATTGAATAGTTCTGATAATTAGCATCACCTATGTTATGCAATTGAAAAATAGTTTCAGGTGTTCCGTCTCCATTTGAATCACCCTGACCGTCACACAACAATAATTTATATCCTGACGTCCAACCCCAGTGCATAGAAGGAGATTGAAAACTTAAGAAGTGTCCTGTTGGATATTGTGAAATATCCAAGTGATTGATTGCCTGAGGAACACCCACTCCAAAACTAATCGATTCAATGTTTGTGATATCGAAATACCCCATAAGAAACTCGTGCTCTGCAGCCTTCACTAAGATAATAGTATCTGATAAGTCCAAATCCTGTCCACCATCATGAATGATATGGATATTTGACAAGTAATAATTGAAATCTTGAATTTGCATGTAATTACCACTTAAATCCTGAACTACAGAATTCAAAGTGTAATCCATCCCATCAACTAATGGTGGGAATTTCAAATACAATGCTTTGTCTTGAGCGCTTGCTCCGAAAGAAAGTGCGATTATTAAAATAGCTACTAATTGTTTCATAATTTCAGTTGAGTTTATTTCTTGCGAGCAATGTACAAAATTTCGCTCTTTGCAAGCCTATATTTTGCAATCATTTCCTCGCTATACTTGGATTCCTTATCAAATTCCTCTACTTCAAAACCAGCTTTTCTCAACCAGTCCGGGTAGTCTTTCCCAAATAAACGTACATGGTCATATTGCCAATAATGCTTCTCACGGTCTTCCGGTGTTACAATTGATGGATCCTCGTATGTTTCTTCTCGAGAAAAGTCTTGAGGAACTTGCATAATTGCCCAACCACCTGGCTTCATTACGCGGTACAACTCTGTCATACATTTATGAGCGTCATCTACGTGTTCCATAACGTGATTGCAAAAAACAACATCAAAACGATTGTCTTCCAATGGAATATCGTGCAAATCAAAATGCATATCAGCAATTGGTGAGAGTAAATCCCCTGTTAGATAATCCAAGTTTTTTTGATTCTTAAATCGCTTGTGGAAACACTGCTCTGGTGCAATATGTAACACCTTTACGTTTTCCGCTGTGAAAAAATCTGAATGATCTTTTAAATACAACCACATCAAACGGTGGCGCTCAAGAGTTAAATCGTAAGGACACAACACCCCTTCCCTGTGAGCTATATCAGAGCCGTAGGACAAAAACTTAGAAAAGCTTCTCTCACAAACAGGACATGAGACTTTATCTCCTTTGTAAAGTAATGGAGCAACCAGCTTGAATGGATAACTCAACCGAATCAACAATGGTCGAGGCAACTTATTCAATAAAAACTTGTAGAGTTTCTTCATAATTATTTTCTCCCGACAAATGTAATATATCCATTCGGTTTAATAAAGCCTCATACACTAAAGGGGATATCCCAATAATCGGAAATTATCTTCCCAATCCGAATTGCATCCTGCTCTGTCTTGTCTCGACCTTCCTCACTATTAAAAATTGAACCATCCACCGTCTCAACATTAAAGAGCTGATAATCATTTTGTTTCTTAATAGGCTGCTTTAAGCGAAGGCAAATAAAAAAAGTGCGACTTGTCACTGAACCATATTGGTTCGTGGTTATACTTTCCTTCACAAATACACTCAAGAATTTATTTTTCGAAAGCAGTTCTTCTTTCCCGATGGACTTTGTTACTCTCAAAAATTCTTTGTCGAATTCGAAAGCCTTGTTAAGATAATAAGCACTAATGATCACCACCATTGCAAGAAAGAAACAAAAAATCACAAAAAAGATGTAGACACCCAGAGTAAAATCATACCCTTCGCTCACCCAACCATTGTACACTAAATAAGTAAAAAATAACCCAACAATAAATAATACGACGGCCCCAATAGCTGAGCCTGAACTATTTGTTTGCTCTTCCTTTACAAAAAGCTCATCTTGATCAAAACGAAAGGAAAATCGGTTAATTTGAAAATCTGGTGGTAAATCCTCCTGCTTAAATGGCTCGTCTAATATGTCGTTTTCTTCTTTCAATCTTGAGTTTTGAGCTGTGAATTCTTCGTCTCTAAATTATAAAGAAAATTGAATTCTAAAGATGGAATTTGAGCAATGAATGCTTAGTTTTGTGCCAGTTGAAGACAGTATACTACATATTCGCAATTTTATTCATCCATTGTAATGTGGCTTCTGCTGGGGTTTCAGACCTAAAGGATTCCATTCCTGAACCGGTTGAATCCAACGACAGTTTACCGTACGAGATTTTCAAAAGTCGTTTTGTTATCTATGCGGATCTTGGATTTCATACTGCGCCATTTAGTATTTCAGACAATTATTCTGGTATCTCAAAACTGAAATACCGCAACAATTTTAAAGTCGCACTGGGGATTGGGTTCTCCTATCGATGGTTCTCACTTAGAATTGGTTTCGCCCTTCCAGGAAACATCCTATCTGCAGCGAAATACACCAATACTCAATATTTTGATGTTGGATTAAAGTTCAACCTTAAACAAGCCTATTGTACAATTGACTTGAGGAATTATCTTGGCTACGGATTAAAGGATGCTTATCAATGGAATGATACATTGAACGAGCAAACCCCTAACCTACTCATGCAAAATGTTCGATCGTTTAACATTGGTATGAACGTTTGGTTTTTCAAAGACAAGAAATTCAGCATGAAAGCGGCCTTGGGCAAGAAAGGACATTTCACAAGAGAATCCAAAACATGGTATTTCAAAGGGTTACTTAATATTTTCGGCGTTGGTAATGATTACGGATCGCTCGTACCCTCTTTGATCTCTGATAGTTCGGAAAGACAAAATGCCAATTCTTTGGGGGCTGTAGAAATTGGATTTGTACCTGGCTACGTGTACGGAAACCGGATCAATAATTGGCAATTCAGTTTATTCGCAGGACTTGGAGGCGTAATTCAGGCCAAATATTATACTCGAGGAGAGCTGTCTAAAGGTTATATAGGAATAGCTCCTCGTTTTGACTTCAGGTTGATTGGAGGATACTCAAAACCAGGTTTCTTTGTTTTATTGGCCGGAACAGTAGATTATTATTCCTTGCAAATTCAGCAATTGCAGTACCATCAGTTCTATTACGATATAAAATTGGTGAGTGGATTTAGACTTCAAACGAAGCGGTCTAGACGGGAAGAAGGATTGTAGATCTCGGCTTCGCTCGATCAACAATCTAAACGCTCGATCGACAAACCACGCTTAACTAACTAACCAACTAAAGACTCAATTCGTAATCTACATTCGATCCAAAAGTATATTCGATATCAACGAGACCTACTGTACATCGAGCGAAGTCGAGATGAACGGTAAGTCTAGAAATAACGATCTAACCACGAATTTGCGGCTTGTATTTTCCAAGATTCTTGAAACTCTTTTTTGGATTGAATCAAGTTGTTATAGAATGGCGTTTCGTTAGTAATTTGTCCAGCCTTGATCTTTTCTTCGACCTCATGCATGTGCACGATAATCGGTGCACCTTCCACTTCAAAGGACATGATCATGCGGTTCATTAACTCAATATTTAATTCCCCCTCAAGTTCTTTTGCAAGACGAGCTTGACCATCACGCGCTTTACCGCACATGCTATCCTCATTCGTATAGCCACCAATTCGGATACAATTAGTATTCAATACATCAATTGAGCCTTGCACCGGAATTCCGTGACTTTCCCATTGATCTAAAAAGACATCCGATAATTCTTGAATGATTGATAAATGTCCTTCCGTAAATGGAACATTTGATTGGTACATCCAAACCTTAGCTTCTGTTGGAAGTTGATCGAATTCTACTCTCATAACTATAAATCTGCTGCGTTTGCAATCAATTCAGCGACATCCAACACTTCGATTTCGCCTTCTTTTTCGAAATTTTTCACTCCGTCAGTCATCATAGTATTACAGAATGGACAACCTGTCGCAATTATATCTGGATTAACCTCCAACGCTTGTTCAGTGCGCTCTACATTGATTTCCTTATTTCCTTTTTCTGCTTCTTTGAACATTTGCGCACCACCTGCACCACAGCACAGTCCGTTGGTTTTGCATTTCTTCATTTCTACAAGTGCGCCGTCCAATTTCTCTATTAAAGCGCGAGGAGCTTCGTACACGTCATTTGCGCGACCGAGGTAACATGGATCATGGAAAGTAATCTTCTTTCCTTTGTAAACTCCACCATCCTTCATTGTCAACTTTCCTTCATTTATCAATTCTTGAATTAGCTGAGTGTGGTGAATCACTTCATACTTCCCACCTAATTCTGGATATTCATTCTTCAGTGTATTGAAGCAATGTGGGCATGCTGTAACGATTTTCTTTACCTCGTAACCATCTAAAACTTGAATGTTCATCATCGCAGCCATCTGAAATGTGAATTCGTTACCAGCGCGCTTCGCAGGATCACCAGTACAGCTCTCCTCGGCGCCAAGTACAGCAAAGTTTACTTTGCATTCGTTCAAGATCTTAACAATCGCTTTGGTGATTTTTTTTGCTCGGTCGTCGAAACTTCCTGCACAACCTACCCAAAATAAAATATCTGGTGACTCACCTTTGGCTGTCATCTCAGCCATTGTTGGAACTATCAATTCGCTCATTTCGCTTATTTCTTATTCTGCTAAATCATGTACAAACAATCCACTTCTCAGTTTTGGTTCAAACCAAGTTACCTTTGGTGGCATTATCATATCATTATCAGATATATCTATCAATTGTTTCATACTCACTGGGAATAATGAAAATGCAACTTTCATTTCTCCGGAGTTAACTCTATCCTCCAATTCTCCCAATCCACGGATACCACCAACGAACTCAATTCGCTTATCGGTACGTAAATCTTTAATCCCCAAGACAGGCTCGAGGATTTGGTCACTTAATATTGTAACATCCAACACTCCAACAGGATCAGAATTATTGAATGTTCCAGGCTTAGACTCCAGCTTATACCAATCTCCATTCATGTACATTCCAAAAGAGTGTAAAGTACTTGGCTTGTAGATTTCGTTTACTTTCTCGATGGTAAAAGACGTTTCTACTTTTGCAAGAAATTCATCTTCACTCAGCCCATTTAGATCTTTTACAACTCTATTGTAATCTATAATGTTCAATTGATTGTCTGGAAAAAGAACTGCCATGAAATAATTATAGCGTTTACCGTCACTCTCATTCCCATTTGCGGCCTCTCTAAACTCTCTAGCGACCAAAGCTCCAGCAGCTGTTCTGTGATGACCGTCAGCAATATAAATGCTCTCTACATCGGATTCAAACAAGCTAGAAATTGCCGCAATCTCTTCCTTTTTTTCTACAACCCACAAAGTATGCTGCAATCCGTCTTCCGTACTAATATCATACACAGGGTTCGCACTCTTCACTCCTTCAACAATCACATCAATTGCATCTACATGCGGATAACTGAAAAACACAGGCTCATAATTCAATTTTGAATAACGTACATGATTCTTACGATCTTCTTCTTTATCCGGGCGCGTTAGCTCATGCTTCTTGATTACATTATTGAAGTAATCATCAATTGAGCAACATCCTACCAATCCTGTTTGTTTATGTCCATCCATGATGATCTGATACACATAAAAATGTACCTCTTCATCTTGCACCATCATTCCATTGTTCTGAAGATGGTTGAAATTATCCACTCCTGTTTGATAAATTTCTGGAGCATAATGATCATGGTCAACATCAAAGTCGATTTCCGGCTTTATAACGTGGTAGAAGCTATCTGGGTTTCCCTCACAGGCTTTTTTCGCCTCAACATCGTTTAGCACATCATAGGGACGACTAGCAATGTCCAGAACTTTATCTTTAGTTGGGCGAATTGCTTTAAAAGGAACTAAAATTGACATAATTTCAAATAATTAATTTTCATCTTTCCAATTCAAACGGTCTGCTTGATTGAATTGCCATGGCGCACCATTGTTTTCAATATTTGTAAGCATTCCCGTTAATTCAGTTGGCATCTTCGATTCTTCCATTACTAAGAATCTTCTTAAATCAACAATGATCGACAAAGGATCAATGTTAACAGGACATTCTTGTACACACGCGTTACATGATGTACATGCCCAAATTTCTTCTTCTGAGATATAATCTCTCAACAAGCTCTTTCCGTCATCGTAATCAGCTCCATGTTTACGCTTGTTCTCACCTACTTCAACCAATCGATCTCTGGTATCCATCATGATTTTTCTAGGCGACAATAATTTCCCTGTAATATTGGCAGGACAGGAAGACGTACATCTTCCGCACTCAGTACACGTGTAACTGTCCATTAAGTTCTTCCACGTCAAATCCGCCACATCCTTCGCTCCGAATCGTTGAGGCTCTGCTACGGCTCCCTCAGCAGGTGCTGCGAACGGATCAGCAGTGGGATCCATCATCAACTTCACTTCATTGGTCACAGATTCCATATTTGTGAACTTCCCTTTCTTCTCTAAGTTCGAGTAGTAAACATTTGGGAAGGCCAACAAAACGTGAAAATGTTTTGAATATGGAAGGTAATTCAAGAATGTGAATACCATCAGGATATGTCCCCACCATCCTATTTGTTCTAGAATATGCAAGGTGTGTAAATCCATTCCGCCAAAGATCGCAGGTCCAACAGTACTACTGATGGCGAATCCATACGACTCTCCTGTTGTTGCATTGAGCCAAGCTTCGTCAGCTCCATTCATTGTAAAAATGCAACATACTAATACTAACTCCATGAAAAGAATCATGTTACCGTCCATTTTAGGCCAGCCATTCATTTCTTTCATGTTGAAACGGGGAATCTTTAATAGATTTCTTCGTGAAAGGAAAATAACCGTTGCGATTAATGCTGCAACAGAAAGTATTTCAATAAAACTGATGATAAAAGTGTAGAAACCTCCCAACGAAGCTGCAAAGATTCTATGACTTCCTGACAATCCATCCGCGACAATTTCAATTAGTTCAATTTGCGTAATGACAAAAGCCGAATAAATGGCTAGGTGCAACAAAGCTGGAATTGGACGTGCAAACATTTTTTGCTGCCCAAAAGCTACAAGAATCATTGTTTTCCAACGCTCTCCCTTGTTGTCAGTTCGATTTACATCACGTCCTAATCTGATATTGGATCGAACTTTAATTACATTCCAACTAAAAAAACCTATCCCTGCAACAAGTAAAAGTGCAAATAGAAGTGTAGAAATCATGAGCTTACAATTTTAACGCTAGTTAGCGACCCTATTGGAATCCAAGAATATTTTAATCTCCTGTTCTTCCATATTGGAGAAAGGCGATTTCTGTTTAGATCCAAATAGTGAGAAATGGATATACCGTTCAGGGTGGACTTGAATATCATTCATCAAGTTTTGCAACTCTAAATTCGATTTCACCAATTCGTTGTAGAGCGTTTCATCCCCTAAAAGTTTACCAAGCGTTCCTTCTCCAGAATTCGCCTGCTCAAGCACCAAATTGATTTTCGCTAAGGTCTCTCTTGCATTACTAATTACACCTTTAAAGTCAGCGGTAACAAGATCCTCTGTAATTGCCTCTACATTTCCTACTATTTGCTTGACGCGGTCATTACTACGTTTCAAGTTCACAGTAATCTGCTCAATATTTGAAAGGATTCTTCCAAGCTTTACCTTCTCATCAACAACTAAAGCTTCAATTTGTTCAGCTGCACTTGCGAATTTCTTAATCGCAATTTGTATTTCTTTTAGACTTCCTTCAATCTCTGAAGTTGCCGTTTCATCCCAGAAAGCACTCACTCCATTCACCAATTTGTCTACAGAAAGCATCATCGCTTGTAATTTCTGACTAATTGGGTCTGCATAACCTTGGATTTGCCCCATCATATCAGCAGCTACAGAGCCGTACAAAGTATCACCTATTTCGTGATTCCCTTTTGATGCCATGTAATCCAAATTCAGAATTAATCCTTTATTGAACATGTCCAATGATCCAATCTCTACACTAGAACCAATCGGAATAGTGAAATCCTCTTCTTGAATATTGAACGAAATCAATACTCTTTTATCTTCTGGATTTTGTGGAAATACCTGTACATCAAGTACCTTTCCAACACTCACTCCATTCACTGTTACTGAGCTCGCTGGAGCCAATTGACCTGAATTCGGGAAGAACGCATAGTAATTCTCATCTCCACCAAAAAAGCTATTTCCTTTTAAGAAGTTGACTCCTGCAACAAGTAGCCCAATAGCTAAGATTGCGATAATGCCTGTGATTAATTCCTTGGATATTTTCAAAACCTTATTTTTCTGCTAATTTAAGAGCTTTTTGCAGATTAATACGCTCTCCCTTCAAGAAGGCTACGACAAATGCATGTTGAAAACCTTCTTCCCTCAACGAATTCTTCATTTTATTCGCCTCAGAAAAGTCATTGATATGTGCGCCAATGGTGTATTTATAGAGTCCGTCTTGGTGATATTCAAACACATCGTAGCCTTTAAACTTAGCGGCATTTAGCTTAATTTTTTGTTCAGAAGTTTCAACTTGAACTCGAAAGACAATATCTTCAGGAGTTGCCTGCTGCGAATTCACTACTTCTGGCTCTTGAGTGTTGATAAAAGGCTGGGAAGTTTCTGTTTGATCTTCAATTCCCTCCAATTCGTTCTTGTATTTCCTAAAAGCAGTAAACATTGAGTTTGCCATTTCACGCTGTGTTTCTGGATTACTCAAGAATTTTTCCTCCGTAGGATTCGTTAAGAAACCAGTTTCAATCAATACGCTCGGCATGGTTGTTTTGTACAAGACAAGGAAACCTGCTTGCTTCACCCCTCGGTCATGTCTTCCAATTGTTGTAAACTCACGTTGTAGCTTCGATGCAAAGCTTATAGACTGATCCAAAAACACGCTCAATTGAATTTGACGTGCAATAATCGCATCTGGTGACATATCAAAGTCATCGTATTTCGCTCCTCCATCATCTTCAAGGTGAATAATTGAATTTTCACGTTCCGCAACTCTTTGCTGAGATTCAGTTCTGTGCAATCCCAACACATATGTTTCTGTTCCGTATGCCTGAGAGCTCGCAGCATTTGCATGAATACAGATGAACAAATCGGCATTATTTCTGTTGGCTACTTTAGCACGCTCACCCAATTCTACAAAAACATCTGTTGATCTTGTATAAATCACCTCGATATCTGGATAATTTTCTTTGATCATGTCTCCAAGCATCAAAGCCATTGATAAACACACGTGTTTTTCCTGTGCTGAAGCCCCGTGACAACCAGGATCCTTCCCTCCATGCCCTGCGTCAATAACCACAGTACGAATTGCAGAAAAGGATATCTCATCATCCTGCGCAGTAACCGAATTGCTAAACAAAAGAATCCCTACCGATAAAATGGCATAAAATATGTTGGTCGCCTTTACTTTTTCAATCATTTCAAACGTAATTTTAATAGTTTTGCTACGTTAAGTTTGACACGTAAACAAATTTAAAGCACAATTGGTCTTCAAAAAGCATTCCATACATGTAGTTATACTCCTGACATTGTTAATAATGTGCTTTAATAATCAGGGCTTTTCACAAGAAGACACGCTAAAACCTGTATTTTCTGACACCTTGGTGATGAACGATGGTTCCATCGACAAGCCAATTTACTATGGAGCAAGTGACTCGATTTATTCAGATTTAAAAAATCAACAGATTCATTTATACCGCGACGCACGAATTGACAACGGCGAAGTTCAAATGGAGGCAGGTTATATCATGATTGATTTAAAAAAGAACGAGGTATACGCTACATATATTTACGATGAAGATTCGAACAGGATTCAATTGCCGGAGTTTAAAGATGGTGGCGAAACGATGACAGCTGCTACTATTCGTTATAATTTTGACACTAAGAAGGGTTATATTGAAGAGGTTGCCATTCAACAAGATGAATTGTACATCTACATGGAGATTGCTAAAAAGCATCCTAACGATGAAATTCATTTTCGAAAAGGACGAATTACTACCTGTGACTTAGAAGAACCTCATTATCACTTCCAACTCTCAAAAGCAGTACTTGTCCCTGAAAAGCGAATCGTTTCTGGAGCAATGAATCTTTGGGTTCAAGGTGTTCCTACTCCACTGGGACTCCCATTTGCTATTATTCCTCAATCAGAAGATAGAACACACGGGATTATTTTTCCAGTGATCGTTCCATTATCAGCGGCTGGGTTTGGATTGAAAGACCTTGGATATTACATTCCAATCAACGACCAAGTTCACACGACATTCTTTGGATCAATTTATAGTCGAGGAACGTGGGAGTTAAGAAATACAACGGAGTATAAAAAGCTCTATAAATTTGGTGGAAATTTAAACCTTGGATTTCAACAAAACAGATCAGGGTTCCCTACAAATACCACCAGAAATAAGCTATCCATTGCATGGAATCATATCATGGATCCAAAGGCTAATCCGTATTGGAATTTCAATTCTCGTGTGAACTTTATCTCTGATAACGATTCTAAAACGAACATTGATCCTGACTTTGAAGTGTACTCAAGCAACTCCTTCAACTCTGACATTAACTTACAAAGGCTATTCCCCGGTAGACCAATTACTTCCGGACTTAAAATTGGACTGAAACAAAGCACTACAAATAACAGCATTTCACTATCAAGTCCTATTATTAATTTCAACGTTTCCAGAATTTTTCCATTCAAAAATGTTGGACGAAAACCAAACCCATTAAACAAACTTGGGTTCACGTATAACTTTGAAGGAAAGAATCAATCCAACTTTGGAGACTCGCTTTTGAGCAACGGAGATTTTGCAGCAATTGGTAGAGAATTTAAGAATGGATTCAGTAATAGGTTTAAGGTTCAAACAACCATCGCTTTATTCAAAAACACATGGAAAATCACCCCGTCTGTGAGCTACGACAATTACATCAATTTTCAAGGTGTCACAAAGCAGTATGACCCTACTGACAGCACAGTTGTGGCCACACGAAATGACAATGTGGGAATGGCACATAATCTTGCTTTCTCTGCCGACATCGGAACAACGCTCTATAGCTATTACAAGTTTGTAGGGGAAAATAAGCCAATCTTGAGGCATGTGCTCACTCCAAAATTTAGTTTTTCTTACATCCCAAAACTTAATGAAGTATCCACATATGAACTAGCCTTAGGTTTTGACACGACCCTTGTGAACTACTCGCGGTTTGAAAATAGCGCATACGCCGTCGGTGCTACGGCCAACGATCAGGCTATTTTCCGTTATTCGTTCAACAACACTTTTGAATTAAAAAAGAGATCTGACAAGGACACTATTACCGGATTTAAGAAAACGAGAATCATAGATGCATTTTCATTGAGCGGGAATTACGACTTCCTTAAGTCCGAGTTCAACTGGTCAGACATCAGTGCCAGTTTAAGGATAAGTCCCGTTACATGGCTGAATTTTGTTGCTAGTTCTAGCTTTTCTGGATACGGCTGGAATGATTCTACTGGAGTTCGAGTAAACAAACCAGCTGGAGCAATAAATGGTATTTTAGGAAGATTCACACGAAACAACTTTACCACTACCGTAACGATTACCTCTAAATCGAGTCAGAAGAAGCTTGATTCTTCGCGGGATAATATTCAACCTCATTGGAATGCGGATTATGAGTACTTCATGCTGCATCCAGAATTTGTTGTAGATTTTGAAATCCCATGGAAAGTGTCTTTATCTCATGTGTATTCAATCAATCAGAACACCAACACAACAACTTATGCACAAGAGAAATACGCTCAGGTTCAAACAATTATGATGAATGGAGACCTCAGCATAACAAAACGTTGGAAACTAACGGCCAATATTAATATGGATCTAAAAGACATTAAAGTTACAAATGCCAGATTCTCGTTAATCCGCGACATGCACTGTTGGAGGTTAGAATTTCATTGGGTTCCAATTGGCGGAAACAAGAGCTTCATGTTCAGTATGAGAAGCACTTCTTCATTGCTTAAAGATGCTAAGTTTGATCTTAGAAAACCACCAGCGTTCTTATAATTCTTTTATATTCGTTACTGTGATAGATTTTAATTTCGAAAATAATAGCAAACCAAAGGCCGGAAGCATTCTCGTTTCAGAGCCATTTCTTTCAGATGATTACTTTTCGCGTTCTGTTATTTTCTTGTGTGATCACAATTCTGAAGGAAGCTACGGTTTCGTTCTCAACAAATATGTAAAGAATGATATTGGAGATTTTATCCCAGATTTTCCAAATGTAAACACAAAGCTAAGTCTAGGCGGACCTGTAGAAACATCTAATTTATTCTACGTTCATTCGATGGGTGACGAAATCAAAGACAGTCACCCCTGTGCTAACAATTTGTTCATTGGGGGAAATTTTAAAACCGTTCGTGAACTCTTTGAAGAAGACCCAAGTAAAGCAAACAATTTACGGTTCTTCATTGGTTACTCAGGCTGGAGTGAAGGTCAATTAGACAAGGAGATTGAGGAGAAATCGTGGATTGTATTGAACAATATATCTCCGGAACAAATACTTGACACATCCAGTGAATCTTATTGGAAGGACTTGATGGAAAACTTGGGTGGAAAATTCAAAGTAATGTCGAGTTTCCCAGTGAACCCATCCGATAATTAATCGTCTCCAAAATTAAAATGCGTAATTTTTCAATATGAAAGCAATTCTTATTGTTGGTACTTTGCTATTGCATACTCTGTCCTTTGCTCAAGGAGAAGGTGAAACCGTTTATACAAATTTAGACACCGTAGAGTTTTATGCCGTAAGCACGCATCACACCAATGTGTCAGGCAGTGATATATACGAAGTAGACGGCAAACGAGTAAGTAAGAAAACCTACAATAAATACGCTGCAAGTTGGGATGACATGGGGGATTGTTGTCCGTGTTATCTGCTGCGCATGGATATCAAAGGGCGAATTCTTAAAGAAGGAGTTGCATGCACTGACGCTTGGATTGGAGTCTATCTTGAACACGATATAGAAGGTGATTTATTGGTCAGTGGTCAATACAAAGAAGTCGCAGACGTTACTCATGAAAACCTAGGCAATCGCTACAACAAGAAACACGGAAATTGGTGTTATTTTGATACGAATGGAGATACTTTGTACTATGAAGTCTGGAAAAATGGTCGATTCATAGAGCAAATTCCTGAATTGAGGAAAATGGAAATTTGGGATGTAAACATTACTTACAGAGGTAAATCCATTGAAGGACAAAAAATTCCTATTGGCAACGTAGGACAAATTGAATTCACGCCAGAATTTAAGAATTCAAATGAAGTTACCGAGTTCACAATAACATTTACTGCTTCCGCTATAGGATTCGTACAGAATAAACGTACAATGACCTTGGAGGAGTTTAAATCAATTGACGTGAAGGCCATGATGAAAGAAAAAGGGTTTTCTAAAAGAAACAAACCTTATTTCCATATAACCATATTAGCCGATGGGAATTATGTTGGTGGTGGATTGGTGAAAATCAAACTATAAACTCCAGAAAAAACTCAATCTAATCGGCTTTCATTCATTGAATTGAACGGCGCGTATTCTAATTCGTTATTTTTACACTTCGATAAAGTATATCCATGAGTTTAACTGCACCTCTTGCTGAACGAATGCGCCCAAAATCTCTTGACACTTACAAGGGACAAGAGCACTTGCTCCAAGAAGGCGCTTCATTGCGCAGGGCTTTAGACTCAGGACTTATCCCCTCAATGATATTCTGGGGACCTCCAGGTGTGGGTAAAACCACATTGGCTCACCTTATTGCTCAACATTTAAAGCGACCTTTTTATACGCTCTCCGCTATATCCTCTGGTGTAAAAGATGTTCGTGAAGTGATTCAAAAAGTTGAATCTGCCGGAATGTTCCAACAATCTGGGACAATTTTATTTATTGATGAAATTCACCGTTTTTCAAAAGCACAACAAGATTCATTGCTTGGAGCTGTCGAAAAAGGAATCGTTACCCTAATAGGTGCAACAACAGAAAACCCATCGTTTGAGGTTATTTCAGCCTTGCTTTCACGCTGTCAGGTATACACACTAAAAGAACATAGCAAGGAATCCTTATTGTCAATTCTTACAGAAGCCATAAAGGAGGATCAAGTCTTGAGTAAAAAAGACATTGAACTGAAGGAGACCAATGCTCTATTGGCAATCTCAGGAGGTGATGCGCGAAAACTATTGAACATCTTTGAAATTGTTGTCGGAACTTTTGGAAAGGATAAGATTGTTATTACTGACGAAAATGTTTCAGCTTGTGCACAGCAATCTGTTGCGATGTACGACAAAGACGGTGAACAGCACTACGACATTATCTCAGCGTTTATTAAATCCATTAGAGGAAGTGATCCAAATGCTGCCGTATATTGGTTGGCGAGAATGGTTGAAGGTGGTGAAGATCCAAAATTCATTGCACGTAGACTTATCATTTCAGCTTCAGAAGATATAGGATTGGCCAACACAAACGCATTACTTATTGCAACAAATTGTTTCCAAGCTGTTCAAGCTGTTGGATGGCCTGAATCTAGAATAATACTTTCTCAATGCGCTATTTATTTGGCCAATTCACCCAAAGGAAACGCAGCCTACATGGCGATTAATAACGCACAACAATTGGTAAAAGAAACCGGAAGCCTTGGTGTTCCTCTCCCTTTACGCAATGCGCCAACAAAGCTCATGAAGGATTTGGGATATGGAAAGGGATACAAATACTCGCATGATTTTCCTGGTAATTTTGTGCAACAAGACTTCTTACCAGAAGAAATAGCCGGAACTAACTTTTATCAAGCAGGAAGTAGTCCAAAAGAACAAGAGATTGGTCAGAAGATCAAAGAGCAGTGGAAATCCAAATACGATAAATAATGCTGGCTAAAATTGGTTACTATTGTTTCGTACTGCCGTTGTCACATCTGCCACTGGTGTTGTTGTACATCTTTACAGATTTCTTTTACCTACTAATAATTACAGTTGCTCCGTACCGTAAGAAAGTGATTGAAGCGAACCTCAAGCGCAGCTTTCCAGATAAATCGGACAAAGAATTAAAAAGAATCAAACGCAAGTTTTATCGTCACTTCACTGATTTGCTTGCTGAAGGAATTAAAAATCTTTCCATTTCTGAAAAGAGCATTAAACGGCGAATGACTGTTCAAAATCCTGAATTAATGGACGGACTGTACGCCTCTGGTAAAAATGTACTACTTGTTTCTGGGCATTATAACAATTGGGAATGGCTGGTATTGTCTCAACCTTTACTTTTCAAGCACGCCGCTTTGGGAATTGGGATGCCGATGACTTCAAAGTTTTGGGATGAAAAAATCAACCAGAGACGCTCACGATTTGGAATGAAGGTTATCCATGCAAAGAATTACAAGCAAGAATTGACGGATACAACCGACAAACCTAAGGCAGTTCTCGTTTTATCAGATCAATCTCCGGGAGATTCTAAAAAGAGCTATTGGATGGATTTTCTAAATCAACCGACAGCTATTCTCTTTGGGGCAGAAATAATGGCACACCAATTGAATTATGCCGTCGTGTATTTTACTACACATAAGATTAAACGTGGAAGATATGAGCTACGATTGCAATTGATTACAGACGATCCTCAAACAATGCAATGGGGAGAAATTACAGAAACGCACACAAAGAAATTAGAACAAGAAATTATACAGTGTCCAGAATTTTGGCTTTGGTCGCACAAAAGATGGAAACGAGAAATCCCAGAAGATCTCAAGCAATTAAAACAAGAACAACGTGAATTTTTCAATCAAAAGTTTAATAAGTAGCGCCTTCATCCTCTGTCTAATGAGCGTAGCTTATGGACAAGGCAAGAAATACATACGCCACAACGAGGATGCAAGGATCATCACATACGGAGATTCAAGCATCTACGCAAGAGGAATAGTAGCGGATGGTAAAAAGCTCTTTGTTGGAAATTCTGACGGTTCCATTTACTACATTAATCTTGAAACTGGAGAAAGCCAAATGCTGTTCAATCTACCAAATATGGATGAAATTCGTGATTTAGCCATTACAGACAATTGCTTAATAGGAATGCACAGTGGTACGGATGGCAAACTCGTAGAACTTGATTTTAAAGGAGGTGCCCATATTACCTATCTCAAAGGTTGGCAAGGAGTATTTTTTGACGGCTTGGATTTAGAAGGGGAAATCGGCTTCATTATGGGAGATCCCATTAACGGGATTTTTAGCTTATTCCACTCTTCGGACGAAGGGAGTTCTTGGACACCTTGTGCTGGTGCAATACCAGCGATTAAAGGAGAAGCAGGATTTGCAGCTAGTGGTACAAATGTTCAGGTTTTGAATGATTCTACCTATATATTTGTTTCAGGAGGAGAATCAAGTCGCTTTTTTAAGTCAACAGACAATGGAACTAGCTGGATGGATGTTAAACTCCCCTATTTCCCTGGAGAATCAATAGGTGCTTATTCGATGTGTTTTTCCAGTGACACGGATGGTGTAATCGTTGGTGGTGACTACAAAGACCCAACTTTAGGTATGAATACGTGCTTTTACACAAACGATGGAGGAGCTTCTTGGTACAATGCTATGGAAAGTGTTCGCGGCTACCGGTCATGTGTCTATTTTACTGAAGGTGTTTACTACGCTTGCGGAAGAACAGGTATTGATTTTTCTTTGGATGGTGGTAAGACATGGACACCATTCGCGAATGGAACGTATTTCAGCATGACTTCAACCGAAGATTATTTAATCGCTACAACTCGCTACGGTCAGGTTAAGCTGTTTGATCTAATAAAAGGCAAAGACGAATGAATTTAGTAGAACAAGTCCAAGAGCGCATTGTTGCCCAATTTGAAGGTGACTCAAGCGGCCACGACTGGTATCATATCCAACGTGTGTTTAATGTTGCCAGATACATTCAAAATCAGGAAGGAGGAAATTTGGAGGTGGTAGAATTAGCTGCTCTTCTTCACGACATTTCTGATCATAAATTCAATGGAGGAAAATTAGACGAAGGAGGAAAAGTTGCGCATGCCCTATTGATTGAGTTGGGTGCGGATCTCTCAATGGCAGATCAAGTACGCTACATTGTAGACAACGTGAGTTATAAAGGCGCTAACACAAAACATGAAATGAACTCCTTGGAAGGTCGAATAGTTCAGGACGCTGACCGCTTGGATGCCATCGGTGCTATCGGTGTTGGAAGAACATTTGCGTACGGTGGACATAAAGGTCAACCCATGTATGAGCCAGAAAGAGACCCTAGCATGCACCAAACCTTTGAAGAATACGCTACAGCGAAGTCAAATACAATCAATCACTTTTACGAGAAATTGCTACTTTTAAGCAAACGACTAAATACTGACACAGCAAAGAAATTGGGACAAGAACGTCACGTTTTTATGCAACAGTTTTTAGATCAGTTTTTACATGAATGGAATTTTAACACCAAATGAACAAGAAGCTAGCACTAGGTATTGATGTAGGAGGAACGAACTCCGTTTTCGGATTGACCGACCAACATGGCAATATTTTCTTCGAGGAATCTATTTCCACCGAGGATTGTTCTACTCCCGAAGATTTGGTAGAAAAAATATATCAGCGCATCAAAGACATTGGACAAGTCAATAATATATTAGGAATTGGCATTGGAGCACCAAATGGCAATTTCTTTTCTGGAACAATTGAGTTTGCTCCAAATCTTCCCTGGAAAGGAATTATCCCCTTGGCACGATTGTTTGAATTCCGCTTCAAGGTCGATGCTATCTTGACGAATGACGCTAATGCGGCTGCTATTGGAGAAATGATCTATGGAGCAGCGAAAGATTTGAAAGATTTTGTCACAATCACCTTAGGCACCGGACTCGGAAGTGGAATTATCGTGGACGGAAAATTAGTCTATGGGCACGATGGATTCGCCGGTGAATATGGGCATATCCGAGTTGTTAATGATGGGCGATCTTGCGGTTGTGGACGAAAAGGATGTTTAGAAACATATGCTTCTGCAACTGGAGTTGTACGATCAATAGAAGAGTTAGAATCAGAGCACAAGTCAAACTCAAAGATTGTATCGATGAGCAACCCTAATGCACAAGATGTATTTCGCGTGGCACAAGAAGGAGACAAGTTTTGTAAAGAAATTATTGAGTTTACCGCTGAAAAGCTCGGTTCGTCACTTGCCGATTTTGCTTGTTTCTCGAGTCCAAAAGCATTCGTGCTATTTGGTGGAATAGCCCAAAGTGGTGAAGTATTTGCTAAAATGGTAAAGAAGTATATGGAAGCTTCCATGCTGAAAATTTACCAAGACAAGGTTGAAATACGGGTGTCAGAATTGCACGATAAAAACGCAGCAGTTCTCGGAGCTTCTTCCTTAGTTTGGAATCAAAAAGGTTAACATGATAAAAATCCTCGGACTAGTCATTTGTGTATTCAGCGTTCAATGCGCCATTTCACAAGTTGATGAATTACGCAGAGTGCAAGACAGCGCAAGAAGTATTCTCAATCAGAACCTCTCCACCACTCCGAATAAATCTAAGACGCTTTACGTAGACCCATTTATTGGTACTGGAGGACATGGGCATACATACCCAGGAGCTGCTGCACCATTTGGAATGATGCAGCTTAGCCCCGACACTCGATTTGATGGATGGGACGGATGTTCAGGATATCATTATTCAGATTCGATCATTTATGGATTCAGTCACACCCACTTAAGCGGAACCGGAGTAAGCGATTATGGCGATTTATTAATTGTTCCTGAAAGTGGAAAACCAAAAATAGACCCAGGTTACGCAGTTGAAAGAGGTTACGGATCACACTTTTCTCATGACACCGAAGAAGCATCACCAGGGTTTTACAAAGTTCATTTGGACGATAACGACATTGATGTACGTCTGACAGTTTCTGAACGCGCTGGATTTCACGAGTATACTTTCAATGATCCAAAGGGAAAGAAATTTATCGTAATCGACTTGGACCATAGAGACAAGTTATTAGAATCGCATTTCACAGTAATTGACAAGAAAACTATATCAGGTGCTCGATCTTCTCACGCTTGGGCTACTAATCAGCAGTTCTTCTTTCATTTAGAATTAGATGTTCCTTATCAAAAGGTTCGAATTTTCGAAAAAGACGGAAGACACAAAATGTTGTTGATCTTTCCGAAAAACACAACGCAAATCAATATTCGTGTTGGAATGTCCGCTGTTGATGAGGACGGAGCTAGAGAAAATCTTCATTCAGAAATACCAGATTGGAACTTTGACAAAACAAGAGCCGCCGTGGTTCGAAAGTGGGAAAAGGAGTTGAGCAAAATATACTTCGATCCGATTGACCCTGAAATGAACACCACATTTTACACAGCTCTTTACCACTCCAATTTGGCACCAAATATTTTTAATGATCTTGATGGTCGTTACCGAGGACGTGATGGAGAAATTCACCAGCTTCCAGAAGGAGCAGGGAATCAATACACGGTTTTCTCCTTGTGGGATACGTATCGTGCCAGTCATCCATTATTTACTTTAACACAGGTAGAGCGCACGAATGATTTTGTGAACACTTTTTTACGTCAATACAATGAAGGCGGTGATTTACCGGTTTGGGAATTGGCAGGAAATGAGACCGAATGCATGATTGGATACCATAGTGTCTCTGTAATTGCCGATGCATTTGTTAAAGGAATTCGGGGATTTGACCATGACGCAGCAATGGACGCGATGGTAGCCACTTCAAATTTCGATGAATATGGCAAAAGAGAATTCCAAGAAGCAGGATACATTAACGCGGGGAGCGAACCTGAATCTGTTTCAAAATCATTAGAATACGCTTACGATGAGTTTTGTATATCTCAAATGAAGAATGCTATACTTCATATGGACCAAAGAACACCGATGAGAAATGTCTCACCTATTGGTCACACAATGTTCAACTTTATCAATTCCTTCGATCCACAAACTGGATTTATGCGAGCACGAAGAAATGGACGTTGGTTCTCTCCTTTTGATCCTGCTGAGGTGAATTTTAATTACACAGAAGCAAACAGTTGGCAATATTCATTGTATGCCCCGCATGCTGTTGGCGTACTTCGTGATTTATTAGGAGGCCCAGATTCATTGGAAGCTTGGCTTGACCGTTTGTTCACTACAGAAATGGAATTATCGGGAAGACATCAAGTCGATATTACAGGGCTGATTGGACAATATGCACATGGTAACGAACCATCACATCACATGGCGTATTTGTACAACTACACGAACGCTCCTGAGAAAACGCAATATTACATTGATCGAATCCTAAAAGAGATGTATTCGAACAATCCTGATGGATTATCGGGAAATGAGGATTGCGGACAAATGTCTTCATGGTACGTCTTGAGTGCATTGGGAATCTATCAAATCGCTCCGGGAAACCCATATTATGAAATAGGTCGACCGTTGATCAATCATGGAAAAATCCTCTTCGAGAATGGAACTGAATTATCAATTTTGGTTGACAACAATAGCATGGAGAACAAATACGTTCAAGAAATTGTCTACAATGGATATATTTTGAATCGAAGCTACCTCTCTCATGAAGAGCTCACTGCCGGAGGAAGAATCATCATAAAAATGGGAGCTACCCCTGCTACGAAAAGAGATAAATTCAGTCATGCTCCTACCCTTTCTGAAATTCCAAGTAGCTTTGTTGCATTGCCTTACTTCGAGCAGACAGAACACATCTTTGAGGACAGTATGACGCTTTCAATGAACTTACCCGTTGACAATAATTGCACAATCAACTATACATTGGATGGAAGCGAACCAACGTCGGCTTCACCACAGTATTCAGAGCCTTTCACAATCTCATCCACAACAACAATTAATGCCCGCGCTATTAACGCTCATGGATCAAGTGCTACAATAAGCAATACATTCATAAAGAAAGACAACGGAGTGCACATTGAATTGATTTCTGAATACTCTAACCAATATGCAGGCGGAGGAGATTTAGCATTAATTGACGGAATTCATGGCAGTACAGAATTTAGAACCGGAGACTGGCAAGGCTATTGGGCTCAACCATTTGAAGCCGTTATAACATTTGATACACCTAGAGATATTACAGAAGTTGGATTGGGTCTCTTGAGCGACATGAAATCTTGGATATTCTATCCTCGGACTGTAACATTTGCTTATTCGTACGATGGTGTGACATGGGAAGATGGAGGAATTACAAATATTATCACAGAAGAAGTAGCCGATGACATGTACCCTCACCGAATGGACGTCATAAGTGAAATAGAACCTAAAAAATCAATCAAAAAAATCAAGGTGCTTGCTTACAATCTAGATGAATGTCCAGAATGGCACTTGGGAGTAGGAAACCCTACTTGGTTGTTCGTTGATGAGATTTATTTTAAATAACTGTGATGAAGACAACCCTGTCAGTCTAGGGTCAAAAAAAATGGTTACCTTTTTGATGACTCCAACATTAAGAAGAAAACAAATCGCATGACTGATCAAGAAATCATTCAATCAATACGCAAAGGAGATCGCGAAAAAGTGATCCGTTTTCTTTACAAGGAGTTCCCGAAAATTAAAGCTTTGGTTTTAAAAAGCGGTTGCAACGAGGTGTTAGCGGCTGAAATTTTCAACGATAGCTTAATTCTTTTGATTGAAAAAGTACAGAACCCAAAATTTGAATTATCTGCTAAAATGACGACATATCTCTATGGGATCAATCGTTTTTTAGCGATGAACGAACTACGTAAACAACAAAAAAATAATTCGTCTATCTCGCTCGAATTAGAATGGAGCGACACGCTTATCTTATCGGATAAGGATTTGGAATACGATTATGAAAAGGAAGAGAAGCTCAAATTGATGGAGCGGATTCTCAAAAAGATCTCTGAGCGATGCCAGAAAATCTTAGAGCTCTTCTATTTCAAAAATCAATCCATGGATAAAATTGCGAAAGAGTTGAATTTCTCTAGTGAGAACTCAGCCAAAACGCAGAAGTACAAATGCCTGAAGCACGCGTATGAATTATCCATGAATGAAACTTCTAACCTTTAATCCTATTCCTATGAGACCAGAATTAACACAATTTGAACAAGTAGAAGCGTACGTGAACGGGACGCTTTCAAATACTGAGAAGGCAGCCTTCGAAGCACAAATGCAAAGCTCAACAGAACTCCAAGAAATGGTTCAATTCCAAGAATTGGCCAAACAAGCAGCACTAAGAAGTGCTATCCGAGCAGAAATAGCCGCTGTAACCGCTCCTTCAGGAGGAGGATTCTTTAAAGGATGGATGATTGGTGCAATTATCGCAATTGTGATTGGAGCTTTAGGAGCCAGTTATTATTTCAGTGGTGAAAATCTTCCATCAGAAGAAGCAATCGCGGAAGTGACGGAGCCAACTCAATCGACAACAGAAGAACCTACACCAGTATTAGAAGACACACCATGCGAAGTTGAAGAAGAAGGATTGAACATTCCCTATTCACGGATTCAAAGTGCTAACAATGTGACATTCGAAGAAAGTGCGGATTTGAACACATGGGTTCCATTAAAAACGCAGATCTACAATTTCTCTGCAGGGAACGGAAGTACTATTGAAGGCGAAGATGGAACATTAATCATCGTGCCAAGCAACGCCTTTTTAGACCAAGAAGGTAGAACGGTTAGAGGTGAAGTATCTCTTGAGCTAGTTGAAGCGTTGAAATGGGAAGATATGTTAGCCTACAACTTAACGACCACTGCTGACGACAAAATTCTTTCAACGGCTGGAATGCTTAAAATCAATGCATTCGTAAATGGCGAAGAGATCATTATTAATGAAGATCGTCCATTGTATATAGAGGTTCCTACGGAGAAGTATGATCCTGAAATGATGGCGTGGGAAGGAAATGTAACAGACGGAAAAGTCAATTGGGAGAATCCAGTTCCATTGAAGAAATATTTGACGATTGTTGATCTAGCACTACTCGACTTCATTCCAACAGGGTTTGATTTAGAAGTAGGAAAAGCATTGCCGTTCAAAGGACATACACAAGCTACAGAGCATTTGGTTGACAGCTTGTATTATTCTTTGGGCTATGATTGTGAAGAGATTATAACTGAACCTACTCCAGAAATTAATGAAGGGAGTTCTAGAGGTGAATCCAGTGAAATAGATCCTAATACAGGTACAATTACTACATCCCAAGTCAACAATAGAAGAAACAAAAGAAAAACAGATCCAGTTATTGTTGACGGAGCCAATATTGGTTGGACCACTAACAATGTGCTAATCCAAAATTCTCAAGATTATTCACAGTGCTACATCAACCCTAGTAGTGTAAAAACAATTTATGAGAAGAAGTTTCAGCAAAGCTACATTGCCACCAAAGAATTCGAAGAGCGGATTCAAGCAATGCACAAGCTAGAACTTGGTCAGACCATTCTTGACATCTATCTCAACAACCTAGATTTAGACCTAACAGAAGTTGATCAAATGGCAGCAAACGCACTCAGTGGACAAGGAAAGAAGATCTTTTCAGATTTCGCAGCACAAGGATTAACCAACGTTGACGCTACTATCCACAAAGATAAGTTGATGGCATACTACAACCAAAAGTTGAGTAAATACACCAAGGACCTGAAGAAAAAAAAGCAAGAATATCAAAATCAATCAGCGGAAGAACTTGCGGTACTGAGAAATAAAGTGATCGAATTACAAGAAGAGCGTTACCAGTCAAGTTATGCCGCTTCAGGATCTACAACTGCTTTTACTGCATCGCAACAAAGAATTGTACGATCAATTCCTTCTCCAAGTGTTGCCACTGGCCCCTCGTATGGAACACAGTGGTTCAAGTTTGGCTGGGTCAACTTAGACAAATACATGAAACTACTCAACAATGGAACGCCGGTTGAAGTTATCGTAAAAGTGAATGAACCAATTCAAAATAGTGAGGTCTATCAATGTATTAATCCATTAAGCACTATTGTTCCACTGAACATGATTGATGGAGCAGGATCCGCTAAATTCCCTAATAAAAATGCGTCTTGTGCTTCTACTTACAGCTTAGTAATTGGTAAGAAAGACGACCAACTCTTCTATGGAGAACGGAAATACAACCCCTACTCAACTTCACTTGTTAATTTGACATGGGAAGAAGTAGACAGAGCAACATTATACCAAAAATTACGGGCACTTTCTCCGATCAATGATCCTATAGTTAAAAAGATGAAAGCTGAGCAAAAGCGTATCGAAGATGCCTTGAAAGCAAAACGAGAAATGGAAGCAAGGAATCTACGGTTGGACGAGGAAATTAGAACCGCACAAAGCAATGTAATAGCTTTACAACGTAAACAAGCCGCAGAGTTTGCTTTCATTCAACGATTGATTGGTTTCTTGAGTCAATGCCCTGTAACTAATTCAAACCAGACCGTTGTTGCCGTTTCACCCGACTCACCCGAAGTAATGTCCAATGTTATTCGAGGAGCTATTGCACCAAATGATCGGTTTTCACCATGGAATGGAACAACCTATGATAGCTACTACTTCACCGTGTACGACAATTCAGGCAAACTTATTTTTGGAACGGATAGTCCTCTGAACAGTTGGTACGGAATGTTGGACGACGAAACTTACGTCCTAGATGGTCAATACACATACACTTTAAAAACGACCATTGGCACAAATAGCAATTCATATAGTGGTCTCGTACGATTCACTAATAATCAAGGTGGTATTGTAGAGTTCCCAGATGTAGGAGCATCATTTACAGGTGGACAATCAGCTTTGAGAGAGTGGATTTCAAGTAATACAATTTACCCTCAAAGCGCTATTGAGAATGAAGAACAAGGTAGCGTTTATACGGCTTTTATTGTCGAGGGAGATGGATCAATTACAAATATCGTTGTGGAGCGAGGAATTTCTACTGCCCTAGATAACGAAGCAATTCGATTGATTCAATTAATGCCCAATTGGATGCCAGCAAATACTAATGGCGCTGCTGTGAGAACGCGTGCAAGGTTCCCAATAGTTTTTACTTTGGATTAAAACATACGAGAATTTAGAGCAATTGAAGTAGTGATAGTGGAAAGCTGGAAAGTGAAAGATTGAAATAACTTAAGGTTCATCAGAAGCAACGAAATATTCATCTATTCCGTCTAAATAATTGTTCAGGAACATTACTTCAAAAATAGAAAGTATATTTGCTGATTAACAACCTATTAACTACGCTAACATGAAACTAATTGCTACCACTCTATTCAGTTTAACACTATTATTTCCTTCATTTTCACAAAACTGTGAAGGTCCAGCAAGTGAAATTATTGTAAGCACGGGTTATAACCCTGTTTCTGCTTCCATATTAGGTAGCCTTGACTTTGATCCGATGTGGAGATTAATCCAAGCACCTGCTGATCCTGTTGGCTGGACGTCTAATATTGGTGGACCCGCGATTGTGGTTCCTACATCAGGATCTTGGAATTTAGCAGGAACGCATTCTATGTACATCAACGCGTTTCCAACCACTCAAGCTTTAACAGATAATTGGGGAGTAACTACACCTGCATATATTTTCCAAAGAGAGTTTTGCATCTGTACGACATCGCCGACAGGAATGGCTGATGTAACTTTTGAATTGGCATTAAATGCGGACAATTGGGCAGAATTATATTTGGAAGATGAATTTGGAAATTCTTCATTATTAATGGCACAACCGTATGTTTATTCAACGAATAACTTCACAGGTAGCCCAGACTTACTTGATACTACATTCCAACTACTGGAAGGAACATACAAATTGAAATTACACCATAGAAACAAGTTAGTGGTTATGGGCGTTAATCTTGATGGTAAAATTTACAGCAATGGATTACTTTCAGACAACACTTGTACGCGTCGTGGTGCTATTGCTGGATTCACAAAAGAAGACACTAATCAGAACCTTTTGGAAGATGGGGGCGATCAAGCAGTTCATGGATGGAACATTGATTTATTCGACGATCAACAAAACCTTTTAGCTACCACTACCAGTGATCACTCAGGTTATTTCTTCTTTATGGATTTGGATGAAGGAGATTACGTTGTAAAAACACAACCTCAAACAGGATATTATGTAATCTTACCTAATTCAACTGAGCATCTTGTGCATGTTGACACGAACGTTGTGAATAAGACAAACTTCTTAATTGGAGCTGGTGAAGCCGGATTGACTGACCTTACAACAGTGGACTATTTATTCACTCTCTTCCCTAACCCGAACAACGGAACTTTTAAAATTGAATTCATTGGAAATGAGACAGCCACAAAATTAGTCCGTATTTTGGATCAAAGTGGCCGTATACTTAAAGTTCTTTCAACAGAAGAATCAGAAATAAGCGTTGACTTGGAGAAGTATACTTCTGGAATATATTACGTGGAAGTTTCCTCAGCGACAAGTGTGCAAATGAAGAAGGTTTCTATTCGTTAGAGCATTTGAACTCTGTTAGTTCTTATTATCATTTGGCCATTTCTGGTTAATCTCAACTATTAGCTGTTACAATTGTAATATTATGTATTATTAATTGCATGAAAACACCTACAATTCGTTTTATCCTTGGCATCGGGCTTCTAAGTTTAATGAGCTGCTCTGTCTTCCAGAAAAAACAAATCAATCCACACGTAAACAATACACCTGGGACGTTTGCTATCAATGAGACCTTGTTATGCGATCAAAGTGAAACCTCAAATTTTAACTGGTTAGAATACCTCTACTGGACAGGAAGAATATATGGCGATTCTTCTCAGATATACTTAGATTGCCTACCGAACGTAGAGTTGTGGAGTGAAATTGAATGCCTTACACAGTATACTGATTATTACCTTCGACACCCAGCCTATATGAATTATCCAGTCGTTGGAATTACAAAAGAGCAAGCTTTAAATTTTTCAAAATGGAGATCTGACATGGTGTTTCATTACATCCTTATTAGAGATGGAATTCTTGATTATGATACAGAACAAACCGTAGACCATCATTTCTCCATTGAAAATTATTTTACTGGGAAGTATCCCGCACCGAATGATACAATAGGTGAAATAATTTATATTGATTTCAAACCTGACCTCACGATGCCGTATCCCGTTTATCGACTACCGACATTTGATGAGCGCCAATTAATTCTGGCATATGTTGATAGTACTGAGTCAGTGTACAGAACAAAAAAAAGAAAAAAGGCGGAAGAATGGGATGAATACTCAAGAGGATATCAAACGGACATAGAGCCATGTTACAAGGATAGCGTTACCAAAGTGAAAGAAAAGCCCATGGTACATGTTAATTTTGGCCTTCCGGATAAACACTATCGATTTAAATTAGTGTACAATACGCGAGGGAATGTCGCTGAATGGGCAGATGAGGACAATATTACCTATGGTGGTGGTTGGCGTGACAGTTTAGAACAAGTATTGGAAAATGACACTATTCGCTGTTTAAAAGAGAATGTCTGGACTGGATTTCGTAATGTAGTTACTTGGGAGAAATGGAAACCATAAGTTGGCCTTATTATGGGAATGCTATTTAATGAGGATAGGAATAGGAAATTCAAGAAATCTCAGTCAACCAAGCCATCACGTTCACTCCATCTGCGTAATCATCCAAGTTTGGACATTGTGCTTGACCGAAAGGAATATAGTTTTGACCTACGATTGCCTGTAGATTGTCCTTGTTTTGTTCCAAGAATTGATCAATCTCTTCTTGTGTTGAATAATACTGATAATGTACCATTGCTAGAGGTGAAAACAACTCCTCCGATTCACGAAGTAACATGAAGTTGTTGTCTAGCAAGGGAAGTTGATTCATTAGATATACCGTCTTGTTGTAGTCGTAATTGTTTCCATATTTATTGTTGTGAATCACCTCATGATGGCTGTACACTCCCTCAAAGAAACGTGGCATTTCAAAGCCTTCAGGCAGCAATAAGTGAGATACATTTCTACATCCTAGTCCAAAATAAGCAAAGATATCCTCTCCCAACTGCTCTAATTCCTCTTTCGGTTCATTACCAGTTAAGATAGCCACAGATGAACGATTTTTTCTAAAAATGTGCGGATATTTCCCGAAATATTCTTCGAAGTACTTGAGTGAATTATCACTTCCTGTAGCGATAACAGCGTCCAACTCTCCTATTTTTCCAGCACTGAAAACAATGCGTTCTTTTAATTCTGGTGCAAACTCAACCAAGTGCGCAGCCAAAGCTGGCAATAGCGTTTTATCATCTGAGCTCAATTTACAAACGGCTGTATTTCCACTTATGATAACACACAGAAAATCATGAAATCCAACCAACGGTATATTGCCTGCCATGATCAATCCCACCTTCTTAGGTGTAGAAGTAAAAGCATATTGTTTAGACCATTCTGTGAGTGAATCTTCTGTCAACCACTCTCCCAAGGCCTTTAGACTCTTGCGTACATTCTCTTTGGTAAACCAGCCATTGTGGCTCACTTGCCGATTGATTATGGTGTTCAATTGTAGATACTCATCTTGAGTTACCCCAATTGAAAAGTCCTTCCACTCTTCGTCCTTTCCTAGCGCAAGCATTAATTTGCCTAGTTGAACAAATCCTTTGATTGTATATTCCTGATTCACGGCGCAAAGATAATGGATTGAAAAGATAAGTGGATAATTAGATTGTCAGATATTAGACTGTTAAAGTCAGATGGATGATCGTGATTAGTATTAAGATCGAATTCTAGAGCCGGAATCCATCAGCCCTTAAATCAAAAAACTTAGGTTGCTTCAGTAAAAAGTGGTCGAAGCTCCTTATATTTGCACACGAAAATTTACGTCATGGCGATAATTATTACAGACGAATGTATCAATTGCGGGGCCTGTGAGCCTGAATGTCCAAACAACGCAATCTATGAGGGTGGCGCTGAATGGCGTTATTCTGATGGTACATCTTTAACAGGAATGATCACTACTTTGAACGGCGATGATCTGATTGCTGACGATGCAAAGGAACCTGTGGATATGGATGTGTACTACATCGCACCTGATAAGTGTACTGAATGCGTTGGTTTCCATGATGAACCGCAATGTGCAGCTGTTTGTCCAGTTGATTGTTGTATCGACGACGAAGACGTCCGTGAATCAGAAGATGAACTTCTGGCAAAGAAAGATTTTATGCACCTATAAAGTGCTCAATTATACCATTTATGATCCGTGTTCTTTTTAGTACACGGATTTTTTTGTGCTATACAAATACGATCGAAAATAAATCCTGAATAATAATGTCGTTGAACCATTGTCAGAACAAATAATCATAGTATTTTTGCGGCTGGGGTAAGTCTTGTACGACTAGCTCCCTCATAATCCCCCAGGACGGGAACGTAGCAAGGGTCTGAGGTTGTAGCAGTGCGATATGAGTAGCTTACCCCTCTTTTTTTACCCCATATTTTCTTTAACAGTGTGATATGAGTTGCTACCTCGTTTTATTCTGTTTACACAGAAGTCACTGCGTCTTCATTTGCGAACACAAACTCTTCCCTCTTTTTTTACCCTAGATTTTCTTTAGTAGTGTGATATGAGTAGCTACCTCGTTTTATTCTGCTAACACAGAAGTCACTGCGTCTTCATTTGCTAACGCAAACTCTTCCCTCTTTTTTGAATAATAATTCTGTACTTTTAATAAACTTAAGTTAATGGATTCATTTCCTGTTTCGATAATCGTACTACTTGTATTCGTGCTGATAGCTAGATTATTGAATGAGCGCGCTCTGAAGCAATTATCTATTGAAGAGAAAGCGAAACTTATCGACCTCTTTTCTTCACAACGCATTTGGTCATACGTTACAATTATTGTACTTCTTGGAGGTTTTTTCGCTGCAGTACATTTTAAGATCGCTAGTATGGGAATAATTAACAGCGTCTATTTTGCTCTCATCTTTACTGTTTTAGGATTCTTTTCGTATTCAGCTTTCAAAAAATTTGATGAACACAATTATCCAAAACAGTTTACCCGCCTATATTTGTATTCAATGACACTGCGAATTATAGGTTTATGCGTATTCATCGCTTTGTTATATTCAAGTTTTTAATCCTATGAGAAAGCTACTCTTCAGTGTGTTTATTATACTATCCCCTCTAACATTTGGACAAAATCCAACCGAGGCCGCCCAACCAATTGTAGAAGAAGGTAAAGCCTTATATCGTCTTGAAATGAGCTCATGGTTCGGGACAGATGTCTTTCTTGAACATTTCAAAGATCGAAATAAAATAGGTGGATATTTCTCCTATGTAGTGAATGACGATCTTTCAAAATGTGTGTTTTACTCAAGAGATAATACCCCGAAAATCATAGGAACTATCAGCTTTGGAGCCGATTTCAATCTAGACGAAGCGGATGTAGATTTAGATGTTCGATCCATGACCCAAAACGAGACAGATCTCTATGAGATTCGGAAAATAACCATTGACCTTCTCGAAACAGATGAATTGTTCAAATACTATGAAAACACAGGGATGAATCCCATTCCAATTATCAATGGAAAGGAAAAGAAGGTATATGTTCTTACCGCTCCAAATGAAGCTGGCCACATTATCTTTGGAAACGACTATCTGATTACCTTTGATAAGAAGAACAGGGTGAAATCAAAGAAGGCTTTGCACCAGAATATTCTCTTTTTAGAATTTGGCGCTGAAGATGTTGTGTCTTCAGTTCATTCTCACACAAATGAAACAGGACATTTTATAACGGCAACAGACATATGTACACTAATGCTTTATGCAAAGCACGCTGGCTGGAAAAGTCACATGGTAACCTCAAAAAAGTACACGAACATATGGAACTGTGAAACGAATTCACTCGTCGTTATTCCAAGTGGCTCCATCCAAGTCATTATTGATTCAGAAGAAAACAAAACTAACGAGCAAAAATGATCATCAAAAAGTAACCTACGTTCTTTTAAACCAATTCTTCCGCATTAACAGTGAGAACAGGAATTCTGTAAATATTCTCAATGATACGCTGCATATGCGGATTAGTAACCAACTTTGTCCCATTCGAATAGGTAGCTGCTATTACTTCGGCATGTACGCTTCCTGCGTAATCTAACAACTCGCTATAAAAGTCCTTTTCTTGAGGAAGATCTACCATTTTAAAGTCGATATTATTCTCGTTCATAAACCGTTCAACAACTAGTTGATTTGTCGCAATGCCATCTTCGTGAAGCTCGTTGTTGTCATGGTTTCCTACTAAGTGAATACACGCTCCGAACTTTTTAGCCATGTTCGCCGCGAATGAAGTAATCTGGATACTCTCTTTTTGGAAACTAAACGGCATAACAATCGTTTTTACTTTATCCATGTGCTTGTCTCCTCGCGTTATTAATAATGGCGTTGCTGAATTGCTGATGATTTTCTCGACATGACTCCCGAAAATCTTCTGAATCCCACTTGCTCCATGTGTTCCCATTACCACCAAAGATGGACGTAGAATCTCACTTGCCTTACCAATTTCTTCATAAATATTCCCTATGAGAACACGCTTCGTTATTAGTTTTTGATCCGCCGGAGAAAGATCATCAATAACCTTCTTCAATTGCATTTGAGCTTTTGACCGGTCTGGTTTAACTTTAACAACATTCATTAAAAAAACAGAACCGTTATTCACATGCGCTAATTCTAGAGACAGTTTAAGCGCGTTATTCGAGATTTCACTGAAATCGAAAGGTACCAAGTACAAAGGATAATGTATCATAACTGTATTATTTAATTTTCTATTAAATTACACTGAATCCGTTCCTAATAAAATGATCTGCGTCATTCATATTTATTAATTTAATTAGTACTATGAACAGTATGGCGACTGGTCCGAATGCTCTAAGCTGAACACACGAGTTAGAAGAGTTGAAGGAAATTGGTGAATTGTTAAGAAATCATGGATAAGTCCACTCTGCCAAACCCGTGATCAATACTATTCTTCACTACATTTGAACTACAAAATGTAAGACTATGAAATTCTTTATCGATACTGCGAACCTTGCCGAAATTCGTGAAGCCAATGATATGGGAATCCTTGACGGGGTGACTACAAATCCTTCTTTAATGGCAAAGGAGGGCATTACAGGAGAACAAAATATACTTCAGCATTACGTTGATATTTGCAATATTGTGGATGGACCGATTAGCGCTGAAGTGATATCAACTGACTATGAAGGTATTGTAAAAGAGGGAAAATATTTGGCCACATTGCACAAAAACATTGTTGTTAAGGTTCCTATGATTTCCGATGGAATCAAAGCCATTAAATATTTCTCATCAAAAGGAATTAAAACAAACTGTACATTGGTTTTTTCTGCAGGTCAAGCATTATTGGCAGCAAAAGCTGGAGCTACATACATCTCTCCATTTTTAGGGAGATTAGATGATATCTCAACAAACGGATTGGATCTCATTGCTCAAATCAGATTGATTTTTGACAATTATGCTTTCGAAACGCAAATTTTGGCAGCTTCCGTACGTCATCCAATGCACATCATTCAGTGTGCAGAAATTGGGTCTGACGTCGCAACTGTTCCATTGAAAGCAATTAAGGCATTATTAAATCACCCTTTGACAGATTCAGGTTTGGAGCAATTCTTAGCCGATTACGCGAAGGGAAATCAGTAAAGGGATATCCTATAGCTAATGTTCTCATTGAGCATTAAATCATGATATTTCTCATACAGCATCGACCTTTTATTCGATACTAAACGCCTATCTTTATCTAAGTAAGCGATTATGGATGTAACTCAAATCTACAAAGTATCTGGCATGACGTGCGCATCATGTGCATCGAGTATTGAAAGCTACTTGAGTCCATTGGATGGTGTTGTCCAAGTGAGCGTCAACTACCCTAATCAATCTGTGGCCATTGTCTTTAATACTGAACTTGTCTCAATTGATGAGATAGGGAAAAAAGCAAAGGAAATTGGTTACTCCATTATTATTGAAGAGAACGAGGAGAAAGCTGCATCTGCATTTGAAGATCAGGAAACGGTCCGACTTAAGCTCTTGGGAAAAAAGCTTATTGTAGCAAGCATTTTCTCAATACCGATATTCATTCTATCCATGTTTCTCATGGGGAAGGTTCCTTACGAAAACTGGATTTTACTCGGGTTGACCCTTCCTGTTATTTTCTGGAGTGGTTCTGAATTCTACATCAATGCGTGGAATCTATTGAAACGTTTCTCCAGTAATATGGACACGCTCGTAGCTCTGAGTACTGGTGTTGCATTTGCGTTTAGCGTATTCAATACTATTTACCCAGAATATTTCATCTCACATGGATTAAAGCCGCATGTGTACTACGAATCTGCTGTGGTGATTATCACTTTGATTTTACTCGGTAGATTTCTTGAAGAACGCGCAAAGGGGAAAACGTCGTCTGCAATTCGACAGTTAATGGGATTGAAACCTAAAACTGTAACTGCTATTCGAAACGGAGAAGAAGTATCAATTTCTTTTAATGAAATACAAAAAGGAGAATTGATTGTTTTAAAGCCTGGGCATAAAGTTCCTGTCGATGGAAAAGTGAAGAAAGGAGACTCGTTCATTGATGAAAGCATGATAACGGGAGAACCAATTCCAGTTCATAAAACAAAAGGTGAAAAAGTATTTGCAGGGACTATTAATCAGAAAGGTGTCCTCAGAATCATCGCACAGGAAATTGGCTCAAAAACTGTGCTGTCTCAGATTATTGCCATGGTCGAGAAAGCACAGATGAGCAAACCGAAAGTCCAAAAGTTAGCGGATAAAATTGCTGGCATCTTCGTTCCTATTGTCTTGGTTTTGGCAGTACTTACCTTCGTGATTTGGTATGTATATGGTCCAGCTCCAAGCTTTTCCTATGCTTTAGTAACATTTATTACCGTATTGATAATTGCTTGTCCATGTGCTTTGGGATTAGCAACCCCAACTGCGTTAATGGTAGGAATTGGAAAAGGTGCACAACGTGGAATATTAATTAAAGATGCACAGGCTTTGGAAACAGCGTATAAGATAGATGTATTAATCCTGGATAAAACTGGAACCATCACTGAGGGTAAACCAGAGGTAACTTCGATGTCAATATCTCAAAACGAAGAACAAGTCAAGCAAATCTTATTGGCGATAGAGTCAGCTTCTGAACATCCAATAGCCGATGCAATTGTGCGTCACCTAAAAAGTTTGGACATTGAACCATCGGATATAACAGACTTTACAAGTATAACAGGAAAAGGGGCCAGTGCGAACTATGAAAGTCAAACATATTATGTTGGAAACGAGAGTTTGATGCAATTGAACAATGTTGTTCTCTCGGATGAAATCCGATCCAAAGCAGATAAATTAAAAGCCGATGCGAACACGCTCATATACATTGGCAACACTTCAGAAGTGGTCGGGTTAATTGGTGTGGCAGACAAGGTGAAGTCAAGTTCAATAAGCGCGATTCGTCAATTGATCAAACTTGGTGTAGATGTACGTATGCTTACAGGTGATCACGAATTGGCAGCGGCAGCTATCGCTAAACAAGTAGGAATAACACACTTTGAGGCAAATGTACTCCCTGAGGAGAAAGCTGCACGCGTGATCGAGTTACAAGAAAGTGGGGAAATCGTTGCAATGGCCGGAGATGGCATTAATGATTCTGGCGCTTTGGCTCAAGCGAATGTGGGTATCGCTATGGGATCAGGAACCGACATTGCCATGGAAAGCTCAGACATTACACTCATGCATGCTGATCTGAATTCTATCGTGGAAGCAATGAAGTTATCCAAAGCCACAATGCGTACGATACGACAAAATTTGTTCTGGGCATTTTTCTATAACATCATTGCCATACCGGTAGCTGCGGGAGTACTCTACCCTGCTTTTAATTTCTTGCTAAATCCAATGATAGCAGGTGGTGCGATGTCGCTTAGCTCTATCTCAGTACTATTAAATAGTTTACGTTTAAAAAATCAATCATAAGAATAAATCTTGTTTATGAAGACCAAAGGAAAAACACTTCGATTTAAAACAACAATCAACTGCAACAGCTGTATTCAATCAGTTAGTCCATTTTTAAATGATCTCGACAATGTTGACTACTGGAAAGTAGACACGGATAATCCTGATAAGATTCTTGAAGTCGTTATTGACGATGAAGATGAGGATGTCGTTATTGAAGCAGTGAAGAAAGCGGGATATGAGATTGAGAAAGTAGGGTGAGGATATTTTAGATAGTCAGACCATCCGACAATCTAACAATCTGATTTTCTGATTTTCTAATCTTCTTCAACAATCTCCTGATCTCTCAATTCAATAAACTCCTTGATTTTTTCATTTTCAATGAGCACAGTTAAGTTGTAATACACAAGCCTCCATTCTCCTTCTATTTTCTCTAAGATTCCGCTTCCTCTGCAGTCGCGCATCCAAGTATCCAACTCTTCATCAAACCATGCTACATTTCCATCCTGTGAAAACATCCAAAAGCGATTGGATGCAGTAAAACTCCATGCTTTTCCTTTGTCAAAATAAGGTTTACTAAAGGCAGCGAATTCATCTTTTAGCCATCGTTCACCATCTGCTGTTCCTAGGAATACGAATGATTCATCCATTTGACCGAAGTAGCCATCGTAGTCCGCGTTTGAAGCAGCGAGATGCCAGTTATCGATTTGTGCGTCGAGATCCGTTTGTGCGAACGAAAAACTTCCAATAAAAAGAAGCATCAAAAAAGTAAGTGTATAATATTTCATGGTACAAAAAAAAGGTCACCTACATTATGTAAGTGACCTTAAATCTAATAAATTATTCTGCGTTTACTTAGCCTCTTCAAGCTCTAAACACATATTAACTGCTTCTAACAAGTTGATTACTCCACCTGTTACAGACAATGTGCTAAAGTCTACCATATCAGAAGTTACATCTTCATCTTGGCTCTTTCCACCTGGCTTAACGTGTGCCTCGCCTTGGTATGAAGTAGCTGACGCTAACAATACATCTTTAATTTCTTTCATTGACATCTTCGGGAAGTAAGACTTCAACATTGCTGCTGCTCCTGCTACCATTGGACTTGCCATTGAAGTTCCTTGAATTGCAGCGTACTCACTTTGTGGAACTGAGTTATAAATCTCAAGTCCTGGAGCGAATACATCAACACCCACTGAACCATAGTTAGAGAATGAAGCCGCTAATTCACGATCCTTCAAGTAACGTGAGCTAGCTCCAATTGTCAAGAAGTGATCCAATTTCTTTTGTTGGAAATCGTACATAGACGTTGGATAATTTGGCTCCTCGTCAATGTCCTTGGCATCATTACCGGCAGCATGTACCAATAATACTCCGTGCTCATCAGCATATTGAAATGCAGCGAAAACTTCTTCAGCGTTTGGTGAATAAGCTTTACCAAATGACATGTTAATTACACTTGCACCGTTGTCAACTGCATAACGAATTGCCAAAGCGATATCCTTATCGAACTCATCACCGTTTGGTACAGCTCTAATAGACATCAACAATACGTCGTTAGCAACACCGTCACCACCAATTCCGTTTCCTCTAACTGCTCCTACGATACCACCAACGTGAGTTCCGTGAAATGCATCAGGACCTTCAACATCATTGTTTCCGTAATTCACATCAGAAAAATCACTAGGATCATCTCCTACAACCGCTCTACCGTCATGATCAATATTGTAGTGAACATTGATAGATGTCTCGAAGTGCTCAGCAACTCTTGTCATCATTCCTTCTAACTCACCTGTCAAAGACAACAATGCCAAATTCTGAGTGCGCTCTTCTGGAGACCCAGCCACTACTTTCCAATTTTCAACTTGTTCAGCAGTAACTTCCTCACCAAATTGCTTCTTAACTTCTGTAACCGCCATGTCTACCATATTAGGCAACATGTTTTGGTAAAAGCTTAAAGTCCCTTGTGCATTCGCCAATTCCTCTTCAACTTTCTCCTGAACTTCTAAGAACAATAAATATTCTTCTCTTTCTTCATCTGTAGTGATAGTAACATCTTGTCCATCATATTTAGGCTTTAACTCAGCGTAAATACGTGTCATCTCTAAACGAATGTCATTTGCGTTGTCTCCGTTAGCATTTCCTAAGAAATTCCATCCGTGAACATCATCAATGTATCCATTGTTATCGTCATCAACACCGTTTCCAGCAATTTCGTCTGTATTCGTCCAAATTTTACCTTGAAGGTCAACGTGCTCGATGTCCATACCTGAATCAATAATCGCAACAATAACTGTCTCCGATTCTCTCTTCTTTAATTTCTTATATGCTGCCTCAGTGTTCATTCCTGATCCACCTCCGTTGTACCAGTTTAAGATTTTTTTATCTACGTCTTCTTGCCCGTATGAAAGACTAGAGATTCCTAATGCAAATACCGCTAAGGAAAGTTTGATAACGATTTTATTCATCTGTCTATTTTTAGATATAATTAATGATTGCCGCTAAATTAGGATTTATCCGCATTTTTCTTGGAAAAAGTTCACCATTCGGTATATATTTACGTCTAATAGGTATAAAACAATGACAAATGGATAAACTACTACGCACATTACTTATCATTCCAGTACTCTTTGCTACGCTGTATGCTGGAGCTCAGAAAATAGGATTTGACAATGTATTAAGAGAAAGTCCTGACCGACTTACAACCTTTTGTGTTCCAAACAATACTCAGAATAGAGATTTATTGGAAAATGAAGGCATTTCAGTAAAGTATGTTGCTGGTGAATGGGCATTTATTACTGCCACTCCTAGTTGGATCAAAGAAAAAATGGATGAAAAGTCATTGACTGATTTCTATTTTGAATTGGCTCCTCCTGCTTTGATGGCTGATACCGCTAGAGCTTTTCACTTTGTTGACGATGTGCATGCTGGCAATGGTGGTTTGGGATCAGGTTATACGGGTGCTGGAGTTATTATAGGCTATGTTGATACTGGAATAGATTTTAATCATGATGACTTTAAAGAGGCCGATGGAACCACACGTGTTTTAAGATATTGGGACCAATCTATGCCTGACAATGCAAGCTCTCCACCGCCGTACAATTACGGATTTGTTTGGGACAGTTCTGCCATAAATAATCAGACTTGTACAAGTATGGACAATTCAGGTCATGGATCCACAGTTGCTGGACAAGGTTCTGGAAATGGATTAGCGAATGGTAGGAATATGGGAATGGCTCCTGATTCAAAAATAATTATGGTTGAAAGTGATTTCTCACGTCCTAATTGGACAATGACAGTTGCCGATGCCTGTGACTTTATTTTTAAAACTGCTGATTCACTTGGTATGCCAGCTGTTGTTAATTTAAGCCTTGGGACTTATCTTGGAAGCCATGATGGAAATGATCCTGCTTCGGTAGCGATTGAAGCCATGCTGGATTCACAACCTGGAAGGATAGTTATTTGTGCTGCAGGAAACTCTGGGAATCAAACAGGTTATCATATTTATGATGCTCCAGATGCAGACACTAATTTCACTTGGCTTCGAACAAACCCTAGTGGCGTATTAGGATCCAGTGCAATATTATTTGACCTTTGGACAGACATTGGCAATGACACTTGGAATTATTCATTTGCTGTAGACCGACCAAACCCTGATTGGACACAAGCTGGTGAAACAATCTATAGAACTGCAAATGGATCAATAGGTACAACTATTTATGATACAATCAGAAATCAAAATCAAGACATCATGTGTACCATCGAAACAGCTACTGAAATAGTATATGGTGCGTACCATATGCAGGTTATTATGACCAATTGCGACTCATTAGGCACACCATACCCATACCTTTATAGGTTTAACACTACCGGATCAGGTGATTTTGATTTATGGAGTGGTAAATTCATAGGCTGGAATGAAATTGTATTTCAAGTAATGACACCTGCTCAATATCCTGAAATCGTATATTATTTAATGCCAGATACCAATCAATGTATTGTTTCCTCTTGGAACTGTTCACCAAAAGTAATTTCTGTTGGGAACATGCGAAATCGACTCGGACATATTGATTTTAATATGAATCAGTATTATCCATCTGAAATGACCACACCCGGTTATTTAGCATTGAATTCAAGTCATGGTCCCAATAGAGTTGGACTGACAAAGCCAGATATAACGGCTGCCGGTGATATCTCAATGGGAGCAGCACCACTTTGGTTAAGTTCTAATCCAGCAAATAATGGTTCGCTTGATGAAGGAGGAGAACATGTCAGGAATGGAGGAACGTCGATGTCGTCCCCAGTAGTTGCTGGAATTGCAGCCCTGTACCTAGAACGTTGTGGCCAAGCAACATATCAAGATTTTATCGACGACATGATCAGCTCAGCTTATACCGACGCAGCTACGGGAGCGGTTCCAAATAATCTCTATGGCTATGGTAAAATTCACGCTCTGGATTTACTCCTATCTACAAACTTACCTTCAGTTCCAACAATAACAGACGATTGGAATGGTACCCTTACATCTTCCACAGCGAACAGTTACCAATGGTTCTATAATGACACATTACTGAACGGTGAAATAAATCAAGACCTAAACATTATTGTACCTCCTTATGGCACATATATCGTAGAAGTTGCAAATGCTGAAGGCTGTACAGCAACTTCTGCACCAATGACAATCACATTAAGTATTGAGGAAGGTTCTCAAAATTTAATTGCTACGTATCCAAACCCTACCAACTCTTCAATCACCATTACTTCTGAATTTCAAATTACTGATGTTCAATTGGTAAGCATGGATGGGTCAAGCGTAACACTAGAATCTGAAGGATCAAATTCATATTCTTTGGATGATGTTCCAAGTGGCTCTTATTTACTTCATGTTTACACCGAAAATGGACTTTATTATTCAAAAGTCATCCGATTGTGAGAATACACGGGAAGAATTTCTATTTTTGATGCACAAAATTTAGTAAATGGATTTATCAGGAATAATATCGATCTCGGGAAGACCAGGATTGTATAAGGTTATCGCACAGGGAAAGAACAGTATTATTGTAGAATCTTTAACAGAAAAAAAACGCTTTCCAGCGTATTCTTCGGATCGAATTTCTGCACTTGAAGATATTAGTATTTACACTATCGATGACGATAAGCCATTGAAAGAGATTTATACTGACATCTACAAGAAGGTAGATGGTAAAGAAGCCCCTTCTCATAAGGAAGACATCAGCACCCTTCAAGAATTTCTTTCAGATATTTTACCTGATTATGATGAAGAGCGTGTTTATCCTTCAGACATTAAGAAACTCTTCCAGTGGTACAACATACTACAGAAGGCAGGAGTTTTAGAAATCGAAGAAGAAAAAGTAGAGGTTATAGAAGAGCCGAAAGCCGAAGAAGCTGAGAAAAAACCAGTAAAGAAGACACCGGCAAAGAAAGCTCCAGCCAAAAAGAAACCAGCCGCCAAAACAGCAGAGGCGAAAAAGAAGCCAGCTGCAAAGGCCTCCGGTGGAACGAAAAAGAAAAGTACTACAACTAAAAAATAATTGAAAGTCGGGCAACCGACTTTTTTTATAGCTATGAATATTTCAAAACCATCTCGTCAATTTGTAAAGGCAGAACTTGCCATCAATGATTGGAATTCAGTAGAGCCTTACTTCACTGATTTGTTGAACCGTGACATTTCAACATTAGAGTTGTTTAAGAGATGGCTTAAAGATCAAAGTGAACTCGAGGCAATACTCGAAGAAGATGCAGCTTGGAGATATATTAAAATGACAATTGATACTACGGATGAAGAATTGAGTAAATCTTATTCTTTTTTCGTTTCTGAAATTCAGCCTAAAATGGCTCCTTTCGAGGATCAATTGAACAAAAAGCTTAATGATAGTCCTTTTGTAGACGAATTGGAATCTGATCCTGCGCATTTCATTTTATTCCGAAGTCTTCGCAAGGCCTTGGAATTGTACAGAGAAGAGAATGTTAGCATAATCTCTGAGGTAGCAGAGGAAAGCCAGAAGTTCGGAGCTCTTGCGGCTGCACAAAGTATAGAGCACGAAGGTGAAAAGATCACGATGCAAAAAGCTTCTGTACTTCTAAAAGAACCAAATGAAGATCTTCGTAAGATCATATTTGATAAAATCAGTGAGCGAAGAAAAGAAGATGTTGGAGCATTCAATGATTTGTTCGATTCACTTTTGCAAAAACGACATCAAATAGCAGTAAATGCTGGTTTTGAAAATTTCAGAGATTACAAAATGGAATCAATGGGAAGGTTTGACTATTCCGTTGAGAATTGTCGTGAGTTCCATGAGTCTGTAAAGAAAGTTCTTGTTCCCATTGTTAAGAATATCCAACAAAAAAAATTAGAGCTTTTTGGGAAAGATGCTTTCAAACCATGGGATTTAAGCGTGGACCCAGAAGGAAAGGCACCACTGAAGCCATTTGTGACTGGAGAAGAGTTGTTGTCTGGTACAGTGAATATGTTCAATGAAATTGACACCTATTTTGGCGATTGCCTGACAACTATGGGTGAAATGAAACATCTTGATTTGGAATCAAAAGATGGTAAGTCACCAGGAGGTTACAACTACCCTCTTTATGAAATTGGAGTTCCATTTATTTTTATGAATGCTGTAGGTTCTCAGGGCGACTTAGTCACAATGGTTCACGAAGGAGGACATGCCGTTCATTCGTTTTTAAGTCGTGATTTGGAATTAACTGGATTTAAAAATCTTCCGTCTGAGGTTGCTGAACTTGCGTCTATGTCCATGGAATTACTTTCAATGGAGCAATGGCAAGAATTCTACTCTAATCCTGATGATTTAAAGAGAGCAAAGAAAGAGCAATTAGAAACTGTATTAAAAATACTTCCTTGGATTGCCCAAGTAGATGAGTTCCAACATTGGCTCTACGAAAACCATACGCATTCTACAGATGAACGTACTTCGAAGTGGATTGCTCTATGTGAGGAGTATGGAACTGGCCTAACAGATTGGACAGGATATGAAAACGTATTAGAAACTTCATGGCAACGTCAATTGCACATCTTTGAAGTGCCTTTTTACTACATTGAATATGGAATAGCGCAACTCGGAGCATTGGGGATCTGGAAGAATAGTCTTGAAAATAAGTCTTTGGCTATCTCGAACTACAAGGAAGCCCTAAAATTGGCATATACACGAAGTATTCCTGAAATTTATGAAACTGCTGGAGTTCGTTTTGATTTCACAACCAATCACATACAGAATTTAGCAGACTTCATTGAAGAACAATTATCAGAATTGGACTAATACAAGCCGAGAAATTGCTTGTTTGAAATAAAATTACTGCTATATTTGCACCCGCAATTGTACTATTGTGGTTCTATGGCGAGGTAGCTCTTCCGATAGTTATCGGAATGGTTAGAGCGCAAATCAGAAGAATGGCGAGGTAGCTCAGTTGGTTAGAGCGCCGGATTCATAACCCGGAGGTCAGGAGTTCAAATCTCCTTCTCGCTACAAAAAAAAGCTTGGTATTTCTATCAAGCTTTTTTTATGGCTAACAGTTAAGTTATCTTGATGCTGTCGCATCGGCTTGTTCAGGAGATTAGGAACGGCACTAACGTTTGTTCCTCGAAAGATGTTCTTTCTCTTTTCTTGCTAGAAATACCAAGTTTTTTTTGATCCTTACATCGGGAGTTCATTCCGGTTATCGTCACTAGCGCACAAAAAGGACATTGATTGATAAAGGATGACGAATTAATCAAAAGGAAACTATTCCGAAACGTAGCAGTTCACTGAAAAGTAAAACTCAGAACAAACTGGCTCCCCTGCTATCAATGCTGGTTCCCACTTGGTCATTTCTTTGAGATTTGCTAATAATTTGGATCTAACTAATTCAGAATATCCTCCTCTCAACAGTATAATTCGATCAACTTGCCCTTGATCAGAAATAAGAAGAACCATTTTAAACCACTCTATAGGGAACTCCTCCCTTTCACTTAATACGATAGGCAAAATCTCTTGAATAAAGTATTGATTCGCTGAAATTGAGTCATTGATAAATCCAATTTCAGCCTCTTGATCAACAAATGAGTAAATCTCATCGCAAAGCGTGTCTTGAGCCCTTAAACTCGAGAAAACGAAGAGTAAGAAAACAACTAATAAGCTCTTCAAAATTATGTTCATGATTGATTTATTCTTCTAGCGAACGAAATTCACTTGCTTCTCAAGTACATTGTTGGCGAATATAATAAGTGCATCTTTTGATTGCATACCGACTCTCTTACCAATCAAATCGCCTTGTCCGTTGATAAATACCAATGTTGGGTAAGCATTCACCTTATATTTTCTTGCAAGTCCTACGCCATCTGGGTTTTTCTCCATTTCAATTTTCACATTGATGAAGTTCTTATTGTACAATGCAGCTACTTCTGGATCTTTGAATGCACCAGCTGCCATACGCTTACATGGCCCACACCAGTCGGTATAGCAATCAATAAAAACCAATTTACCAGTAGACTGAGCCAATTCTCTGGCTTCTTCCATGGTCATATGCTTAAAGGTAATTCCTATTCCTTCATTGGGCTCAGAAGGTGTAAATGAGGCAAGTACTAAGGAGAGTAGCACTACCATGATCATTCCGATTCTATTTTTCATAACACTAGTTTGAGATTTTAATATACACAATTCTATGTTGTCAATCTAACTTTGAATTGGATATTCTTCTGCATCAAAGTTGTTACCTTTAAAGCAATTTCCATTCCAAGAACGAATGCAAGTCAGCTATAGTACTAATAACGCGCAACTAATTGATTCTGTGGAGCAATTCATAGAAATTTGGAATGATGCAAGTCTTGACTTTAGCACACCTACTTCTGGTTCAACAGGAATACCTAAAAGTATATTGATTTCAAAGCAACATGCAAGGGCTTCTGCGCAAATGACTGGAGAATTTCTAGATTTGAACAAAGGCGATACTGCACTGCTTTGCCTCTCTCCTACTACCATAGCTGGGAAGATGATGATCGTTCGTTCTATTGTACTAGAAATGAATTTAATTGTAACAGATGTTAATAGCGATCCATTGAACTCAATTGACGAACACATTGATTTTGCTGCAATGGTTCCATTGCAAGCACAAGGTTCATTACAAGCTCTTAACAGAATTCAAAAGTTGATTGTTGGTGGTGGAACAATTTCAAATAATCTTTGGGACGAACTCTCCAACAAGTCAACTACGATCTACCAAACTTATGGTATGACAGAAACCATTTCCCATGTAGCAATGCGGAAAGTTGGAGATCGAGATAGAACTTACAAAGCGTTACCTAGAGTTGAATTTAACATGAAGAATGGGGCACTGAACATTTCTGCACCACACCTTGGAATTACTGATATTCAAACAAATGACGCCGTTGAATTATTGAACAATCACTCGTTTAATTGGCTAGGACGGGTCGATTTTGTCATCAATAGTGGTGGAATTAAGATTCATCCAGAACAAATTGAAAGTAAAATTTCATCCTATATCCCCTCCCCGTTCTTTTCAATTGGAATAGAGGACAACGACCTAGGTCAAAAGCAGGTCTTATGCGTTGAATCGCTGAGTAAAGAAGTTATTGAAATCGAGCAAATCAGAAGCTGTCTGGACAAATACTTTCTCCCCAAAGAGATACACTATTTTGAGAAATTTGAGTATACTGCGAGTGGCAAAATCAATCGTTTGGAAACATTAAAGAAAATTCACAATGCCGAAAAGCAAGTACTATAAAATCTTAGGATTGCCTAATGGTGCTTCTGAAACTGCAATTCGCAAGAGGTTCAGGGTACTCGCTATGAAGTATCATCCCGATAAAAATCAGTCTCCTAAAGCTGAGGGCATATTTATTGAATTGACAGAGGCGTATGAAATTTTAATGAACAAACGTTCTTTGCCTAATCAACGTAGTTCTGGTGGCAGAAGCAAGTCTACTAAAACAACTAAAGAGGAGCATGAAGATCGAGTTAAAGAAGGAAAGAAACGATTCACAGAACAGGCAAAAAGAGAGCGCGCCGAAAATGAACAATACTTCCGTTATCTAACTCAAGGTCGTAGATGGAAAACGATTCAAATTTCAGCGGTTTTAGGAACCCTAATAGCCTTTCTTATGGTCTTGGATTACTTTCTTCCTCACCATTTCAAAGAGGATGTCGTAGTTGAATACAATCGGACTGCAGCGGCCGGTCCCTCTGGTCAACTCATAGGATTGATCAAGACGAAGAACGACAATTATTATTGGTTAAGTCACATGACCTACCCGCTTTACTCAAGTGCTCGTAATATTTACGTTGAGTCGAGCTGGATTTTTCACAACCCAATTCGTGTGATTTCTTTAGGAAAAACAGAATACACGCCTTATGACATGCACTTTACGACATATCACGCTACGTTGCTAATCCTCCCCTTCTTCTTGGTCCCACTGTTCACAATGCGCTATAAGAGGATGAGTGTGAAATTCACCTTGCTCTATCACCTTTCGTACTATGGAATTAGCGTTGGGATTATATTATTTCTTTTGACCGGTAGTCGATGGGCGCATTTGTTGACATTGGGGTTTGTCTAAGTTTCAAGAAACTCCAGCCAACTATTTAAAACAGTTAATTAATTTCGGGCTTGAAGAACGTTACAGCTCATTGAGCACAAATATTGACCATAATGGATTACGAAGATTTTAAAACATCGATGATAAAGAATCACAAAAGCCAAAAGACAATAGGTATAGTCTTTTTTATCATTTTTGCTATTATACTTTTGTGCTTGGCTTTATTTGTTGAGTCTATGCCACGAGTCATTTTAATAGTTCCAGGCATTGTGTCTGGACTTGGATTGCTCGTATTTTTTCAAGCAATTAAAACAATAGCTAGTATTGTGGATGAGACTCATCCTGTTTTGATCGCTATAAAATCCAAAACGGACTTTATAGTATGGATATTTCAAGCAAATCAGGTTGAGGAAGGCTCCGAAAGAGTCGTTCAAAAGCAAGTTACGGCAGTTGATCTTAATGGAAAGAAATATGCTTTTGCACGTAGTTCAGAAAGGGAAGTTTGGGAGATATTGGATTACCTGAGTTCTGAATTTCCAAATGCCGATGTTGGTTATTCAGACGAATTGCGAAAAAGTGTCAGTGAAAAAATTGGAAAGAAATTGAGAAGAACAATGGGGTTCTAGACCGTTCATAGTCCTCCGTTTCATAGGAAGGCAAGTCTAACCACCTTTCATAGCACGGTCCATGTCGCGCTTGTCGTCTTTTTCTTTAAGGTCTTGACGTTTGTCATGAAGCTTTTTACCTTGTGCAGTCGCTATTTCAATCTTAGCCCAACCTTTTTCCGATAGAAACATTTTCAGAGGTACAATGGTATTTCCTTTAACTTTCATGAACTTCTCAATCTTATCAATCTCCTTACGATTCAATAAAAGTTTTCGCTCACCACGTGGCTTGTGATTATAAAAAGAACCGTTCTCGTATGAATTAATAAACATATTTCGAATAAAGACTTCACCCTCTTGAAAAACGCAGTATGCCTCTAAAATACTCGCCTTACTGTTACGAATACTTTTGATTTCGGTACCAGTCAATACAATTCCAGCAACGAATGTATCGATGAGGTGGTATTCAAACTTAGCGCGTTTGTTCTTTATGTTGATTTGATTCTTCACAATTCTTAATCGGGATGGTAAAAGTAACACTAATCTTGATTGTTCGATACTTCGATGAATTGATTATTCGATCGTATGCGCACATTTTTACGTGAATAAGTTCTCAAGTTCGCAATAAATCTAAGTCTTTTTAATCTATACATTTGTTGCGTGAAGATTCCATCGAAGTATATTGAGAATGCAGTTGATCAGATTGCTTCCCTACCAGGGATAGGAAGAAGAACAGCTTTGCGCTTGGTTTTGCAACTAATGAATCGTTCACAGGAGGAAATTGAAGACTTTTCGAATGCCTTTATTCTTATGAAAGAGAACGTGAAAAAGTGTTCTGAGTGTGGTAATGTATCGGATGTTGATACTTGCTCAATTTGTGCAAACCCAGCAAGAGATCGGTCAACTGTTTGTGTGGTGGAAGATATTCGAGACGTTTTGGCAATTGAGGCCACTGAATCTTTCAAGGGAGTGTATCATGTCTTAGATGGAATTATTTCTCCAATGGACGGAATTGGTCCGGCTGATTTAAACATTGAACATTTGATCGAACGCGTTGCTACTGGAGATGTCTCAGAGGTTATCTTTGCCCTTAGCGCAACGATGGAAGGTGATACTACTAACTTCTACATCTACAAGAAGTTAGGCTCCTTCAATATTTCTATCTCCACCTTATCCAGAGGAGTCGCAATTGGCTCTGAATTACAGTATGCAGATGAGGTTACTTTAAGTCGATCTTTGATCAATCGCCAGCCGTTTGAGGTGTAAAAAAAGCCACTCATTCCTGAGCAGCCTTGGTAATTAAATTTTCTTTTCTGAACGAATAAACCTACGGTAATGCTTTGAAATTATTCTTTAATAATTCGTTTCACACCTTCATCTACCTTCAACATGTACGTGCCCGCATTAAGATCATTTAAATTGATTGTATAGTTTTCAACCTCACCTGCTTTTACCAATTTACCTGAGATATCATAAAGCTCATATCCTATATCTGAAACTGAAAGGTGAAGCAATGAAGATACTGGATTTGGATAAACACTATATCCTTGCTGAAGTTCATCAATAGTAAGATTACAAGAACCAACTGCCAGAGTAACACCTGGTTGAATATTCCCAGGGATTCCTACAGTACCTGAAGACGTATAGAAAAAATGTGTTCCATCAAATACACCAAAATTAGAACTGAAGCCACCAATATAATAGCTCCCACTTCCTGTTAAGGTATCTCCTTGACAATTTATCATGTCATTCGAGACACAGAACCTACCGTCATTGATAAACATTGCATCCATTGATTGAGTATTGCAGTTTGAAAAGTCATTTTCTATACGAATTCCTGCCTGATTGTTTACATAGCCTTGATTGTTCATATTATTGGTGATATCGAACATTCCATTATTCGTAAAGGAGGCTAACTGGTCATTTAAAATATCATAAACGGTAGCCGATCCATTATTGATTAGGACTCCTTGATTCAGAAGACTATCGGCGTTTGTCAAGTTTCCTGAGTTTGTAAATGTTCCTGTGAGGTCGTTCCAAATATCAAATAAAGTTGCCGTACCTGTATTCGTAATTGTTCCCTGATTCCATAAACTATCTATATTAATAAAATCACCATCGTTTGTAAATGAAGCTCCTGGAGACAAGGCCAAGAGATGAGTCGTGAAGGTTCCATGATTTACAACGGACCCCGTACCGTCTGCCCAGAAAGTTCTATCCACCGCATCTTCAATTAACGACCCTCCTGCATTAATCGTGATTGAGCCTGAAGTATAGTAAACAGCAGTATTCAATACAACATTGTGATTAATGATAATAGTTTCGCCGCTTGTTGGTAAACCCAGAGGGTTCCAAATAAGTGGGTTAAAAAAATCACCATCCATCGTTGAAGTTCTCGTTTGTGAGAATCCGAAGATTGGTAATAAAAGGCAGATGAGTAGTATTCTTTTCATAATAGAAGAGTTAGTGAACTGCAATTTATAACTTTTTATTCAAGTGAAAAATGAGGTGTATCAGTGAATAGTATAATCTCAGCAATAGTATTCATTTGAAGATTAATAGAACGAAAAGAAGGCCACTCATTTCTGAGTAGCCTCAATTATATTATTGATGATTTAAAATTTCGCTCCGATCGTAAGGCTGATCATGTTTGCATATTCATTTCCGTTAGAATAAACTCCGTCTGTTCTTGAAAAATCCAAACCGATTGCTAACTCCTCATATCTGAATTTTACATCTGCTCCGTAATTTACACCGATTGCATGTTGGTATATTGAAGATAAAGCTAATCCCAAAGAGGTGTTTGTTTCAATACCTGTCTTCTTCCCTACTTTAAACACACCTGCGAAACCAATGTTTACTGGTGCGAAATAGATATCAGGTCTAGGAGTCTCAGGCAAAAGAATTTGCAATTTCATCCATGACATATTCAAACCAAAGCGCATATTTTCATTTTCGCCAAAATACCATTTGGTTCCAATTCTCAAACCTGCTGTTATATTGCTATTAGTTTGAGAATAACTTGGGGAATAATATCCACCATTAAAGTGTTTTCTTGAATAGGCATACCCCATCATTCCCTCAACGTAAAATCCGTTGCCCAAAAGTCCATCTTTTGCCGGATCGACTCCAACTCTAACTCTCTTGTCTGGTCCTCTTCTCTCAACAATGATCACTCCACTTTGGTTAAACACTTCTTTTGTTCCGTTGCTATAGACAACATCCATAATGTCTTTTACTGCCATTTTCCGAGAGGGGCCTTCTGGTTGATCAAAGCGTGTATATATAAGATAATCATCTCCGATTTCTGTGACATTTGCAATGACATCTGTACCATTGATTTTTCGAATGGTATCCTGTGCTTTCAATGAAATTGAAATAAATAATAGTGCTGTAATTAATAATGTGTTTTTCATCTTGTTAAGTTTTAATAGCGTTTTTACTACGTCAAATTTACATGCAACCCTTGGTTCGGGAGTACTGAATTAAACAAGTGAGTTATTCCTAGTTGCGATATTCACAACTCAACAACGTACGTTGAATTTTTCCTTAAGAATCTTCAACCAAGATCTATTATCGTTAATTAGAAACACAATTATTATCAATAGCCGAGCAATCGAACGATCAAAACACCTACCTTTGTACTAGTTCTTTGGGGTCGTATTGGATTTGACAGCGATAGCAGTTGTTGAGTGTAAGCATGTCGAGCAATGTGGTGAGGCTCGTAAATCATTAGTCACAAACTATAATTGACAACACGTCATACAGACTTGCTGCCTAATTAGGTGAATCCTAGTTAAGCTTAATCTCGTGGAATAATAGTACACAGACAGGTTCCTTCTCCCACGCCTCCGCTTGTTAGGTAGGGATCAAGAAGGATAAACTCTTACAAGATAGGATTAGCGACACTTCTAAGTTGGTTCGAGATTGAGAAGTTAAGTGTAATTATTGGGTGTCTTTGTCCAGGATTACATCGAAAATTAATCGAAGAATAAACATGTAGAAAGCTTAGTAATTCGTCGTTTGGACGAGGGTTCGATCCCCTCCGACTCCACAGTTATTCATAAAGCCCTGAAAACAATGCTTTCAGGGCTTTTCTTATTTTAAATCCTTTTTCACCAAAGTCTAGAAAATCTTTCATTTACCTACGAGTAAAGGAATGTAGAGGTCTTGGAAATGGTTCGATCTCCTTTTGGTCTTTTCCTGAATTGCTACATAGTACTTATTTTTACCTCAATTTTGTAATCACTTCTTCTTTCAACCATCTGAAAGCTTCCGCCTGATCATACTCTACTCCCGATCGAATCACACCTTCCATATCCCCAAGAAAATCAGCATCTTGTTCCTTTTCTTCGAAATTTAGCTCAAATTGCCTTCGAGTTGGAATGTAGCCTACCGAAAAATGCATGTATTCGTTAAAACATTCAATGATTTGATCCAAATCCAGTTCCATATTCAATCGCGAATAATCTAAATCGAACAAATCGCGTCCTTTTTTACGTTGATATAAGGCTCTGAGTTTTGTGCCTAATAGTTCATTAACGCTATAAGTTCGAATATTGGCTTTGCCCGAGAACCATTCATTTTCCATTTCAAACGGAAACTCCACCCAATCGAGCACATTAAAATGTTCTTTACAATTGATTTCCAGTTTAAGGCGTAAACGAATTCCGCCGTATTCGGAGGTGAAACGATAATTCGCACGCGCACCGTGTCCTTTTACCTGTGTCTTTCTTGGTTCTTCAAAAAAGGTAATTACTTCGCCAATCCGTTCCATAATTGGTTTAATCGGTCCAGGCTTAATTTGTACCAAGTCAATATCTTCCGAATAACGTGGCGCTGGGTTCAAATACAACTTGTGCAATGCTGTTCCTCCTCTGAACGCTAAATTCTCGTTTAGGAATTCGTCAGAGAATATTTCAACCAATGCTCTACTAATAATTAGATCCTGTTCGATTTGCTCAAAAGAACTCCACGGAGCATGGTCTTTCCATTTCGCTATGTACGGCTTTGGAATCATAAATCGCTATCCAGTTTAATGTTTACGTCAACTTTCCATTTATTCCCTGTACTTCCTGCCTTCTCACCTTTCTTAGGGCTGAGTAATACCGGATAAAATTTATCTTGTTTCAATCGCTCGAAAATCAAATTAGTGTAAGTTTCCTCCATACCAATTTCTTCCGACAAAAAGCCAAGTCGCTGTAACGTGCTTTTATTCGAATACCACGACAACAAGGCTTTCAGGTCTTCTAATTGAATTTCTTCGGAAAGTTCTTCGATGTTAGCTAACATTCGATTAATACCGCCTATTTTCGAATGGTAATTCACTAGGTCGGCAGTGGTTAATGCTGGAGATGAGACATTGAATAAACCTGCATCTGACTTCTTTTGTAGAATGTTTTGGTCTGACCAACTGGAAGTATTAAAAAACTGTAATCGGATGTTCCCTTTATCAACATCTCTCAACGCTGGAGGAGTCGTGATTACATAGTCGCTCTGTACTTGTTGGTGCGATGCTCCATGAAAGGATGCGGCTGAATACAATCCAACGTAATAAGGTTTATTCAAAAACTTAAAAAGTTTGTCAACATAGAGCTGCACAGGCAACTTCCCGAAATTCTTGTATCTCGGTGGAATGATTAAATAAAATCCTCGTCGCAGATTAACGATTTCTTTTTTTTCTATTAAACGAAGAACTTCTTTCTCTAACGTTGCTAGAGGAGCATCGCAATTTTGCAATAGCTCTTCCCAAGAAAAAGCATATTCCTCATAGCTTTGAAGTTGGCTTATATAACTAGAAACTGACAATACTTTAGTTTTTATTTGCGTAAAGTACCAATATTTGGGGGTTAACGCAAATAAAAACTACGAATTCATCTTGTAAAAGTGAAATTGAGAAAATATTAGAGCAAAATACACGGAACAAACTCCTTGATTATTGACCTTCTTTTTTAGCACTTTCAGAGGTCAAATTATTCTTAATTGAATTGATGTCCAAATTGTCAATCAACTCTCCATACTGGTTCGACATTTGTTGCGACTCCTCCACTTTATTAAAAGCCTTAATGTTGCCAATAACGTTGAGATTTTGTTGTTTGTGTGAAACATTCGTGTGAAACTATTTTGATCTTTTTTAGATTCAGAAAATTGGAACAAATCTCAAAGACTTAGAAAATACATAACCGAAATTGAATCTAAGGCAAAGAATGAAGGTAAACTGAATGCTGAATTGAAAAACATGATTGATAATCATTGAAATCATGCGGTTGAACACCCTAGTGAAATTCGATAAGAACTATCGCTTAATATTAATAACGCATAATCTTGAAAAAGGTTCAATATTTAACTGCCCATGTTAGGGTGGACAGTTAATGTTTTAATTGGTTATTTTTTTACAGCTTAACAACCCTGAAAATTGTCTGTATGTTGCCTTTAATCAACTGCAAAGCATAAACTCCCGATGCACAATTAGACATATCAATTTGATTTAGATCCGAAGAACTCAATTGCTTTACAACTAATCTCCCTAACGGATCTAATAATCGAATCTCAAAATCTTTAACATTCTCAATATATAGAATGTCATCTACTGGATTTGGATAGACAATAAAGTCCTCATTTGATACATCTTCTAGCTTCACAATATTAACCACCTCAATATCTACACAACTAATATTATTTTGTTCATCGTTTTCTTGGAAATAGTCATCATCGTCTCCTACAAACAGAATAAAATAATCACCAGTGAGAGTAGAAAGGGGAACTAAAAGGTCTGCAGTTTCAATTTCTGTAGAAATATCACTTCCGATATTAGAAAAATCTCCACCAATGTAGATGTCATCGGCACTTTTATTACAATCAGCAGATAAATAATAACCAATAGAAACATCTGGTAAATTAGAGGCGGTTTGCACCCCAAAGTACGTTTGATTTACAGTAACAAAAACGGTAGTTCCAGATTCGATTATTTGTAAAGAAGTACTTGTATTGCTAACGAGAATGTCTTCATTTGAAATTTCGTTTACGGTAATTTGAATGCATTCAACATTGTTATTTTCATTGGATTCTGCCAGTTCATCATCATTATCGGCAACAAATAAAATGTAATATACTCCTGAGGAAGTACCTATTGGAATTGTAAGAACAGCATCTTCATCCTCAAATGGGGCATCACTACCAATACCAGAAACGTCCCCTCCTAGTAAAACATCATTGTTATCGAGGGTGCAATCAGTAGATAAATAATAGTCAAGATTAAAGGAAGGCAAATTTATATCCAGTTGATTACCAGAGTAATTTTGAGTAGCATAGGCTGTTACGTTATCCCCAGAGCTCATTGAGTTTTGTGATAACGATACATTGGTTAGAAAAATATCCTCGGGACTTGTACCGACTGTAATTTGAACGCACTCAACATTATTGTTCTCATTCGATTCTACCAATTCATCATCGTTGTCAGCAACAAATAATATGTAATATGTTCCAAAAGAGGTTCCCATCGGGATGATTAGATTTTCATTCTCATCTTGAAAAGGGTCATCACTACCAATTCCAGATACATCCCCGCCAAGAAGAATATCATTATTGTCAAGATTACAATCTATCGATAAGTAATAATCTAAATCGAATGAAGGTAGATTTGCATCCAATTGATTTCCTGAATAATTTTGAGTTGCATATACGGTAAAAAGATCTCCTGGTGATAATGAAGTTTGTGATATAGAGACATTTGTTAAGAAAATATCCTCTGATGGAGTTGCACCAATAGTAATTTGTATGCATTCAAGATTATTATTTTCATTGGATTCAGCCAATTCATCATCATTATCCGCAGCAAATAATATGTAGTATATTCCAGAAGAAGTTCCTAATGGAATAGTCAAACTTTCATTCTCATCATTGAAGGGATCATCACTCCCTAATCCTGAAACATCTCCTCCCAAAAGAACATCACTATTATCAAGGTTACAATCAGTAGATAAATAATAGTCTAAGTCGAACGATGGAAGATTCGCATCTAACTGACTTCCTGAATAGTTTTGTGTCGCGTAAACTGTGAAATTATCACCTGCAATTAGTGTAGTTTGTGATATTGATGTATTAGTTATGAAAATATCTTCAGGATTCCCACTACATGCATTTATTTCGGATATTACTCCTGATCGAATTGAAGGAATTTGTCCGTAAAGCTGTGAACCAGGACAACTTGTGTTTGCACATGGGCCGTTCAGATGTCCACATATATTGTCCAAAACCGCCATTTGTGCAGAGTTGTATGAATCCCCCTGAGGGTCAATACTAAACTGGCAGGCTTTCCAAGCTAATAATTTCTCTAAACTCTCCTTGGCTTGAGCTGTTATTGTAGCGGAAGAATAATTTCCTAACATACATATCGCCATTGAGCCTGGATTACACACCCAATGTGCTCCTTGCGGGTCACCGAATGACGAAGAATATCGACCTTCATAGATTACTCCATTGGGGTCGATTAACCAATTATACCCAATGTCTGACCAGTTTAAGGTGTTTACATGATAATTCCATATGCTCCAAACCCGATTAGCCCAATTGCTTGAAGTATTTGGAGTAGCTCCTCCAGCAGCTTCATGATGAATAACAAGATGTGTTGGAATCGTTGCTGTAGTACCCCACGCTCCTTGTGGGCACCCCCATCCATTTCGGTCTGTATAATTTGGAATTGAACATTGACAATTGGTGTAATCTTTTTCAATGTCTGGAACATGTGCTGTTCTCATAGAGCTCGTTTCCTTTTGAAACCCAACTATTGTTATTTGAACAGAATCAGCGTATACAAATTCTGAATTGAAACTAATTGAACAATTAGATAGACCATGACCAATGGGAAAAGGAGAAAAGAATACTGTTGTAGTGTCATTTTCAACATGAGAATCACGTGTCATTTTGTATTCTTCCCCTTGTTTTTCATCAATCTCCAAATAAGCTTCTATCAATTTTGTTTCTTTCTTCGTAAACACAGCGATATTAATCGACACTAGATCAACATTAAAAAAAGCTGTATCCAAATGCAGAACTTTTGTGAAACTATAGTCGGGTTTTATAGAAAAATCGGTTGATTCTAATGTAATTACTTCAATGATTGGTTCGTTTTCCAATCTACTAGTTTGAGCGTAAGACTGAATACAAAAAAGAGAAATTAATAATGTGAATAAGTGATTTTTCATAATGAATGTCGTTAAGTGATTTTGTATTATCAAATCTACAAATGCACAATTACTTAATCAATAGGTATAACTGCCTGATTTTTACCAGCTTATTCTGCGATAATTACTTAGGTATTCTTCCATCTTAAGGTTCCCAATAAAGTTCTGAACCAGATCTCGAGTCGAATCCGACACGACTAAACTGTCTTTCCGACTCTATGAGTGATTTGTGTAGTGCAATTCGGGATTGGATTCGACCCCAACTACTATAACATTACAATTGTTCAATCCTCTTTTATTGGAAAGGGATGAAGCCGCTACAACCTTCAAGCCGCAACGTATTGAGTTAGAATGACTACCTTCAATTCCTAATTAAATCATAAACTATGAAAAAACTACTATTTATCGGATTGACCTTTTTGGCGTTTGGAATAATGTCTATGACATTAGAGAACAATGAGTCTGAAAATGAGCTTACACATGCTCCTAAAGCTGGTCAAACCTACGTTAAAATAAAAATGCGTAACAATTGTGATCATGAGATTAAGTATGAGTACAATGGAACGCACGGAACTCTCTCAAAAAATTATTACAGGGAATTTACTATTAAACCAGGGTATATGTTAATTATTGACGGACAGGATTTTAAGAAGATTACCGCTGAAGATGATAGACAAGATGTTATCGTTTGCCAGTAATAGAATCATATTCTAACCAAAATCCCCTCTGTTTATTAGAGGGGGCTTTTTATTTGCCATTGTATTTTAAAACTCATATTCATAGGTTGTAATACTTGATGGTTTTCCCTTGAAGCTACTTTTTATTCTAATTGGTAGATATGTGGTTCGCTCTAATCCCTCCAAAATGTAAGAGAAGGCTTTATATTCATAGATAGATTCTCCCCAACCTTCGTACACCTCTATGGATCCTAACAAACCTGCTTCATAGTGGTATTCAGTTCGGATCAAGTCACCACGTTCATTGTAGTATTCACAGTCATATTGCTTACTTACTTTACCGTCCGAAAAGTCCATTTGTGGATTAACTATTTGAATGTTTACCAATCTTCCATTTTCATCATATGTGTAGAGTTTTGAAGTATAATTAGGGATATAGTTTCTATAGCTCCTATGAACCTCTCTATAGTCGTAACGTTCTTCTATTAACCTACAAGAGTCATCATAAATAAATTTCGATTGAATCCCGAAATCAGTAAAGACCGTATCTCTGTAATATCCTGATGAGACAGTAATGGACTTAACCTTTAAAGGATGAAGATGTCTGAAATTGAAGTCGATACTTTGAGCGTGACATGGAATAGCAAGAAGAATAAAGCACAAGGCAACAACGAAGGAGCTAGAATTCATGAGTTAGTTTATAGTATAATCAAGTTCAACTCTGAGGTTACGGTTGGATTGAGCTAATAACACAGCACTGTTCCTAGATGTATGTAACCTATGATAAGCTTGTACGTTACCTATCAATATACTTAGGTGACTTCTTTCAATCTATTTTCTTATCAACTATGAACAATTCGATACTACTTATTATTGGTTATTTCTGCTGTATTAGTTTGAGCTGTTCTTCGCAGTCGGGGTATTCTTTTCCTGAAGATTTGATGATAGATCCACATGCTTCAGTATATGGAGATTTAAAGGTGAAACGAATAGAGCAATACAATGTAAACAGAGATAATATTGGCCACGATTCGATCAATGGCATCCCTAAACATTATACACTCGAATATGTCATTGATTATGACAGTTCACAGCAAATATCCAGCTTTCGACATCATTTTCATAGGGCTCCAATCAACATTATTATTAAAACTAGGGAGGATATAAGATCCATTTACGAAAGATCTCCGCGCGGTTTGTATTTGTTTGAAGCCGCAGATACACTATTGCTATATCAGCACTATACAAGTACGTATATATACGGAAAGTATGGTGGTCTTGATAAAATTGATTGGTCAGCATCGTGGAGACCAGAACGAATAAATGGGTGGGCTCGTGGGGTACCAAAAGACTATGAGGTGCTTGAAAAGTTCTTTCATGATGATCAAGGCTTATTAATTCGTAAAGAAGTATATCGAGACGGCCAACTGTGGTCGAAGATTATTTATGAGTACAAACAAACCGGTTCAGACCCGAATTGGTATGCAGTAAACTTCATTCTTGTGAAAGCGACTGAAACCCTTGGTGATTATGAAACTTTTATTGAATATGAATTCTACGAAGAATGAAAACCTGTTTGCCAATAATACCTAGCTTACCCTTTGAAAACTAAGTAACCAAATTGATTTGATAAATTATATAGGCAACTTATGAATACTAGATGCTCACTATTCGTTCTTGTTCTCCTTTGTATCACCTTTTCGTCGATGGCGCAAAATGGAGATTGGGAGTACAAAGAAGCTAGAAACTGGAAAAGGTTATCCGATGAGGAGAAGAAACAAGACAGCGAGAGAGGTCTTTATTTTAGACCTCTACAATACGATACTGTTGTTCTAAAAGTTCTGTACGTAGAGTTAGGTGAAATCCCGAAAAATGTTCAAGTGGGCGAAGATGGATTAGAAATTCTGAACTTGGATCCTTCTAGTTACATGGGCCCCTACCCGCCTCATAGGATAATCGGAGTTACTAATGCAGGAGATACCTTATTTGTTGTTGATCGATTTTATAAGAACAAAATCAAAAAGGGAATGACCATCACGTTAATACCGGAAGATGAGGGTTTCAGCATTTTCTACTTCAAAAAATTGGACAAGCGGAGAAATTTCGATTATTGGAAATGGGCACGATTCAATGCTCATTTTGGCTATTACGGTATTATTATCGAACCATAATGAGACCTGAACAATTTAGCATACGATCTATACATTCTTTGCCCCTAGTTTTGGGAGGTGGACTAATTCTACTATTATTAGCGCTACTGCCATCGTGTTCGTCTCAGACTACATTTGCTGAAGTGGATTCTTCCGAAATGGTGGATAAACAATTCGCTTTCTTAGAAGATATATTTGGAGAAGACTCTTCCTATTTTGACTCTTCATTGCCAATACACCCAATCATAGCAGGTTTTTCTGATACTAACTTCTTAGAATCATTGGATGCCCTTTTATCGAAAGACGACATTCAATTTATGCTTACACAGGGAGACTTTTATAATAAACCTTGGTACTTACCCAGACTCAAAGAAATTAGGGAAGTTACAGGTGAAACATATAATAGTTCTGGAGGATTCTCGCTCTCTATATCACCTGGCATCTGGTTCGGAACACCCGTTTTTAGTGCTTCTGGAAAAACTGCTGTCATTAGCATTCATCAAATGGGCTATGATGAATATGGAAGTGGAAGCTCACACGTCTTTAGCTTGATTGATGGATCTTGGATTCTTGTCTACTCCAACCCTAGAGGCTGGTCCTATGAGCCTTACAACGAAATCGTTTTTAATAATGGATGTATATGAAAGATTCGATAACAGTATTTCCCCGCCTTTTAGTAATCCTCCTATTCTTGATATCCACGAATAGTGCAATTTCTCAGCGTATTATCGGAGAGTGGACTTTTCACCATATAAACGCAAGAGGCTATGTGATGTGCGGTGGATGTCCTGCTGTTGACCTATTTCACTTTAACAAAGACGGCACATTTAGTAGTCTGAGATCAAGAAGAGAAGTTAACAATGAAATAATATACTCTGACCCTCCAATAGAAGTAAAAGGGAAGTATAAAGTGCGTTTTAGGAAATTGTATTGTTATGAAATTGAAGAAATTGGCACGAATGTCGAACTCCCTGATGAAGTCTATCCGATAAAGTATTATAAAGATTACCCTGACTATCTATTTTTAGAGGTCGTCTGGGATGATAGAGGACTGGGACCAGAGGAATACCCAACAAGCCTAGCTTATAAAAAGGTTCTGGAATAAGATGAATCACCATCCACTAAATGCCCAGACTGCAAGAAAACAACTTATCCGCCTATCCTTACGACTATAAATCATCAATCATATTTAATTGCGAATGACGCAACTCCTCATAGTGTCTTTGCGCAATTCAATTATCCCCCTCAGTGCCAACGATATATATTTGTAAAAAAAAACTGACGGACATGAAAAACCTATTTACTTTTCTATTAATAATGAGTACTGTTTACTCAAGTTATTCTCAAGAAAGAGATGTTAACCTTTACCCAACAAATGATGAAGTTGATTTCAATGTGAATGGCTTCTTTATTAACGGCTCTCTATTTACCCAGAACACTAGATTAGTCAAAAGGGATTCCGAGCACGGGGCAGCTTTTGACAGAACAATTGATCAATACGGGATAGGAATCCGAGTTGGGAACAAATTTCACAAAAAGACAAACAAGAAATATAGTCCTGGAATAAAAATTGCCTGGCTTCGTCTTGATTTCGGACTCAGCTACGATTTCGATTTTTCAGCTGCAATCGCTCCAATCCACTTAGGGTTTTCAAATCTATGGAAACTCTCCAAGACTAGATCAATAGAATTTAACGTAAATACTGGTTATGTTTGGAATGTAAATAACGGTTGGTACAATTCAATTTCTGTCCAGTCTGAGGTGATTTTTTCCTATAAAAAGGGTGTATACGGTTTAGGGTATGAGTATAATTATGGAGTAAGGATAGGATACCGTGGAAACCTCAATCAACACAAAGTGAAATTAATTATTGGAATACGATAATAAATATCTCTGTAAGGTATTCATGGGGGTATCTATAGCCACCGTACCCGATTTAAGCAGGCTCTGCCTCCATTGCCTTTTTAGACTTACGGTATGTAAATGAGTTATAAATGCTTCTTTTCGCAAAACGAACTTGTTTATCAGAATTGATTAGTTTTTTGAACAATGCTGGTGTCACTCCGAAGTACTCGTATACGGCGCCATTCGTGAATGAAATCTCCAATAATAATCCTTTGTGCTTATAGTTCTCAATTCCACACTCCATGATTGTTGTAGTGTACTCTTCTCGATTCGCTTCTTTCGTTTCAGGAGCAATACTCACCAAAAAGTGATAACCGTCAACAACCTTCTGCCCCATTATCTCGGCTTCTTCGCGTTGAGCGTCACCTTCTTGAAACTTATCTGGATGCCATTCCTTAACCAATCCTCGATACGTTTTCTTTAACTCCTTTAGGTCTAACTCAGCAGTTACTTGAAATAATTTCTTGTATTCGTTAATTCGTTTCATATCAAACTATTATAATTGAATCGTTGCGATCATTTTTTTAAACAAGGTGCAAAAGTACTCCTTTCGTATGAAAGTCCACGCATTTATTTTCTAAGTGACAAATTATTGTGGTTGAATGTCTAATCCTCCACTTTACCTAAGTTCACCACATCGCGACGACATTACACCCCTTCGCCACGACATTACACGCCTTCGCGTTCACATGCGCTCTTCACTTTAACACATGTTAACTTAAAGTTTTGTTAACGGAACATCCATTCTTTCAAACGACGTGTACTGTTTTTCAATAGTAACCCGTTCGCGATGAATGTGCGTGGTGATGAAGACACGAAGTCAACACGCCGCGACTGCATGAAGCGGACACAATACCAAATGTCATGAGAAAGACAACAAAAAACAAAATCGCGATGTACAAAGCCGTCAAGACGGTAGTCGCAAACAACAACGCCGCATGGTCAGGGCTTCCTGCCTTTGCGAATGCGTACACTGCGTTCAATGAGAAGTTAAGTCTCCTTGAACAACTGTCGAACAGCCAAACGTTTGCATTAATTGGAGTTCGTTCAGTGAAAGAAGCAAAACGCAAGATAACAGCAGAGAAAGCGTATGCGATCTCAAGCAGTTTGGCAGCATACGCTGTACTTACAAACAACGTAGAACTTATCGATCTGATGAAAATCAGAAGATGGGACTTATTGAGAGGCGCAAGTGTGAGGATGCTTCAGCTTTTGGATTTGATCCTTTCGAAAGCGAATGCACTGGTAGGTGATCTTGACGACTTCGGTGTAGACCAAGCCGTTGTAGATGAGCTACAAACATTACGTGATGAGTTGGAGGTTTCCTTCACTGCTCCACGTAACGCTATCATTGAACGAAAGGTATTAACGACGCAAATTAAAAATCTTATTCGTGAGATTGATTTGCTTTTGAAGCACCAATTGGACAAGCTGATCGTAGTGTTGCAGGAGGAACATGCTGATTTATTCATCACGTACCAAAATGCACGAATCATTATTGATTTGAGAGCAAAGCGTGGATCGAGTGAGCCTGACGCTGAAGATTCGGGCGAAGGTGAATCTAATAGTGGTGACTATGGAGTGTAGTTGCGAGTTAGATTCGGTGTAATCCCTCTTATGAAAATCGAAATTAGTAGATTGGATTGAGAGGGATTTTTTTGTGGTACTTTTTTCGGAGGAAGAGAAAACATAATTTCTGAAGACCAGCCGTTGCCTATTGTTTTTCAATGATTTACTAAAGTCTTGTCCAATTTTTTCTTTATTTTCGAATACGTTTAAAAACACCACGCATTCAACTGACTTCTTTATGCCATTTATAAAAGAGAAAATAAGTTCAAATTCGACGAAGGGAATTGATTTTTTGAATTCATTCGTTTCAGTATTTAATAGTGAAATCGGAAGTGATTTCACCTTTATAGGAAGTGTAAGTTCAGATTTTATGAAGGTGAGAACGGTGAGCTTAATGCATCAAGGTAAACTCGAAGAAAATTTTGAATACAGGACTGAGCATACTCCTTGTCAAGAGGTGTTGGCATCAACTGTTTGTGCTTTTCCTGAGAAAGTACAAGAATTGTTTCCGAAGGATGATTTGTTGATTGAAATGGGCATAGAAGCGTATGTAGGATATCCTTTATTTTCATTAGATGGAAAAAAGGTTATTGGATTAGTAGCTTCCCTGTTTAGAGATAAGATTGATCACATTGATGAGGTAATCAAGAAATTTGAATTATTAGGTCCACGTATTGAAATGGAATTGGATAGATTCCTTTTGTCGAATGAGTTGGCTGAAACTGAAACGACCTATAGAACCGTTGTGAATCAAATTTCCGAAGGAGTGACCATCGCTGATATGGAAGGGAATTACATTTCTGTTAATTCAGCATTTTGTACGATGTCTGGATATTCTGAAGCAGAGTTGTTGACCAAAACGGTTTTCGATATGAAGGCTGAAAATCAGCCACATGAAAGTTTTTATGAAAGTAAGGAGGAATTAGAGGGAGTTCCTATTCGGGTTAACCTAAAAAGAAAAGATGGTTCAGAATATTTAACCGAAATAATAGGAGATGTTATTACGATTAATAATAAACAACTAGTGATTGGTACCATTAGAGATGTAACTGAAAAAGTAAATACAGAAACGCAAATAGAATCCCTAAATCAAAATTTGGAATTAACGGTTAAAGAGAGGACAGAAGAACTTAAAAAGACCATTGACTTGAAGGACTTGTTACTGAAGGAAGTAACGCATAGAGTTAAAAACAATTTACAGGTTATATGTAGTATATTAAATCTGCAAAAAGGAACAGTTAAAAGTGAAGAGAGTACTATTCTGTTAATCGAAACGGTCAATAGAATCCATGCAATGTCGCTCATTCATGAAACCCTTTATAAATCAAAACAAATTGGTGAGGTTAGGTTTGCCGATTATATGAAGTCTTTATTGAAATATGTTTCGGGCACATTTGACACATCCGAAATAGAGATCACTACAGAGATTGATGATGTAGTGTTATCCATGGATGCTGCAACTTGTTGTGGGATGATAGTTATGGAACTAATGACGAATAGTCTCAAATATGCATTCCCTGAGAAGCAAAATTCAAAAATCGCTATTTCTATGTCAATCGATGGGGCTAATCAATGTGTTATGTCGGTTCATGATAATGGGGTTGGGTATCCTGATATTAATTTATTAGAAAGTGAATCCATTGGCATGCAATTAATATCGAGTTTATCCGAACAGTTGGAGGGTACGGTTACTATGAAAAATGAAGACGGAGCAAAATTTGAGTTGATATTTTCTCTCTGAAAAAACCTATGTATTGAGTATACAAATGTGACGCACCCAAACCTTCTAGTACCTGTAACGCTTGGTGGCGATGGAGTGTAGTTGTGAATTAGATTCGGTGTAATCCCTCTTATGAAAATCGAAATTAGTAGATTGGATTGATGGGAATTTTTGATTGCCTATAACATTCCCTACTCTCCATTTAATAGGCGAGAATCAAAATAATAATGCTCATCTCCAGACCATGTACAACTACAATTGAACTTTATCCTATTTTCTGGAAACACCTTTTTATAGATTTTTACTCTCTGCTCCAATTCAAGATTTAATGGATCACCTCCATAAAAAAACATTCCAATCACCATCAATGGTTCATGCTTCGGCGGCCTCCATCCATCATATTCACAAAACTCTGTGTGATAGATAAAGTGCATTCCCAGTATTTTTTCGGTCATAAAGTCACCCTCCAAAGTTTCAAATCCAAGCTCTTGAGCAGCAAGAATATTATCTGCGGAGGACCTATAACTTTGAACTGAATAGATGACAACTATAGCGCATGGAATACAGCTGCTAAGAAAGAATAATCGGGCTTTTTTTGAAACCGGTTTAACACTATATTTCCATAAGAGCTGTAGAAGTAAAAACTGTGGAGCGACAAGAAATAACCCAAATCCGAACAGAGCAATTAACGGAACACTGAAAAAATTCAAAGACCCTATAAAAAGTAGACAGTATAAAAGAACCCAAAAGGAAATACCGTTAATAAAACTAATGAGCGGCAACCATTTTTCATGCTCTTGAAAAAATGGATATAGAATAAGTACAACAAAGCATATAAGCAGCACAACAGTTGCCCAAGTAGTTGGAGAGCAAAGAGCAGGAAGCACAGAGTTTCCAAAAATCATTAGTCCTATGCAAGCACTATTTACAATTGCCAAACCCTTGGCTGATAGTAGAAACCGTTTGATCATTTAGCTTCAACGGCTATGAAAACAAATTATTGCTGGATTATGGATGCTTATGTATTCTAAGATATATCTCAATAATTATCTAATGGCAACTATTAATTGAAATGTGGGAGAAAATTCTTGAATTCACTGGTTTCTCACCATTTTTTGCTGGAATCCAGTTGGGCATGTTCTTTAATAAATCAATAATAATATTGTTAATAATTGAATTGTCGCCTCTATTTATCTGAATATTCGCGATGCGTCCATTAGCTAAGACAATGAATTGGAAAAATACTCTGCCATTATAGTCAGTAGGCCAGCTCTCGTTCCTTTGAGATTCCATTAATTCCTTTGAAAGGTAAAAAGAAAATGAAGTCGAATCTCCAGGGAATCGCGCTTCAACATCTGGAAAGTCTACATACTCGATATTCACACGCAGGCTAGAATCCAAATTGCTTTGAGTATACCCAATTTGAGAATTTAATAAAAACAAGAAAAGAATTATCTTCATTTTAAGTGTGAATTATTACATATTCATTACACATAACGGTTTGCCTAAGTTAGCGGCGTTTTTTCCTTTTCCTTTTTCTGATTATGGGATAGATACCGAAACCATCTATCGTATATGTACCACTTTCCAAGTGTCTCCATAAAAGAACAGAGTGAGACTCAATCTGTAAGTCTTTTCTCAAGAATTCAATAAAAAGAATAATCTCATTTTTAAATTTGACGGAATCACTTTGAGCAGAAGGGCTCCAATACGACCTTAACGAATACATTTTTTTCGTTCCGTATTCAAGCTTATAAATCGCCCCATCTAATCCTGCCCCCCAACCATCAATACGTGACATGTCAGGAATGGCATCCAACATTTTTAATTTTTCATAGATAATTAAGGATGTGTCCTCGTGAATTTTCGTTTTAATAAATATGGGATTCTCATAATCAAATTCACTAGAGTTCTTATTCTCTTCGTAAATGAAATTGATCACTTCCCCAGAGATGGTAGACCCTAATCGAGTTATTTCTATTAGTTGACCTCCAATTTCAAACCTATACATCTCGTCGAATGTAGTATCAACGGACATCTGTTTGGTTTCGAACTTAAGACACCTTTTGGATTCTATTGTATTTATGTACAATTCAGCCCTATCCTCCAAGTGTATAGGCAAGCTGATAAGTTTAACTTGGCTCAATGCTGGAAAGCACAAACCAACTAATACTATCGTTATCTTTATTTCTTGTAACAACTTCATGTCTTCATTACCACTAACGTTAAGCTAAAATGTCGCACAAACGGTTGGTGGGTAGGTTGTGCATTTCAGCTCTTGTTAGCAATAGTTTTAGTATTTAAATGGTCCTAAGTTTTTATAACAATCCTGCGAAAACTTTAAACTTTCAACAAGAGGTTTGAATGAAGTCAATATTAATTTTTCTAATTCACTATACTTTTTCATATCCTCTGGAAAATTCTGACTTGGGTAAAAAGAATAAAACTCAAATTTTTTAATTTCAAATTCGTTCTTTATCTCCACTAGGTATCTTGACATCGGATGATGCATTATAATTCCGTCTGTGCTTGGGTCATTTTTTCTTGAAACCAAGCTTTTAAGATTAATGCTATCTAGTTCTATAAAGAAATCATTCCACCCATTAATTGGACATATCTCAGTCTTTGAAAAGTATGCTATTTTCTTATCTCTTTTGTAATGAAAACCCACCTCCACAAATTCAGCATATATTCCTGACGTGTCTTGCGCTATAGTCAGAATTTGATTCATTGAAGAGCTTCTTTCAATCCAAATTCTAGTTATACTTCCTTCTCTGATTAATTCAATTGGTATAATTCCTTCATTTTGAAACAAGGAACTAGAATTAAATGAAGACTCACATATACTTGCCTGTTTAGGAGAGGAACAAGAAGTTAAAATCAAGATGAATAATATGATAATCTGATTCTTCATTTTAATTGTTGCTAACAAGTAGGTATAGTATAGTACACTATATCTACACTATACGCTTAAATTTAATGAATCTATTGGACTTATAGTACTTCTACTAATCTTTGTAGCAACCTGGGTGTACATTCTATTTCTTATAGCCGTCTGGTTATATGGTAAACCTGTACTTCAGCTATTGTTGCATGAAAGTAGAGTTCATTATTTTCTTGATCAAAGCGTATTAAATAATTTTTTGCCTCATCGTTAAATCTGCAAGTCATTATAACATTACTACTACGGCCTTCCAAGTCTTCAATGCGATCTTCAGGATTAACGCTATAGCTTTCAATTACGAAAGCTCCCTTTAACTGATCAATAAATGTAAATCGTTTTTTCATCGACGCAGAGGCCTTCACTCCATATTTCGGCAAAAAAGTATAAGAACTATCGCGAATAACTAGGGTTCCTAGATGTCTTGTGTGTTCACTAACTTGCCAATAACCTTGTATCTTATCAAAAATTACATACTCGTCTTGCGCATGAGTAGTACTATTACTTATAATAAGAAGTATAAAAATGAATAAATACCTGTTAACAAATTTCATATCAATCTTATTTAATTGCATTACGCATAACGTTTCTCAGCTAAGAAGTCGTAAGGGCTTCTTACTAGAAATGAGTTTTAAAGATAAAAAAAGCGACTAAGCTTTTGCATATAGATTTTCTTCCAAGATTTATCAAACAAGAGAAGCGAGAGCTTAGAACGGTTCATTGAGCAGTGTTTATTCTGTTTCTATTTTTCACTATTTTTAAACTATGAGAAAAATTACACAGCGGCTTATCAAAATGTCTGCATCAGATTTGGATGAAGGAGAAGAAATCCTTGTTGGCGTACGAGTGAATCTTAAAGGCACGGCTATCGGGTTCGGTTTTTCAAGCTTAGGTTCGGTCATCGGTATGGAAGTTGGAAACCAAATCATGGAAGATGGCCAAGAGCAAGTGAAGGACGCCCAAATTCCTTTTAAACAACAGATGGCATTTGGATTAACACAAAAAAGATTAATCATTTGGAGCCGTTCTTCATTTAGTGGAAGACCAAAAGATATCATTGGAGAGATGAACAGAAGTGACATTCAAAGCATACGTTGTGAAGAAGGGGGAATGACAGGAGATGTTTTTGTAATGACCTTGACAAATGGTAAATCGGTAGAATTTGAAGCAGTGAAGATTGATAAGGGTGAAGAATTTGCCGGACTCTTTGGGCAGTAGCCGATGTTATGTACTCTAATTACTATCTCTATGACCGTTTTATTTAAAAGAAGAGCGGGACAATCGCTGCTGCAATAACAAAACAAAGACTCCATAGCACTTTTAGATTGTCCTTCCAACCATTGGTTTGCGCCATTATTTCATACCAAAACAAGCGATCAAAGGGAATTACGATCACAACCACTGCTAAAAGAGATGAAATTAGATCGCCCCAAAAGTTTTGTGCTCCCCATGCTAAGGTATTGTCGCCACCCACAATCATTAATTGCCACGCAACTCCTATGCCCATGCTTGTATAAAACATTAATCCAAAATTGGTGACTTTACTTTTCAGTTTGCTGATGGGGGGCTTTTTTGACTTACCCAAACTCGCTCCTTCCCAAATGAGTGACCCTACTCCTACTGCAAAGAGAATAATTAACCCAATAGAAGCATATGCTGGAATTTCAGTCAACCCTCCGAAAATGTATGAAACTCCTATTGTTGACATAAAAATATTGCCAAAAATGGCATAGAGATAGAGTATCATCAGAAATAGATTCTGATATATGGAAGTTGATTTCTGTCGTTTAGAAGCTAGCTCTTTTGCTTTAAGCACACTAAAGTATGCACCAACTAAAAATGCCAAGAGAATCACTACACCGTACAGGGTGTTCTGTTGTTCCCAAATGTCTTCCCCCTCTGCACGTAGGGCTTTTATGCCGAGCACAATGCTCACTGCGGTGAGTATGTTGGTTAACAGAAATCTCCGAGAAATTTTTTCCATGATGTCTAAAGTACGATAATCGTAGAATTGTAAGTTGAAATAAAGGCGAGCATTAGGCTCGGTACTAATACATGTAATACGTCCGTAATTATACTTACTACTCGCTTTTTTATCGTTCGTAGAGAATTACAACTTTGGTGGATTGTAAATAACCGCTCCAAGGTTTTACAGGATAACTACTTATTGGTATAGTCGAAAGTTCTGCAATCATTACGGTAGGTCTTTTTATTTCAAGTTCTATGTTCTCGGGTTGGTCGGAATAAATAGCTTCAAATTTGGGTTCAGTCATGGAATAATACTCTTCAGGGTATTTGATGGTCATAGGAGTCACCCATATATCAGCCATACATGGAATTAACGGCATCCATAATTTTGCATACCACGTTACTTCTTTCTCTGCTGTCCAGTCAAAATTTGCATTCGTTCCAGGTTCAAAGATCAATGAATCATTTGGCAACAATTGAATTGCAGTATTTTCCCTTGAAGGAGGGAATAGAAAAGTGTAGTTATAGGGAATAACAAACCCTCCACCCTCTCCAAATTGCACATGCAAGTCTAGGCAACAAAAGGTTTTATTTTCAAAGGCCAACCACAAGGTGTCACCCGATTCGTTTTTCAGACAAATGTTAGGCAGGCTGTCAAGGCTAAATGTACTACTGTCTTTGGCAAGTATATACAGTGTGGGAGCTGGATCTGGTTTCCTTCGACGTCCTCCTATAAGAATATTGTCGTCACGTATTATTGGTGCAAAATCAAACTGTTTGGTTCCTATGGGATAACCATGATACTCTACCGTGCTAGTGTCCCTATCTTTACGTAAGCTGTCCTGTTGAGCAGTTACGCCCAAAGAGTATAATAGTAGACAGAGTGATACGATATTTTTTACACTGGACATTTTAGTAATTAGATCTAATGTTGTTGACGGTTTGGGGCTATACAAGGTGCGGGCTACAAAGGTTGTTTTATCGAAGATACAAAAAAGCGATTAAGCTTTTGAAGTCGTATTGTTAGCACATGAGTGATTTCTCGAAGTATAATTTATTGAATTCCAATATGCATGTTTCGAGTTGCTTAATTTGCTTGAACCACTTGTTTGCTTAGAACCTGTATTTAATTGATTATAATCTGAAAATCAATTGACCTTATCTATTTCTTTGATACTAAGATTGCAAATGAAATTAGACCGGCACCTGCAAGTACTGATACAGATAAAGATTGTGTGTGATTATGATCAATATAAACCACAGCTAAAGCAATGGAAATACAACAAAATAAAAATATCAATAGTGTAATAATGGAATGTATACTTGGAATTTTCATTTTCACAGGTTTATTCAAACAAGTAATATAAGTTATTTATTCTTTTATTACTCTATGCAGGTTGAGCTTTAATAACTAACCTTAATTTCCAATGCGTATAGCAGTTTAGGTGACCTGAGTTAGTGATATTCATTAAGACTTAAATGTTTTAGCAACAATGTGTATACGTCTCCTCCTGAATCTTTTGGCCAAACTGCATACCATTCATTATCCAAGGGAGGCCTAGCGGATTCAAGCAGAGTAAAGTTTTGAGAGTTATAAATGGAACGGTGCCATATGCGATTATAAGCATAGGTCGGGTTTGATCTTTTCATTTCTTCAATACTTTGAACATCCATTTTATCCACGAGTAGAAATTCAAAAATCATCTTTATCTTTTCCCCATACGCCATTATCCAAACACTGTCATTTTTCAGTTCCCAAACCTCTTCGGGAGCATTAATCCAATTGCCGTGTGCTGCCCATGTACTATCCTCGTATTCTATTGAAAATACAGAATCAACAATTTTTGCTGTCCATCCAGGTGGTAATTCTTGGACAACCTGAAGCAATAAGGAATCATCTTCAAGAACCTGTGAGATAACTAGGTTAGGTAAAAAGAGTATTAAAATTAATGTAAAGCGTATTTTCTTCATCCTATTTTAATTATTACTAACTTCTTTATATACTCAACTATTCGGTTTAGGTAATTACTTGTAACCGATAAGTATCATTTTCTAGAGATCAAATCTCCCCCACTTCCTTATCCATTGTCAATCCGTATAAACCCCTAAAAAACATCCTCCAAATCCATGTACAAATCAGCATCATTGATATTGAACTCTTTTTTCAAGGCTTGATTGATATGCCATTCATACTGGAGTAGTATATCTTGCTCTAGTGAAGTTCCTGGACGATCTGAATTATGGGCCGTTAATTCAGCACAGCCTATAAATTGCTCGGCTTTAATATCATATAGGTATACAATTCCTGCAATTGTTCCATCATCAAAAAACTGCATTCCACTATTGGATCGAGTATCAATTACATCGACCTCAGCAAAAGTGGTTTTTAAGATCACTGCATACTCGACATAGGCCATCTTATTTAGCACTAGCTTATCATCTCTTAGTCGAGTTGAATAATAATCGTTGTAGTTTTTATTGTAGTAGAAACTTTTCACGTAGGCCTCTTTTCCATTGAAGATCTTTCTTGCAGAGCGCATACCTGGTTCCCAATAAAACCCTTCTACATCATCTCCATCCATAAAAAACTCTGCGTTCAGCAATATAGTATTGGTCTTGCCTTCGGTATTCATATAGCGTTTTACATCATTTGAATCGGGTGTAATAGGAATGATTTCCCAATACATGACTTTTCTTGAAATTGTAGTTAGAATGTTGCATTTCTCCTCTGCTAGTAAAAATCCATCGGAAGAGATATAGTCTTCGTATTCTTGATCAAAATCTGGTTTATTAGCGTCTGATTCTGTGATTTCCGTCTCTTCGAACTTTTCATGGTCGGGTCCGCCACATGCGCTGAGCAGTATTCCAAATAATAGTATGTATGGTTTTTTCATAGATGCTTCTGTTAATTAATGGGGGTGCCGACTCTCGAATATACTAAAAGTGAACCGGTAGTACCAGCTTTTCGGTACTAAGCATGCGGTGCTAATATACCTTCTTACTTTTTTCAAGAGCTAAAAAAGTAAGCAAAAAGAGCCCTTGCGCCGGTGTAATGTACTTACCCTTTCAGTCCACATGACTTTAAATTGAAGAACTCCCCCAATAAGAATTGGGGTCAAACAGCTCCAATTTCCGAAGTCACTTAGTCCAAAGGGACCCAAGCACAGTTACACTATGCGCCGGTTAGGTTCGTCAGAATACAAGATTTTATTGCTTGATTTAACCGCTGGAACAGCTTAACATCAGGCAGAGCTTGTAGATGAACTTTACCTAGTTATTAAAATGTAACGCCTATCTGAAACAAACGTGAAATTTTGTTCTGCTCTTCTTCACTGAAGTTATTGCCATCTAGTTTTATTAGCATGAGATATTGCATACGACTCATGGAACTAGGTAAACTTGTAAGCTTATTGTCATTGAGGAATAAAAACAATAGATCAGTCAAATTACCTATTTCGTCTGGAAGTTCAACCAACTCATTGTTGTGCATCCAAAGTGTGGTTAAATAATTCAAATTGACAAATGAACCAGGGAGCTTCTTTAGTTTATTATCGTTCACAAAGAATTGATTCAATCGTGACAACTCTCCTATTGACTCTGGCAGGCTCGTTAATTCATTTCCATTGATGAATAGATTGGACAACTGTCTCATCTCACCAATTCCGTCTGGAATTTTCTTGAGGTGATTTTCGTTTAATGAGAGCGTTGTCAATTTAGTGAGCTGACTCAAAGACTCGGGAACTTCTGTTAATTCATTAAACCCAAGACTCAATTCTCTTAACTCAGTCAGTTGTGAAAGACTTTCCGGAACGGATGCAAGCTTGTTCTCTTTGCAACTAAACACTCTTAAATTGACTAATGATCCAATTGATTCAGGAAGTGACGTTAACTGGTTGCTATTGATCTCCAGTACTTCCAACTTGGTCATGTCTCCAATAAACTCAGGAAGTGTTGTTAGGTTGTTCTTATTCAACCATAGATGTGTCAAATTAGTAAACTCTAGTATGGACTCTGATAACTCTGTGAGCTCTCCCTCACTTAAGTCTAATTGCGTAACTGAGGTTGGATCTTCCAAGGCGTCTTCCATTGAAAGGTATATCACAGACTGCTCTGTTGTGGGATTTGACGGTTGCTCATCTCCTTTTTGTGAGTAGGAAAATCCAGAAAGAAATAAAGTAAGGCTGATCAATAAAAATTTCATAGTAGCTGGGTTTATCTCTACAAGATACAAAATGGATTGAATCGGTTGTTTCAAGTTCCTTTGATCCGATGAAAGGATTGTTTAATCTTATGTAAACCACAACTTTACTATCTTTATACAACTGACAACTACTTGTAATAGAGAACTATGATTAAATCCATACTAATCCCATTTCTATTTTTTACCGGTTTTCTCTTTGGACAGCAAGAAGATATTCGGTCGGTTGGTGATACATCATTTAACAGCGCTCGTACTATTCTCTGGTCAGTTAAAGACTCTGTGTCCAATAGAACATCCTATCTACTTGGTACTTACCATCAAATTGGCAACTCATTTGTTGATTCCTTAACCAAGATACAGGATGCGTTGTTCTCTACCGATTTGGCAATTTTTGAATCTATAGATAACGGCGAAAATGTTCGCGCCTATTTGAATAGTAGAGATGAGAGTCAAGAGTATCTTACTGCTTTAAAAAAATCAGATATTGAATTTTTGCAGTCTTTCGCGGCTGATTGGGGAGTTCCTGTGAGTAAATTAAAGCCATTGGAGCTGCTAACAAAACTTCAACAAGTCTATTTTGAAACACAGTGCGGATCTGTGAAAGCAACAGATACATGGGATCATTTTGACAATTATCTGATTCACTTAGCTCAATCCAATAATATTGCGATTATGGGCTTGGAAAGCGACAGCGTACAAACTGCCAACATTAGTAATGTTGGTCCCGATGCTTCATGGAAAATTGTAAAAAAATCTATTCATACGTGGATCGAATATATAAAACATTCCAAGCGTACAGACTTGTACTGCCATCATTTACGCACATACATGAGTATGGCCTTTGACTATCAGTTTGATCTACAATGCAATGAAAACCCAATGATAAAGCCAAGAAATCAAGAGTGGATGGAGCTTATTCCAGACTTAATTGAAGAAAACTCTTGTTTTATCGCAGTAGGCTTGTTACATCTTTACGGCGACTGTGGACTTATAATGCAGTTACGGGAATTGGGATACACAGTGGCTCCTGTTGAGCTATAGAATAAAGTAGTATAGAAATCACCAAAAGAAACTATCCCATCAACTCCCAAGCGCTACGGTATCCATTAATTTCTTCCATGTACTCTAGAAATGAAGCGTAGAACTTGTCTTGACCAATGGTTGAACTGTCGCCAATTACGAATAAACGTTCTTTTGCGCGTGTGAGCGCCACATTCATCCTGCGGTAATCTTTAAGAAAACCTATCACTGCATCTGGGTTTGAACGTACCAAGGAAAGTATGATTATCTCTTTCTCTTGCCCTTGAAAACTGTCTACTGTGCTTATTCTTAGTCCTGCTGGAAGTGATTCTTTTGCCAGGTGAATCTGTCCGGCATATGGCGATATAAATGCTGCGTCACTTAAAACAATATTTTCAGTCTTCAACAACTTAAGAACAATGTCGAGCTCTCCTTCGTTAATTAAGCTGGTTCCATCTTTTCCACGTTGTTCATCAAATCCAGTTCCTGCGGTATCGAAAAACAAAACGTGGTTGGATGTATCAGCCTGACTGTCTGGTGTTTTTAATTCACCATTGTAAAAGTAATTACTTGAGAAACCAGCAATTGAACTGCGCATTCTGTACTGAGTATCTAAAAAGTGAATATTCTGACAGTTTTTAAATCCTTGCTCAAGAATAGAAATATTGAATCCTTTTTGTTCTGCTGCATTTGAAAGTACAGTTGGAGGTAATTGGTAAGGATCACCAGCTAGAATCCATGTTTGAGCAAATGGAAATAGTAACCATGCCAAGGGCTCTATGGCTTGTCCAGCTTCATCAATTACAAGAACATCAAACGATGCGTCTTCCGATAAAAAATTGTTCAATCCAATCGGTGTTCCTAGAATCACATCGGCTTTATCGTATAATTTTGTTTCAAAATAATTTCGAATTTCTTTGATCTCTTTGCGAATTCGTTTGACTTCTCTGAGAAGTAGAGATCGCTGTTCACGCTCTTCCTTCCCAAATCTCCTTTTGTACTGCAAAGCCATCTTTCGAAATTCTTCTGATTGAATTTTCAATCGTTTGATTTCCTTTTGTTCTTTCGCATCACGCATCTTGCCTTCACTGGTATGCGGATAGATGATACTGTCCACTTTCAGGCTATTTCCAACTCTTAGAATGTTCACTTCGCTTTCCACCAGTCCTTTGGCAATATTGTCAACAGCCGCATTACTGGGTGCAGAAACAAGTATTCGTTTGCCTAATTTAATCTGCTGAATGATTCCTTCAATTAAAGTGGTTGTTTTACCAGTACCAGGAGGTCCATGAACAATTAATAGATCATCATTATTAAGCATTGCCGAAACGGCTTTCCGCTGACTTTCATTCAGACGATCATTCTCAATGCTTATCGATTCCTGAGAAAGCTTTAGCTCACCAAAAGAGTGATCTCCATGAATATCAGTAAAAAGCTTTTTGATCGCAGGAGATTCAGAGACCTTCTTCACAGCTTCTTTCATGCATTCACTTGTGTAGTGATCCGGAGACAGTTTAATTCCAACTCCCTTCTCCTCTATCCAATCCGGAAATTCTGGTGCAAACAAACGAACGATTCCTTTCCTTCCATCCATTCCTATTAAAATCCCCTTGATAGAATCTTCTCCTTCAACAAAACACTCTATCGCGCTATTGTCTCTAAAGGAAGAAGAATCCACGGCATACGGCAAGTTAAAAGCGACCTCTGGATAATCGGCGTAACCAAAAGATTTACGTGTAACATTTATCGGATGCAGTACTACTCCAATGCTCTTCAATTGTTTCAGGTTTGAATCTGGCCCCAGTTGATAGCGTTTTTCTTGTTCTTGCATTTCCAAAGAAATACACTTCAATAAATGTGTTTGATGCGGATGAAGTTCTCCCATTTTAAAAGCAATGCTTGAGCAAAGATAACAAGATGATTGCACCTAAATCAATCAACTATTTATCTGTCCTTTTAGCTGTCTAGGTCTACTCGTCAAAGAATTTACTCATTACTAAGTATTTAACTTTAGTACCTAATTAGGTAATTTTAGCCATAACATTTGATGAAATATTATCATTCTATTAATTTAGTAAACTGAAAACAAATTATAACCAAAACTCAACCGCTATGAAATCTAGAATTTTATCATTCTCGTTATTCGTGTTAATCAGTGCTACCTCAATTGGACAAAGCAGAGAATTTATCCGAAATAAAATTGAAACATGGGGAGAATGTAAGAATGTTGCACTTACTTTGACCGGAGGAGATGCCGCTTTGTATGGCAGAAATGGATGGGCAGGAAGAGATTTACCTGCAACGTTCACAAACACTCTGGATGAGCTAAATGATGACAATGAGCTCATAGACGATATTCAAATTACAGAAGAAGGCCGATGGTTGATTTTGTACGGAAACAACGGGCTTAAGTGGCATAACCTCTCAAGCAGCTTGGAATCCAAATTGCGCGAATTCAACAATAACAATGAAGTAATTACCTCTGTTACCTTTAATGATGATGGAGATTGGATTGCAATAACAACAGATCATATTGCTTCTTCTGATTCAGAAATAAATGAATGGATTACTGATGGTCTGGATGATTACGGTGCCTTATGGGCAGCACATGTCACGGAAGATGCCATTGTAGCTTGCTATGCTCGAGGATATAAGTTCTTTGGTAATGTTCCTGACGGATTGAAAGAGAAGCTTCGCGAAACGGACATGGATGTTTATCGTATAAAATTTCTGAGCGACGGTGCATTCTTCATCGCTGATAAAGAAGGGAATTACGCGTACTTTCTGTAATTGATCGTCTGCTTATTTCGAATAACGCACTAATGCCCACCATCCGGCAATTGGTGACAACAATACTGCGGTTAATCCCGCCCAGATTCCTTTGAAGTAGACATACGCTTTTGGGTTAATTTGTTGTGCATCGCTCCAATCAAGCATGAGTATTACTGGAATTGCCATGAAAATTATTCCTACGATTCCAAGAAGAAATGCCCTAACTACTATTGACTGTGGTAGAACATCGAATTTTGAATTATACCCTTCCGGCAACTTTGGAAGTTTTTCTTTACGAATAGACTTTCCTGTAACTGCATAGGCAAGAAAGACTGTGATAAAAGGTAAAAGAAAGGCTGTTGAAAGCAGGTCCATTTGTACACCAAAGATATCTACAGGTGTATTCATTTCAGAAGTGAAAACAAGGTGAGTTATTCCAGCATTGATAAAGATATTAGTGGTCATTGGACCAATAGCATTCTCAATAACTAAAAACTTCCAATGGCGCTTTGACAACCCTCCCTTTAACGTTTGCTTTTCAGAACTCATGACACGAAACTAATAAATTCCTTTAACACAAAATATTCTTCAAAAAAAATGCCCTCCATCTGATTGATACAGAGGGAGGGCATTTAACTATTTTATATTCTTATTAGAACTTCGCTCCAACAGATAAACTTATCAAATTCATTGATCTGCGATCCAAATCTCCAAGGTTCCCTTCAACTCTAGAGTAATCAAATCCGATCGCCAACTTATCATATCTGAACTTTGCCTCTACTCCATACATAATACCGAGAACGTTTTGGTCACTACTAAAAAATGGTGGTGGAACCAAATCTAAGATTACGAAACCTACACTTGCATTTACTTCCATTCCCAAATTCTCATTGAACTTGATGGCATTTGTAAATCCAGCGTTAACAGGAGCAAATAAATTTCCTATTGGATTTTGACTACTATTTCCATCAGGATTAATTAACAATGCCAATCGCAACCATGAAACTTGAATACCAGGGCGGTACTTTTCACTTTTCCCGAAATACCATTTACTACCAAGTCTAAGATTAATACCAATATAATTGACCCGCTCAGTAGAGGTACCATAAATAGCATAACCAAATTGATCGTATCCGAGAAAGATCCCAGTCGTATTTCTATCCTCCATTCCATATGTAAGCATTCCTTCAAAAGAAAACCCTGGGCTAAACATGAAGTCTTTTTCTTTCCTTCTTGACGTACGGGTTGGTGGCGTTCTTACTGGTTCTGCTGTTGGTTCCTCTTCTACTGATTCAAAGTTATCCCAAGTGCCATTTTCATAGATAATTTCTTTCACTTTTGACTTGTAGACCGTTCTTGATGGTCCGTCTGGTTGATCATATCTATTGTACTTAATTGATGAAGAAGTAATCTCAATCACTTTTGCTTCAATCTTAGATCCATCCTTCATAAAGATCACATCCTGTGAAAAGGACATAAAACTGAAAAGACTAAACAATGATGCAATTAATAATGTTCTCATAGTGGGTAGCGTTAATTAATTTTCATTTTGCTAACGGTAAAAATACCTTAATATTCTCCTTAATAAACGAGAGTTATTGAAAAAGGTTAACAAAAAATGAAAAAGGGCAATCAAGTCGCCTCAATTGCCCTTTCAAAATCTATTACACTTTTAGAATCCGAAAAGTTGCTCCAAAGTGATTTCTTTCACTGTTCCGAGTTTCTTCAAAGTTTCCATGTCCATGTCTGCCTTCTTTCCAATTATACAAAACGCATATGTACGCCCTTTAATGTGCTCATTGAAAAATGCTTCCAAATCGTTAATCGTCATGTCCCCGATTTCTTCATAAATATTCTTGCGAATATCGTAATCCAAACCAGCGCGCTCAAGGCTCTTATACTTCCAGTAGATTCCAGTCTTGATAACTCTTTCTGATTCTATCTTCTTCAAAGCTGCAATCTTCGACTCATTGAACTGGATATCTGCCATTGGCATGTTGTTCATCAATTCTAACATTGCATCAACTGCCTGTCCTAACTTGTTGACCTGCGTACCTACAAATGCTTGAACATAGTGAGACTTGTCCTTTTTGTATGGAGCAGACATGTATGAATACGCTGAATACGCCAAAGCTTTCGACTCACGAATTTCTTGGAATACGATTGATGACAATCCTGATCCGAAGTAAGCATTAAACATTGAAGCTGTCGGCAACAACTCTGGATTCCACATCTCGCCTTTCGACAACATGAGTAATTGCGTTTGAATCATATCGTAGTCTACAAAGTATACGATGTTCTCATCCGTTGCTAATTCAGGATACACAACTTTCTTCGCTTCTTTCAATACCGCAGGATACTTGTGCATTCTCTTCACTTTTTCAAATGCTGTATCGAAATCATCCTCTCCATAATAGAATACAGAGTGCTCGTACGATGTCATTGAATGAATAATCTCTACCAATTCATCAGCGGTTAAGGCATCAACTTCCTCATTCGTTAATACGTCGTTAAACTCATTCAGCTCACCTGATAAGGCAAATTGACGTAAGCCTTGATGAAGAATTGTTCCTTTGTTCTTCTTACTATCACTACGCTTCTTCTTAATATCAGCTTTCAAATTGATGAGCGCATCTTCATCTGGCTGACAGTTCAATAATAAGTCTTCAAATAATGCAAGTGCCTCATCAAAAGATTCGTTCAATCCTGTCATGTAAACAGAGTTGGTACGAACGTAATATTGTACTCCAAGTTCATAGAACTTCTGTGTCAATTCAGCCGCTGAGTACTCATCTGTCCCTAAGAACTTCAAATAGTCCTTTGCAATTTTAACTTTCTTGTCCTTTCTTAAGTTCTCATCCAATTCGATGAACAGTGTGAACAAATCATTTGTTTCGTTCTTTACATAGTAGAAAGGCAATCCTGCCATTACATCTTCTTGTCTCAAAGCTTCATCAAAATCAACAAACTCAGGAGTCAAACGCAAAGATTCCATTTGCTCAAACTTCTTGTAGAAATCTGATTGAGCATCTCTATTCAATTCTACTGGCGTGATTGCCGGCTTGTCTACTTTATAAACTGCCGTGTCTTCACCAGAACGCTTGTAAACGATACAATAATCATCGTTCAAGTTCTTTTTAGCCCAAGCAATTACTTCATCTTTCGTAATTTCAGCCATTCGATCAAAGAATGTCACGTAATCTTCCCAGTCCGCACCCATAATGAACGCATCAGACATTTCATACGCTCTCAGCCAATTCTCTTCCAATTGACTCAATTGATCCTTGCGCTCATTTTTAATAATCGCTTTCATCAAATCTTCACTAAACTCTCCACGCTTTAATTTTTCAATTTCCGCAAGCAGAAGATCCTTTACCTCTTCCAAGGTTTGTCCTTGCTTTGGAGATCCACTCAATTCAACTGAAGAATAATCATTCATAGTACTGCTGTACGCTCCAGCTCTAATTACTTTTTGTTGTTGAACTAAATCCAAATCCATCAATCCAGCTTGTCCATTTGATAATATAGATGTTACCAAGTATGCAATTAAAGCATCTTCTGTATGGTACCCACCGATTCTATATCCTATATCAACCCATTCTTGCATTGGTCCAAATACTTCACGCGTTTGAATTCCTGAAAGCGGTGCCTCAATTGGCATTACTCTAGGATTCACTTCCTGTGCTTCCATTGATCCAAAATACTTATCAATCATCGCTATCGTAACATCGAAATCGAAATCACCGGCCATTGCAATTGACATGTTATTAGGTACATAATATTTGTTGAAGTACTCATGAATCTTCACCATTGATGGATTCTTCAAGTGTTCTCCTTCTCCAATTGTAGTTTGCGTACCATAAGGATGCGTAGGGAACAACAATTCATTCATTGCAGCATACGCTTTACGGTAATCATTGTCTTGTCCCATGTTGAATTCTTCGTACACCGCTTCCAATTCTGTATGGAATAAACGTAGTACTAACTCACTAAAACGTTGCGATTCAAGCATCATCCACTTCTCCATTTCTGTTGCAGGAATGTCGTTGATGTATGCTGTTCTCTCCAATGAAGTAAAGGCGTTTGTACCTGTTGCTCCTAATCCAGAGATCATTTTATCATACTCGTTGGCAATGGCCAATTTCGCAGCTTCGTTTGATACAGCGTCGATTTCTGAGTAGATTGCTTTTTTCTTCTCTTCGTCAGTTTCATTACGATGTTGTTCATACAAACTAGAAATTTGATCCAATAAGACTTTCTCTGCCTCCCAATTCTGAGTTCCAAAGTTTGATGTACCCTTAAAGATCATGTGCTCTAAGTAATGTGCCAATCCAGTTACTTCAGCAGGATCGTTTTTACTTCCTGTTTTAACTGTGATAAAGGTTTGAATTCTTGGCTTATCCTTATTCACAGATAAATAGACCTTAAGTCCGTTATCCAATGTGTAAATACGTGCGCCAGATGGATCGTTGTCCACTGATTCATATTCGTACGTCTGTCCAAAAGCAACTGTAGTGATTAAGGTGATGACTAGTGCAGCAAAAATGCGCAGCTTCATGTTCATAGTAATTTGTTTTAGTTTAATAAATAGTTTTACTGAGTAGGGGCTCGAATATAGTGATTTCTCTCTACGAATAAGTGGAATTTAAAAATTGGTTACAGATGCATTAATCCCAAAGACCTTCACAGTCTTCTTCAACATCAGAGTACTGGGATCGATTCTCCGACGAAACGAATTCTTGGTCTCCAAATTCAAACCCAAAACCGTTGAACGTGCAAAACATCTCATCCATGTTCCACATAAAACTGCACGTTTGAATTTCATCGGGGTTATACATGTTTGAGTAGGTGAATGTTCCTGTTACCACCTGCATCAATTCCACTTCTTGTTTCGTGGCCTTAAATTCTCTTAATGAAAATTGGTCTCCATCTTGGCCGTACACTATATTAATCTCCCAACTATCCTTCTCATTGTGAACAAACTCAACTGACCCCACTTGCGCATCACAGTAATGATAAATAACATAACCCTCACCATTACCTACCGTATCTGAAATATGAATCCATTGTTTTGGGAAGTCATCAAAAGAAAACATGTTCTCAGGAAGAGAGTCTATTTCTAATTCCTCTTCTTCGATGGTTATTTCTTCCGTAGCTATTTGTTCTTCAGTCGTATTGGAATTCTCCGCTTCAGCTTCCACTTCAGAAACATCTGAATTACAAGACACCATGAAAAACAAGGAAAGTAAGATTAAGATACGCATAATTGATATTTAACTGAACGAAAATACAAACTAATTCACAGTACAATAGACCTCTTATAACATTTAGTAGAAGTAAAAAAGTACTGATGATTGTTACTACAACTGCAAATGTCTGTAATTGGACCTTTTGGCCCTATTAAAATATTAAATTGAAGTAGAAAAATTATTAGCTTTGCGGAAATTAACAACACTATTCAATTATGAAAAAACAACTACTTACGTTGTTGGCCATCAGCGCGCTATCTACTTCTTTTGGACAACAAACACCGCAGCTATACTCAGCGGAGCAACAAACACCTCAATTTTATTCTGCTGAAAATGCTGTCCATACGACAGCGAACAGTCAGGGTCTTCAAAAAACTCTTCCTTTTTGGACGGAAGATTTCGCGAATGGATTTGCAAGCACAAACGGAACTTGGACTCAAGGCGGAGTAGACCAAATTTGGAAGCATAACTTCTTTACTACTAGTGGAGAGTGGTCTACAGGAACACCTGCATTTGCGGGAACAACTGCCGGAAATGGTTTCATGCTATTTGATGCAGATTCTGTAAACTTTATCGTTACACCAAATTACCTAGATCGTTCAGGAGAATTAATTTCTCCATCTATTGACTGTTCAGCGGAAGCATCTGTAGAGCTTCAGTTCGAACAAGACTTCAGATACTGTTGTTCAGCCATAACACTTTTGGTCAGCGTGAGTAACGACGGTGGAGCAACTTGGACGGATTATGCAATTGACAACGGAGTTGCTGTAAATGCAGCGTCTCCGAATCCTGACCTGAATGCAATTAATATTTCGGCGGTTGCTGCGAACCAAGCAAACGTTATGATTAAATTCTCTTTTGGCGGTGCTGGAAATTCGCATTATTACTGGATTGTTGACGATGTTAACTTATGTCCAGCTGCAGCCGATGACTTGTCAATTCTTGCAACAAATTTTGATCAAACGAGTATTGTGAGCCCTCTGGTTGAATACACAATGTACCCGTTGAACCATGTTCGACCTATGGAGTTTGAAGCACACTACACAAATACTGGATCAGGCACTCAAACAGGAGTTAACCTGTGGACAACCGTATCAAACGGAGGGATTATTTTTAATCAAGTTAACACAGGAGCGGATTTGGCTACTGGGATGAATGATTCTATCGCTAATACCCCTTTATTTACTGCATCAAGTACAGGTATTCATACAATTGATTATACTTTAGGACAGAATGAAACGGATGTAGCTCCAGCTGACAATGTTGCACAACAAGTTTTTGAAGTTACAGATACTACTTATGCTAGAGACACGGGTATGTCAGGTGCTTTTTATTCGAACGGAACCGATGGGTATGAATTAGGAAATCCTTATGAAATAGTAGTCGCAGACAATATAACATCTATTTCTGTATATATCGATGGTACGACACCGATTGGAGTTATCATGTACAACGTTTTGTATATGGTTGATGCAGGTGGTAATTTTATTTATATGGATCAGACGGCTGATTATACAATAACAGCTAGTGATTTAGACACATGGAAGACCCTAAGCTTTAACAATCCAATTGCGGTAGCAGCTGGAGAGCAGTACATTGCTTGCGCTGGTCATTATGGTGGACCTGATGAGTTAAGAGTAGGTACAAGTGGAATTTCTCCTCCTGTGACTTCTTATTTACTTGATGGTTCAGATAACACTTGGTATTATGTAACAGCGACACCTATGGTTCGACTTAACGTATATACTGTATCTGGATCTGCACCAACTGCAACTTCTACTATGACTACTGCAGACTGCTTTGGAAACTGTACAGGAACTGCGACTGCAGTAGCAGCTGGAGGAACAGCTCCTTATACTTACCTATGGGATGATCCTTCTGCACAAACTACAGCTACAGCAACTGGATTGTGTGCTGGACCATACATCTGTATAATTACAGACGCTATTGGTGGTGTTGTTTCTACAAACGTTGTAGTGATGGAGCCTACTGCATTAGTAGCGACTGGTTCATTCACGAATGCAACAAGTGGTAACAGTGATGGTACTGCAACTGCAACTGCGAATGGAGGAAGTCCTAATTATACGTATTTATGGGATGATCTTGCTGGACAAACGACAGCTATGGCTACTGGATTGCCTGTTGGAACATACATTTGTACAATTACAGATGCAAACGGTTGTTCGTTCGTATTAACTGTTATGATTGAAGATGACGCTAGTCTTTTAGATCAAGTATTCGGTAACATATCGATTTCACCAAACCCTTCTTCGGATGTATTCAATATCACGTTTAACCAAGCGATTGGTGGTAACACGACATTGGAAGTACTGAACATGATCGGTCAGGTTGTGGAGTCTATTGAGCTTGGAGAATTGACTGATGGAAAGACAATTTCTATTGATGCTAAGCAATGGGCAGCTGGAACGTATGTTCTTCAATTAACGAATGGTTCGATCACCTCTGATATGAAGGTTATCAAGAAATAAGAAAGTACAAACCTTTTAAAAACCTGATTGGCAAATGTCGATCAGGTTTTTTTTATGCCCACTCCACTAGTGGTTGAGTTTCATTAGAAGGGTTTTACTAAGACTTTCCGAGCGAAGAGTGAACCACTCGTATGACTTGGGATTTGATACAATTTAACAGGTGATTCTCGCAAACAAACTAATGAAAAACAGGTATTTATACCTATTGTAGGATTAGCTGCTTTGTTCTAACTTGTGGTCAGTTAGCTACTGCATAAACCCACTTTTCATGAACACACATTTAAATAAACCCAAGGCAGCGAATAAACATAACAGTAGTTTATTCATTCAGCCTTCAGCTACGCAAATTGCTCAAAAGGCCAAGGAAGGTGGTGAGAATACTACACAATCAGCTGAACCTTCAAATACTCCTTATTTTGGAAAAGCACCGTTATTCAATCCAATGAATACGGTTCAAGCTCGTTTAAAAATGGGGCAACCGAACGATAAGTATGAACAAGAAGCTGATCGTATGGCGGATAAAGTTGTGAGCTCACCAAGTGCAGCTCCAGCGGCAGCACCACAAGTGAATGATTCAAGTCCAACGGTGCAAAAGATGACGGAAGAAGAGCCCGAGGTTCAAGCCAAAAAATTTAGCGAAACAATCACCCCACTGGTCCAACGTATGGAAACAGAGGATGAATCTTCCTTACAATTAATGGAAGATGAAGAACTACAGGCAAAAACAGGTTCTAGCGGATTGGATAGTACTCCGAATATTGAAAATGATCTTCAAGCAAGTAAAGGAAGTGGAACTTCCATGGACGACAATACGCGTTCAGAGATGGAGTCTGGATTTGGTCGTGATTTTAGCGATGTGAATATCCATACTGGCTCCAATGCGGTGCAAATGAGTGAGGACATAGGTGCTCAGGCATTTACCAATGGTAATGACATTTATTTTAATGAAGGAAAGTATAGTCCAGGGACCCAAGGTGGGAAGCACTTATTGGCGCATGAGTTGACGCATACTGTTCAGCAAGGTGGTGGTGGAGATACGGTTCAAAAACAAGCAAAACCAGCACCGAAACTTGTGAGGCATTACAATATGAAAAAACAACCGGGAGGTGGATATAAACATAACGGTGTAAGCAAGTACGACAGTGTTAAATTAATTATTCGTTCAAATAATTCATATTTCAGAGATTCTACAACAAAAAAGCTTTCACCATTACCAAAAGGTAATTATGGTCCACAAAAGCACACAACTGGAGTATATACTTTTTGGAATTCAAACGGTACTATTAAAAAGCAAATCATCCATTCGACAGGAGGTCGCAATGTTTTAACAAAAACCTTGGTTGCTACTAAAATGCAAAGTCTGATAGGACAAGGAGCAACTTGGGTACCTTCAAGTAAATATTCTACAAATACATTCGCAACTTGGGCTAGGACGGGGCCTGAACATAGTGTACCGCCGATAACATCATCATCTACTATTAATTGTTGGGAAATGGTCATGCTTAGTGCTTATTTAGCAAAGGCTGTTTCTTGGAATTGGATTAACGCCTTTTATGATAGTCATCCGGGAGATGCAGTTGGATGGGATAGAACTTTACCAACTCGAATGACCAAAGGAACATTAGTTGATTGGAACTTTGCAACAAAAACCCCCAAACCCAAAAGAGGTGATCTCGTCTTTTTCGATGGATCCGGTCACGTTGCCATAGCTACTGGTAGCGGGGAAAATGTTTATACTTTTTGGCCACCACCAGGCAAGGCCTCTGTTGCAATGACGTATGACAAGATTAAGGTTGAAAAGATAACTGATCTAGTTATATACATGAGAAATGCATGGCCTAGTAGTCCCAATAAGGTTACATTCGCTCCACCAATATGGTAATGCTAATGATTTTTAGTAAAAAAAGATACGCAATGATTTATAAACCATTTTTTTTTCTTTTTTTAATGTTACTTAATTGCTCATGTGATGATTTACAGAATCAGCACGATAATACTTCAAGTAATGATTCCAATAACATAGATATAGATAGTCCTGATAATAATCTAATAAGTAATGAAATGATAAAATTAACACTAAAAGGAATTCTCAACGAAAACCCTGCCCTTGCATATGGCCTTACTTACAAATTTGATATCATGGAGGTAATGGAAGGAGAATGCAATCTTGACACAGTGTACATAGTAATTTTGGATAGTGATCCTTTAGAATCTATTATAAAGGAACATCTTACTCCAAAAATAGTTGTGATTGAATTCAAAAAGTATAAAGAAAATGAAGAATACGGCATGATGCCTTTAAATGGATTTGTGGACCAAAACATGACTTCTTGGGAAATTGTATCTATAAATTAAACTTACTTTAGTAGTAATGAAAAACATAACACTACTACTAAGCATCCTGCTCCCAATCGGCTGTCTCTTTCTTCCTGCTTATGGATACAATCTTACTTTGCTTGAAAGCTATTACAACGTGGAACTTCTTCCCGTGTATGGATGGTTGCCGGCATTTGTGCTGATCATACTCTCAATAATTGAACTATTCGAAGTATCTCAAGAGCGAAAAATTCTCAGTAGAAAACTTACCATAATAATACTTCTTGCATTTGCTGGGTATCAATTACTTGACATCGCTATTTGGAAGTTTCATTTTCATATGCAGCCGAGAATTGCGCCAATTTCGATTGTTGCTCTATATTTTCTGAAGTTTTTGGAATTGAAAAGAGTACCTGAATTGAAAAAGTAAACCATGCGTTTAAAATCAATCATAAGTTGTTTCATAGTGGGTTCGGGAATCTTTTTCTCATGCACACCTCAAGATACTAGTGAAGCTCTAGAAGAACCAACAAAGATTATAGAGGTAGACCCAGATCTGATTAAGGACATTGACCCAACGAAACTAATATTAACGGGAACAGCTGAAATTAGTTTAGGAGTTGGCTATGGAATAGTATATCACATTGTACCAACTGAAATCCTTTACGGTGAACTGAATTGCGATAGAATTAGTCTTGTTTTTCTTGCAGGAAGCCCAAAGGAAAATGTCTTTTATAAAGATTCTTTGCGCATTGATGCCAATGATCAATTCACATTTGAATTTGAAATGGAGGAAAAGGACGTACCATACAGCCTAATGCCACTTAACGGTTTCGTGGACAATGATATGACGGCTTGGAAGGTTGTTTTAATTACTCCTCTCTAAACGGACTCAAATCCAAACTTTCAATCTTCGCTTTGTACTCCTTCCACTCGTTCTCAAAGAAATGCTGAATGTCTGTATTCACTTGTTCATACGCTTCAACTGCTTTCTTGAAGTAGTTTTCAAAAGCTTGTTCATTTCCACTTAGCGTTCCCCAAGCTGTCCATAGAGGCATATTCACTTTCGCCATTACGAAATTGTCTTCTCTAAAAATTCCTTTCACGTCTTGTTTTCCAATGATCAATTCAAGCATACCCTGAATCGTATCATTCATTTGCTTACCAAGCTTTACAATTTCCTTCAATTCATCCGATTGCTCTTCAGGCATCCAAGACGTAATCTTCTTAATGGCTTCCTGACCATCGCGTAATTCATTGGCAAGGTCTGCTACGTCTTCCACCAATTTTTGCACTTTATCAAAACGAGATTTTTGCTGTTCAGCATCTGCCATTGCTAGAACTGTTCTTGGATCCAACTTTACTTCTACTTGCTGACTTGACTTAATACTATCGCATTCTACTTCTATTGTGTAAATTCCTGGTAGAACTGGAATACCTCCCCATTCGTCATCATCCTTTTTCGGTCGTTCAGCATGAGCACCGCGTACGCGCTTGGAGTCTAGCCCCCAAGACAAACGATTCATTCCGTTGCCTAATTTTATTTTTATCGTACGCAGTGTATCTCCTTCTTCATTGTATACACGCATAAAACCTTCCGTAGTGGCGTCTTTCTTATCGTCTTCTTTCATTTCACGATCAAAGTACACCTGAACACGTGCCGCAGATGTTCTATTTTCTCCTTCCCACGTTGCATCTGCGCCAAACCTTGTTCCTGGAGCACGTCTGTACTCAACGTGGTACGCCGTAGGAATCTCAAATACCTTGAGTTGTTCTTCATCCCAAGTTCCTACTCCATTTGCCGCCATATCACGCAAAGGTGAAATGTCATCCAAAACATACGCTGATCGACCAAATGTACCAATCACCAAATCGCGTTCACGCTCTTGAATCTTCAGATCCATAGTACTTACGTTTGGATATCCATGCTGCCATTGTTGCCAGTCTTCACCGTGATTGAATGAAACATACAAGCCATGTTCTGTCCCAACAAATATTAGGTCTTCCTCCACTGGATCCTGAACTACGCTCAAACAATATCCTGGGAAATCTTCTGAAGAGGCAATACGTTCAAAGGATTTTCCCGCGTTCGTTGAATGAAATAAATAGGGTTCCCAATTATTTCTACGGTAATCATTCACAACTACAAACACCTCATCTGCATTGTGAGCAGAAGGGTGGATTTGTGGAATCCATGCACCTTCAGGCATTTTCAATTTTCCTTCCAATGAAGTCCAAGTTGCTCCACCATCAGTAGTAAGATGCAAACGACCATCATCACTTCCCGTCCAGATTACTCCTTGTTTAACTGGGCTTGGAGCAATTACAGTAAGACAGGTGTAATTTTCAGCACCGGTAACATCGTATGTCAATCCACCACTTTCCATTTGGTGTTGTTTCGTAGTATCATTGGTTGTTAAGTCAGGAGAAATTGTTTCCCAGCTATCCCCTTTTGTTGTGCTCTTGTGAACAAATTGAGAACCGTAGTAAATTGTACTATTGTCGAATGGATCTTGTGCCAAAGGAGCATTCCAGTTGAAACGAAGCTCAGTCGTATCGGCAATTGTAGGCTTAATTCCTTTCGTATACCCTGTCAAGATATCGTATTGAACCAGCCATCCGCCTTGACTCATCGCATACCCAAAACGTCCTGGCATGTCTGGGTCTGGAGATACATCAAATCCATCTCCAAAAGCCAACTCTGTGAAATATGCATTTCGGATTCCTCCTGATGCCCAAACGTATGCAGGGCCTCTCCAAGAACCGTTGTCTTGCATTCCGCCATAGACATTGTACGGTAATTCATCATCGATGTTGATATGATAGTATTGCGCAATTGGTAAATTCTCTACAAATCGCCAAGTCTCAGTTCTATCTCTGGAAATTGCCATTCCTCCATCGTTTCCAATAATCACATAATTTGGATCAGTTGGATGTACCCAAAAAGCGTGATGATCTGGATGCACACCCCAATATGGAATAATGACCTTCCATGTTATTCCACCGTCTTCACTCATAGAAACTCTGCTCCATAAACTGTACACTCGGTTCTCGTTGATCGGATCTACAAAAATGTCACTGTAATAAAATGGACGATCGCCTGCATTTTCATCACTGCTGATCTTTATCCATTTAAATCCTCCATCATCACTTCTGTACAAATCATTGCTCTTCGCTTCGATCTTTGCATAAATTCTATTCGGATTGCTCGGAGAAATTGCCAAACCAATTCTTCCTAACTCCCCTTTCGGTAAACCATCTTCTTCAGTCCGTTGCTCCCAAGTTTCGCCTCCATCAAATGAGACAAACAAACCACTTCCTTCTCCACCAGAACGGAAGAACCAAGCGTCACGTCTGAAATCCCATAGGTTGGCAATTAATTTATTTGGATTTGTAGGATCAATCACTAAATCACCAACTCCTGTTGATTCATTTCCTTCGAGAACCAGTCGCCATGACTCTCCTCCATCAATCGTTTTGTAGACTCCTCTATTCGGGTTGTCTCCCCAAGCAGGACCTTGCGCCCCTACCCAAACAGTATTCGGATCAGTTGGATGTACAATAACACGATGAATGTTACGTGTTTCTTCCAAGCCCATGCACTCCCATGTACGTCCACCATTGATAGATTTGTAAATTCCATAACCACTGCTCTGACTATTTCTAGGGTTTCCTTCTCCAGTTCCCACCCAAATGACAGAAGGGTTGGATTGTTGGATCGCCAATGCTCCAATGTTCATCGTTGGCATAGTATCTCCAATGGGTTCCCATGTGGTACCACCACTTGTCGATTTCCATACTCCTCCAGAAGCCGCTCCGATGTAGATGGTATTTGGTTCGCTTTGTACAACATCAATGCATGTCACTCGCCCACTCATTCCCGCAGGTCCAATTTGACGCATTTCCATATCCTCAAAGATGGACATATCAATAGTTTGACTGAAAGCAAATGAAGTTATAACAAGACTTACAAGGGAAAGGAATAATCTCATGGTTTTATATTTTGGCTCAAGATAATTATTCCAATTTGATCATCTTAACCGATCATCACATTTGGTATTTCATGCGATAATAGTATGACGGTTCATTTAAGTTTACACCAAGGATTCAACGTTTACCACTCTTGGAGATCAAGAACCAATCTTCATGGAATTTGAGAACACTGACAAAAAAGCGAATTCTCATCTAAGATGAAATCACTATCTTGGATAAAATCCTGTAACAATCATATGAAAATTCTGTTTTTAATACTCGCTGTACTAGTAGGACAATCTTCAATTGCACAAGAATCGACACCTGAAGAGACTACTAAAGAAAATCTCCGATTGGTAATTGACCAGTTTTTCGATAATATGCGTGATTCTGACACAACGGCTTTAAGGTTGCTTTTTCACAAGGATGCGACACTAAAATCGAGCTATTACTACGAACAATTAGAGACACAAAGAGTTAGTTTTGAGAAAGTTGATGATTTCATAGAAGCTATTGGAACTCCCAGAGAAGAATTATGGGATGAACGTATTTCTAATGTGATTTTTCATGTTGATGCTGGCTTAGCGGTTGCGTGGATGGACTATTCTTTTTATCAAGATGACAAATTCAGTCATTGTGGTGTGAATGTATTTCAAATGGTTCATACACTGTACGGTTGGCAAATATTGGACATTACTGATACGCGAAAGCGCAATGAATGTGATGAGATTAAGTCGAGGGAGTAGTACTGAGTGTGCTAACATTATCGATCCAATTGATAGTTACGTAGCTAACACACAATTAATTTTAAATTGTCAACAAGTTAATAGAAAAGTATTTATATCATTTCAAATAGTAATCACTGATCCTTTTTTTTAAAAACTAATTTTATTCGTAAATCACCTTTAATGTCACTTTCATATATTACTATTTCTTTAGATATTAGAGTCAACTTCTTATCAGAGACTCTGCAGAAATATTTTTGTATAATGTAAATATCTCCCCCATCAGGAAATTTCATAATTAGATTATCGTCTTTTAAGGACCAGGTTCCACTCATTGTCCAGACCCCACATGATACAGGCGTGCTTAACACCATATTTTCAAATGAAAAAAACACAGAATCTTGGGTAAATTCAATTCCCCAATCCATCGATTGATTTTTTAAGTATTCAGAATTATAACTCCGCTTCGCGAAACCCGCTTTTTCCTTAATTTTTATTAGTTCCCAACTACCCAACAACTCTGAAGTTTGGCCAAGTGTAGTATTAGGAAGGAAAATAAGAAACAGATATAACATTGAAATTGTTCGAAGGGAGAATGATTTGCATTTGACTATCTTAAATTTCAATTTTTTCAATAAAGTCATTTCATTAGATTTATTCAAGAATATTGATTCCAAAGAATACTACAATTGAGTAGAATTGGAAAAGATTGTATTTCGAATATAGTTTATTAAAATAATAATAAAGAAAGGATACTAAATCAAAATGCATCTAGCACAACCTACATGTAATACTTGGCTACACTTAGAGAGATCACATATGTGCTAACAATATTACTTCTATTCCAATAACAAGTAGTACTTTTAAACGATGTTCGAAATCATTGAAATTGGGTACTATTTAAAACACATGTCTGATCTACCCATCATTGATGTTCGCTCTCCAGCAGAGTTTAAACAAGGACATATCCCTGGCGCAACGAATATTCCTTTGTTCACTAACGAAGAACGTGCTGCTGTGGGGACTGTTTACAAACAAAAAACAAAAGAAAAAGCGATTGAATTGGGGTATACCTTTGTGACCCCGAAGCTCGATTATTTCGTAGAAGCTTCAAAAGAAATCACCTCAAAGAATGGTATAGTCATACACTGTTGGCGCGGAGGAATGCGAAGTAAAGCTTTTGCTGAGCACCTTGCAAACAATGGAATAGACAATGTTTTTGTGATTCAACATGGATACAAGGCATATCGCAGAACAGTTATCAAAGGATTTGAAAATGAATACAATATCTGTATTCTTGGAGGCTATACCGGAAGTGGTAAAACTGAGATCCTAGCGGAAATTAATGAAGCGGGAGAACAAGTTATCGATTTAGAAGCGCTCGCTTCTCACAAAGGCTCTGCGTATGGCGGAATTGGTCAAGGTACACAGCCTAGTAATGAGCATTTTGAAAATATGCTCTTCTGGCAATGGAAAGACCTCGACCTTACTCGAAGGATTTGGATAGAAGACGAAAGCCGAAATATTGGCAACGTTGTTTTACCCCAATATCTTTACAACGAACTCCGCGGTCAAAAGCTCTATTTCATTAATATCCCGAGAGAAGAAAGAGCAAAGTTCCTCGTTGAAGGATACGCTGATTTGGATCATGATGAGCTCGTTGCGGCCACTAAGCGAATAGAAAAACGATTGGGAGGATTGGCAACGAAGAATGCTTTGGAGTTTCTTGAACAATCTGCCTATTATAAATTAGCATTACTCGCACTTTCTTATTACGATAAACACTATACTTTTGGACTGCAAAAACGCAATCAGAAGTTGGTGCATAAACTGGAATTAAAGTCTACTAATCACAAGCAGAATGCGCAAACCATTCTGGATTATGTCAACAAGTATGGAAACTAAAATACGATTAACCCAATATAGCCATGGTGCGGGTTGCGGATGTAAAATTGCTCCTGATGTTCTGAGTGAAATGCTTAAAACAAGTATTCCTCAAGATACTGACACCCGATTATTGGTTGGAAATACTAGCAGAGATGACGCAGCAGTTTACGACATGAATAATGGAACTGCAATTATAAGCACAACTGATTTTTTCATGCCGATAGTTGATGATCCTTATACGTTTGGTAAGATTGCCGCGGCAAATGCTATTAGTGATATATATGCTATGGGGGGAACACCCCTTCTTGCAATTGCAATTCTAGGCTGGCCAATTGATAAGTTAGGTCCTGACGTTGCACAAAAAGTTTTAGAAGGCGGAAGGGCAACATGTAAAGAAGCCGGAATCACTTTAGCTGGAGGACATAGTATTGACAGTCCTGAGCCTATTTTCGGACTAGCAGTAACCGGATCAGTGACTATAGATCAATTGAAACGAAACGATACCGCAACAGAAGGCTGCAAATTGTATTTGACAAAACCTTTAGGAGTTGGAATACTTAGTACGGCTCAAAAGAAAGGAATATTGAAACCTGAAGATGCTGAAACTGCTCCTAATTCAATGATGCAATTAAATTCCATCGGAAAAGAACTTGCAACTATTGAGGGAATAACAGCTATGACAGATGTTACAGGATTTGGGTTGCTCGGTCATCTTACCGAAATGTGTGAAGGGAGTAAACTCTCTGCTGAGATTAACTTTGCCAAGGTCCCAATGATTGAAGGCTTGAATTGGTACCTTGAACAAAAGTCTATTCCTGGTGGAACCGGACGAAATTGGAACAGTTATGGACATCATGTTCAACTCGCTTCTGAAGAGTATAAGTCCTTGTTATGTGATCCACAGACAAGTGGTGGATTGTTGCTTGCAGTTCGACCAGAAAGTTGTGCAGAAGTGGAGCAATTATTGCAAAGTCATGGCATCGACGTAAAAACATTTGGAACCCTCGTTCCACAAACAGAACCATTAATTAATGTAACATGATCAAGTTTTTCAGACTTTTACTTCTCCTAGTAGTAAGTTTTCAATCCTTTGCTCAGCGCCCAATAGACGTACAAAGTTATTATCTCAGCATGAGCCTAATGGAGCCTTTCAATGAAATTTTATGCGAGATTGAAATTGATATTTTATTCACCGAAGATTGCGATGCTTTTGTTCTTGACTTGGTATCACAAGATGAGGACGGTACAGGAATGCTCGTAACATTAGTTTTGGAAGAAGACGAAGAGGTAAATTATGAACAAACGGAAAATACCCTAATCATTCACCCTGTTTACGGACAGAATGGCCAAGATCACAGGTACACCGTATTCTATAGAGGAATTCCAAAAGATGGATTAGTGATAGGACAAAACAAGTTTGGCAATAGGACAATATTTGGTGACAATTGGCCAAACAGAGCTCATAATTGGTTCCCTTGTGTGGATCACCCTTCAGATAAAGCAACGATTGGTTTTTTGGTATTAACATCAGATGAATACAATGTTGTAGCCAACGGTATTTTGAGCATTGAAGAAACGCTAGACGGTGGAACTTATCTTGCAGAATACAAATCAATATACCCTTTGTCTACGAAAGTCATGGTAATAGGTGTTGCTGCACTTGTGAGTGAGGAATTGGAAAACGATCATGGAATCCCACACTATAACTGGGTATATCCTGAAGACGAGGAAGATGGCTTTCACGATATGAAAGTAGCCGCCGATCCATTAGATTTTTTCATCAAGAACATTGGGTCCTATCCTTTCGATAAATTATTCAATGTACAGTCCACTACCCGCTTCGGTGGAATGGAAAATGCTGGATGTATTTTTTACGATGAGAATGCAGTAACGGGTGAAGGCACAATGGAGAATCTTATTGCTCATGAAATTGCCCATCAATGGTTTGGAAATTCAGCTACAGAAGCAGATTGGCCGCATTTATGGCTAAGTGAAGGTTTTGCTACATATTTCACCAACTTGTATCTGGAGGATAAGTATGGACGTCAACATATGAACGAGCAATTGATCAAAGACCGTAAACGGGTCATCCGTTTCCATAAAGCCTCCTCTACTCCGGTGGTTGATACGATTTCGACGGACCTCATGTACTTGCTTAATCCAAACTCTTACCAAAAAGGTTCTTGGGTATTACATATGCTGCGCAACAAAATTGGTGATGATGCATTCTGGTCAGGAATTCGAGCGTATTATGAGAAGTACAAGTACAGCAATGCCTCCACAGAAGATTTTATGCATGTGATGGAGGAAGTCAGTGGTGCTAAATTATCTACATTTTTTAATCAATGGTTGCGCCAAACTGGACATCCCATGCTCTCCACGGAACTCACTACTGATGGGTCGAAACTGATAATTACACAGCATCAGTCATCAACATTCAACTTTCCACTTACCATTTTGTATAATTACGAAGGCGGATCAACTCAAGAGGCTACCTTTGAAGTCTTTGACCATGAGCCACTTTACATTTTATTGGGCGACAAAAAAGTTACATCGGTTGATTTAGATCCACATGTTAATTTACTATTTGAGCTAGTAGAAACCTCCGAACGATAAAAATTATTATTTTTAGGACAGGAAAATAAAACCAAAAAGCAAAACTATGAACCAAAACCCTCTTTATTTAATTCCTTTTGACTTCACCCCTGTTTCTGAAAGTGCTGTGCGTCTTGGACTTGACTTGGCAATTGCTAATAATGGTCGCGTAACATTATTGAACATTGTTAAGAATCAATCGGAAAAGTTAGAAGCTAAATTCAAATACAATGAATTCCTTGCTACGTTATCTGAGTCTGATCGCTCATTGATGACTGTGAAAGTGATAGTGGGAGAATTGTTTGAGGATATCAGTAAAGCTGGAGAATTGTTGGATGCCTCATTAATTGTAATGGGAACACATGGAGCAAAAGGATTCCAAAAGATTTTTGGAAGTAACGCAGTGAAGATGATCAGTAACTCTGATAGTCCTTTCTTAATTACTCAAGGAAAGAAAACTGTTGATAAGATCAAAACAATTGTGATGCCATTCTCTTTCGATAAGAAGAGTATTCAGGTGGCAACATTTGCAGGGAAAATAGCGAAGAAATTTAACGCATGCATTCATGTAGTTGGTTACCATGACGGTGATGACGTGCATGATGGACATTCGCGTACAAATCAAATAGTTGTTAAGAAGTATTTGGAAGAAAACAATGTCAATCATGTGATTGCTAGCATTGATAAGAAGTCTGGATACGAGAAGTCGTTGATGAAATATGCGGCAGACAATGATGCAGATTTAATCGCAGCTGGATATTACAAAGACGGAATCTTCACAAATCCAAATTCGTTTATTCAGGCAATGATTGAAAATGAGTTACACTTACCTCTATTGACTGTAAATGCTGAAGGGTTGACTTCTGCCACTGGCGGTAGTGCTGGTTCGGGATATTAATACCTAGACTGTGCTCTTTTGAGATATTAGATGTTAGGTTGACAAACTGATAGAATATAAAGCTCGTTTCGGCGGGCTTTTTTTTGTGCTTGATTAGATGAGATAGCTTCTCTGCCTGCCACACGGCACGCGCAAAAATAATTAACTGTATCTTGCGTTTCAATTAAAATTAGCACGCTGTGTTCTTACGTGGATTCTTTGCTATAATGCTCTTCAGCTTGTCTTTTGTTTCTTATGGACAAGAAGACAGTATTCGTCCGCACAACAAGAATCAATTTTTGGCGTACGTCAATTTCTACAATCTTGGTGAGGGCTCATGGTGGGGCTTACAGTACCGTCGATTGATGAAAAAGCAACATTCAGACACTGTAAGTGATCGCTTTACAAACCTTCGTTATTGGTTCGTGAGCGCTTCAGCCACCTTTGAGGATTTTGGTCCCATAGATGCCAATGATCTTGAATTGGTACAAGGTTATGATTCCATTGTGGAGTACAATCATTTACAACGGGTTAGCAATGACTACGATTTTCGTTTTGGAAAAGGCAATCAATTTCGATTGTTAACGACTGGTAGGGGCGGATTGCAAAGCACATTTGATATCTTTGGTGTCGTTGGAGTAACGCACGTCAAAGAAAAATTTTCCTACCTCTACAACGCTGTTGGGAATCAACCTTCAGATGCTTGGTTAAATGCGAACAACATTTCGATCAATGATGCTATAAGCATGCGTTCAGCGAGTTATTTACGTTTGGGAATTGGCGCTTTGTTAGGATTGGATTGGGTTCTGGCTGCTCCAAGCGCCGAAAAGGATGTAGAAATCCTCATTGGCCTACAGATGGGACTCACTGATGCCTCAATTGGAATTCTTGTCCACAATGAGCGGGATGAAAATCCAGAGTTACCATTTACGGAAGATTTTGACGAGGCTAGATTTCATATGTCGCCCAATTTTAATTTACACGTTGGGGTGAGTTTTTAGGAAGGGCGATGTTGGATATTGGATTTTAGACCATTCGATAATTACAGTTACTCTGTTATTGATGACTTAAATTCTTGAGGAGTATTTTGTCCAAATGTTCCCCACCTTCATCATCTAAGTATTCAATTACGGCTTTTTGTTTCGCATCATCCAGCGCAATGATGGTTCCGTGAATTGCAGCGCCCAGTTTTTTATATATCACCTGATCTCCAATTTTGAAACCTGCCACACTTTCATCACTAACGATGAACTTGATTAGTTCCACATGCTTAAAGTCCTTTTTAAAGATCATTCCGTTAAAGAATGGATTCTTTTTTCTAGCCTTTTTGATAATTTTTTCAATATCCTTTCGATCACTTTCAAAAACATCGAATTTATCAACCTTACCTACGTAATCGTAGTTATTTACTGGATCACAATCGACAAATAAATATACTCCGAGGACATAATCACCAACTCTTGCTAGCGATAAATCTGATTGTTGGGAATAAGAAATTGAGCAGATAAGGGTAGTAAAGCAAAGTAGTATAATTTTCATAATTTAATATTTTCGATAAGTTTCATATACAGGATCATTCCAATTACAAACACCACCATGATGCGAACAGGCCCCTCTGCCAGTGGCGCTTGAAGTTGATCCATCGCAACATCGAGTAACATAATAGGAAACTCTTTTTCTTTCTGGATTTATCTTTTCATAGAGTTCTTCTGCATCTGGATGGCTCAACCCCATTGCTTTTCTCAAATCAATAGCTGCATGCTCATAGTCCATCAAGGCCTTATAACACAAAGCTCTTTGATAATAACAGGAAGACAGTTCATACTGTTTGTCAATTGTCACTGAATATGATTCAATTGCATCTTTGTACATTTTTCTTTCTAAATGCCAAATCCCCTTGGAAAACTGAATTTCACCAAGTTCATATGTAGCAAACAAAAGCACAGAATCTAACTCTTTAAATGCTTCATTAAAATGCCTAATATTATAAAGTGAATCCGCTTTTTGTCGATGAAATTCTAGATTGAAAATCCTGTCCGATTCTTCAATTATCCCTGAAACAAGTTTATTTGACTCATAGCTTTTCATTTCCCTTAGATAATCTACTAGCGCTAATTCTATTAGCCTATTATCAAAAGCGGTATCTTGGGAAGTGTCATAAATAAAGTCAGCAAAATCGAGTCCTAATTCAGCACTATCCGCAGAGATCAAAGAGAACACATCTTCAATATCATTATTTGTCCTTGCCATTAAGCCTTGGTCACTTATCATATTCTCTAACCCAGATGAAAGTAACTTCTCAGACTCAAGATGTAACTCATTAATACGTATCTCGCGCTTTGACTGGCAAGAAACCAACAAGAAAATAATGGATATGAATAGTATAAATGGATTTTTTTTCATCCCGCAAGCTACCCACTCTACTACCACATTGTCAATCCGTATAAACCCGTGTTTTACTTTCTGAGATTAATTTCCAAGTAATATTTATGAGACTTCAAGGGTTGGAATGGATACCGGATGTTGGATCATTCGCATCTCGACTCCGCTCGATGCTCGGGAGAGATACTGGAAACTATGGTTAGAATCGAGACACTCTATTACTCGGTTTCAGCAAATTTAAATAGTATTTGCATTTGGTCACCACTGTTAGACTGAACAACTAAGTACAAGGTATTGTCTCCCATCAGTTCTCCGAAATAAATATCTGTTTTAGGACCTTCAAGCTTTTGATCTACAGTATCATCATTGCTCACCGTGAATTTCAGTTCTTTACCTTCTAGAGTATATACTCCGTGGCGTTCTGCTTTTCCATCGACTCCGAGCCATTTAGCCACGGCGGTAGGATCATCTGCATTGACTGATTGAACGTACACTGTGCCATCTTCTTTGAATCGGATGTATGTGTATATCTCTGAGACTACATCTCCTATTTGTACCTCCCTTGTCTTTGCATAATAAAGTCCATCGAAATGGACTCCCGTTGGCTCAGCTTCATTGCTAACTTCTTCATTTTGCGAAAATGTCATGCTGGAAATTCCGAAAAGGAACAGTATCAATAATGGGATATTCTTTAACATAGTATTCATTTTAGTTATTCGTCGCCGAATGCTTGGTACATTGGGTTGGCTTTCATTAAAGCGTCGCGTTCCTCTTCTATTTCTTTGAACTCTTTTACGAAATCGCTTTCGAAGAACTCAAGTACTGTAGCGTTGCCTAGCTTATTCACGCAGTAGAGATAATGCGCAAGTATGTTTCTATCGTCTAGTTCTTCTTTTTTGAATGAACTCATTACCAACCAATACATCTGTGCGGCAAAACCATAGTCTTTGAGGTCAAGCGCGATATCCGCATAACTCAAAAAATCTTTTTTTAAATTCTTGCGATCACTGAACAGCTTACCTATCTCCTGACGACGTATCATGTCGTAAGCTTGTCGACCATTCGTCATAAAAGGATTCATTCCGTACATGGGATCACTGCCGTAAACATCTTTCTTTGCTTCACTCCACAAATCACCGCTCGTTACATCTCCTGAGTTAGAAGAACCGGAAAAGTACAACTCGTAATACAACCATGCAGAATTTGGAAAGTCTTTCAATAACTTTTCATAATAGGCCACTGCTTTATCGAACTTACCCGCATCGTGCATTTTAATGCCTCTGTTAATGGCTGTTTCCAGATCATCTGACAACATTTCCATTTTCGCATCAATTCCATCCATTAACGCTGCTGGCAAGGATGCTTTTTCAGAGAAATAAGGCAATATAAACATCAGTCTTTTCGCTCTGTCGAATTCTCCATTGGCTAGATGCATACACGCTTTTGTGAATGGGATTATTTGATTTCCAAGGCTCATTTCCATCACAGCTCTCCAATAATCAGCATTGTCTTCAGTAAGGTCGTCTACTGTTGTTTCTAAATACGCTTTTCGCTCAACGATCTTTCCAACTGAAATCACTCCCTCAAATTGCTCGTCGACTATGGTCTGATAACTCGCTAGCATTGGTAGAACTTCGTCTTTTATCATGTTTTGCAAAGCATCTCTCTTTTTGATCATACTGAGCTTTTTAAACTCAGCCAGCTCTCTATCCTCAGGCATAATAACCTCTGGTGAGAAATCACATTCTTCACAACCCTCATTCAGCTTAACTTTGAGCATCATTGAAAAATCTACGTAACGCGTTCTTGGTGTATCGAGAGTATTCACTTCATTTGCTAGGCCGTCCAAAATTTCCTGATCTATTGCAGGACGAGCGCTATAATAAATTGTCGCATCCTTGTCTTTGTGAAGAGTGATCATCAAAACAAAATCATGATCCCCTTTTTCCTTTTTCAAGTAGGCTTCAACCTTATTGTTCAATTTCTCCACCCATTCAATAAATGGATCTTGATCCAAAGTTCCTTCCGCAACTACATCTGATGAGAGGATTTGAATTTCCAAAAACGCCTCGGATTGACCGAAAGAACATAGGGAAACTAAGAAGCATAAAGTGATAATTGATTTTTTTATCATTTTGTTTTTTTAAGTATGCACTTGGAGAATCTCAGCGTACCGAAGCTCTCCAAGTGCAAATACTACCTACAGTGCCAATACCTTAAACTCTGTACGTCTGTTCTCTTGGTGTTGCTCATCTGAGCATTGTACACCGTTGCTACATTCGTTCACCAATTGCGTTTCACCATAACCCGCAGATTTCAATCTACCTGCTGCAATACCAGCGGCTGTTAAGTAATCTACCACGGCTTGTGCTCGTCTTTCAGACAATTGCTGGTTATATGTATCGGATCCGCGTGAATCTGTGTGACCACCTAATTCAATTTTCAATGTCGGAACATCTGTCATCAATTGGATCAAACGGTTTAACTCAGCTGTTGATTCTGATCGTAAGGTTGCTTTGTCCAAGTCAAAGAAAATGTTCTTCAAAATGATCTTGCTTCCTACAGCTAAATTCTTCAACTCGATATCTTTTTCAACCGTTTGAAAAGCTGCAGTGCTTGGAATATCAAAATTCTCTGAGTGGAATAAATATCCATCTTTCTTCACAGCAATTCCGTAGTTCTTACCCGCAGGCAATGAGACCAAAAAACGCCCTGTTAAACTGTTAGATCTAAAGGTTGCAATAACAACATTTGCTTCATTGTCAACGATCTCAATTTCAGCTTCTAATAGGTCTTTGGTTAAATAATCAGATATAACACCTTTTAAGATCGTTAACTGTGCTTCCTGCACAACAATTATAGGCGCAATAACAGTCTCTTTTATAGGTGCCGCAACACTCGCTAAAAGGTTGTCTTCGTTGTTCAATACCATTGGCTTTTCAGGTCCTAAGAAAGTAACCATGTACAAATCACGAAGACCTTCACCCTCGCCTTCTGTACTAGTAGAAGTATAATAACCATGTCGTCCACTTCCAGAGATTACGAAAAACACATCATCGTCTGTTGTGTTAACAGGATAACCAATGTTAACAGGCTTGCCCCAAATTCCAGTTCCTTGATCCAATACAGACTTGAAAATGTCAAACCCTCCCATTGAATTGTGCCCTTTTGAACTAAAGTACAAGGTCTTTCCATCTGGATGTAAAAACACAGCTTCTTCATCAAAAGGTGTATTGATTAAAGGTCCAAGGTTCTTTACTCCACCCCAATTTCCTTTCTCATCAAGGTATGCGATGTAAATGTCATGTCCACCAATACCGCCTGGCTTGTCTGTAACAAAATACAAAGTCTTTCCATCAGGTGAATAACATGCCGAAGACTCATGATAGTCTTTTGTGTTAATCTCCTTTCCAAGTGACTCAGGTTTCGTCCACTCATCTCCGTTCAATACTGACTCGTACAAGTCACCACCATTGTTCTTACGCCCTAGATATACAAAGAATTTTTGTCCATCCGGTGCAATTCCTGATATCGCATCATGATCATCAGAGTTTACTGACTCTCCAACATTCTTCGCTTGGCTCCACGTTCCATCGTCTTGCTTATAGGAAATATAAATATCTTCAAATGGTTCGTTGATGCTTGGATCAATTTTCCCTCCAGTCGAACCTGGTCTTCTAGATGTAAATACGATTACCGATTCATCTGCGGAAATTACCGCTCCGTACTCATTGTAAGGTGTATTCAAACGATCTCCTAGGTTGTCTACAAATACACGAATTGGAGTCTTTACGATCTCACGTCCGTTGTAACATTGATCAATTGCCAATTTCAACTCTGCCATCACTCCTTGCAAGTCAAAATATGGGTTACGTGCATTATTCGGATCAGACTGAACTGCTGCTCGGTACTTACTGTACTCTGTAATCGCCCTGTCCCATTGCATATCAAGGTGATAAGCCATTCCTAATAAGTAATGAATTTTTGAATCAATTTTTGGATTCAACTTCAATGCTTTCTCCAAGAACGGAAGCGCTTTGTACTTGAACATTGATGACAAATAACAATCTCCCAATCGAAAATTTAAATCAGCGTTATTCGGGTTAAATTCATTTGCAGCTTCAAAGAATGGAATTGCGTCTTTGTAGAACATTGGTCCTTCTTCAAACAATTCGTTTCCTTGCTTTAATTGCGACTTGGCTTCTTTCAATCCATCTTTATCATCTGGGAAATTCGCTTTTTCGAATTCCACATTTTGTGCATACAATCCTCCTGTAAGAAGCACAACGAGTATTACTAAATATCTTTTTAACATAACTGTTTCTTCTTTTGAGTTATTGACAAATTCCTATGTGTGCTTTCGCGCCTTCAGCTCCAAGCTCTACCGCCTTTCTCCAATCCTCACAGGCTCCTATCTCATCACGCATTAGTTCTCTGGCGTTACCACGGTTCAAATAAGCATATGCATAAGTAGGATCCAGTTCAATTGCTTTCGTACAATCCTCCACACAACCTTCGTAATCTTTCAATTTGAATTTCGCCGCAGCTCTGTTGTTATAGGCAAAAGCATAATCAGCTTGTAATTGAATGGCTTTGGTGAAATCAGCGATCGCCCCTTCGTAATCTTCAGCATCGTAACGTGCGCTTCCTCTATTGTTATAGGCTATTACATACTTCCCATCCAATCCAATTGCCTTGGAGTAAGCTTGAATGGCCAATTTGTAATCCCCGTTATTTCTATGTGCACTACCTAGATTGTTGTGAGCAAAGGCTAATGAATTATCTGAATTCACTGCTTTTTTATAATCATTGATTGCTCCTTGTAAGTCGTCCAATTGACGTTTGGCACTGCCGCGATCATTGAATGCATATGCATAATCTGATTTGATACGAATAGCTTGATCATAATCTGCAATGGCACCATCGTAATCTGCCGCTTCAAACTTGATACATCCTCTGTAATAATATGCTTGAGCATGGTTCGGGTTCAACTCTATCGTTTTAGAATAATCAGCTGTCGCTCCTTCTCTATCGCCGTTGACATGCTTTACTTTGCCTCGGTAATAATAACTTTCAGGATTCTGATTAAGGATGATTGAACTATCGAAATCAAGAACAGCCCCAGCATAATCCTGAATCTCATACTTAGTCATTCCACGATTAAAATATGCTTGCTCAAATTCTGGCTTCAGGCGAATAGCTTCGTCGAAATCGGCTATTGCTGCTTTGAATTGTTTTTTGGAAAATCTATCAATTCCACTATTGTAGTGTTTCTCTGCAAGGGTTGAATCCGCTTCAAGGATTTCCGCTTGTACGATTTCATCTTCTTGTGCGTAACTCAGTGACATTCCACCAATCAAACACAATGAAATCAAAACTATTTTTCTGACTCTCATCTATTACAGCAGTTTTTGGTTAATTTTTGCTTGCACAATTTACGAAAATCATGCCTAAGATGGAATACGATTGATAAGGGACTTATGAACAAATTTGCATCTCGTCTGCGTTGGATCCACAAAGAACGCAAAAAAGCCACTCGTTAAAACGAATGGCCTTTCTGTGATTTAGTTGTTGCTTGTAATTCTTAGATCGCTGTGCAGAGTGTCCAATAGTAACCGAAAGGTGAGTCCTCATCGAAGTAAATTCCGATACCCACTTTTTTACTGTCAGGGTCAAACATTGTATCGTGGTGCCCTGGACTATCAAACCATTGTTGATATGTTGCCTCGGCCGATGCATTCCCTGCTGCTATGTTTTCCGCATTCACGTATGTCTCATCATAAAATGCACCGATACGTTGGAACGTGCCACCTACTTTAACCAATTTGCCATTCTTTCTATCGTACACATCATGGTTAAAGTAGTTTTGTGTGGCTAAGTCGTAAGAATGGTAACGACAAGCACGTGTGAGATTCTCATCCCATTCTAGTGGCTCTAGTCCTCTCTTACGACGTTCCTTATTGATCATTGAAATCACTTTCAATTCTGCTCCTAGGTCGGCTGAAGGAATATTTTCGGATCCAGTGGGCAATCCATAAAAATGTCCCTCAATGCGTGTAAATTCTACTGCTGGAACGGATGCTTCGGATGTCACAGGAGTTGACGCTAAATCGTCTCGCTCGAACAAAGGAGTTTCTTCTCCTTGTACTACATCACCCTGCTCCACCATGCTAAAGCTCTTGTCAAATGTTTCAAGTCGGGCCAATAACGATTCACCGTATTGAAATTCGCCAATTTCATTGAGGCGCTCTACAAGCTCCATTGCCTGTCTAGATACCAATACTCTATATTCATCCCAGTTTACTTCATTGCGCAATTCATCTCTGTCCTTTTCTTCAAATTTCAAAGCATATCCAATGGCATGTCGCAAGTTTCTATAAGATCCCTGCAAGGTTCTCGACTTAGTGGATTTCTCTTGATAAATAACACTGGCGTAATAATAAGATGGCGCTTTTTCTGGAAACCATTTGATATACCTTTTGCTGGTTTCTAGGCATTTTTTCTTGTCAATTTCGTACAAAGTTTCCAATCGTTTATGAAAATAGTCTTTTGAGAAGACCGTCATTGGAAATACTAAAATTAGGAGAAACAGGATCTTTTTCATGTTGGAGAGTTTTAATTATTTCTATGCATACATAACTCTTCAACGCAAAAATGTTACCAAATATTATTCATCGGCGCGAACTTTTTCTAATTCATATTGATACAAGAGGTTCGAAACCCTTGAAAAGAAAGGTCTAGCGACACTTTCATATTCGTAATCACCATCGTTGACAGTATCGTTTGCATTTGTATACATACTCATGGACAGAAAAAAATGAACTCTATCTTTCGGATTTAAAATGTATGCAACCTCCGTTGTAAATCCATACGAGATTCCAATTTTACTCCAGGTCTCAATCCCATCATTGCTTCTCATCCCTTCTCCATGCATGATGTACTTATAAATATTATCTGGATATTTCTGAACTTGATTGTACTTACCACTTCCCGTCTCTCGCGGTGAAATTTTCAGAGTATTCAAAAGGAATGCTTGATTCTCAATAGAAATATTCCATTGTTTATTTTCTGAAAATGCGACTGGAAAAATCAAGCGAATAAGCATTTCATGCAGATTTTCTAAAGAAATATCGAGATTGTAATTAAAGTCAAATGGACCTTGCACAATGACACGATTTTTATTTTCGTGTTTGCTTCCCAATAACTTAAGAGAATCATACGGCAAGGCTTTGAGCATAACATCAGGGTCACACCACTTCTCACCTTCTTCGTATATGATCGTATCATTTGACATCACATAAAAAGCATTTGTGTACAATTGATCAGAGGTGCCGCAACCAGTAAAAGCCCTATAGATATGACTGTTTTCAAAGCCCTTCTTCTTGAGTTCTGCATTTATAGTCGAAGGAGACAGGAAGTTGTACAATGCGTTGTAATGCCAGTTATCACTCGCCGCAATCATATCTTCCAAAAGCTCACGAAATGTTTGGTTCTGGTCTCTAGAGTTCCGTGCATACAATTGATTTCCACAATTCTGATGACCGTCAATCTTCAAGACCATATCAAGGTCAAGATTCAAACGCTCCATTTTCTCCAGTAACAATAAAGCCGTAGGCAATTTCACAACACTTGCTGGAAAGAAATAATCATTTGTCGTACCATCGACAGTGTTTAGTCCAATACCATCGCCAAATTGCGTATACATGAACTGGAGCTTATACTTTTCAGGATGATTCAACACTTCATCTACAAGCGGGTCTTTTCCTTTTAAATAATTGATGACCTCTGCAGTAGAGTTTAAAGTCTGCCCATATGTGAATGGCATAAACAAACAGAACAAATATGTTATATGGAATTTACTTTTTAGCACCTTCTGTAAGGAAATATATCACTAGACCTGGAACCATCGTAGCCAAAGACCACACCAAAATCATTGGTTTGTCATAAACGAAGAAAGAAATCATCCAAATCATCAAAACGATAAAAATGATTGGTGTTACAGGATACCCCCATGTTCTCACAATTCCTTCACTTGGTGTTTTTCTATAACGAAGAATGAACACTCCTATCACAGTTAACAGAGAAAACAATGTTAATGTAACTCCTATGTACTCTATTATTTGCTTAAAAGTACTCGTGTAAATTAAAATAAGAGAGACTCCACACATGAATAGCACTGCTACTCTCGGCGCCCCGTTTGTAGATTCCTTGCTGAGGAATTTAAATGCGCTATAATCCTTTCCTATTGCTTGAATTACTTTAGGCCCAGCGATGAACATTGCACTAATTCCAGAGATCAAAGCAATAGAGAATACTCCACTGAAGATTAGGCTAATGTTAGAACCCATCACTTTTGTTGCTACAACATTTCCTATATCTACCCGTGAAAAATCCATTGGTGCCAATTCATCAAAAGTCGCTGAATACATGAACACCATGTTCAATAGCAAGTAAATGACTGTTACTATTAAGGTTCCTACAATCAATGAAAATGGAAGGTTCTTCCTAGGGTTTTCCAAATCTCCCACGATGTATGCGCTTGCATTCCACCCACTATAAGAGAACATTACCCATACCAACGCTCCTGCAAACGGAAGGCTGAAAATGGTGTCCCAACTTTTATCAGTTGGCATGAAGCTCACTCCTGAAGGTTCATAATTCCCTGCGAAAATGAATGGCATTGCTAGAAAGACAGCAATCAACACAACCTTTAAATACGTTATATAATTCTGGAACTTCCCACCTATTTTCACTCCTCTTAACTGAACAAGTACGACCAAAATAATGACGACAGTTGCAACAATTTTACTGATCGGAAAATCGAAAAAACCTAAATCTATAGTTGCATCATGATTGACTCCGAGCAAAGGAATGAAATACTCACCTGTAGCCAAAGCTAATCCTGCAATAGCCGCTGAAAATCCAGCTACCATAGAAATCCACCCACTGACAAATCCTAAAGCAGGATGATAAAGTTCAGACAGGAAAGCGTACTCTCCACCTGATTTATTGACTGTTGTTGCGACTTCTGCATAAGCCATTGCTCCGCATAGAGAAACAAGTCCTCCAAGTAGCCAAATCACAATAATTGCGAAGGGATCAGGAATTCCATTGTCCAAGACTTGAAAACCAAGTGACGTAAAGATTCCAGTTCCAATCATGTTTGCAATTACAATGTTAACCGCAACTGATCTTGTATATTTTGTCTTTCCCATAAACAGCGGTCTAAAATACTGAAAACAACTCTACTTAGGATTTTCGTGCTCATTTAAATTCAGAATTAAAAAAAATCAGCACTTTTGTAATACAATCACTACACACTATGCAAAAAGCTGTATTTCTTTTCGTTATCCTTCTTGGCTTGGCCAGTTGCACTTCAGATGCTGAACCAACCGACACTACTTCCTCCGATGATGTCTCGGATCAGGTTGAACCAACCGAAGACATTATTTCGTTTCCTGAGGATGCCAAGTACAACGAGCTCGCTTTGTTTTTAGCAGCTGAAACTGGTTCTCCTGAAGGCTTGTTCAATGGATTTGAATCAGAAAACATTTGGACCAAATACAAAACTTCCATTGATAACCTATGGAAGAAAACCAATGAAAAAGTTCCAACGATGCGCAGTTGGTCAACAGAACAATTAAGCGACATGCAAACCGAAGGCGGAACTCTATTTTACCCTTTTTCAGGGCCAGACTTCTTACACGCCGATATTTTCTTCCCGAATTACGATACGATTGTGATGATAGGCTTGGAACCAATCGGGACTTATCCTGCAATGGATCTGAAAATGCAGGACACATTGGGTCAACAATATTTGAATGGAATCTACAAGTCAATGAATGCGATCCTAGGGCTTAGCTTCTTCAGAACAATTGCCATGGCAGATGATTTCAAAGGAGAGGTTGACGGGACTTTACCCGTTTTGATGCACTTTATGGTTAGGACTGGTCATGAGGTAATGTACCAAGAACGTGTAGGAGTTTTGCCAAGCGGAGAACTCACAACAAATTTCAGTTTAACAGATGATTCAACGTATGTCGGAAACCGATTTTACTATAGAAAGAAGGGAGAAGAAAACGTTCGTGTGCTGAATTATTTCGCAGTTAATCTACAAGATACGCCATACACAAGTCGAGGCGGTCTTGAAGCCAAAGGTTTGGAGACACGCACTGATTTCGTTAATTATTTGAATGGATTAAACATTCGCGCAACGTATATCAAATCAGCATCTTATTTACTACACTATTCTTCATTTAGCATTGTTCGTGATATTATTCTAGATGAATCAGAATTCATTTTACAAGACGACTCAGGAGTTCTCTTGAAGGATTTTGACCCAGAGGTATGGGACTTGACTTTCTATGGAACATACACGAAGCCTATTAATTTGTTTTCACAGCGAATGCAAAATGACTTAAAGCAACACTACGATTCAACTGGCATTGACGTACAAGACCTTCCTTTTGGAATAGGTTATCAATATAGAAATGGAACTTCTAATTTGTTGCGTGCCACAAAGAAGTAGGCACTATTTGCTCTTGTGTTTATTAAAAAACTCTAGAACATAATCTACTTCACTGTTCCAAAAAGCATAGTCGTGTCCAGCATCCGGATTGAGTCTAAATTCTGGAGTCGTTGCATAACTCATCTTTAGTATTTCAGCGAAACCACTTGAATGCTTAACTGGGACTATTTTATCTTCACCACCATGCCCAAAGTAGACAGGGACTTTTAAATCCGAATTAGAACGCAGAGGATTCTCCTCTCCACCCCAACGATCTTGATGTTCTTTGTATTCACCGAAAAACCCTCTGTAAAGATTGTCATTTGGAGCCATCGTCATGTCGTAATCACCCGACAAACAAGCAGCCGCTGTGAAAACCTCAGGATGATCTTTGGCCAAAAAGTATGCTCCTCTGCCTCCAGTTGATAATCCAAGAACATAATTATTCTCACCCTCCATTAAAACATTGAATTCGCTTTGGAGAATTTTAAACACTTTCTCTGTCAACCATGGTCTTGTTGGATACTTTAACCAATCTTCTCTGGTTTCAGGATACGTTCTTAAGGAATATATGCTCTTGCCCATATCAGGAAACACTATTACGTAGCCAAGTTCCAGTGCTTTTTCACACAGTTCCGTGCTGTCACACCAATCTGCTATGGGGAAGTTCCAACCATGAAGTGCGACAATCGTTCCAATAGGTTCTCCATCTGGAACACGAACCAAAACATCGTAGGCTACTCCTTCAAAATCAATTTTTAAAAGCGTGTCGTTTTGAATAGTAATGGATGTAGATTCCTCGGGTTCCTCAATAAAGGGTATGGATACAGTAGGTTCTTCATACCAACAAGCACTCAAACACATTAGTAAACCACAAAAAATCAATCCACGGATAAGCATGTCGAAAGATACACATTCAAAAAAAAGTGCAACGAGCTGTTACTTATTAATACTTCTGAATTTCAATTAACACAACAGACAGACAGACAGACAGACAGACAGACAGACAGACAGACAGACAGACAGACAGACAGACAGACAGACCATCCCGATAGCTTTCTGGGGAGAACAATACATTTTCCTTGGTTGGATACTTTTAACATTCCTTGTTACTTTATTCAAATGATTCATTCTATATTAGAATTCAATCTTTTGTCTATGAAATACTATTCGGTTTTTATCGTCACAATTTTATTGTTTGCCTGTAAAGAGAATACGGCTCAAACAGACTCACAAGTAGCAGACGTTGCACAGGAAGAAGAAGCTCTACAGGTCCCTATTATCGATCCCAATGGAACAACTTTAGAAACTCGAATCAATCCTCCATCCGGATATGAACGTGTACCCGCTGAGCCCAGTTCCTATGAGCAATATCTTCGTGATTTAAAACTGAAAGAGCATGGCGAACCTGCTCTAATGTATGATGGAACACCAAAGAACGGACAGGATTATGTGTTCATAGCTGTGGTAGATCAGGAAATTGGAACAAGGGATTTACATCAATGTGCTGACGCTGTTATGCGTATACGAGCAGAATATTTGTGGCAAACCAAGCAGTATGATAAAATTCACTTCAACTTTACCAATGGATTTAGATGCGATTATACGAAATGGATGAATGGACAGCGTGTGAGTATAAAAGGAAACAAAACTACCTGGTACAATGCTGGTGGACCATCAAATACGTACAAGGATTTCTGGAAATACATGGAATTGATTTTCAATTACGCTGGAACACTTTCTCTTTCCAAAGAGTTACTCCCCAAAGATGTAAAAGACCTTGCGATAGGAGATGTATTTATACGTGGAGGTTCACCTGGACATGCAATTCTAGTCATTGATGTAGCTATTGATCCTGAAACAGGAGAGAAATTATTCTTACTAGCGCAAAGCTACATGCCAGCGCAGCAAACACAGATCTTGGTGAATCACAACAAACCAATAATTAGCCCTTGGTATTCCGAAGACTTCGGCTCCATGCTTAATACTCCAGAGTGGACTTTTGAAAGTAGTCAGTTAATGACCTTTGAAGATTGATCGGTTCTGTCTAGACTTTTGGAGTGATTGAATTGAAGCACAATACGTCGAGTAGGTTTGACTGGGGACTGCTTCATTACCAGCGTGTAGTTATTTCCTTCATGCCTGCGTTCCTTACTAAATTAATCAATTCCTTCTCACTTTTTTTAAGGGCTAAAAAAGTAAGCAAAAAGAGCCCTTTAGCGCAGTCTAATGTCCTTACCCTTTTGAGCCACATGACTTAAAATTGAAGAACTCCTCGTAAACTCGTCAAACAGCTCCAATTTTCGAAGTCACTTAGTCTAAAGGGGGCCAAGCACAATTATACAAACGCGCTAGCTGTGTAGGATACACCCATAAAAGATTTTTTCAAACCCAATGTTGTCATGGTTTTCTACTGTAACTAACTACTCAATAATCTTCATATTCACACGTCTGTTTGCAGCTCTACCCGCTTCGGTATTGTTATCTGCCACTGGTTTCGACTCACCGAAATAAGCAATCTTAATTCGTGAAGCTTCAACTCCATTGGCTACAAGGAAATCCTTCACCGACTCAACTCTGTTTTCAGAAAGACGCATATTGTACTCCTCTGTTCCATTGCTGTCTGTGTGACCTTCCAAAGAAATTTTCAATTCCTCACGCATCAACAATAGATTTGTCAATGACTCCAAATCTCCATAGGATCCTTTCAAGATAATAGCTCTATCGTTTTCAAACTCCAAATGATCAGAAGCTTGCACCATCGCTCTTTTCACTGCATCATTACTAGGCTTTTCTATGAAAACAGTATCCACTTTCTCAATCACTAAAGTGTCTATGATAGTTTCCACAATAGTGACTGTGTCAACTGATCTTTGTGATGGTGCAACAGCAGTTCGTTGATCTTGTTCCTCTCCTATTTCTTCTTCAACCGGCGGCTTGTTTTTCTTACAAAATTTCAATCCGATTGCAATTTCATGCGATCCAGACCCATAAGAAGCGATGTTTTGCATTGGAATCTCATACGCGTATCCAATAAAGAACATTTTATAAATGCTCACACCAACTCGTCCAACGATTCCAACATTTGTTCTATACCCCAATCCTCCATAGATAAAGTCATTGTAATTCAGGTCTACATTGATGTCAAACTGGTTGTTGTTCTTCACTCCTCGGTACATCACAGAAGGTGTTAACGAAAACTGCTTATTCAGAATGAAGTCGTAGCTAACGTAACCAGTAAAGTGACGGCTCAACCCATACCCATCCAAGTCGGGGTGATTGAAATTCGAACGCGTTTCTACTAATTGTTGAGCCGAAAACGACAATTCAAATCCTTTAAAGCTGTATAATAAACCTGCTTCTGTTGAAACGGAACTAGATGATTGCACTCCTCCATCAATGATATTATCTCCTGTATCGAATGCAATTGCGTCTGTAGGATCTATTCGCATTTGAAAATACCCACCAGACAATCCCAAACGAATGTTGTGGTGCTTCGCAAATGTTATTCCGTATGAGAGTGATCCAGAGGCTGAAATTTGTTGGAACATTCCAAACTTATCAATCAACACATTAGCACCGATTCCTAAAGATTTACCAAGTCGTGTATTCGCACTTAAATAATTCGTCAAAGGTGCTCCATCGATTTTCACCCATTGATTCAGGTGATTAAAATTCACTTCAGTACAACCACTGTATCCCGCATAAGCAGGGTTCATGGAGTATTTGTTGTGAATGTACATGTTCGTTTGACGCGTTTGTTGTCCAATAGCATTAGAAACGAACATCAATGCTACAACTGCTGCTATATATTTCATTGTTCTCTTCATGGCTATTATTTTTTGAATCGCATTAAATTGATCACTCCTTGGTATTTTCGATCCTCTTCGCAACCTATTGTGTAATAATATACTCCGTCAGGTAGAATTTCACCTTCTTTGGTGCCTCCCCAATCATTTTGATAATCTGTGGTCTCAAAGACGAGTTGTCCCCACCTATTGAATATCTGGACGGTACATCCTTGAATTTGATTCAAGTCGCTGACTTTCCAAGTATCGTTTGCTCCATCATTATTTGGTGTACATATATTACTGATTTCGAGCAGTGCCTCACAATCCAATACGGTTAAATCAAGTGTGACGATTGAATCACATCCTCCAGACGTTTGGAATGGAATTGCGAATATACCTGTTGTTGTAAACGTCTCAGTACCCACCGTGAATGATTCACCGATACAAATAGACTCTGTCATAGTTGAAGTCAACTCATCTGATACCGTCAGGTAAATCGTTACTACAGAATCACATCCTGAAGTTGTCACAAACGACTCAGTATATTGTCCTGTTGAAGTTAGAGTCTGTGTACCCAAAGTGTATGATTGACCCTCACAGATGTTAACCGTCTCGTTGTGTTCTAAGATAGGATTCACAAAGAAGTACATTGTGGAGAGTGAATCACACCCACCAGCTGTTGTGTACATTTCAGTGTACGTACCTGAAGTACTCAAGGTCTGAGTTCCAAATGTGATGGAGTTCCCTTCACAAACCGTTTGAGTTGACGAAGTTGAAATTATAGCATCAACATCTAAGTATAACGTTACAATTGAATCACATCCCCCAACTACTGAAACTAGGTTGTCTACATACGTTCCTGTTGCATTTAAGACATTTCCGCCAAATGTATAGGTAGACCCAGCACAGATAAACTCATGCAATGTTGTTGTTAAAGTGTTCTCAACAAACAAATTGGTTGTTATGATACTATCACACGTGTTTGCCGCTATAAGCGTATCTGAATAAACACCTGCTGCGCTATATGTACTTGTTCCTATTGAATATGAAGTCCCTTGACAAATAGTAAGCGTCTGTTCGAACAACGAAGGAGGATTGAAATCCAATGTTGTATAAACAGTACTATCACATCCATTTGCCGCTGCAAACACATCCGTGTATAATCCAGGAGTTGTTTGATTAGCACCTTCTAAGAAGATCGATTGACCTTCACATATAGTTGCATTAACAAACAGAATTATTGGCGAGATAATGCAAGGGTTGCCACAGGCAGTTGCGTCTACAATAAATGTAAATGGACATCTTCCGTCTGTAATCGTCACTGTGTACACCTCCGCAGCTGTTACTGGCCAAACAACATTCACACCAGGTGCAAATGTTCCGCTTGCTACAATGTTCATAGCAGCATCTTCTATTGTGTACGAGAAATCGGTTCCATTAAATGCACTTAGACCTCCAGTTGCAGTAAAGGTGATTTCACATAATGTGTTGTCATAGCTGTATACAGGAAGCATTGGTTCCAAGAATACTACAGAAACTGCATTATCTACAGTTGAGCTGTTGCATAAGAAATCTCCCCATGCTGCTGGATCATCTGCCATAGATGAAACATAATATACTGAGTTGTACAGTGGATTTCCAATAGAACCTGATCCATCAGAAGTATGAACAATTGCTCCACCTGTCCCTTGAAGAGTATCAAAATAAGTAAACCCTGACCCCGAAACTGGATCTGGAATAACTGGGTTATCATGCAATACGAATCCTTCTGTTAAACAAGAAGGGATATCCAATGTTGGCTCCCCAATTCCATTCAATAAGTTTCCTGGAATAATTGAATCGCCGTAACATACAAATGCTGTATCGGCTCCATATATGTCAATGATTGAACCGTCAACCATTTGAACGTATGTATCACCAGCGTAACTATCAATTTCGATTATATGCTCGATAATATATTGTCCTTCATCTCCAGGAGAACCACCATCCAACTGAACTGCATAGACCGTACCTGGTGCCATGCAACAAATAGATTCTGTTGTTCCCTCAAAACCAGCTGCACCTTGCAAAACTGGAGTAATTATTGGAGTAATTTGTGTACCGTCCGTTGTAAATGTCGCTGGATTCAATCCACCGTAACAATCTGTACCATTTAACAATTCGTATACCGCATAGCGCAAAGTATCCATACCAATATATGCACGCAAGTTCATTTCAATTGCACCAGAAGCAGGAACGGTAAAGAAATGCCATACAGTTTGATCTGCTCTTTTTGTAGGGTCAGCATCTACTGGAGGCTCCCCTGCTAAAAACTCTGTACATCCGCGCTCATTATTTCCTGCTACTGCTTGAAAAGGAGGAGTAACTCCTGCTGGAGTTACAATGATTTCAAACAAAGGGTCCATCATTGTTAAACAAAGAATATCATTTCCAGGAGGGTTGTTGATTGGGTCAGCAACACTAGGATCGTGCACCCAGACATCAATGTTTTGTGTGCTCAATCCGGTCAATCCATTCGCTGGATCTACCATACCGTAGTAGTTATAGCCTGGTTCAAGACATTGTCGTGAGATTATAGCACTTTCCGTCGCGCCACCTAGAAAACCATTCAACCCACCTTCAATGGCATCCAAATTTTCTAAATCCGCACAGTTATAATCCGCTGGAATACCAGGTGAAAAACGTCTGTCATACCCAAAGAATGCAGCATCTTCAGAATAAATTGCACTTTGGTAATCCGTTTCAAATATAAGACGTCCGTTGTTTGGCGCTACAAAGTTCACCCAAACACTTTCATTCATTGTTCCGTTGTTCGCTGCGTTATGGTCGTAATCATATGCATGATAATCATCAGGATTGTTTCCTGTATGAGGCGCACCTGTTTCTGCAAAATCATTACCTCCATCGTACGCACATCCAAATCCAAGGTTAATTGTTGGACCTGACCCTGCATCAGAACTAATTACAGTTGTTCCGAATGGTACTGTTGGCGACAAGCATGGAATATCTTCCAGATCACCATTTGTACCTCCAAGTCCATCAACACGCACTTGACATCTTCCGCTTGTATTGTCATCCAAAGCAAGTTGAACGTAGTACACTTCTCCTGGAAGCAACTTTTGGTAACTGATTAATGGAAATGGATCACACGCGTCTAGTGTGATTTCTGCCTCAGGATCAATACCCAGGAAATCTATTCCATCAGAGAATTCAATATGCGATAGATAATCAAACTTATCTTTAATGACCGCTCCCGTTATGGGCTGCAATCCAGATGTACATCCCACTCCATCAGCAGCGTGATAGATTTCGAAATACGTTCCAACTTCTGTTCCGCCTAAATCCGTCGTAATATCAACTGACCCACTTGCCGGTGCTACAAAGTAAAACCATGCAGATCCATTTGACGTAACATCACCTGTGTGTGGTTCATTAGGTTCTAATGTATTTCCTGAACATAATGCAAGACTTAGCGTTGTGTTTAATGGAACTAACAATGCATCACATATATTATCTGGGACGGGTATCACAGCTATTGAGATTGTTTCAATTTCGAATGTCACATTGTATGATTGTGCACAACCACCGTCCGTACTTGCAGCTGAAAACGTTTGCCATACAATTCCTGGAGCAGCCGGCACGGCCATTGAAACATTTTGAGTGGCAGTTTCACCATCCGTTGCTCCAAATAAGCTGTAATTAGCTATATCATCATTTTCATACGCACGCCATTCAATATTGATCTGGGTTGGAATATCTGCTGGACATACATAATCGTGAGAGAAATAAAGGCCATCACTTGGAGAAAAACCACCATTCGGTGCATTTACGATGTAAGGTCCATTGTTGCCATTTTGATAGTAGTAATTGAAATCACCTAGCAAACCAAAAAGAACTGGATTGTTGTTGGAGTTTCCTACTGTATTATCTGTTGCGATAAACTCCCAGACGAAATCACTATCTCCAGTAAGGTCGAATAATACATTATCACAATCTTCAGAATTGAGCGTCTCAACGGAAAGAATCTTCACGTTTACAGTCACTTGCGCATTCAATCCTCCGTAAAAAAACAGAAAAAGAACGGTAAGCCACATGGTAGTAACCAGTGATTTAATCATAGTAGTTAGTTTTTAGTCTAAAGTATATCTAAGTTGTAACTTGCTTATTTCAGAAGCAAAGTCACAGGGTTTTCCATTAGTTCTTTAAATGTATTCAAGAAAGCAGCGCCCGATGCACCATCAACCACTCTGTGATCACATGACAAGGTTACTTTCATTACATTTCCAGGAACAACATTTCCATCCTTTACTACAGGAACTGCTTTAATTCCACCCACAGCCATAATACAGCTGTCAGGAGGATTTACAATCGCTGTAAATTCTTCTATACCAAACATTCCAAGGTTAGAAATCGTAAATGTGTTTCCCTCCCATTCTGCTGGTTGTAATTTTTTCGTTTTTGCTTTAATTGCTAGTTCTTTTACTTCTGCCCCGATATCAGTCAACTCTTTACCATCTGCAAAACGCACAACTGGTACAAGTAATCCTTCATCAACAGCTACAGCCACACCAATATGTATGTGATCATTTCTACGAATGAAGTCTCCATACCAGCTGCTATTCACCGTTGGGTGTTCTCTCAATGCTATTCCGCAAGCTTTGATCACCATATCATTAAAAGATACTTTCACACCTTCAATCGAGTTCATTTGAGTACGCAAACCAATCGCGTTATCCATGTCGATGTCTAATGTTAAATAGAAATGTGGTGCTGAGAACTTACTCTCAGCCAATCGCTTAGCAATTGTTTTACGCATTTGAGAAACAGTTTCGTCAGTAAAAGACTCAACGCCAACATGCGCTCTCGCTGGGCGACCACCTCCAACGTAAGGAGTATAATGATCGATATCACGTTTAACTACTCTTCCGCCTTCTCCAGTTCCGATCACTGAAGAAAGATCAATTCCTTTATCGTTGGCCATTTTCTTAGCCAAAGGAGATGCGTAAATACGTCCATTTGAATCAGCAACTACTGCCGGAGCAGAAGCTGGCGTTGAAACAGGTGCTGGAGTCGTAGCTACAGGTTTTGGTGCTTCTATTACAGGAGCTGAAACTTCTTCTTCCACCTTTTCAGCAGAAGTTGCTTTTTCAGCTTCTGCCAATATTTTCTTCACGTCTTCACCTTTCTCGCCAATGATAGCCAAAACAGAATTTATCGGAGCATTTGCTCCTTTTTCCACACCGATGTGCAACAACACGCCATCATAGAAAGATTCAAATTCCATAGTAGCTTTATCCGTTTCGATTTCGGCTAATACTTCACCTGATTCAACTGAATCACCTACTTTTTTTAACCAATCCGCAACAACACCTTCTGTCATGGTGTCGCTCAACTTAGGCATATAAACTATTTCCGCCATGTTCTTTGTATCTTAATTTCCTCTATAATTAATACTCAACAATGAAAGGGTATCCGTCTTCCTTGTAGACATCTTCGTACAATTCCTTTCCTTCTGGGTAGGGTGAATTTTCCGCAAACTCAACGCTTTCAGCAACTTCTTTCTTTACCCAAACATCCACTTCTTCCAATTGTTTTGCAGTCATCCATTTGTTGTCTTGGATTACTTTTAAACAGTGCTGGATTGCATCTTGCTCCATCCATTCAGCTACTTCGTCTTTCGATCTGTATTTCTGTGGATCGGACATTGAATGTCCTTTGTATCTATATGTTCTGATATCCAACAATGTTGGACCATCACCTTTTCTTGCTCTTTCTGCTGCTTCTGCAATTGCTTCATGAACTGCTTCTGGAGACATTCCATTTACAGAGCGTGAAGGCATTTCGTATGAATCACCAATTTTAGATAGATCAGTAACGTTTGTTGTACGCTCTACTGAAGTACCCATTGCGTAGTTATTGTTTTCAATAATGAAAATCACTGGAAGTTTCCAGTTCATTGCCATATTAAACGTTTCGTGCAATGCTCCTTGGCGCACAGCACCATCTCCCATTGATACACAAACTACATTTCCTGTTTCATTGTACTTCTCAGCAAAACCAACTCCTGCTCCCATTGCGATTTGTGCACCAACAATTCCATGACCTCCCATGAAACCTACTTCTTTATCAAAGAAGTGCATTGATCCACCTTTCCCTTTAGAACACCCTGTTGATCTTCCGTATAACTCTGCCATTAAAACACGTGGATCTGTCCCCAAAGCGATTGGATGACCATGATCACGGTAAGCCGTCATATGCTTATCGCCTTTTCTACAAGCACTAGCCGTTCCAACAACGATTGCTTCTTGTCCAATATATAAGTGACAAAACCCACCGAATTTCTGTTGAATATACAATTGACCTGTCTTCTCTTCGAACTTACGAATCAACAACATATCCTTGTACCACTTCTTGTACGTTTCTTTCGAAAACTTTGGCTTGCCAGCCGATGTAGATTTTCGAGTAGTTTTTGTAGCTTTCTTTTCTGCCTTTACAGCCATGTTTTAAACTTTAATTTAACGAAGCAAATATATAAAATTCTTAGATGTGGCAAACGCCCTCTATAACTTAATAGTAAGAGATGTTTGAAAGGCTAAATATCACGCTTCAGAAGGTGCTGTATTTCAGCCATTGGAATCATTACCTCAGAAGGCGGCATTGCATAGGGCCCTATCTCATATCTGTCGTAATAAACGTATAGTCCGTCTTTATAAATAGAGAAATTATTACACAGGTAAAATGCATCTCCAAATTCATAGCCAGCTTCTTCAAGTGTTTGTCCTTCTTCTACCATATTTTGATCTCGGAAAAATGGTTTAGCTATTTCGGCGAGTTCAGACAAATCGGTGAAAAAATCTTCCAACTTTAATTTTCCGCCATCTTCCTTATCAATAATTGAGATCTGAGAATACCCGTTTCCGTGAGCACCTCCTTCGTATGACCAAGCACGATGACTGATCTCAACAAACCCCTCGTGGCTATCGTCGATTGAAACTTGGCACTCCAAACTCCAAATCATCTCATCTTCTCCATTGGCATATTCATGAAAATCATCTGAAAAACACTGTAGGTAATTACTGAATAATTCTTCCGTGATGACAGTTGACTCCCATCCGCTGTCGACGCAATAATCTCGCGTGTATAGGTCGACAATAAAAGCATTTACGGAATCTTTATATGCACTATCCAACTGAGAATAATAAGCATATTCAAAAGTGATCAACGAGGTATCTCCTAAGTAAACTATTTGGTGCGAAACCTCTCCATTAATTAGTTGTGTAACCTCCTCCTTTCCAAGCTCTTCAACAATCGACTCTTCGATGAGTTCATCATCCTGGGCAGGAACATTTTCTTTTTCTGCACCACAACTCAACAGTAATGCAATAACTCCAAAAACTATGTAGATTTCTTTTTTCATCAAACTCCAAAGGCAAGTGGCAATAAGTCTGTAGCCGAATTAAAGACAAGAGTGACATCGTTCTGACACACCAATATAACTCTGTATGCTTTCTTCTGTCTAGATTGTGTTTCCGCCATCACTTGACGACAACCACCACAAGGAGAAAGAATTGTATCAAATGGAACTAAATCACCTTTAGCAACAATACACAATGTATCCACTAATTCATTCGGATAGTTTGCCCCAGCGTAAAACAAAGCAACACGCTCAGCACAAAGTCCGGAAGGATATGCGATATTTTCTTGATTGCTCCCTGTAATTACTTCGCCATTCGATAATTGCAGTGAAGCTCCCACTGTAAACTTACTGTACGGAGCATACGCCGATTTACGCACCTCTATTGCGGCTTCAACCAGTTGTTGATCAGCATCAGAAAGTTCTTTCCAATTGCTTAATTCCTTGTATGCTATTGAAATGTTTTTCTCCATCTTCAATCCTTAATTAATCCTCTATTAGCGGTATAAAGAAAAGGTTTTTTTTGAAGGGATGAAAAAAGTGGATTAATTGATATCCGATCGATCTTCAGCCAACAACTTTTTTGCAGTCTCAAGATCAAGCATCTCATACGGCAAGGTAAGGTAATATGGAAGTTCTGTTTTAACATCCGTAAGTACAATCAACTTAGCCTCTACCAAACGTTCAATTACAGACAGTAACGTTCTCATCAAATCGCTCGGAGGACCTGCAGTATAACTTTCTCCAAGCCTATTATGCATTTCTTCAATTGTTGTCTGACCATCTGCTAATGAGAATACGATACCGAACCAAGGCTCTAGTTCTTGTCTATTCTTTTCTGGATTTTCAAAATCAACGATAGAAATGGTATTACCAGTTTTAGAAAACATTGTGTTCCTATATAGATACTGTTCGGTGTTCATAGTTTCTCAATTTTAATAACAAAGATAATAATCGTTGAGGCAATGCCAGCGTTGTTGGTGGAATAAAATGAGAGAGATTACCAGATATTGGATATTAGATTGTCAGACTCGCAGATAGTTAGATTTCAGATATGCACTGAGCTCAACGAAGTGTGGATATTGATAAATAGTTGTGCGGTTTCTTTTATCTGAGTATTTTTGCACCCACAATGAATCAGTACAAGAAAGTCGCATTTTATACTCTTGGGTGCAAGCTCAATTTTTCAGAAACATCTACCATTGGAAGAACGTTTCAGGAAGCCGGCTATGCAAAAGTGGATTACGACGCTGATCCGGACATATTTGTGATTAACACTTGTTCTGTTACTGAAAATGCGGACAAGAAATGCCGGCAATTGGTAAAAAAGGCGATGAAGATAAATCCAGATGGGTTTGTTGCGATCATAGGCTGTTTTGCTCAATTAAAACCGACGGAGATTGCTGAAATACCTGGAGTTGACATTGTATTGGGTGCCAATGAAAAGTTCAATATTGTTGAGCATATCGAATCATTGGACAAAAATGATGAGGTTGTTATCTCCAATGAGAATATTAAAGAAACGAAAAATTTTGTTCCTGCATTTTCAATGGGAGACAGAACACGCTCCTTTTTAAAAATACAAGATGGCTGTGATTACTTCTGTACGTTTTGTACAATTCCGTTGGCAAGAGGAAAAAGTCGTAATGCTACAATCGCAGAAACAATATTGGAAGCAAAGAAGATTGCAGTTACTGATATCAAAGAAGTTGTTTTAACAGGTGTGAACATTGGAGACTTTGGGCAAGGAGGTGATGAAAACTTTTTTGATTTAGTACAGAAACTAGACAAAGTAGAAGGAATTGATCGTTTTCGAATTTCATCGATTGAACCGAACTTATTATCGAATGAAATCATTGAGTTTTGTTTGAAAGATTCTAAGCGTTTTGTGCCACATTTCCACATTCCGCTACAATCAGGAAGTAATCGACTATTGAAGGTGATGCGCCGTAAGTATCTGCGTGAAGTATTTGCTGATCGTGTTTTGAAAATCAAAAGTATTCGTCCTGACGCATGTATTGGCGTAGATGTCATCGTAGGATTCCCTGGAGAATCGGATGAAGAATTCATGGAAACAGTTGACTTCTTAAAAGATTTGCCTGTCTCCTATTTGCATGTATTCACCTATTCTGAACGAGCGAACACGACAGCAATCAAGTTAGGCGATCCAGTTCCGATGAACATTCGTAAGGAACGTAGTAAGCAAATGCATATTCTATCTGACAAAAAGAAGCGTGCGTTCTATGAAGAGAATGTTGGACGACAAGAAGTTGTTCTTTTTGAAAACGAAGAAAACAATGGTGTGATGTACGGATTCACAGAAAATTACGTAAAAATAAAAACGCCATTCGATGCTTCACTTGCGAACACCTTCCAAAAAATTACGATGACTGAGATTGATCGTGACGGAATAATGAAGTGTACACTCCTGTAAAATGATTCCTAAAGAGAAAAAGGTCGTTTCAATAATTGGCGGAGGAGCCGCTGCACTTGTATGTGCGTACTTTCTTGATCCTGCTAAATACGACGTAACTATTTATGAGAAAAATAAGGCGCTCGCACGAAAATTTCTCGTGGCTGGGAAGGGAGGCTTTAACCTCACACACTCAGAACCTATCGCTGAGCTTATTGAACGATATACTCCATCCGGATTTCTTAGAGAAGCACTTCTAGGTTTTGACAATACAGCTGTTCGCAATTGGCTTTCTGATTTAGGAATCCCAACGTACATAGGAAGTAGCAAGCGCGTTTATCCTGAAAAAGAAATCAAACCGATCGAAGTTTTTAATTCAATCATTGCTAAATTAAACGAACGAGGAGTACAACTGCGCTATGAACACACATGGACTGGCTGGAACGATGTTGGTAATCTAAAATTCAATTCCGACACAGCTATCCAAAGTGATTACACGATTTTCGCCCTTGGCGGTGCAAGCTGGAAAATCACGGGATCTGATGGGAACTGGACCAACTACTTTAAAAATCACTCAGTTATCACATTGCCGTTTCAAGCATCCAATTGTGCATATCAAGTTGACTGGTCAAAAGAATTCTTGAGTAAATTTGAAGGAGTACCATTGAAGAATATCGCAATTGATTGCAACGGCAGCTATCAAAAAGGCGAAGTGGTCATCACTCAATTTGGATTGGAAGGCAACGCTATTTATGCACTAAGTCCACAGGTACGGGCTGAATTAAGTTCAAATAGTACGGCTACTATCCATTTGGACTTAAAGCCTAATCAAGATGAAGAGCAACTTTTGCAGAAACTTGAAAACTCACCAGCAAAAAATACAGCTGACAAATTAAGAACTGCCTTAAAACTAAGCACTGTTCAAGTTGGACTGATAAAAGAAATTGTAAGTAAAGAAGCGTATTTAGACCCTAAGCAATTGGTTCAATTCATCAAGCGATTGCCTTTGGATGTACTTTCATCTGCTCCACTTGACGAAGCAATTTCTACTGTCGGCGGGATCGCATTAACAGAGGTCGATGCGAATTTTGAACTTTCAAAGTTGAAGCACCACTACTGCATAGGCGAGATGCTAGACTGGGACGCTCCAACCGGCGGTTACCTACTCCAAGCCTGTTTCAGCATGGGGCATCATGTCGCGCAACACTTGAATAAATGATAGCGATTAAATCCTACTCTGATAAGTGAACAATTCGTAATATCTTCCTTTTTTAGCAATCAACTCATCGTGTTTACCACTTTCTGCAATTTCTCCCTCTTCTATCACTAAAATCTGATCTGCTTGTTGAATTGTACTCAATCGATGCGCAATTACAAAAGTTGTTCTATCCTTCATTAATACATTCAAACTTTTCTGAATAAACGACTCACTTTCCGTATCAAGATTAGATGTTGCTTCATCCAAGATAATGATTTTTGGATCCGCAAGTAAGGCCCGTGCAATAGAAATCCGCTGACGTTGACCACCAGACAATTTCACTCCTCTCTCTCCGATTAACGTGTCTAGTCCATCGTCGAAACGATCCGTAAACTCATCAACATACGCATTCTTTACAGCTGCTAACAAATCTTCTTCACTTGCATTCGGACGCGGAAATAAAATATTCTCACGTATAGTCCCCTCATACAAGAAATCATCTTGCAAAACAACGCCTAAATTACTTCGATAACTACTCAAATTAACAGTCGCTAAATCTACTCCATCAAGACTCACTTTACCTTCCATTGGATTCAGAAATGTAGCGGCTAATGCAGCTATCGTGGATTTTCCAGATCCTGAAGAACCAACCAAAGCTGTAACACTTCCATGAGGCGCATCAAAGGAAATTGAGTGAAGAACTTCCTTACTTTCTTCGTAACTAAAAGAGACATTATCGAAGACAACATCACCTTTGATTTTCCCTAATTTAACTGTACGTATTTCAGCATCATCTTCTTCATCCATTTCCATTAATTCCTGTGTACGATCTAGTCCAGCCATCGCTTCAGTCAATTGACTACCTATATTGCTCATTTGAACAATAGGTGCAATCATGAACCCTAAAAGAAGTGTGAATGAAACAAAATCTCCGTATGTCATCGTTTTTTCCATCATGTAATATCCTCCAATGCCCATTATTCCAGCCGAAGCAATACCCAATAAGAATGTAGATGAACTCGTAATTAATGCGGTTGCTGTAAGGCTCTTTTTGACGTTTAAGAACAATCGATCAACCCCCTCCTCAAAGGTTTTGTTTTCTTGTTCTTCAGAGTTAAACCCTTTAATCACTCTAATTCCATTTAAAGTTTCAGTCAAGCGTCCAGTAACATCAGCGTTAATTTTTCCTCTATTTCTAAAAATAGGTCGAATGTATCCGAAAGCCTTCAAGGCAATTATGGCAAAAATGACAACTGGCACCAATACGAACATTGTCATCATGGCATTTATTTTAATCAATAAAACCAAAGAAATGACAGCGGTGATTGATCCTCCAATTAATTGAACAAGTCCTGTTCCAACTAAATTCCTGACACCTTCAACGTCCGTCATCACCCTAGAAACTAGAGCTCCGGATTTATTGTTATCAAAAAAACTAATCGGTAGGGAAAGTAATTTGCGCTGTACTTTCGCCCTCAAAAGCGATATTAATCGTTGAGCCTCAACACTCAGAAGTCGTGTCAAAGAAAAAGATGTCACAGCTTGAATTAGAATTGCACCGCACACAACTCCGATAATCAGTAGCATGGTATCCATATCCTTTGTAGGAATCACATCATCCAATAAGGTTTTCGTTGCCATTGGCAGCACCAAACCTGAAAGACTTCGAATAACTATTAAAAATAATCCTAGAAATAGAATGTTTTTTCTTGGCCAGATAAATTCTTTAAATGCCCAAGCGAATGATACTTTTTTCTTACTCATGGACGCGCTTCTTCGAATATCAAGCCAAACCTAAATCCCTGACAATACGGCAGAAATCTTAATTATTCTTGATTGCTTTTGTCATTTCTCTTTTCCCTGGAGGCCCTGGTAAAGACTCAACTGTAAAGCCCAGCGCTTTTAAATTGCGTTTAAATTGTCCCTGAGCACAATATGTCACAAGTACCCCATTCACCTTTAATGCGTCGTACATTTTTTTTAATATTTCCATTTCCCACATCTCAGATTGTGCTCTTGGTCCAAAAGCATCAAAAAAGACGATATCATAATAATCAGGATCTAATTCTACTTTTTGAATCTTAGCTTCAATCTTCTTCAATGAGAATTTATCTGTGATTTCGATTAAATCATCCCGTTTGTTTGAGTGGATACTTTCAAAGTGTGGAGAATAATCGCCTTCTATCAATGAAGGATAGTCCATTTCACTGGCCATTTCCAAAGAGACGGGAAAGGCTTCTATTCCATGGTACTCTATGAATCTATCGGCATCATTGGCAAATTTACACGTCAATAAAGCGTTTAATCCTGTACCAAACCCTAATTCAAATACACGAATAGAATCGCTTTCGAGAACTTCCAATCCGTTTTTAATGAAAACATGTTTCGCTTCCTGAATTGCGCCATGAGACGAATGATAGGTCTCGTCCATCTCTTCAATATAGATTGTTTTGGAACCATCCGTTGTTGCAATTACCGTGCGTTTCATAAGGTAAAAATAGTAGACTTTGGTGAAGACCGATGATTTAATCAATTACAAACAACTTGGAATGTCATTCCTTCTTACGGTTATCAACAATTGTTCAAAACCTCTATTCATATCTTTTTAATTACTATCGAATAATAAATCCCGAATTGGAAGAAAGGTTTCCCTATCTTTGAAATATGGAAAATCAGTCCGACAATACACGTAAACCAAGTACTCGCATCAAGAAGGCAAACAATCCTTCTGGCGAATTGGGGAGAATTCCACCACAGGCGGTGGATTTGGAGAAGGCAGTACTTGGAGCAATGATGCTTGAAAAAAATGCGGTTACGGATACGATTGATATTTTGACAAAAGAAGGATTTTATGATCCGAAACACCAGTATATTTTTTCAGTAATCCAAGAACTTTTTGGTTCATCACAACCAATTGACATCTTAACAGTTACCAATCAATTAAAGAAAAATGGCGAACTTGAAGCTGCCGGTGGAGCTGCATACATCTCGCAATTAACCAGTCGTGTTGCATCAACTGCCCACGTTGAATACCACGCAAGAATTATCTCTGAAAAACACATCAAGCGAGAATTGATTCGCATGAGTAATGAGGTGATGAAAGAGGCATATGACGACACTAATGACGTGTTTGATGTGCTAAATAAAGCGGAAGGTGATTTGTTTAAAATTGCTGAAAACAACATGGGCAAGGCGGTTGATGTCATGCAGAATGTTGTGCGTGAGGCAATTGAAGAAATTGAACGTGCATCTCAAAATTCTGATGGTATTTCTGGAGTGCCTTCTGGATTCTTTGAACTAGACAAAGTAACAGCAGGGTGGCAAAAATCTGACATGATTGTAATTGCCGCTCGTCCAGCAATGGGGAAAACAGCATTTGTTCTTTCTATGGCTAGAAATACAGCTGTAGACCACAATCAAGGAGTAGCAATATTCTCTCTTGAGATGTCCTCGGTACAACTTGTGAAACGTTTGATTTCATCTGAGACAAGGATTCCAGCAGAGAAATTACGTAAAGGGGATTTACGCGATGATGAATTCCAACAACTTCATTCACGTATTACGAAGCTTTCAACGGCTCCCATTTATATTGATGACACACCAGGGATTAGTATTTTCGATTTACGTGCAAAATGTCGAAGATTGAAAATGCAGTACGATATCCAAATGGTAATCATTGACTACTTGCAGTTGATGACAGCTGGCTCTTCAAAGGGAGTAGGAAATCGTGAACAAGAAATTTCATCCATCTCACGTTCGATTAAAGAGATTGCAAAGGAATTAAATATTCCAATCATCGCACTTTCTCAGCTGAGTCGTTCTGTTGAACAGCGTGGAGGTGACAAAAAGCCTGTACTATCGGATCTTCGTGAATCTGGAGCAATTGAGCAAGATGCAGATATCGTTTCTTTTATTTACCGACCTGAATACTATGGTTTCTTGCAAGACGAAAATGGAAATTCGAATGCGGGAGTAGGTGAAATCATCATCGCTAAGCATAGAAATGGTGCTTTGGATAGTGTGCGATTGAGATTTATTAAAGAATTTGCGCGCTTCGATAACATTGAAGGATTTCAAGATAACCCAGACATGCCTTCGCAGGCGAACCTTCCTGCAAATGACGACTTTGACAAACAAGGGACGTATACAATGCCAAGCAAGAATTGGGACAACAACGCAGAGGACTTCGATTTATCCTCAGATGGCGACACTCCATTTTAGGTAAGATTTTTGTAAGTTCACGGAATCATGAAAAAGCTTTTAATTCTTTTTGTTTTCATCTGCAGTTCATTACATAGTAATGCTTCTCAGATATTAATTCCGATGGACGAGTCTCAAACAAACCACCTTAAGGCCTATGGGATCTCCTATTATATGCTTGAAAATGGGATTATTATAGAATGGCTCTTAAACTATCGAGGAGGATCATTTCTTACACCCCATTTAACATCAATTGAAGAAGAGCTTATTTTTCGTGGAATATCGTACGAAATTCTCGCTGATGGACAGGCCAATGACATTAAACATACCATTGGGAATCCAGAAGTTAACATGGAGGTTGTACAATTGGAAAAAGCTCCAAAAATTGCTGTTTATACTCCAGGAGGAAAGCAGCCATGGGACGATGCCGTAACCTTGGTTCTAGAATATGCTGAAATTCCTTACGATAAAATCTATGATTCAGCCGTAATTATGGGGCTTTTGCCAGAATATGATTGGTTGCATTTGCACCACGAAGATTTCACGGGTCAATATGGCAAGTTTTACGATTCATTCCGAGCCTATCCTTGGTACAAACAACAAGTCAAAGATTTAGAAGCTTCTGCGAGAGCACTAGGATTTAACAAGGTTTCGGAAATGAAATTAGCTGTTGCAACAAAAATTAAAAACTTCGTTATCAGTGGAGGATTTCTATTTACAATGTGCAGTGGAACAGACAGCTTTGACATTGGATTAGCAGCGCACAACACAGATATATGTGCTCAAATGTTTGATGGTGACCCAGCCGACCCAAATTGTCAGGAAGAGTTGGATTACGACAATACATTCGCCTTTGAAGATTTCAAACTCATTCAAGATCCATTGGTTTATGAATATTCAGAAATTGATGGGACCGGATTACGCAAAAGAGTTGCATCGGAATCTCAAGCAGCACAAGTAGATAAATTTACCTTGTTCGACTTCTCTGCTAAATGGGATGTTGTTCCAACAATGCTAACACAATGTCATACCGACGTAGTTAATGGCTTCATGGGGCAAACTACAGATTTCAAAAAAGAGTTCATCAAATCGAATGCTCTCATCCTTGGAGAATCACATACATACGGTACTGCCAAATACATACATGGGGAAATGGGCCAAGGTACATGGACCTTCTACGGAGGTCATGATCCAGAAGATTATCAGCATAGAGTTGGAGACCCACCGACGGATTTAAATTTACATCCAAACTCACCTGGTTATCGGCTTATCTTAAATAACATCCTTTTTCCTGCTGCAAAGAAGAAAAAGCGCAAGACATAACTAGAGAATTATTTTTCTATATCCTCCAAATTCAGTAAATTAGGCTCGCTATTAAAAAATGCCTAATTATTATGAAAAAAAACTACACGTTGTCCGCGTTAATGGTCATCGGTGGATTTCTGAGTTTCGGTCAGAATAATACCGCTCCAACAACATTGACGCCTGCGTCTCAAACTTCGCAGCAAAATTTACAGCAAACGATCCAATCAGATGGATTAACACGTGCCCTAATCGTTGACCCTGGGTCTTCAGTCAGCGTATCTACGACTCCACCGCCAGCTTTTATACCTGGAGGTGAACATACGTGTAGAACACATGAATTAAATCAACAACATTATGCCGAAAGAGGACTTCTTCAGCAATTCAATGATGATTACATGCAATCCGCAATGGCAACTTCGGGAGCAATTCCTAAGACTTCAGGTGTCAATGAGATTTCTGTAATCTTCCATGTTGTATATAATCCAAGTACACCAGGATCAAACGTATCAAGTGCGTTAATCATGCAAGTGTGGCAGGATTTAACTGATGATTACCAATTATTAAACTCGAATGCATCAAATGCAAGAACAGCGACGTACGGATTTACACCTTCTAATCCAAACATTAACTTTTGTTTGGCAACACAAGATGAAGCAGGAGCTCCTTTATTAGAAATGGGAGTAGTTCGTGTTTCAACTACAGAAGACTGGTATGATTCAGACAATGGAGAGGAGAATAAAATGAAAGCCTCTGCAACAAACGGTTCTGAAATTTGGGATCGAAACAAATATTTGAATATTTGGATCTGTGATATCTCGACAGGAACACAAAATCCTAACAGTGGAACAGCTGGATATGCTTACCGACCATCTCCAACTTTTTTGCCTAGCGCAAGTATCGATGGAATTGTATTGGATTTTAACTTAGGTATGAACAACGAAAATGTTTTGACGCATGAAGTTGGTCACTATTTAGGATTGGATCACACTTGGGGTGGTTCAGGAGGATGTACTGGAGATGATGGATTTGGTGATACACCATTTACATCAGGACCTTCAAGAACAACACCTACTTCTGCAACTTCTACATCATGTAGTGGTTTCCAAGAAACATGTTCAGGAGTTCAGACACAGTATGAGAATTATATGGATTACTCAAACTGTACTGTGATGTTTACACAGGATCAATCCAACTATATGTTGTCAATCCTTCAAGGAATTAGAGGCTCATTGCTTTTATCACCTGGTTGTGATCCAACGAATACACCTCCAATTTCAGCCTTTACGTCAGTACCATTACCTTCTCCACCTGTGATTATTCCACAGAACGCAAGTGTTAGTCTTTATGATCAATCTACAAACGTTCCAACTGGCTGGACATGGACGATCTCAGGAGCACAAGGAGTTGATTGGGCATGGGTAAACACTACAACTGCAAATTCTCAAGATCCTGTAGCTGAATTCTACACTGTTGGATTATACGATGTTACATTAACAGCTTCTAATGCATATGGTCCAGACCTTACTCCTGCAATTGAAATCGGATACATTTCAGTTGCCGCAGCTGCAACTGGAATAGCTTGTGATACATTAAGAAATTGGGATACTGCCGCTGGCGCTGGTCCAGTTACTTGGACTCTACCTTCATTGGGTTATGTACATGGAAATTCTGAAATCGGTGGCGACGCAGCTCTAGAATGGGCTGAAGTTTACACTGTTCCTGCTGTAACAGATATTCGTGCAATTGAATTTGCAGCAACAGCCGTATCAGACGCAGGCGGAAGTGTAATCTTTAAAGTTTGGGCTGACAATGGTGGTGAACCTGCAGCAGTTCCAATAACTACGGAAACCGTTTTGCTTGCAGATATTACTGCTGGCTCATGGAACAATATTGAACTTACTACTCCTGCCGTTGGCGTTGTAGGGACAATTTGGGTAGGATATGAATTGAGTTATAACTCAACAGATACACTTGCATTGTTTTCTCAAATTGGACCGGTAGCTGCAAATACTACATCTTGGAGGTCTACTGCTAATGGTTGGGAAGATATAGGAACAACAACCGGCGGTGGCGCTGGAGTTTGGGGTCTAATTGACGTCTTGACTTCAACAGGTCCTGCTCCGACTATGGACTTCGCTGCATCAGGTGATACTGTTTGTGTAGGTGGTGATATTATTGTTGATGGTTCTATGTCAACGAATAACAGCGACTACAGATGGTACGTGACGGATGACCCATGGGTTACTTCTCTTGAAACTTCTTCAAGCTCAAGTAATACGTTTAATTTCCCTTATGCTCCAGGCACGTACAATGTTTATTTGTTCGGCTCAGCATCATGTCTAAGCTCTGGTGTATTTATGCCATTGGAAGTCTTCGCTGCTGTAGGAGCAACGGTAACTCCAACTGCTACAACATGTGGAAACAACAACGGCTCTATAGATGTTACTGCTCCAACAGGTGGAGATGGAACGTACTATTACAGTCTTGACGGTGTGACTTACCAAGTAGGATCTTCATTCACAGGATTAGCTCCTGGAGATTATGATGTATTTGTTGCCACACTTGGTGACAATTGCTATTATATGGAAACTGTAACGGTAGCGACTTCTACTCCGGGAACAGGTACTGCAAGTGCAAATCAGAGTGTATGCCCTGGTGAAACTGCTAGTATTACTGCTTCAGGAGGTATTGTATACGTTTGGACTGATGGTGTTACTAACCTTGGCGTTACCGCTACAATTAATGTTACACCAACGAACACTACGCAATATGCATGTTTGGTAACGGACGGAACAGGTTGTCAAGCGACAGTATACACAACTGTAACCGTGAACACACCTATTCAACCAGTTATTACTCCATCTGCGGCTTCCGCTTGTGACGGATCAACAGTTGATTTAGTATCATCTGCTGGATTTGGAAATGTTTGGTCAACGACTGAAACAAGTTCTACAATTACAGTATCTACTGCTGGGCCGTTTACGGTTACTGCACCAGATGCAAATGGTTGTTCAGCTACTTCTGATCCTATCAACATTACGATCATTCCAGCTCCGTCAATTGGAACAGCATCTCCAGTTAACCCTTCATCTTGTGGAGGTACTAATGGATCGATTCAAATAACAGGATCAGGAACTGGTAACATCGTTTGGGGTGGAACTGCATCTGGATCTGCTTCAAGTATTACTCTGCCATACACGGCATCGGGACTTGGTTCAGGTTCTTACCAATTCACGTTTACAGATGGAAACGGATGTGTATCAAATATTGCATCTGAATCAATTACTGATCCTAACCCTCCTACTACTCCAACGATTGCAGCGAATGGACCGATTACTTTCTGTCAAGGAGGTTCGGTTGATTTAACTTCTTCGTACGGATCTGGAAATGTTTGGAGTTCTACAGCAATCACTCCAAGTATCACTGTAACAAGTACAGGAATCTATAGTGTAACTTACACAGATGGTTCTGGTTGTTCAGCTACTTCAGCTACAGTAACTGTTACTGTAAACACGAACCCATCGGCTCCTACTATAGCGGCCAATGGTTCGACTACTCTATGTACTGGAGAAAGTGTTGACTTAAGCTCTTCACAGGGAACTGGAAATGTTTGGTCTACAACTGAAATATCTCAAACAATTAATGTGAGTACTGCAGGACCATATAGTGTGATTTACACAGATGCAAATGGATGTACGGCAACTTCAGCTACAACTACAATTGTTGTAAATGCTCTACCAACGGTGGATGCTGGTGCAGATCAAACATTGTGTGAGGGCGGAGATGTTATTCTTAATGGATCAGGAGCTTTAACATATGTTTGGGATATGGTGACAGACGGTGTACCATTCACGCCAGCTGCAGGCACAACTCCGCACACTGTTACAGGAACAGATGCGAATGGTTGTAGTAACACTGACCAAGTTGATGTAATAGTTAATGTACTTCCAACAGTTACATTCAGTGCTTTATCTGATATCTGTGTGAACTACGCTGCAACTACTTTGGTTGAAGGAACTCCTGCAGGAGGAACGTATACTGGAACTGGAGTGTCAGGTGGTCAATTTGATCCAGCGTCAGCGGGAACAGGAACGCATACTTTAACATATGAATACACAGACGGTAATGGATGTACAAATACTGCAACTTCAGACATATTTGTTGATGGTTGTATCTCAGTTGATGAAATCGACGGGATTGAGGTAATTGTATTCCCTAACCCAATGGATAACAAATTAACAATTGAAATCCCAGGTGACTTCAGCTACGAGATTGTTGATGCAAGAGGACGTATTATCGAAAGAGGTAACTCTAACGATTCTGTGACCACGAGCACTGCGAATTACGAGGCAGGAGTTTACTTTGTGAATATTCAAGGTGAGAACCTTTCAACTACAACTCGTGTAGTTAAGAAGTAAATCACTAACACCAATTCAGAATCCCCTCTTGTTTCGACAGGAGGGGATTTTTTTTGAATCGTTAGAAATGATATTTTATTGAGAATCTGTCATTTAACGTTTTGCAATCACTTATCCTTTGTGTAAATTGTACCATCAAATCTACTACTATGAGACTCAACCATTTGATTCTAACGCTTCTTATACTCCCAACATTGACTTCATTCAGTCAACAAGAACTTCTGTCAACGACTGTTGTTTCTAATCAAGAGCTTAATTCAGAGGGAGTTTTAATACAACCAGAATTCGCGGTAGTTACAATGAGCACAATGAACAAAGCGCCAATGAGTTGTTTCATTAATTTCATGTCCATTACTATCGGTAGTTGTGATCCCTTAAACGATTATTTCTCTATTACTGGATATATTGAATTTCTTGATCCACCATTGACTGGTGACGTGGTTTTTACAGATTGTAATGGAAACAGCCAAAGCTACTCTGCCCCGTTCACCTCTCCCCTGGCTTATGAAATAGATAGTATATTTTCAGATGGAACGAACAATTGTAACGTAACTGTACAATTTACTGCAGATCCGGCCTGTACAATGACTTCGCCTTCATTTAATTACCCTCAGCAATGTTCATGCTTTTCAGACGCTGGAACATTCAATCAAGATCTTAATGGCTCTCCAGTTTCGAACGCGCCCATTTTATTGTGCTATGGAGACACTTTGAATATAAATTCAAACGGAGATTACACTCCTCCCAATGACTTCACTTCTCAAATACCAATGACCACTTATGATCCAGGCATGTGGCTTCTAGCATATTCCTGTCCTCCAAGTATTTTTCCGCCAGATCCGTTGTTTTGGGATTCATTGTGCTTACTTGGAGTTGCTTCAACTGATAATCAAGCGTGGTCACTCATCAACACTACTGGAGATGATAGCACTTATTGGTTTAACCCAGTCACCATGTACAGTATGACTGATGGTACTTATGCTGTTTCAGTTAATGGAGGACCTTGGTGCTACGACCTAGGACCGTCCTATCAAGTCACTTATCTTAAGGAAATAACTAGTTCTTACACGGTAAACTGTCTACTTAACTCCATAGAAGCTACAATTAACGGAGGACTTCCTTCTTTCGATGGTTCAAATTTCACGGCTTCAAATCTTTTACCGGCATATGCCACTTTCACCAATACAACAACCGGAAATGGAGGTGCAATTGGCGTAGAAGGTCTTATGCCTGGAGACACTTGGTCTTTTGATGTTGTTGACGGAAACGGCTGTACCAAAACAATTTCTGGACAGCATTCTGTTGATGCTAGCTTTCTCTATTGGTCTAGTGAATTTTGTAACAATTCTGGGACATTTCCGCTTCAAATAGGAACGAACTATGGCACTTATTCTGCTCCATCCGAATTAGATATAAATGTAACTACTGGATTCCTAGACTTAACCAATTGTATTGTAGGCGGACCTTACACGATCACTTACACAATCGATACACTCGGTTGTTACGACCAAGCTACTTGGGATATGACGATAGTAGCCCCCCCAACCGTTGGCTTTAGTGGTAACGAAGTTTGTGCTGGAGATTCAACAATTCTTACAGGGACTGGTGCAAACACCTATTCATGGTCAAATGGTGTGAGCGATGGTGAACCATTCTGGGGAGACACGAGTATTATGTACATCGTATATGGTCATACTGGACTCTGTTCAAGTCAGCCCGATACTGCTTGGATAACGATTCATGACAACCCAACTCCACCAATAATTACTATTGTAGGATCTACTACAATTTGCCCTGGTGACTCATTAATTCTTAGCTCTTCAGCATCAAATGGGAACCTCTGGTCTTCTTGGGACACAAGTCAAAGCATAACGATTGATTCTCCTGGACAATTTTTCGTTACTTACACAGATACGAATGGATGTTCAGCGACATCAGACACAATCCCTGTTATCCTAGTTAATTCCCCGAGTATTACCATAGCGCCTATTCCAGACATGTGTTATTACGATCCCATTTACACCTTAACTGAAGGTTCACCGGCCGGAGGAGTATATCTTGGAACAGGGGTGGTCAACGATCAATTCGATCCTGGGCTGGCAGGACTAGGGACTCATTCAATCGCTTACAAATACACGGACACAAACACTTGTACAAGCACAGTCTATGCTACGGTATTTGTGGATCAATGTCTATCTATAAACGAAACAAATTCAGAAGATGCAAGAGTATATCCCAATCCTGTTGAGAATCTTTTAGTGATTGAATTTTCGGGAATCTTCACTTTTGAAATAGTTGATGTACGTGGAAGAATTGTTGAAAAAGGAAAGGCTCTGAATATTTCCTCCACAAACACGGAAAATTATGAAGCTGGAATTTATTTTGTGACTATCGAAAATGATCAAATACAGACAACTGTTCGGGTCGTAAAAAAATAGATCTTACAAAATAAGCTGCATGAACGTCACGTCTAACCAAGTGTCGAACTTGTGCCCAACCTCTTTTAACGTTCCGGCCTTGATGAAGCCAAACTGCTCGTGAAATATCATACTTCCGGTATTACTAGAATCAATGCCCGCAACCATCGTGTGCATTCCGGATGCTTTAGCAATGTTAATTAGTTCTGTTAGCAGTCTTTTACCAATTCCTTTCCCCCGAGCCTTCTCGTTTATATAAATGGAATGCTCTACACAGAATTTGTAGCCTGCTTTTTGGCGAAAAGTACCAAATGAGCCATATCCTAGCACTTCTCCATTTTCGACTGCCACAATCACTGGAAAATCATTTTTTTTTCGATCGGTAAACCAGTCCAATTGCTCTTCAATTGTTTTTGGCTCATAATCGTAGACCGAAGTTGAATTTAAAATCTCATGATTTATAATATTCAATATTGCAGGAACATCTTCTTCGGTTCCTATCCGGACCTCTAAACTCATGGCTAGTTCTTAAAACAAAAAAGCGCACATTTTTCAATGCACGCTTTTCAGATTATTTAATTGTCATTATGCATCGATATTCGCATACTTCGCATTTTTCTCGATAAACTCACGTCTTGGTGGAACTTCATCCCCCATCAACATAGAGAATACTTGATCACAGTTAGCTGCATTTTCAATCGTAACTTGACGTAAAGTTCTGAACTCTGGATTCATTGTAGTTTCCCACAGCTGCTCAGCATTCATCTCTCCAAGACCTTTGTAACGTTGGATTCCAACTGAAGATTCTGTTCCCGATCCTTTCATCTCGTTAATCAATCTATCTCTTTGATTGTCATCCCAAGCATAAGCTGATTTAGCACCTTTTTTCACTTGGTACAATGGTGGAGTTGCAATATAGATATACCCCTTCTCAATCAATTCTTTCATATAGCGGAAGAAGAAAGTAAGAATTAGTGTCTCAATGTGAGAACCATCGACATCGGCATCACACATGATGATTACCTTATGATATCTTAACTTATCTAGATTCAATGCTCTTGAATCCTCCTCAGTCCCAACACGAACACCTAATGCCGTGTATATATTTTTGATTTCTTCATTTTCAAAGATCTTGTGTTGCATAGCTTTCTCAACATTCAAAATCTTACCTCTCAATGGCATAATCGCCTGAAACATTCGGTCACGGCCCTGTTTAGCAGTTCCACCCGCCGAATCTCCCTCGACAAGGTAAACCTCACATTCAGCAGGATCTTTAGAAGAACAATCGGCCAATTTACCAGGTAATCCTGAGCCCGTCATTACGTTCTTACGTTGAACCATCTCACGCGCCTTACGCGCTGCTTGACGTGCCTTAGCTGCAAGAATTACTTTTTGAACAATTGTCTTCGCATCATTCGGATGCTCCTCCAAGTAATTTGCAAGCATTTCAGAAACTCCTTGACTCACTGGTGCCGTTACCTCACGATTACCAAGCTTCGTCTTAGTTTGCCCCTCAAATTGTGGTTCTTGAACTTTTACAGAAACTACAGCAGTTAATCCCTCACGGAAATCATCTCCTTCAATTTCAACCTTTTCTCTTGTAAGCATTCCAGATTCAGTCGCATACTTTTTCAAGGTATTTGTCAGTCCTCTACGGAATCCAGAAAGGTGCGTTCCTCCCTCGTGCGTATTGATGTTATTTACATATGCCTGAATATTCTCAGTGTATGATGTATTGTAAGTCAAAGCAACTTCAACAGGGATTCCATCCTTCTCCCCTTCAAAATAGACTACATCAGAAATCAATGATTCTCTATTTCTATCAAGGTACTGCGCAAATTCTCTTAATCCACCTTCTGAATGGAATACTTCTTTAATGTGATTCCCTTCTTCATCAGTACTACGCAAGTCTGTCAAAGTAATCGTAATTCCTTTGTTCAAAAATGACAATTCACGCATACGGGCCGCAAGTGTATCATAGTTGTACTTCGTTTCTTCAAAAATTGAAGCATCCGGCAAAAACTGAACCTCCGTTCCTCGCTCATCGGTTGTACCAATTTCTTTTACGTCGTATTGCGGTTTACCAATATTGTATTCTTGCTGGTGAATTTTACCGTCTCTATATACAGTAGCTGTTAAATGTGACGACAATGCGTTCACACAAGAAACCCCAACACCGTGCAATCCACCAGAAACTTTGTAAGAATCTTTATCGAATTTACCACCTGCATGTAAAACAGTCATTACAACTTCCAATGCTGATTTTTTCTCTTTCGAGTGCATCGCTGTTGGAATTCCACGACCGTTGTCTTTAACAGTGATTGAATCATCTTCATTCATAAATACCGTAATGGTATCACAATGTCCAGCCAATGCCTCATCAATAGAGTTATCTACCACCTCATAAACTAAGTGGTGTAGTCCTTTAAACCCAACATCTCCAATGTACATCGCAGGACGTTTTCTTACCGCCTCTAATCCTTCGAGGACCTGAATATTGTCCGCTGCGTAATCTTGATTTTTATTTTCTTCACTCATAATTTTAGATCTCAATTAAGGGATAAATCCTAAATTTCAATAACACACAAAAATAACCAACGAATCCCTCAAATTGCAGTCCAATAGTTAAAAGAAAACGGAACTTATCAACATAATATTGGACGAATTGTTAATAGTTTTTTGTGCTTAAATTTCTTCTGAAAGAATTCTGAAAAAAAACAGCAATTTCTTGGAACATTATTTGCCTAAATACGATATACATTAATAGTGAAGATATTTAGCACCATAGCAATTTTGATTTTCTGCTGCTCAATGAGCTCTGCACAATTCTCTTTTTCAGGAACATGGCAAGGCGTAATTGTCCGAGCTGGAACACCTCTAAAAAAGGCAACACTGCTGTATGTGAATTTTGATGTGAATGATGGTCGTATGACTGGTCACTCAAGAGAGGAAATCTATGATACCGATTTTTTTGCCGTTAAGCAGATTTCAGGCATCGTAAAAGACAGTTCCATATCGATTAAGCAAATCGTTGTTCAGAAGAGCTCAAAATCTTCTAAATACAAATGGTGTCGATTCAATGCAGACCTCACTTACGATTCAACCACCGGCTTTCTCACTGGGACCTATGAAAGTACAGACTGTAAACGTACCATCGGTAAAATCATTTTGTACAAGGCCGATTTCGACTTGTCAGAAACCGACACACCTGGAACAAGTCAACTCTGGTATGATCAATTCTTGAAAGATCAACAGGAAGAATTAAACGCACCTGCCATTCGCAAAATTGAAAGAGAGAATTTTATTTTTGAACCTGTCTTTTTTGACTTCGATGAATCTGACATTCGAAATGAACACGATGACTTTCTAAAACGTCTGATTAAAGTCGTTAAAGGCCATACAGACTTACGTGTTAAAGTTACGGGACATACTGATGCTGTAGGGTCCAATGGTTACAATGAAGGTCTATCTAGACGTCGTGCAGAAGCTATCATCCAATTCTTCGTAAGAAATGGTCTCGATGCAGACCGACTTGAATTTGACTTTAAGGGAGAAACACAACCTGCGGATACAAATGATACGCCCGAAGGGATGCAACGAAACAGAAGGGTAGATTTTTCTTTCATTTAATTCACCTCAACACACGACTGACCAAAAAGGGACAGCGATACCAAAGTAAATAAAATGATCAGGGATATACACATCTGGTTTTCAGAGCCTACACTTTCCCAAGCATGGCATTTTTCAATCCTTTATCGGCAGGATTTCCACCAAACCAGATTCCCCATAGAGCTTTCTTGAATTCTAAACCTTTTTGTGTTCCCAAATTTTCACCATTCATAAAGATTTGTACTCCAATATTTGGCTTGTAAATAATGATAATATCATCTCCTGACTTAAATGGTTTGCTGAATAATTTCATAAAGCTTTTAATCTCTGCTTCTGACGCTGCACCTGTTGTTGAGTTGGAAAATCCTTCCTCAACAGATTCTACAAACTTGTCGCGTGTAACTTTGCTAGAAACCATTTTTAAACGAATACACATTTCTTCATTTGCATTGATGATTTTCGTTGCATCAGAAGACTGAGCAGTCAAATAAAGCGCTCCAACATATAAATCAATAAAGTACTTCTCTCGTAGACCTGAGCCATTGTATTTAACAACCTTCTCACCTATTTTCATTTTGGCTGGAAAAGTAACACCATGCGATTCTATATCTTGTGCGTTAAGAGTAACTGAAAGTCCTAAAATGAATAAGGTACTAAGTAATAATTTTGATATCATAATTTTATATTTGAGTGATTATTAACTAATTTAGGCAATGATTGTTCCAAACTTACAAAATATTCAACGATGAGTAAAATTCTTTCTATATCATTAATTACAATGCTTTTAGCAGTCACTTCATGTGGAGGTGGTTGGTCTGAAGATCAAAAAACTCAAATTAAAAACCAGTGCTTAGGTAACGGTTCGTTTGACTGCGAATGTTTCGTAGAATCTGTAGTGAAAGCACATCCAAATCCAGATGATTACAATGCTCTGACGCAGGAAGAAAAAGACGCTCTTGTTGTTGAATGTGAAGTTGAGGAAGAGTTGACGGAGGAAAATCTTGAATCATTTTAAGCGAATAGATCAATTCTAGGCAACGACTTTGTTCTCACGGACAATTCTTAGAAAATTACTTAATACTTCTTGCCCATTACTGGTCATAATTGACTCTGGGTGGAATTGTACACCATACATTAGACGTTTTGGGTTTTCTATGCCCATGATCACTCCATCATCTGATCGAGCATTCACAGTATACGCATCACTTTCATGTATTGCCCAACTGTGGTACAATCCAACCTCCATTGTCTCCGGTAATCCGTTATACAATGGCGATACTCCTAAATTAATTGATTCTTGCACGCCATGTTTGACCAACTTTTGATTGTACAATTCTCCTCCCAAATGTTCAGCCAAGGCCTGCATTCCAAGACAGATTCCGAACACAGGAATTTTACCATCTACTTGTTGAATGACCTTCATTAATTTCCCAGCATCTTTTGGCAGTCCTGGACCGGGAGATAAAATAACCGCATCGAAGGCATCAATATTGAATTCGGCGTCATTTCTATAGGTATCTACCTCCACATCCAACGCGTCTAAATAGTGCTTCAGATTATAGGTGAATGAGTCGTAATTATCGAGAAGTAAAAGCCGTAACAAAATCTCTTTTTTTTTATGTAAACTTGTACAAAAATAAGAAGATGAAAAAGGCTTTGCAAATACCAGGCGCACCGGCTCCAATAGGCCCATATAGTCAGGCTATCTTATCCGGAAGCACATTATATGTTTCCGGTCAAATTCCATTAAACCCTTCTTCAGGAGAATTAGTAAACGATTCAATTGAAGCGTCGACAACACAAGTAATGGAAAATCTTCAAGCATTGTTAAAAGAGGCGGATATGGATATGTCCAATGTTGTTAAATGCAGTATTTTCTTGAAAAGCCTTGACAACTTCGCTGCCGTAAATCAAATATATGGAAGTTATTTTCGTTCAACTCCACCAGCTAGAGAGACAGTTGAGGTTTCTAAACTACCGATGGGCGTTGATGTTGAAATTTCCTGTATCGCTATTCGTGAGAACTAAAATTTGAAGGATACCTACGCATATAAATTGAGTGTAATCATTGTCAATTACAACGTTCAGTATTTTCTGGATCAATGCTTGGAATCCGTCAAAAAAGCATCGAAAAATCTTCCAATTGAGATTATCATTGTAGACAATAATTCAGTGGATGGTTCTATTGAAATGTTGCAAGAAAAACATAACGATTGCACCTTAATAATCAACAAAGACAATGTTGGTTTTTCAAAGGCGAACAATCAAGCAATCCATCTAAGCAAGGGTGAATACGTCGTTCTCTTAAATCCAGACACAGTAGTAGCTGAAGATACTTTTGAAAAGACAGTAGCGTTTATGGATGTTCATTCTGACGCCGGTGGCCTTGGTGTACATATGGTCGATGGCAAGGGCGGTTTCCTACCTGAATCAAAGCGAGGGCTTCCACGACCGATGGTAGCTTTTTATAAAATCTTTGGACTCTCAAATTTGTTCCCGAAATCGAAAAGATTTAGTCAGTATCATTTGGGTAATTTACCAGAGAATGAAACGAACGAAATTGACATTCTCAGCGGTGCATTTATGTTAATGCGCAAAACGGCTCTTGATAAAGTCGGTGTTTTAGATGAGAACTTCTTCATGTATGGAGAAGACATTGATCTATCGTACCGAATTCAGCTCAGTGGTTATAAAAATTATTACTTCGCGGATACCAGTATTATCCACTACAAAGGAGAAAGCACCAAGAAAAGCTCTGTCAATTATGTTTTCGTATTCTACAATGCAATGATCATTTTTGCGCAAAAACACTTTTCAGGGAAACAGGCCAAACTTTTTTCATTTCTGATCAACCTAGCAATTTATTTAAGAGCATTTTTGGCGATTTGTATTCGCTTCATTAAACGCATCTTTATTCCACTCATCGATTTCGCTTATGTCGTAATTGGATTATACGCGCTGACGAATTATTGGAAAATGTCGGCTATAGAGTTCCCTCAAGAACTTATTAAATATTCAATTCCAATCTATGCGGCAACATGGCTAGCATCAACGTTTTTCAATGGTGGTTACGACGCACCTGTACGCTTGTTCAAATTTTTAAAGGGTGTATTCCTTGGAACCTTACTGATTCTACTTGCATATGCTGTACTTCCAAAATCATGGCAATTCTCGCGCCTTTTCATCTTCATTGGTGCCGGCTGGGTAATCTCCTATTATTTGATCTCAAGAGTCTTTTTACACTTTGCAATGCCGAAGAAATTCAATTTGCGTGCTCAGAAGGCAAAATCCTTTGCAATTATAGGGGGCGATATAGAATTTGAACGCGTAAGTACCTTATTGAGCCAAACAAGCGATCAGCAAAAACATATTCAAAAATTATCGATCGAAGAGGTTTTAAATCAAACGAATGAATCCATCAACGAGTATATCTTCTGCTCGAAAGATGTTGTCTACGAGAGAATTATTCAGTGCATGGTTCAACTTAAGAATGACAAAGTAGACTTCAAAATTGCACCTGCTGATAGTAATTTACTTATCGGAAGTAACTCCATTGACACCGCTGGCGAGTTGTATATGTTAAATCTCAACACGCTCATCAGCAAAGAAAACAAACGTAAAAAACGACTTTTCGACTTTGTTTGTTCATTGGGTTTAATTCTCAGTTTTCCGTTGAATTTCTTCTTAGTAAAAAACAAATCAACTTACTTTGTTAATCTCATCAACATCTTACTTGGTAAAATCTCGTTTATTGGGTTTTCAGATGAGGACGTCAAGAAAGATGTTCGGCTGCCCAAAATAAAGTCTGGAATTCTCTCTCCAGCCGGCATTATTGCTGGGGATGACGTAGCAATCAGAGAAAAACTCAACTTACTCTATTCTAGAGACTATTCGATTCGCAAAGACTTATCAATCCTTCTGAAGTCTTGGGGGAAACTTGGTGAATAAATCAATTGTTCCGTCTGTTGATAATGCGGAATTTTCAGTTATTTTTGTAGACGAAATTTAGACTTTCATTATTTTATGTCACAAATAGAGATTAGACTCCCTAAAATGGGAGAAAGCGTTACAGAAGCTACGATCACAAACTGGTTGAAAAATGTTGGTGATACGATTGAGCTTGATGAGCCATTGGTAGAAGTTGCAACTGACAAAGTTGATAACGAATTACCTTCTGAAGCGGAAGGTGTTTTGGTGAAGCAAATGTTTGATCAAGACGAAGTGGCGCAAGTTGGTGATGTAATCGCAATTATTTCAACAGATGGAAGTGCGCCCAGTAACGACGCTCCAGCTTCAGCGAAAGTAGAAGAAGCTCCTACCGCAGTAATTGAGAAAGAAGTAGCTAGCGCTGTTGAAGCAGTGAATGGTGCTGCAACGAATGGTGTTGCTCTCGATAAGAATGGTGCATCTGGGAAGTTTTATTCTCCACTTGTTCGCAGCATTGCTGAGAAAGAAGGTATTTCCATGAATGAATTAGAATCAATTGGTGGTTCTGGTCAAGGAGGAAGAGTTACCAAAAAAGATGTTTTAGGATACATTGCAGGAGACAGAGCTCAGGCAGCAGTAACACCAGTAAGTGCCCCAGCGTCTGCCCCGACACCAGCTACTAAACCAGCAAGTGCAACAGTTGCTCAACCTTTAGGCGGTGGATTCCTTTCAAATATTAAGGAACCAGTAATTACAGTTGGCCCTAATGACGAGATCATTGAAATGGATCGTATGCGTAAGCTGATCGCAGATCATATGATTATGTCTACTCATGTAGCTCCTCACGTTACTAGTTATGTTGAAGCCGACGTAACTGCAATCTGGAACTGGAGAAGTAAAGTGAAGAATGAGTTTGCAAAGCGCGAAGGTGAAAAGATTACATTCACACCAATCTTCATGGAAGCTATAGTGAAAGCGATTAAAGACTTCCCAATGATCAATGTTTCAGTTTCAGGAAACCAAATCATTAAGCGAAACAATATTAACATTGGAATGGCAACGGCACTTCCTTCTGGTAACTTAATCGTTCCAGTTATTAAGAATGCTGACCGTTTGAATTTGACAGGACTCGTGAAGTCTGTTAATGAAATGGCCAACAATGCACGAAATAACAAATTGAAACCTGAAGATATTCAAGGTGGAACGTACACTGTTACGAATGTTGGAACTTTTGGAAATGTGATGGGTACGCCTATCATCAATCAACCACAAGTTGCTATTCTAGCGTTGGGTGCCATCCGAAAAGTACCTGCAGTTATCGAAACACCTGATGGAGACTTTATTGGAATCCGTCATAAAATGTTCTTATCTCACTCTTATGACCATAGGGTTGTAGATGGTGCTTTAGGTGGGCAATTTGTACGTAGAGTTGCAGATTACCTAGAGCAATTTGATGTAAATCGAGAATTCTAAACTAACACAGACCACATGAACAAACTGAAAACTTTACTGCTTTTACTGATCTTCCCAATGGTGTCAATAGCACAATTGACGGAAGCCGAGGTAAGAGACATGGTGAACAATGCTAGCGAGCAAGAGCTTGTGATTCAAAGTTCGACTATGATGCAACAGAACTACTATTTTTTGGCTGAAATTATTGTTGACAAACTTTTAACAATTAAACCAGAAAGTGCAAACTACAATTACCGAAAAGGTTTTTTAATAATGGGATCGCGTTCTGATTATATCGCTGCGAAACCATATTTATTAAAAGCGACTGAGAACACTGACAAGAATTTTGATGCTTTTTCTGTAAGAGAAGAAAGTGCTCCTCTTGATGTGTATTACCATTTAGGAATGTGCTATCACCTTGACGAAGATTTGGACGAAGCTCGTAAGAACTACAGTTTGCTTATCGAAAATTCTCCAAAGGGATCAGAACTTGTTTCATTGGCAAAGTTGAAGTTACAGCAATGTGATGTTGCTGAGTACTTAATTGAGAATCCAAAAACTGCAGTTGTTGAGAACATTGGAAATATTGTAAACACAGGGTTTGCAGAATATTCTCCTGTAGTTTCTTTGGACGGAACTTCATTGTACTTTACTTCGCGTAGAAACTGGGAAGATGGAAGTACGGATGAATTTAGAGATCCGATGTTGAACAATCATCCTGAAGATATCTACGTGAGTTACCAAGATTTTGAAGGAGAATGGACATCACCTGAGAAATTAGCTTTCTGTCGTGGAGAATTGAACGAAGCAACTATTGCCGTTAGTTCTGATGAACGTAGAATCTACGTTTACAATGATGGAAAAGGTGGTGGGGACATCTTCTTCTCTGAATTTGGTGAAAATAAATTTGAAGAAATTGAAGAACTTCGTGTTGAAGGTGTTAATACAGATGCTTGGGAGACACACATTACAGTGACTCCTGATGGAGAAAACATGTACTTTGTATCTAACCGTGAAGGTGGATTTGGAGGTCGCGATATCTACAGAGTAGTTAAACTTCCTAATGGAGATTGGAGTGCACCACAAAACATGGGGCCGGAAATAAACACTCCTTATGATGAAGACTCACCATTTATTGCGATCAATAACAAGACTTTGTACTATTCTAGTAACGGCCCTCAAAGTATGGGAGGATTTGATGTGTTTGTATCGTTCAGAGATGAAGATAACTCATGGTCTGACCCGGTGAATATGGGATATCCTATCAACTCTACTGGTGATGATATTTTCTATACAACTACCATTGATGGACTGAAAGGATATCTTTCTTCATTTAGAAAGGGTGGATACGGTGAAAAGGATATTTACGAAATTCGTAACGATTACTTAGGTAACCGACCAATTAGTAGTTTGAAAGGTTTGATTACTACAATCAGTGGAGATCCTATCTCTGAAACTGTTTTGGTTAAATTACTTTGTTCTAATTGTGAAAACGAGGACAAGAAGATTACTTATCCTCGTATGAAGAATGGAAAGTTCTTCGCTGTGTTGGATAGATGTAAAGACTACGTTCTTGAATTCTACGATGGAGATCAAGTTATTAGAAGTGAATCTTTTACCACACTTTGTAATGCTCAAAACGAAGAGATCAATAAGAACCACGTAATTGGTGGATACTCTTTGATAGGTACAATTGCTGATATTCAAACTACGGAATACATTCCAGGTTCAACGGTAGAATTCTTAAACCCTGAAGATGAAAGCGTAGTTGCATCTTATACAACCGATGAAAATGGTGCTTTCATTTCTGACTTATTGGAAGGAAAAAAGCAAGGTGATGAAATCAACTATTACGTACGTGTTAGTAAAGATGGATATTTAACTCAAACTTTTGAGGCTAAGTTCACTCTCGAGAATGAACCTGTTATCAAACTTGAATACTTGATTAACAAGACTGAAGTTGGAATTGATCTGGTAGACGTGTTTGAAATCAATCCAATCTACTTTGATTTGGATAAATCTAACATCCGTCCTGATGCAGCAATCGAGTTAGACAAAATTGTTAAGATCATGAATGAGAATCCTGATATTAAAATTGAGTTAGGATCACACACTGACTGTCGTGCAACGGCTAGTTACAATATGAGACTTTCAACGCGTCGTGCTAATTCTTCTGCTGATTACATCCAAGCTCGTATCGATGATCCGAGTAGAATCTATGGAAGAGGGTATGGTGAAACACAACTCGTGAACGATTGTAACTGTGAAGGTGATGTTGTTTCCGACTGTTCTGACGAAGAGCATCAAGAAAACCGTCGTACAGAGTTCACGATTGTGAAATAATCAATTTGAAATACACTTTGAAAAGTCCGGACATTGTTCCGGACTTTTTTTGTTGACATTGTAACCTATTCGACTATCTCCCCGTAAGTAACACGGACAACCTAAAGTTTGTATAAATAAGTCTACTATGAAGTTGAGACAAATCACCATCGTTTTTTTAGCACTGCTAGCGTCAGCATCAGTGTCTGCTCAGATTACTGAGGATGAAATACGAGACATCGCAGAAAATGGTTCGGAAGCTGAAATCGTAATGCAATCTTCAACCTTAACACAAGAAGGGTATTTATATTTCGCTGAAATTTTAGCGGATAAATTAATCGAGATTAATCCACAAAGTTCAAACTATCATTATCGTAAGGGATACCTGATGCTTGAGATCCGCAAAGATTACGAGGGAGCTATTCCCCACTTTGAAATGGCAACGCTGGACTTAGATCAAAATTACGACATGTATTCGCACAAAGAGAAAAGTGCACCTACTGATGCATTGTTCCATTTAGCAACTTGTCTTCATTTAAATGAAGAGATTGACAGAGCTATGGAGTTCTATAATAAATTTAAGGAAGCTTCTAAAAAGAAATCTGAGTTAATACCGGTCGCAAACCTTCGTTTGCAGCAATGTGCAGTTGCAAAGTTGTTGATGGCCGATCCAGTCAACGTGTTTTTAAAAAATATCGGACCTGAAATTAATACAGAGAATCCAGAATATTCTCCTGTTGTATCTTTGGATGGATCCGCATTGTACTTTACCTCTCGTAGAGCTTGGGAAAATGGTGAAACTGATGGTTTTAGAGATCCTATGATCAATCAATTTCCCGAAGATGTTTACGTAAGTTACATGACTTCTGATTCTACTTGGACTCAGCCAGAAAAATTAGAATTCTGTGATCCACAAAGAAATGAAGCTACTATTGCTCTTAGTACAGATGAGCGTAGAATATACTTGTACGAAGATTCCACTGGAAATGGTGATATCTATTTCACTGACTTCTACAAAGCTAAATTTCAGGACATCCAAATTTTGGACATCGACGGAATCAACACTAAATATTGGGAAACTCACTGTATGATGACTCATGACAAGCAAATGTTCTTCTTCGTATCTGACCGACCAGGTGGATACGGTGGTCGTGATATTTACTACATGAAGCGTGTTGGAGAAAATGGATGGTCAGAACCTATCAACTTAGGTCCAAACATTAACGGACCCAACGATGAAGATTCTCCTTTTGTTTCAATTGATAATATGACTCTCTACTACTCTACTAATGGTGAGAAAAGTATTGGTGGTTTTGATATTATGACGAGTGATTTTCAAGGGGCGGATAGTACATGGTCTATTGGTACCAACTTAGGATATCCATTCAACTCTACCAATGATGACATCTTCTATACCACAACAATTGACGGTAGAAAAGGTTATATGACTTCATTTAGAAAAGATGGTCATGGTGAGAAAGACATTTATGAGATCTATAATGATTACCTAGGAATAAAGGATATCGCAGTCTTGAAAGGATTAATCAAAACAACCGACGGAAGTATACTTCCAGAGGATTTTGCAGTTAATGTTAATCTAGTCTGTTTGGATTGTGATGAATCTGGACATCTAGTCTACCCTCGTTTAAGAGACGGTGTATTCATGACTGGTTTACAGCCTTGTAAGACATATATGCTTGAGTATATGCACGTAATCAAGGATACAATTATTCACACAGACGGATTTACAACATTGTGTGATACTTCGTACCAAGAGATTTACAAAGAACTTTTGTATGATCCATTGACTGGAACGATTGTGATGCCACCAGACACCACTGTTGACCTCCCTGGTATCGACGTTGAGTCTTATCCTAACTTAGAGTTTATGCACTACTTCGCATACAACAAGAACAAGCTTTCGGTTAAGAAAGGTAAGTTAAAGAAATTCGTGAAGGAAATTATGGCGCAACTAGAGGACGGTAGAGAAAGTATAACAATCAACATCTACTCTTCTGCATCTCACGTGCCAACGAAAACTTATGGTACAAACGAGAACTTAACGAAGATCAGAGCTGAGAATATGAAGTATGATCTCGTTGCTTACTTCGAAGCGATTGAAGAATTTCAAGGAAGAGTTAACGTAGTAATTGTAACTACAGTTGTTGAAGGTCCAGCTTACGAAGAGGATTCTAGAAACAAAGAGAAGTACTTCCCTTACCAATACGTAGGATTGAAAACTGAGTAAACTAACTCAATATCTATAAATCATTAAAAGTCCAGAATTAGTTCTGGACTTTTTTTGTATCCCTCTTCCCCATCTTGTGTATATTTGAGTTATGAATATTTCCTTGAATAAAGCATTGGCCATTTTTGATTTAGAAGCAACTGGTTTGAGTGTCACAAAAGATCGAATCGTTGAAATCGCAGTTTTAAAAGTAGAACCTGACGGTAGTCAGAGTGAATACTTAAAACGCTTGAACCCTGAGCGGCCTATCCCACAGGAAGTGAGTGAAATCCACGGAATTTATGACGAAGATATTAAAGACGCTCCTACTTTTAAGGATATTCTGCCGGAATTAGAAGCATTTCTTGGTGATGCCGATTTCGCGGGCTACAATTCAAATAAATTTGACTTACCGATGCTCTCTGAAGAATTTCTTCGCGCAGGAAGTACTTTTGATTTATCCAGTAAAATGCACATTGATGTTCAGAACATCTTTCATAAGATGGAACAACGTACACTTATTGCAGCCTATCGTTTTTATTGTGATAAGAACCTAGAAAATGCTCATACGGCTATGGCTGATGCCACTGCAACTTGGGAAGTTCTGGATGCTCAAATCAATCACTATGAAGATTTAAATAGCGACGTAGAATCACTTGCTCTGTTTTCCAAATATGGAGATTCAACACGTTTAGACTTCGCAGGACGACTTGCAATCAATAAAAAGGGAGACGCCGTTTATAATTTCGGAAAACACAAAGGCAAGACTATTCGTGATATAGCTCAAATAGAGCCTGGATATTACGGCTGGATGTTAGATGCTGATTTCCCACTCTACACGAAGCAATGTCTAAAATTGGAAATGAATAAAATCAAAGCTGAACGAGATCAGAATACAAAAGACAATCCAAAGAGCTACGACGACAAATTGGACGCCTTAAAAAACAAATTTAAGTAAGATGAAGATTATCTGTATTGGTCGTAATTACGCAAAACATGCCAAGGAGATGAACTCTCCGGTTCCTTCCACTCCAATGTTCTTTATGAAGCCAGACACCGCAATTCTGCGCCCTGGAATGCCTTTCTTTTACCCCGATTTCTCCAAAGATATTCACTTTGAGTGCGAATTGGTAGTTAAAATTGATCGAGTTGGGAAAAATATTGCACCAAAGTTCGCACACAAATATTATTCTGAAATAGGACTGGGAATTGACTTTACAGCTCGTGATCTTCAGAAAATTTGCAAAGAAAAAGGACATCCTTGGGAAATTGCCAAGTCTTTTGAAAGTAGCGCACCAATATCCAAGGAGTTCATCGATAAAACGACATTGAATCTAGAAGACCTCAGGTTTTCCTTACAGCAAAATGGAAGGGTTGTGCAAGAAGGTTCAACGAGTGACATGATCTTTTCTATAGATCAATTGATTTCATATGTTTCTAAATTCATGACGCTTAAAAAAGGTGATTTAATTTACACAGGAACTCCTGAAGGCGTTGGTCCAATTGCGATTGGTGATGAATTGAAAGGTTTTATTGGAGACAGACAGATGTTCGTTGTGAAGGTGAAGTGACTTCGACAAGCTCAGTCACCAATCTCTCAAAAAGTAATCATCTACAAAAAAAAAATCATCAAGCACAAAGAAGGGCAATCGAGCTTGTCGAGATTACTTCCCTGTTCCTTTGAAGATAATCAAGATGGTATAAAGCATGATTTTAAAATCTAAAGACAAGCTTCTGTTTTTCAAATACAGCAAATCATACTTCATTCGATCGAGCATTTGATCAACGTTTTCAGCGTAACCGTACTTTACTTGTCCCCATGATGTTATCCCAGGACGAACCTTAGTTAACTCCAAAAACTGCGGCTCAATAGAAGCTATCTGATCAATGTAGAACTGACGCTCTGGACGCGGGCCCACCAATGACATATCACCAATTAACACGTTAAAGAACTGAGGGAATTCATCCAGTCTGGATTTACGCATAAAGCGTCCAATCTTAGTAATTCTAGGGTCACTTGTAGACGATAATTGAGGTCCATTTTTCTCAGAATCCAAGAACATTGTTCTGAACTTGATAATTTTGAAAGGAACACCGTTCTTCCCTATTCGTTCCTGTAAAAAGAATATTGGTCCAGGCGATGACATTTTCACCAAAATTCCAAGAACAATAAATACTGGAATCAATAAGACCAAGGAAACAATTGAAGCAGAAACGTCAATCAAACGTTTGAAAGTTCGTTGCCAAACTGGCATTACTTCAGCATTTACATTGATAAGTAATGCTCCGAAAATATTGCTCATTTCAACTGTACCTGAAAGAATATCGTACATATCAGGCAGAATTTTTATCCTAACATCTCCTCCTTCCAATCGAGAAATAATTTTCTTTAAGCGATCATGTTCAACACTTTCTAAAGCGATAATCACTTCTTCAATTTCATGTTCTCTCAATATTTGCTCGACGTCATCAACGTGTCCGAGATATGGTAACTCACTTTCAAGAAGCTTATCGACTCCATTCAAATTAATAAATCCAACAAACTGATAGCCAATTCCTTTTGGAAGCTCATTGATTTCCTTGTAAATATCGACAGCCTTGTCACTCCCCCCAACAATCAACGTCCTAAACCCAGTTTTACGTTGGTGAATTTTACTTACCACCACACTCACCAGAATCAATCGAGGAATGAAGGTTGCTAAGAATTGTATTCCTAACAACAAGTACACTGAAGCATAGTACTGCTGGTATTCGCTTATTTCATCATCCAATAAGAACAAGAAGAAAATTCCAATAGTACCCAATAACACACCTAAAAAAGTAAGGGTGAAAATTTTCATTCTATAGAGGCGTCGAACGTCATGATACGTTCCTTGCAAAAGGAACAAAAACAACCAAGCCATAGGAATAAGTAACAATCCTAGGTAGAACGTTTCATTCACATTGAAGTCAACCTGCTCTACTCTTGTCTTACGGAAGTAATAAAATATTCCCCAACCGACAGTGCAAGAAAGCCAATCAATGAGTACTAATAGGAATGTGAGTAATCTAGAATTCATTTAGAAATAAACAGCTTTGATATTGTCAATGTTTATTTCCCCAGAGCTAAGCCCATCATCAAGGATTGCTTGAAATGAAAACTCAAAATATTGCGCATTAGGAGAACCTGATACGATATCTCTCAAATCGAGATAAATCTTCTTCCATCTAACCTCTGATGGATCCTGCGCATTGATTCTAACATGTGGATTATCTACACCACCTGTACTTTCAACGCTAATCACACCCGCTGTAATAGATGATGTGTTGTGATAGTCAATTTCTAGATAGACTTCCGTTCCACTTGGAAGGTCCATATTCAAAACACCTGCATTGATTACAGTAGATCCAGTATAAGTACTGTCGGTCTCATCCAAAAGAATCCTTCCAAAAGAACTACCGTTAATTGCAGGATCTAAGACGCTTGGATCACTTGAAGAATTCAACGATGCAAGACCGCTGCCGTCTAGAATTGCAAAACTTCCTTCGAAGTCAATTATTTCAAAATTTACCGTTTCGTAATAATGGGTCGCCGGTGTAAAAGTATGGATCTCATTCTTTACCAAATTTGTGTTGATCACATACGGTGATAAGAATGGATAAATTTTCTTTGTAGCTGAAATTCCATTGTTTAATACAGCTGGATAGATCGTGATTTCAACATCTCCTTCATACAATACCGGAATTTTAAACGGAAGTTCAAATACTCCAATCAACTCACTGTTGATGTACACCCAAGCATCGGAAATATTTTCAGTCAGTATTCCTGGATAGTTATCCTGATTTACTATTGGTGAATTGGGGTTCACTTCCAATTGCCAGTCAGTTACTTCTATCCATGCAGGATCAGGGTTGTTCTTAACACAACTTCCTACAACAAGGAATAAACCTATAAGAATTACAAATGTTTTCATAGTACGCATAAGCAGTTGCATTTAAACGTTAGTGAAATCGAATTATTGTTTAGACTTGCTTTTCAGCAGACTTTAATTTATCCAGTATTTTCTGGGCTATATCCAAAGCGTGATAACCATCCTCAATTGGAACAATTGGAGTGGTATCATTGACAATCGCATCATGGAAAGTACTCAGCTCTTCCTTGATTGCATTAACATCGTCAATATCAGGCTTATCGAAGAGTACTTTCTTCACTGGCTTACCTTCTCCCATGTCAAAAACAATATCAAAAGGATCAGGCTCTCCATCTATATCTTGCATTCGAACAACTTCCAATTCTTTCTCTAAGAAATCTACACTGATGTATGCATCTTTCTGGAAAAATCGAGATTTACGCATATTCTTCATGGAAATTCTACTGGCTGTCAAATTTGCCACGCATCCATTGTCAAATTCTATTCGCGCATTGGCAATATCTGGTGTATCACTCACAACAGAAACACCGGAAGCAGAAATACGCTTCACGCCAGACTTTACAACACTTAAAATAGCATCTAAATCGTGAATCATTAAATCCAAAACTACTGGAACATCCGTACCTCTTGGATTGAATTGAGCCAATCTGTGCGTTTCGATGAACATTGGATTATTGAAATAAGGCAATGCCGCCTGAAATGCAGGATTAAACCGCTCTACGTGACCAACCTGAACCTTCACTCCTGCTTCATGCGCCAAATCAATCAACGATTTCGCCTCTTCCACAGTTTCAGTTACTGGTTTCTCAATAAAAACATGCTTACTACTTCTCAGTGCTTTTGAAGCACAATCGAAATGAGAGATTGTTGGAGTCACGATGTCAACGCAGTCAACCTCAGCCAATAAATCTTCAACGGTATCAAATCGCTTAATATTAAACGTTTCTATCGCTTGAGCCGCATTATCATCATTCGGATCAAAAAAGCCGACAAAATTGAACTTATCATTCAATTCTAATAACAATCGGATATGAATTTTACCCAAATGACCTGCTCCAAGCACTCCAACTTTCAACATATTTCACGTATTTAGTGCAAAAATACGAGACTATACCGATTGAAACGCCAAATCACGTTAAAGTTTATCAACAAGATTTAAGTGGAAACAGCCTAGTTCAGACGATTTTTATCATTCAAATCCAATTCACCATAATAGTTGGTATTTTCGTTTGAATATAATTTGGTGAGAAGGGTCATTTGTCCAACATGATACGAGAAGTGTTCGATCACGTGAATGATAGCTGAAAAACCATTGACACGGTAGCCTTGAATTGTATAGAATTTGACAACTTGGATATCTCTAAGACCTTCCATGAACACCTTTAAATTCACCTTAAGATTCTCCAGAAGAAAAATCAATTCACTTTTTCTAATGTTCTTGTGAACTAAGAATTCTTCATCTCTCTTGCGAATATCATCATGACCAGCTACTCCAGCAAGAATCCATTGACGAGCATTACCACAAATATGTAGTACTTGCGAGCCAATAGAAGGAATGTTTTCATTTGGAGACTCCCATAATTTATCATCATCAATCAAAGACAAACATTTGTACACGCGCGGGTAAAACTCTTCAAATACACGAGCACTAAACTCTCTCTTCAAGTGGCTACTCAGTCTCATAAGCAATAGATTACGAATTCTTTACTCTTCTAAAGATAAAAAAAGTCAACTGGATAATTAGATTAATTGAAGAAATACATATATTTGCGCCTCCAAATGGTGGTTGTAGCTCAGTTGGTTAGAGCATCGGTTTGTGGTACCGAGGGTCGCCGGTTCGAACCCGGTCTTCCACCCAAAATTAAAGGCTTTGCTTCGGCAAAGCCTTTTTTTGTTTCATAGACCTCGGTACAGTACCGAGCGCCGTACCTCAGGCTTATCGATCTAAGGATCGAGCCTTCGTCTTCGAAAGCTTTGCTTTCTCTGTCCCTGCACTAACGTTTGGTCTTCGACTGTTTCACAATCTCTGGTTCGAACCCCGTCTTCTATCATAAGAAGACCTCAAAAAACAGGTATTTATACCTATATGTTTTATCTAATCAAATCACTAACTTTCAAAAGAAATCATTAGACATTGAACATTTATTCACCATTCTATCTGAAGGAATCGCATGCGAGCTTGTCTAACGATTTAATTAAATTTTACAATCTTAAAAACAATTAATATGGAAGAAAATGATTTAAACGCAGAAGAGGTAACACTTGAAGATATGGGAAGTCAACTTGACTTAGATTGGAAACTTGAAAAAGATTTCACTTTTGGTCACAGTTTTAAACTCGACGAAGACCTTAATGTTTATTCATTTAAACAATGGACTCGTGATGGAGGATGTACTGGAAAAACATGCACTGTTATAAACGAAAAAGGATTACTCTTTATGAAAGTAAGAGGCAAGAAATGTGATAAAAAGCAAGTGAAAATTGTTTATTTGAAAGATAGACCACCAATCGTAAATTGTTTATAATATTCAACCTAACCATGAAGTAGTTGTGATTAGTAAAAGTAACTCGAATGCCTGAAATAAAACAAGACTTTATTGATTTGATTAAGAAGCGAAGCAATGAAAATTCGAAAGCTATCAAAGCACTATCGGATCTAAATCTAACTGGAATTTGCATTTCAATTTTGAGACAAGAATTGGATTCATTCATTAGAGTAATGTATCTCGGACGAATATCCGATTTTAATGAAAGAGAGCGATTAATGGCTCAAACATTAAAGGGTGAAAGATGGAAGGTATTAACTGCTAATAACAAATGGAGACCAGTGACAGATAGAGACATGGTTGAAAAATCAACTGAAATAAAAGGATATATTCAATATGTCTATAAATTTGGATGTGCCTTTATACACTTGTCCGATTATCATAATTATAATGACGAGGATCCTTTTGAAAAACTTGATTATACAGAAGAGTTTGACATAAAATTATATCTGAACCAGTATCATGGCTTCCCCAGAGAGACAGAGTTGACTGTAAATGCTATTGAAGAATATATCCCAAAGGTTTTCGAAAAGATTTCTACAAATATAACTTGTTATTATGGTTCAATACTGCACGATGGTATGATTGAAATGTAAATTAATTGAAAATTTCATCCAACTTCACAAACTCTTTCAAGTCTTCTAACGAAATTGGGTTCGAGAACAGTCCGGTCTTCCACCCATTAAGGTCAGTTCTTAGGAGTTGACCTTTTTTTGTACACTTAACTCTCAGTACCCGAGGGTTTCCTCCAGTCTTTCGGATTTCTCGTCCGAGCTCTCGTCTTTATAAAATGCATTGTATCTAGTTGTAAATTCCATAATTGCCTTAACTTTTGATAAAAGTGCACAACCGCTTACATTCTATATTCGTTAAAGACTATAATTCAATGGAATTAATTCGTAATTTGAATCCCGATTGCCATATGCAATACTACATAGATGAAAAATAGTCTACTGCTGAGAATCTTTTTAATATTAAACAGCCTTCTGTTTAATATCTGTGGTTCTCATGCACAGCAAGTACCAATCGGTAACTATTCAACAGATATTAATGGGCAAGTACTTCTTGAAGTAAACTCTTCGACGGACAATTACTACATCTTAAATGTCAGACATAGCCCTAGCACTCCCTTTGTTCTGGCAACCTCCATGACAATCGGACAAGCTGGAACAACTATTATCACGGAGCCCTTGGGGGCATACCCTGAGGACTACTATGAAGTATTGGAATATTCTATTAATACACCTTTTGATACAGATGGTGATGGCATCGATGATATTACCGAATATCAAAACACCCCCTTCCAAAACCCAATTAATCCTGCAGAAACGATTACAATTGACAATGGACTGGTTAGCATTGATGCCTTACTAACATTTAACGAATTATCCATAGAGCCAGAAACAGTTCAATGGTCGCCCTATTTGGATGGAAAAGAATTTGTAAAATTTCTTATTGATGACTATGACACGCCAAACGCAAAAATTTATTTTATCAATACTAACACCCACCCAGAGCATATAGGCTTCGCGAATCAAATGGGTATCGACCATTTGGCTCCAGATGTAGTAAAAGGTCAAATTGTTTATCATCCGACTGTCTTATCCAATAACGGAACACTTGGAACCTACGCCTTCAATTTTAGCAACAATGAGAGCATGGATTTTGCGACCGTTCAACATACACAAGAATTAGTAGCTGCGGGTATGCCAATCGTAGAAAACAACCTCTCCTACTATATCAACGCGGGTAATGAAGGAGAATACTATTCAGAAATCAGTCTCTACCAAGACTCAAGAGTTTCAGTACTCTTTGAAACGGATGTGTACGCTGGTCTTGATTACTGGGGCTTAAATCAGACAGAAGGATACGGTTTTTTTCGTTTGATGAATTTGAACGATGTGCCAGGCCCTAAAGACATTGTACTCTATGAATCTATCCCCAATTCGATACCACATGTCGGTGGAATTATTACATCTGTCATTCAAACTCCTTTGTCACACGCTAACTTAAGAGCCATACAGGATCATATTCCCAATGCCTTTATTCGTGATCCTCTAGACAATGACTCTATTGTCGATCTGCTTGATCATTACATTTATTTCAATGCTGAGCAGAGCTCATATACGATCCGAGAAGCGACCTTAGAGGAAGTAAATACTTGGTATGAAAGTCAGAGGCCTCCCGAAGGTCAAATACCTCCATTAAACTTAGATTATACATCAATAAAACCACTCGATCACATCACCTTTGATATGTACGATGGTTTTGGTGCCAAGTCGACCAATGTTGCAACTATGAGAACTTTTGATTTTTCTGAAGGGACAATCCCAGACGGATTTGGCATCCCCTTCTATTTCTATCAAGAGTTCATGAAACACAACAACTTTTTCGATGAAGTTCAAACGATGATGATCGACCCCAACTTTATCAATGATAGAGACGTTCGTGATTCATTGCTTGCAGAGTTTAGACATAAAATTGAAGAGGCTGAAATGCCCGAATGGATGCTGAATGATCTCGCTGAAATGCATGCCTCTTTTCCTTTCGGAACATCAATACGATGCAGGTCAAGCACGAACAATGAAGATTTACCAGGTTTTAGCGGTGCCGGTTTGTATGAATCCAAAACACAACATCCAGATGAAGGTCACATTTCCAAATCAATTAAGCAGGTATATGCAAGCATCTGGAATTTAAGAGCCTTTGAAGAACGTGATTTTTATCGAATTGACCACTTTTATACGTCCATGGGGGTTTTATGTCACGTAAACTATTCGGATGAGAAAGTAAATGGCGTGGGTGTTACTGCAGACCCTGTTTACAGCACGAGCAATAATTTTTATCTTAATTCGCAATTAGAGGGAGAGCTAATAACAAACCCAGGAAGCACCACAAAGCCTGAAGAACTACTATTAAGCAAGTTTTGGACCGGCGGAGATGATTATTCTGTGATTCAATATTCAAGTCTAGTTAATGGCGATTCGTTACTCATGAGTGAATCTCATATGAATCAACTAAGAGATCATATGGCGGTCATTCATCATGAGTTTGGTATACTGTACAATGCTTTAGAAAACAGCTCCTTCGCAATGGATATTGAATATAAAATTACTAGCGACAATCGATTGATTATTAAGCAGGCGCGCCCTTGGGTTTCTTATGTTTATGATGAATCAGTGCAAAACAGTAACTCGAACTGTCAGTTAATAGTATTTCCGAACCCAGCCAGCGAATCTATAAATATTACATGTCGAGATTGTGATTTAACCTCAGTAAGAATAACAGATTTAACTGGTAAGTTGGTTCGTGAAAAAATCATCAACGAAAATGCCGCTGGGAACTCTCCTGTTTTTGTCGAAAACTTACCCTCAGGTGTTTATTTTGCTTCGGGCTTTGTTCACAATACCCTCTGTGCTTTTGGCAAATTCATAGTGAAATAATAAATTGTAAATACTTAAGGTCAATGCGTGTTTATACCCGATTTACTATTCTAACTCACTTTTGTCCATCTTAAATGGCAGTTAAAAGATCAGCTTCATTAGAATGATTACCATTTTTTTGAATAAATTTGAGCATTACAATTGTGCATCCATTTACTTTAAAAATTTGGAACATCTAAATACTGACACGAATTTATAAATCAATTAATTCAATAATAAACCTATTATGACAATACAATTCAACACTGATAAAACAATTGACTGGGACGAAAGACACAATGATCACTTTACAGCTATTGTAAAAGAAGAATTGGACAGGTTCAGCACTCATATCACGCGGGTAGAAGTTCATCTCTCTGATGAAAATGGATCAAAAGACGGTGTCAACGATATACGTTGCTTACTTGAAGTCCGAATTGAAGGTCGTCAACCTATTGCGACTTCAGATCAGTCGGATACCATTGAACAGTCCATGTCTGGTGCTATTATTAAAATGCAAGCTTCCCTCAAAACTATTCTTGAGCGCAAGAATAAATAGGAAAATCGAATACAAAAAACTACATAAAAAGGAATCAGACGATCTACAACTTCTGAGGAATTCAGAACCGTCTCTTACCTCTCAAAATGAAACCAGTCGTTAAGGACTGGTTTTTTTATGCAACCCCAATAATAACTAAATGCATTTATCCTGATTAACGTCATTATATATCATACATTTGCGCCCTTCAATCGAGCAAGTCGATAAAAAAGTAGGGTTCAAAATATGAACATTAATTCTCCAATAAATCAAGCAATAAATGATCATTTTATTTTTTATAATTATTCACTGGTACTTGTCTTTGTTTAGTCAAACCTTTTTTCTACACAGGTATGCCGCTCACAAAATGTTTGAAATGTCTAAATTTTGGGAAAGAGTATTTTTCATTTTCACCTTTATCACACAGGGGTCGTCTTATTTGAGTCCATACGCGTACGGTGTTATGCATAGAATGCATCATGCATATGCTGATACAGAAAAGGATCCCCACTCTCCTAAATATGACAAATCCATATTTTCCATGATGTGGAGAACTATGAAGGTTTACTCTAATATTTTTAATAAAAATGTGGAAATAGAAGATCAATTTACCAATGATGTTCCTCAATGGTACGCCTTTGAGAAATTTGCTCATAGTTGGATTATAAGGCTATTATGGGTAGGAGTATATACTACCTTCTACATCTTTTATGCTGATGCATGGTGGGTTTTTCTGTTTTTACCCGTTCATTTTATCATGGGACCTCTTCATGGGGCAATCATAAATTGGTTCGCACATAAATACGGTTATCGCAATTTTAACGTAGATGACACATCGGTGAACTTATTACCCTTTGACTTTTTAATGTTTGGCGAAGGCTATCACAACAATCATCATAAAAATGGGACGAGAGTAAACTTTGGAATTAAATGGTACGAACTAGACTTTGCATATCCTATTATCAAAGTTCTTCATTTCACTAGAGTAATTCGAATTAATAAAGCCTAAAAGCTGTCTTGTAAACTTTCATAGACAATTGGACATAATGGAAAACTTTGATGATATAAGACCATATAAAGACTCTGAGGTAATTGAGGTAATCGGAAGGTTACTAAAAAACGATGAATTCTTCACTTCTATTGCTAGGTTTCAACTTCCACGCTTGAGTAAAAGGATTCCATGGCTGGCTAAAAGGCTCGTTAAGAAATCTCTTACAAAGAAACTGAGCGACATTAAATCAATTGATGGCGTACAAGAAGTCATCGCCGGATATGTACAGCAAATTCTTGAAACAACAACATCTGGTCTCAATGAATCAGGCTTGAATGAATTGCCGCAAAATACGCCTCATTTGTTCATCAGTAATCACCGCGACATCGTGATGGATCCTGCTTTGGTAAGTTATTTACTACACCGCTCGATTCATGGAACTATTCAAATTGCAATTGGAGATAATCTTCTCAAAAAAGAATACATTTCAGACCTTATGCGTTTGAACAAGAGCTTTATTGTTAAGCGATCGGTTCAAGGAAGAGAGAAGTTATTGGCATCAAAGCAACTATCACAGTACATAAGTTATTCAATAGATGAAGGGAATAATGTCTGGATTGCGCAACGAGAAGGGAGAGCAAAAAATGGCATTGATAAAACGGACCCTACAATCCTTAAAATGTTACATTTAGCAAATCGGGATTCTACGCAGAAAATGTCTTTAAAAGAGTCGATTGATAAGCTTCGTATAGTTCCTGTTTCTATTTCATACGAATATGATCCTTGTGCTGAGTTGAAAGCCAGAGAGTTGTTTGAGATCGATAAAAATGGGCACTTTGAGAAAGATAAAAAAAGTGATATCATAAGTATTTCTAAAGGAATGAATGGTGAGAAAGGAAACATTCACTTGAACTTTGGAACAGAAATTATAGCCGTTGATGATGACCCAGTAAATATTGCTCAACAAATTGACAAGCAAATCGTTCTCAACTATAAGCTTCATCCGTCAAATTACATCGCTTACGAAAAACTTCAAATCGCTGACCCTTCAATTGGATCTGAGTTGAAGGAATTAAACGTTGATCTTAAAGTAATCGAGCCAAAACGTAAGGAATTCGATGATAAATACAACCAAATTGATGAAGAGCTGAAGCCCTATTATCTTCGAATGTATGCCAATCCTGTCCTTAATAAATTTCGATTTTAGAACGAATTGTTTTCTTCCCTAAATTCAAACTGAATAAATTTGGTACATTCGGATATAATCGAAATAAAAACAATTGTGTTTAGCAATACGTTGTAAAACAATTATAGGTGACACCGTTAAATCCATTATTTGCTCTAATAGTTATTCTAATAACTTTCTTAACAGGTTATTTAATAAATATCAAATACAAGGTTAGAACATCGTCTAAAAGATTTGAATCAATTGATGGATTAAGAGGTTTTCTTGCAATAAGTGTATTTATTCATCACTCCACTATCTGGTACAAATACCTACATACCGGCAATTGGGCACCTCCCGATTCAAAATTTTTCACACAACTAGGACAAACTGGGATAGCATTGTTTTTTATGATTTCTAGTTTTTTGTTTATCAATAAATTGATTGAATTCAAAGGGAAAAACTATGATTGGAAATCTTTTTTTATCAAGAGGTTTTTCAGGTTAGCTCCTTTACATTTTTTCGCAGTTTCAATCATTATTATCATTGTATTTATCGAAAGTAACTGGACACTTCATACTGGTTATATTGCATTTACAGAAAGCATCGTTAAATGGTTTGGATTTGGAATAATAGGGTTAGATAATATAAACAATGTTCATACTTCAGCTATAAACGCTGGTGTTCTGTGGACATTGTCTTATGAATGGCTACTCTATTTCTCACTGCCTTTAATTTCAATAATTATTTTAAAATCTAGGCCGAAAATATTCTATGTGATATTAGGCTTATCCTTTATAATAATTACGCTTCAATATCGATCTTTTGTATTTGAACACATTCTATCTTTTTTAGGAGGAGCCATTGCGCCACTACTATTAAAATACAACAAGAAAGAAATCAACTTTAACAACCTGTGGTTCAGTTTAATACTTTTGATTTCAATCATATCCATTTTCCAATTTCATTCATCCAGCAATTATATTTGTAAATTTCTTATTACCCTGTCCTTCACATTGATTGCCTTAGGAAATGACTTCTTTGGAGTATTAAAAAGTACAACACTCAAATTGCTTGGTAGTATTAGTTATAGTACCTATTTATTGCATGGTATAATAATCTTCGTGATGATAAATTATGTCTACGGATTAGAAGAAACAAAATCATTAACTCAAGCCCAATATTGCCTATTAATATTTATTACTTCTCCCTTCATAATATTGATTAGTTTTTTGACATATCGTTTTATCGAAAAGCCTTTTATGAAAACTGTAATATAACACCATAGAAGCGGCAATGAAATAACCGTTATGGGAAACGATAAAAAATTGTGTCAACATATACTAATCCCTATTGTTCAAAAAAATGAAAACGAGATATTATAGATTAAATTACTACTATTGAAGTAAGTAATCCAAGTTTTGATACAAGAAGAACTAAATACAAATCATCACATTTTTAGCTTTCTTTTGGCTTTTTGGCTAACGTAACGCTTATTACCACAACAGTTTACTGCTACTCTCATTAAAACCAGTTCCATGAAATTTGTTCTATTTGTCACTGCGCTACTTACACTATCTCCAACGGTTTTCGGTCAAGAATTCGAGTTCAATTATCAAACGGATTACATAGTCATTTTGGAACAAACAAATGATTCCTTGAACGGTCTTTATTACGATAAGCTCTTAGCGCGTTTTCAGAATAATGATACAACACTCACGGATTATGAAGTGTTGACTTTATTAATTGGTTTTACCGATAACGAGAACTACAAGCCGTATTCCTACAAGAAAATAGAAGCAGAGATTTATGAATTAAACGATAACGGTGAACACGAAGAAGCTCTAGCCATTTGTGATTCTATTCTAACCCTTTTCCCTGTGAGTCAACAAGCGCTTATCGAAAAATCTTACGCGCACCACAAGCTCAATAATCATGAGCAAAGCGACAAGTACTTTTGGCAATACAAAAGAATAATGATGGCAATGGCGCAAAGTGGAAATGGGCTCTCTGATGAAACCGCTTTTTTGTCATTGAGTCAAGTAGCCTGTCAAAACTTCATGCGCGAGCACGTTCAATCTAGAATTGATGATATGAGTTCAGAAACAGGATTTGACCAATATAGAAATATAGATGACCTATTGAACTTATTTGAAGAATACGAGAGAGCTGGTAAGAAAATGACCGCATGGCTATATTTTCAAATTCCTGATGGTAGCCAAGGAACGTTTTCTCATATCTATAACACCACTTATACGAAACGTATAAAATCAGAACGTTTTCAAGAATTTCATCTAGATGATTAATATTTTCTAACTCCTAACCTAAGTCCATAATTTCATTTGCAAGTAATGACGATCTGGAATTGGTAAAATGTAGTCATGCAATAAATCTATATCGTCGCGTTATATATAGTAAGATCAACCAACATATAAACCGACATAAAATGAAAAATTCTCTCCAACTTTTCGTTGTCCTTGTATTCTCAACTCTCTTGCTAGGATCATGTGACAAATTCTTAAACAATTCCATTAAAAACATTACTCCCATTGAACATTTGCATTTTGATGCTGGTAGTTCCATGAAAATTAAGGCGACCTTTGAAGACAAAGCTGGGCTTACTTCATTTCGAGTAAGAATTGGCAATCGAAATGGCACGAATAGCTCATCCTTTCCATGGGAAGTGACAGAAAACATTTCAGGAGAATCCTACACGTTTGAATCTACTCCACAAATTCCAAACGACATTCAAGGAACATTCTACATCATTTTTGAAATTACCAATGCCGAAGGTGGGACATCAGAGCGATTTCATGAATTCCATATTGATAATTGATATTTCTGCAAAAGATCTGGAAAATAATTTTGGGCAGGCACTCTTGCTGCCGCAGGAATTATTGGCTATTTTAGTAATCAAGATCTAATTGTATGAAACACCCTCTGTATCTTTTCCTATTGCTGATACTTGTCTCTTGTGGACAGTCTTCTCAACCTGCAAATGAAATAGTACAAAAAGATGTCACTGCCGAGAATGTCGAACGATTAATTTACCGATTGGATATGCGGATCGACAGTTCTAGAGTTGCGTTTGACACCTTCATTGCTTCAGGTATGTTTAGTAACGATTTTGAAAAATGCAAAGAACGAATGCAACGTGAACATGAACTCATTGACATGACAGTTTCTTATGACACGTATGAATACTCTGAAAATACTGTTGAAGAGATGCGATACGCTGGTGTTTTATTGACACTCATGAGTTATAAAGCGGTAGCCCTAGACATTGGGGAGATGAATAGAACAGGAGTAATTCCAAGATCAGTGGAGGGTCGAAAAGTCATTCATAAGGTAACCACAAAAATTGAAGAGCTAACTGATAGTTACGAAGAAGAGAAATTGAGAATAATGACTGAATACAATTTAAATTGAGCCATTTTTTAAGTCGTAGCAAACATTAATAAACCAAAAAAACCCCTCCGATGTTACTCGAAAAGGGGTTTCATTATTTGCTTAATCTGTCTACAATTTGTTGACACTAGATCCCCCGCTCAAGTTGGTGCTAGTTATCACAGCATCTCCCAAATAGTCCAATGTACTAGCTCCTGAAGCTATAATATCAATAGTTTCATTGACTCCTAAAACAGCGTCACTTGCTCCAGACAAGTCGATATTCAAGTTGTCTACGGATAGACTAAGACTTCCTACAGAGCTTGCTCCTGAAAGATCCATTGTTGCATTTCCAATAGCCCCAAAGAATTGTCCGCTTGACGCTCCGCTTAAGTTAAAAGAACAATTATCAGTGATTAATCCACCTGAAATTCTACTCGCTCCAGATACATTAATTGTTGCATTGGTAGCCACTAGATCATTTAAGATTGAGAATGAAGACGCTCCTGAAACTGAAATGTCATTTAAAGACAAAGCTGTAATATGGATTCTTATTGTTGCAGGAGATTTGAAATGCACGTTCTCTTTTCTACGAATGTGCAATACACCAGAGATCACTTCAGTAATGATGTATTCGTGAATGTTTGAATTCGCCTCAACAACAACATTCTCTTCCGTTGTTGAAAATGTTACGTCGGCTTCAATAGCGTCTGAAACAACTACTTCATTGAATCCTGTAATATTTCGCTCTACCGACGTAATTGTATCAGATGGCTTTACCTTCTCCTTCGAACATGATGTTATCAATAAAGATGCAATGGCGATTACTAAAAACTGTACTTTCATAATGATTATTTTTTTTATTAATGTTTACTTTTTAATAAGACATTTGAAAATCAAATGACCCCTACTCCAAATTCTTTTTTTTTTAGAATGTTAATCGGTAACTAAGCAATGGCAAGATTCCAGGATGATGCCAATACTTAATCTCCTCAGTATTTGTATCAAAATATTGTCCGCCAACATTCTGTATATTCAATACATTTTGTAAATCGATCGCAAGTGTTCCAGTTACCTTTTTATAATCTCTTTTTAAACTTAGTCGGATATCTAGACGGTAATATGCTGGCATTGGCTCCTCAAAACTACGTGAGTAATCATCTTCTGGATAATCTCCACCTATCGTCGAAAGATCAAATGGCGTATAACGCATTCCTCCTGTCAATACAGATTTAATATTTACTCCAAAAGTTCTACGCTTATCCGGATTCTTAAAAGTCCAATCCTTCCCCGCTGTTACAGAAAATGAATACTTCGTACTGTAGCGTGTATCATACCAGTTACCATTCAACGCTTGATATTCAGATTCAAAAATTGAACCTGCTACGAGATAATACAATCCTTTTTTAAGTGAACGTTCAAACGTAATTTCCAGCCCATAATTACGGCCAATTCCAGTAGACTGAAGTTCAGACGTTTCAAATCCATACTGCTCATTCAGCAAACTAAAAGTACTATCGTTTGCTGCACCTACGGGCACGTCATATAAATGTTGATAATATACTTCAGCTCGAATTCTGTGATTCGCTCCCAATCCAATATTGTACGCCAAAACAAAATGATGTGCCTTGTTCAACTCTAAATCTTGATTTGGATAAATGGTCTGTCCAGCGTCATCAACAGTTTTAATGTAATATGCCCCCAAGGGTTGAATTTGACTATGCATACCATACCCAAAACTCAAACGTTGGCTTGGTGTGATTTTGTAATCCAACGAAGCTCTTGGTTCAATGTTGTAGGTATTATTCAAGAACAGATGCAAATAATGTGCTCCTCCATTGATTGTAAATGATTCTCCAAACTTGTGACTCACCTGAAAATACGCTTGCAAAGTATTCGTTGCTCCTGATTCGTTCACAAAATCTTCCATACCAGATTGGGTCGCCTGTCGTTTAATTAACTTAAAGCCAATGCGGTTATAAATTACTCCAGTTCTAAAGTTGGTCTTCGCTGATAACTTATGAATGTAAGATGAAGAAACTGTAAAGCGTTGTTGAATAAAATCTTCTTCAAATTGACGATGCTTATTAAAGATTAAATCGAGACTGTCAGTAACATCACCGTTTTGTGTAGCAGAAAAAGAAACATTCGTCTTTAGATATGACTTCTTGCCAAACCGTACTTTGTGCCAAGCTCCAACCGTACCAGTATTCGAACGAAAGACACCTTCATATTGTCTCCAAGGTTCTAACTGCCAAAGAGCAGTATCCAGTGTAGAAGAATATTTATCATCACTTAGACCTCCGAAACCAAAAAGTCCAAAGTTTCCAACTTTTCTTGTGGGTAGGTAAATATTGAAGGACAAATCTTGGAAATTGGTTACGTTATCTCCAATTGGAACAATATGCTGTAAAATCCCAAGTGTTGAATAGCGATAGTTGACTAAATAAGAGCCACCGTAACCTTTTTTAAATGGACCTTCAATTGCTGCATCAATACCTAATACCCCTGCTTGAAATGTGAATTCCATTTTCTCATCATTTCCTTTTCGAAGGCTCAAATCAAACACTCCTGACAATGCATTGCCATATTCGGCGGCAAACGCGCCAGTCGAAAAATCAGATGTGCCCAATAGTTGTGCACTAATAATTGAAATTCCTCCACCGGAGGTTCCGACACTGGAAAAGTGATTTGGATTCGGTATTTCTACTCCCTCCATACGCCAAACAATTCCACGTGGAGAGTTTCCCCGAATAGATATATCATTGTTCATTCCTTCAGTTGCAACAACTCCGGGAAATGAAGTAGCCATTCTTGCGGGATCATTCACTGCAGCAGCATACTTCTGTGTTTCCTCCATTGAGAATGTGCGGGTACTTACCACGGCCATTTCGTTAATTGGTTTGTCACGGTTTGCAACTACTGTTACCTCTTGGTGGTCAACAATGTCTTCTTCAATTTGAATTTTTAGAACTGTTTCCTTTCCCGCTTCAACTACTATTCCTTTACGAACTGCATCTTTGTAGCCATAATAACTGACAATGATATTTTGTCGTCCAATCGGAACCTCCGGTAAACGAAAGACTCCATTGGCATCAGTAATTGTACGAATCGCTGGATCTGAATCTATGATGATAACTTTTGCTCCTGGAATGGGACTTTCTGTAATGTTATCCATTACGATTCCACGTACCACCTGAGTCCCTTGCTGACCAAATGAGAATGATGCTAAACACAAACAGATGGCAATAATAACTGATTTTAAATGTTTCATTTTTGTCTTTTTATAGAAGACATTTGAAACACATCTTACCCCTACTCCATTCGGGTGTTTTTTTTCGTTATTTTAGAAAAAACGAAGAGCAATTTGCCCTCCAACCCACATCTTGACATTTGCATCACCATGATTTTGATTGTAAAAATCATAAGGAACTAAACTTTCCGTCTGAAGTCCCAGAGGGTCAGTATTATCTGATAGCAAAACATTGAACGATGGTCCCGCTGCAATGCCTATGTTTTTAGTTAAATTGAAATGATAGGACACGGTGAATTTAGAGAGTATATTCACTCGGTACGTGGCATTTGCTCGCTGGATCTGAGAAGCTTGTAAATCGAAGAAAACTCTACTTCTTTTTGATGCCCTTATTGAACTACCAATACCATACCCATAGGACAAGTAGTTATTCGTGCTACTAAAGCGCCCTCCAATAAGAAAGGAATTGTAGAACTGATGTGTACCTGTTTTGAAGGCTAAATTAATGGGTGTCACTTCATTTGTAGACAATTCCAATTGGTGGTAACCATGGCGTGAAAATGAGAAGAATCCGATTGGAACACCTTCAATACTATCACTGATATTTATAAAACCAATCTGAACTCCTTTGATCTTCTTCGCATAATTTACAAATCCTGAAACTTGAGCTCCTTCGAAGTTGCCCAATGCTGTGTTTGCAAATCCTGACATTTGTAATCCTCCCCCATCTCTACCTAAATAGTTATAGAATCCAGAAAGTTGTGTTCCTTCAAACTCTCGACGCGCAATATTGATAAATCCTGCAACTTGGACTCCATTGTTTTGATGACCAACATAATTTCCAAATCCCGCCATTTGAATTACCTCGGACGAATCTCCTGCATAATTGCCAAAGCCTGCCGCCTGAAATCCAGAGAGCGATTGCAAAGTGCTATTCATAAAACCAGCCATTTGTGCACCTCTAAAATCTCTTCGCGTAACATTCAAAAATCCTGACATTTGGGCTCCGGTGAATGAAGCATTGTTCAAGTTGGCGAATCCTGCTAATTGTAATCCACGTTGATTTCCACCCACCGCATTAAAGAAACCTGCTGCCTGAAAAAACTGAACTGAATCCCAAACTATATTAAAAATCCCACCAATTTCAGCCTTTTTTACACCACCATTAAATCCTCCAAATAAATTGATCGAGTAATCCACCGCTGTCACTGGACTCAAATCCCCGTTTGTTCCAACTCCTGGAATAATAGAGAATTGTACCTTTTGCTTTAAATTTTCCTTAAAATTATTCAAGTTTGCTTTTTGATCTTCTGTCAATTTGAACAGCTTAAATCTATTTTCAACTCCTATTGTGTCCACAGGTTCTGCACTTTCTATAGGGCTGATTCCGATATTTAAAACTGAATTTCCTTCACCGTTCCATACAAAGGTTGTATCATGGTATCCCACTCTTTTTACAGTGAATTGAATTTCCTGTTTCTTATTCATTTTCAATGAATAATGACCATAAGAGTTAGACAATGTAGATGTTAAAGTTACCGTGTCAAAAAGAGTTGCGAATGCAATTTTCTCTAATGTTTTCGTGTCAAAAATATACCCGTCTAGCTTAATTTCTAGCTCTTTCAATTTCGGACTTTTTTTCAGAATAATATAATTCCCTTTTTCCTTATACTTGACCTCTCCTTGAAAAATGTCATCTAATATTTCCCTAGTCGTTTTGTTTTGATAAATACGAGACAATTGTTGAGTACCATCTACCAATTCAGTCTGATATGCAAAACTGAATCGACCTTCTGCCTCTATCCTTTTTAATGATTCTCTGGCGGTGTGTGCGTTCAATTCTACGCTCACCACTCTCTCAAGAGGTGGGATTTCCGTTTGTGCATTCACAGCCGTAACCATGAATCCTAAAGCACAAAGCGTCTGTACGATTTTAAAGACAGCCTTCTCCATAAATTCCAATTATGTCCTCGTTACGTACTATTTTGATGTCGAGCAATTCTTTAACAATATCCAAGATTGTTGCTAAACTTTCATTTTTGAATGTCACAGTTACCAAGCAATCCTTAATCTCATCATCCATTACGACAATTTTGCGATCAAAATAATCGCCTAAAATGATCGCCACTTCATGAAGCTTGGTTCCATTGAATTGGAATACTTTGTCCTGATGCGAAGAAGGAACTTTAAATCGAGAAACCAACTGCTGACTAATTAGGTAGAATGCACTATCTCCTGCTGCAACATCCAATACCTCGTCATTCAACCAAAGTTCAACTGCTCCTTCTTTTACTACAATTTTCACTGTATCCTTAGAAGTAGTGATGTCGAACACAGTTCCTATGTCTACCACTTGTAACCCTTCAACGCTGATAGTAAATGGTTGTTCTTCATCATGAATCACTTCGAAAGTACCACTCCCAGTAAGCTCAAGGTTTCTTCCGCTCTCATTGAATCCACTCATTATTTTCAACTCACTCCCAGGTTGCAAATCAACTTTGGAATTGTCTATTAATGTAAATGAGGCTACATCGTTTTGCGCGGTCAACACAGTAGGCTGAACGATCAATGAATCTCCGTCCTCATTCACACCAACAATTGGATTATCAATTCCACTATTCCCCCAGAATGAACCAATTAAAAAGGCGACTACAGCTACCGCAGCTATTCCTGCATAGAACTGTCTATTCCTCCATAAAGGAACAACTTTCGTTTCTTCACGTGTTAGCGCATTTACTTTTTCCCAAGCAAGATCAACATCTGGGGTTTTAAATGACTCTGTTCCTTGAACTTGCGAATACACTTTCTCAAATTCTTTGTACAAAGAAGCATTCTCCTCATTCTCAGACCTCCAATCTTCTAGCTCAATTGCCTGCTCTGGAGATGCTTCTCCTTTTAGATACAGTGCGATGAGCGCTTCCATGTCCTCTCTTTTTCTTACCATCTCGTTGACAATAAAATTGTTACTACTATTAGCGGCAAATAGTCTGATAGTTCATTTCGCATCAACCTTAATGCCTTCCCCATGTGGTTCTCGACGGTTTTTACAGAAATACCAAGCTTTTCCGCTATTTCTTTATAGGACAACTCACTAAAGCGACTCATGCGAAAAACTTCACCACATTTTTCTGGTAATTGTTCTAACGCTTCCTCAATTCGACCTTCCAATTCCTGACTCAAGAGCATATCACTAGTATCATCTGATGATACAGGTTCAATTTCTGACTCTAAGGAACCAAACAATACTTGCCTTTTTGATTTCTTTACTGCATTTAAGCTCGCATTGTAAGCAGACCGATACAAATATGATTTGACATTCGACAAGATTTCAATTTCAGAACGTTTTTCCCAAAGCTTGACAAATAGATGTTGCACAATATCTGCTGCATCATCTTGATTTTTCAAAATGGTAAACGCGTACCGACATAGACCTTCATAGTGGTCTCTGAACAATTGCTCTAACTCATTAGCACTTATAGTTGTGCGCTCTGTCATAGATGTTTTTATCATACGTCTAATTCGTTGCCTCTGTACTTAAGACAATCGAAAAAGAACTTACCCCTACTCGCGGAGATATTTTTTTCAAAGATACTGTGTATTTCACATTTGGAGCCTTTCATCCCCAATATAGATAGAACGAATATCTCTTTATTAATAAATCATTTCTTCTTGGGAATTTGAACCACTATGGAATTCATTTGTACAAGTCATCATAATAATTCAAATAATCAACACACTATGAAAAAATTAAAATTCACATTGGCAATTCTTGCCATTACTATGTGCTCTACAACTTTTGCCCAGTATAATATGAGTGCCGGACAAAACAGAGTTACACGCAAAGCAGTTCGCTCGCAACCAGCATTAGATGCAAGCGGATCAGTTATACTAGACAATCGTGGTATTGAGGTCTATGAAGAAGTTGAGGTAGATGTTCCTGTTGCAGCAGATGAGTATGGGAACGCTGAGGGAACACAATATGACTTGGCTACTGACGGCGCTTTCGAAGGGAATACTGTTGCTGTACTTCACCTATACACAGGAGAAGGGTTTGACTTTGCAGAGCCTAAAGCTGCTCTAGAACAAAAAGGATTTTCAGTATTTAGATGGATTGACAATCCTCCAAGTCCTGAAGAATTAAGAGAATCATTGAAGAATGCTTGTCAACTTTGGGTAATTAGTAGTCATGTTCGTAAGCTCACTGATGAACATGCCGAAGTGATCAAGGAATTCTTTGAGAGCGGTAAAGGTCTGTATATCTGGGGAGACAATGAACCGTTTTATGCTGATGCTAATTTCTTGACACAAAAACTCTTCGGAACTACAATGAATGGAAATTTAGAAGCAGGTCAAACTGTTGGTGTTAGTGGAGAAGCAAGTAACAGAGCTGGAATCGTTGATGGACATCTTATATCTACAGGTGTTGCAAACATGTACGAGGGAATTACGATAGCTACTGTTAAACCAACACAAGAATTGAGCGCTTTGGTTTATGGCAGTGCTGACAACATGGTGACTGCTATTTATGAACATGATGGTAAACGTGCAATCATTGATGGCGGATTCACTCGTTTATACTACGCTTGGGATACTGCGGGCACTGGACGTTATGTTAAAAATGCCGCAGCGTGGTTAGTGAATTATGAGCGTTTTGGAGAATTGGTTTATGACGAACAGGATACCGATGATCTAATTGACGATCTTATTGATAATGGTTTATAGGCATATCAATAATTAGAAGCAGTAGTTTTGCAAATAATGCTGCTTCACTCTTTTAAGGCTCCTTCGGGGGCCTTTTTTAGTATTTAACCATTGAGGAGGCTGGCTTTCCTAAGGCCAAACTCAAAACCAGTTCATGTCCACCGCTACTAACTTGGTTGAACTTTGAAACACTGATATCGACAGAATAACCAATGGAAAATTTCTCCCATAAGTTCGCTCCAATCATCGCTACAACTGCATCTTTATGTCTGTATGAAAGTCCTAGCCAGAAAACCTCTCTGAATTCAGCTTGAACATTCAGTTCCATTGAAATCGGTGCTGGTTTCATGTATTTAAAGAGTAAAGCTGGAGTCAAAGTCATTCTATTTGTAACCTGAATTTTGTATCCTGCTGACAAATAAAAGTGCATTCTTGGGTCAAAGTTGGTGGTTTTGTTACCAAACTTCACCAAATCCTTCGTCAACTGACTCACAGAAAAACCTGCGAACAACCCCTTACCATAGAAATACAATCCTGCATCCAAATCCATTGTGTATTGCGCACTGCGATTACTTGAATAAGCATTGTAGGTATTATCCGAATACCCAAGGTCCGTCAAATTACTCAACACCTGTGCTTTTTCACTTATAAAGGAGCGACTAGACAATCCAAGGTTTGCTCCAAAGGAAAATGAATAATCTCTATTTATTGGAAAATGAACAGCATACGTTCCTGCTAGCTTCAAGGTTCTAAATGGTCCATATTGATCAATCAACAATTGTGCTCCAAAAGCATGGTTCATTTTAAACACCTTCATCGACGGGGGTTTAACTGAACGCCTATTTCGTCTTACTCTTCCAAAAGTTCGCTTCATTGAAGCTAGCCTCATTTTGTTGACTGGAGCTGTGAAATACAAATAGCTGGTGTTTGGAGCGCCTTCCACTCCTACCCATTGCATTCTTCCTGCGAGAGCGATTTTCATATAATCATCTGATCCCGCCGCCGCTGGATTAATGATATATTGATTGCGTGTAAATTGACTGTATTGAGGGATTTGTTGTCCAACAGACAAGAATGGAAAAAGTACAATCAAGAATGTTAGAATTCGAATCACCCTCAAATTTATGGAAAATATGCGTCGTTTACAATTCAATTTTTAGAAGTACTAATGTCTATTTTAAGTGAGAGGTTAGTCTTTTCTTCTAAAAAATTTTCTATTATCTTTAATCAACTATGGGCGCCAAATCTTATCGAACAACTCATTATACCTCTAACCGCTTTTCGGAATTAATAAATGGCTTTACGCATTATCAATTTGACGATATAGCTCCCATTCAATTGTACCCTGAAGGGCATTTCGAATTAATTCTTCAGTTGGAAAGTGATTTCTTACACAATACACCAAGTACTGATCAGTGGGAATCCAGACCTCAGCAATTTATTGGAGGATTACACAATCAAGCCTATTCGATACGTCCTGCCTGTAAAAACGCTTCGCTAATTAGTATTGTATTCAAGCCTGAAAGCGCCAAGTACTTTATACCAGAAAAACTGAACGCTTTTAAGAACAAAGTTGTAGATGTTGCCGATGTGTTTACAAGAGCAGAATTGGAATTGGTGAAAAGAGTTGATGCGGATGCGACTCTTACCAGTTCAATCACGAACCTTGAGAATTTCTTAGAAAGAGTCTTTCGTAACAAAACCTTCTCTCCTATTGATAAAGTTTTAGGTACTATAACGAAGAATAAAGAAGCACTTTCCGTGTCTGAGTTGGCAAAATCCGTAAACTTGAGTGATGCGCAATTCAGAAAGCGATTTGGAGAAGAAGTTGGAATGTCACCCAAAGAATATCAAAAAATTATTCGATTCGACCGAATTGCAAAATTACTACAAACAACTACTCCAGTTAACCTTACTGATTTGGCGTATGAGAATGGCTACTATGATCAAGCGCATTTCATTCACGATTTTAGATCAATTACGGGAGTATCACCCAAAAAATATGGTATTGCTTTTGAATAAGCGTTTTTTACAATTTTTTCTCGACTGTTAGCCTCATGTTTGTAAGATAAATTAAATATCATGAAAAGCGTATTTCTTATTCTTAGCCTCTTATTAATCACCAAATCTAGTTTAGCACAGGGCGAACAGCCTGATTGCAATTGCTGCACAGAAGAATACGATCATTTCGATTTCTGGATTGGAGAATGGGAAGTTTTTAATCTCAAAGGAGATGTAGTTGGAACCAATAGTATTACTGCTATTCAAGGCAATTGTGTTCTTCAAGAAAATTGGACAAGTGCATCTGGAGGAACAGGTACTAGTCTAAATTTCTATGATAACAAAAACCAAACTTGGAATCAACTGTGGATTGATAATTCAGGAAACAAACTTGATATCACCGGTGGACTGAAAGGAAATCAAATGATAATGTTATCCGAAGAAAAATACAATACTCAAAATGATGTGCATTTCATTGATAGAATTACTTGGACACCCAACGAGAATGAATCAGTTCGCCAACACTGGGAACGGACAACAGACAATGGAATTACTTGGAAGACCTTATTCGACGGTTTGTATAAGAGAAAAAGCTAATGGGTGTCAAAGCTCATTTATCCAAGTATCTATGTCATTATCATCACCGTGCTTGATCAATGATTTAATCGTCTTGGTTTGCTTCACACCATTGCCTTTCTTGCAGTATTCATATAAATTCTGATATACAAATTCTGTGTGAAAGCTGTCATCTTGATCACTATTTTCAATCAATGACTTTACCCAAAGTCCAATGTAGAAAACTAGAATTTCGTCATTTCCTTTGATTACACTTGAAATTGATTCATCCAATGAAATTGTATGTAACGGTGATCCTTCAGCATACGTAATGATGAATTTTTGACACAACAAACGATCTAAGTTTTCATCGTCAATTGGGCAACTCATCAGTAAGTCAATTGCTTTTACAAAGGTCTCTTGATGCTCGACGTAATCTGCTTCTTTTTTAAGTTTGATTTCTTCTAGGTACATGAAGTCCTGAGAGAACGATGGCGTTGCAAGCAAAAGCAACAATAGACAAGCGAGTAATTTCATAGTTGATGGATAAATGAGTTTCACTAAAAATAGTGAATTATATAGCTTCCGGCTATACAAGAGTTACAAACTGCATTCGTTAATGCTAGAATTTGAACCACTAAGGCACAAAGACACAAGCTCTAATATGCTGTTAGATAACACAAACAGACTACAAAGTCTGCAACACATTGTGTCTAAAACTTAGTACTTCAATTGTGTGAAGTCTGAAAGACGAATTGTGGCCTTGTGGTTACACCTTTTACACAAATTAGGTGAGCCTAATTAATCTGGTCTTCTGCGTACCATTGTCATAGCCTTCCGCATTATTCCTTTGTAGTTTCTCCATTCAAAATTCCCAGATGAAACGGCCATTACGGCCTGTTGTCTTCGTGCAGATGCGTACAGCTTATGTTCTAGCTAAACTTGATTCAGGATGTCTTTTTTCTTCAATACGAGTAATAGATTCCCTGGCATGCCAGGTAATATCATTTCCAAGGTCTTAACAACTCTAGGAGATAGGCGTTTGACTTGATAAATTGAATGGTATCTATTGAAGAAATTTTTAAAGAAGGGCTTTGTCAACACTACCTCGAATCCAGCTTTCTCTGCTAATTCGATCATCTGTTTTTTATTGAAACCCCACGAATCAGCATTTTCTGCTGGTGAAAAATGATCCTTTGAATATATATCATACCAAAAGAACACTCCATTTGGTGCCAAGTGATTCAATTTGTTCTTTAATCCTGTAACAATCTGCTCTTCTGTATTAAAGTGAGAATACAAATCGAATGAGACGATCAAATCAAATTTTTTCTCCAATTGAAAATAGATGGCATCTTCACACTTAAAATTGGAACCAATATTACGTGCTTTCGCACGATCAATTCTGACTTGTGATAAATCTATCCCAGTTGTGTTAGTAGGCTCAAAGCCAGACTCAATAAAGAACTGAATCATTCCGCCATCGCCGCAGCCAACGTCAAGAAGTTTCTTAGAGCTTAAAGCTCCATGTTCCTTCTTGTACCACAACAAGGCCTTTTTCATTCCTGCAAATATGACTTCATGCGTATACTTACCAATCGGATGGTTCACAGAATAAATCGAGTTCTCCACGTTTTCTTCCTGATCGAATCGATCATTAACAACATCTTGGTAATTTTTCATCGAATGCAAGCTACTTATTTCTTTTCATTCTTCCGAAATAGTTTCCAGTCGATCTTGATCTAGCCCGTACTCTTGAAAATGTCATCATTGACAAGCCTGTACACGCAGGACCGTAAGCCAGAATGTAAAAGCCATTCAAATCTATCCATTGAAAATAGGATCCAGCACTAAGTACTACTGAGGCAATAAACAGAATTAGTCCAGTAATAAAAACCATACTCATTTGCGTTTCTGTACCACTCTTCTCTTGGCCTCTCAAGAACTGATCATCCACCGAACGAATAATTGACCTTACTTGATCTTCATCCGCACCTCTATTCTTCAGAAGCTGTCGCATTTCAGAATAATCCATTCCAGCGTGCTTCTCAGCCAAAAACTCTTCTATTAAATTATCGATATTCATATGGTTGATGATACTACTACGAATGTACGAAAACATACTTGTTGTTCTTGGTACAATAAATGCTCAGAGCTTCTCTTTTTAACGGAAACACCCTTTAAAAGCAGTACCTTTGAACAAATATTATCAATATGCACAAGTACCTATTTTTTACAATGCTACTTATTGGAGCTAGCACGTTCGGACAAAAATTAGACAAAGTAAGTTTCGGCAAATTTAATTACACCCAAGTTCCTTCAGACATTACGTTAATCCCATACAGTACATTTTTTGTGGAAGTTAGTGTTCCTGATGGAAATGTTTATCATGTTGATGAAACAAGAGCGGCATCTCAATTAGAAGGTTTCAAAAAGACAACGGATGAGAGTCTTGCTGATTTCAAATTGAGATACACGATTTATACAACACGATTTAACGAGCCTAAATACACACTTCAAGAGCACGTTAAGGAAAAAGATGGTGTAAAAACAAAGACGTATACTCACACATACAAAGGATCCTATTCATTCAGAACGAAACTACAAATCTTTGATTTAGAGGATAGATTATTGTACGAAGTTGAAGAAGAAGGAGCTCAATCAGTGTCACAATCAAGCTCTACAAAAAATGGAGCGAAGAACAAATACAATGGTTCGATTGAAAAGTTAAGATCAAGCATTACTCCCAATACCATCAAGAAATTGAACACAGCGACAGCTGAAGTCTTTGGATACATGCAAAAACCAATTGAAGCGAAATTTGTAAAAGTTAAGCCTAAGAAATATGAGTACAATGCCTTCAACGATGCAGTAGATGCCATGCAAAAACTAATGCATGAAGAGGATATGGAAGTTATTCGTCAGGTCTGTTTGGAATCTATCGTAGCTTGGGAGGAGGATTTGGAAGAATCTGATGTTACGTCAAGTAAAGCCCGAATCAATAAGAAGGTTACGGCGGCTGCATACTACAACATTGGTATGGCGAGTTTTATGATGGAAGATTATGAAAAAGCAGAATTGTCGTTCAGAAAGGCTGCCGATTATGTGTCAAATGTAACGCTGTACCATGGAACGATGATGAAAATCTCTGAAGATATGATTCAACGAACGGCAGTACACGCACATTAATATCACCTGTGAATCAAGCTACAGATGGGATGCTATAGTTCTCTTTAACCCAAGAAATTCCTTCATCAAATTTCCGGAAAACTTTATATGGATTGGGCGGTTTATTAAACCTGTAATAATAATCCGCTATTATCTTCTGTGCTAAGTTTTGTACCACTATTGCTGACGCAAAACAGGGAATTCTCTCCGCCATTTTAATTGCATTGGCACGTGCTTCAGAAGTTATCGAAACAAATTCATCACCTGTATAAATGAAAGGTCGTCGAACTTGGGTTATAGTTTCATAAACCTGTTCTAACTCACTCTGCAACTCGATGGTAACAGTTGTATTCGCAAAAAAATGTACGTGCATAAGTCCATCCGCACGAAGATCGACGCGAAATTGCTCGCGTACGACGCTCTTAATAACGTTAAGGTTGTTTTTCAATTTGATCAGTAGTAGTTGGTTGAGGTGTGAATATAATAACTAGTTTGTATATATTCAACCGAACGTTAAATTAACTTAAAAAATTAGACTATTAAAGCTCTGATAATTAAATTAGTAAGGTCTATGAAAAATTTCATTTTAGCTTTTGTACTTTTTTCTATCTGTTCTATGCCTAGTCATGCGCAATATGGCGAAGCCTGCGGCTTTATAGGGGCTCCTCCCCCGCTTCGTGAAGAGGTTGAATTACTCATTTCCGAAAATAAACAATGGATACTTGCGGGTTGGTTATACTCTAACGACACGCAAAAACAGGTATACGCTGCAGAGGCATTAATCCGCTTACAGCATTCTGGCTTAGAATTAACGGATCATCAAATTCACACAATCGGAGAACTTAAGAATAGTGATATGGAAGTATTCACTTGTATGGGCTGCAGTTTCTACAAAGAGACTATGAAAACTGCACTCTACAAATTCCAATTAAAAGAATAATCCCCTCGCCTAACCATATAATTCTTGATTGCATTATCTTTGCAAGCGCAAAAAGAACTTAATGAGCAATGCAACGGAAATAGAAAAGAGAAGAACCTTTGGAATAATCTCTCACCCAGATGCTGGTAAGACTACTCTGACTGAGAAACTTTTACTTTTTGGTGGAGCGATTCAAACTGCCGGTGCTGTGAAGAACAACAAAATCAAAAAAACGGCTACTTCCGATTTTATGGAGATTGAAAAACAGAGAGGTATCTCTGTTGCGACATCTGTTATGGCCTTTAATTACAATGGAAAACAAATCAACATTCTAGATACTCCAGGTCACAAGGACTTTGCTGAAGATACTTTTAGAACACTAACTGCTGTTGATAGCGTCATCTTGGTTATTGATGTTGCCAGTGGTGTCGAGGCTCAAACAGAGCGCTTGATGGAAGTTTGTAGAATGCGTAAAACACCGGTGATTATTTTCATTAATAAATTAGACCGTGACGGTAAAGAATCATTTGATCTATTGGATGAATTAGAGTCGAAATTGGATATCAAGGTTTGTCCACTTACTTGGCCAATTGGAATGGGAGATCGTTTCAAGGGTGTTTATAACATCTACAACAAAAGCCTGAACCTATTCGCACCAAATAAAACGGGAATTTCTGATGATATTCAATCTTTCTCAGCGCTTGACTCTGATGAATTGGATGAGATTATCGGAGAAGAACCTGCGGCTGAATTACGCGAAGAAATTGAGATGATTGATGGTGTTTATGATAAATTCGATCATTCGACATATTTATCTGGAGACGTGGCGCCTGTGTTTTTTGGATCTGCAGTGAACAATTTTGGTGTTCTGGAATTGTTGAATACGTTCTGTGATATTTCCCCGTCACCAAGAGGAAGAGAAACTAATTTGGGAGATATAAATCCAGATGACCCCAAGTTTTCAGGGTTTGTATTTAAAATTCACGCCAATCTTGATCCCAAGCATAGAGATAGAATTGCATTCTTAAGAATTGTATCCGGTAAATTTCAGCGAAATACATTCTATAATCACATACGACTTGAGAAAAAACTAAAATTTGCCAATCCAACTTCATTTATGGCGCAAGACAAGAGCGTTATTGAAGAAGCTTATCCAGGTGATGTAATTGGTTTGTACGATTCGGGGAACTTTAAAATTGGTGATACACTTACGGAAGGTGAAAAATTCACATTCAAAGGTATACCAAGCTTTTCTCCTGAAATTTTTATGGAATTGGAGAATTTAGATCCAATGAAGTCAAAACAATTGGACAAAGGTATTCGTCAATTAATGGATGAAGGAGTGGCACAACTGTTCATTCAACAGCCAGGTAACAGGAAAATTATCGGAACCGTTGGTCAACTTCAATTTGAAGTAATCAATTATCGATTAGAACACGAATATGGAGCTAAATGTCGCTTTGTACCTAAGAATTACTTCAAGGCATGCTGGATCACAACCGATAATGAAGAGCAACTTACTGCATTCAAGCGAGCGAAGACAAACTATATCGCAAAGGACAAGGATGACAATTTAGTTTTTATGGCGGAAACAGCGTTCTTACTACAGATGGCGGAACAAGATTATCCTGATTTAATTTTCCACAAGACCTCTGAATTTAAATTGGAAGCATAGCCAATTCTAGAACTGTTAAAAAGGTATCTCTAGACAATAAGTTGTTGGTATTCACGTAATTCTACAAACACTACAGATGAAATCTACACTTAAAGTAAGAAATCACATCTCTCTTCTCGTATTATTCACGTTCTTTTTCGGAGTAAGTTCTTTCGGGCAGGATGATGATACGAAAGATCGGAAATGGAAAATTGGGATTAACATTTCTCCTGAAATAGCTTATAGAACATTGACAACGAGCGACCCTAGTTCCGAATCTTTTATCGAATATAGAGACGAGATTGAATCGTCTATATTTACCCTATCTGGTGGATTAAATATCGAATACAACATAACAAAAAGGTTTGCAATGCGTTCTGGAATTCAATACCTTACACAAGGAGAGCAATATGATTTCGAAATAGTTGGTTGGCCAATTCCTAATCCAAGCTTCCCTAGCAAATTTATAGTCGTTCAAAGGTATCATTACGTCGGAGTTCCTCTCATAGCTTCTTTTGATTTTATACAAACGGACAAGGTGGAAGTGTTTTTATCAGCCGGAGCTCTGGGAACTTGGATGTATAGAACGTCTACTAAAACTACGAGAGAATACATAGATGGCACCACAGAAACAGAAAGAGAACATTCAGACCCCTCAGTAAGTGAATGGACAGAATATCAATTATTTAATGTAACCGCTCTAATTTCACTTGGCTCTGACATTAAATTGGGAAGTAGGTCTTTTATCCGCCTAGAGCCTACCTTCAAATATACTATACTGCCAATAGTTGACGGTCCAATTCAAGAAAGACATTTCAACGTAGGATTAAACATTGGTTATTTCATCAAACTCTAACCTTTCCTCCTTTGGATTGTTTATTTTAGTAATCCAACAACAATTCGATGCATTTAAAAAATGTCCTGTTACTTCTTTTGGTTGCCTGTAGTTTCTCATTGAGTTCTATAGCCCAAGTTGGTACGCTATTAATCAAAGGCCCCTATTCGAATGAAGAAATAGATTTCACACACGAATATCCTGTTGCGCATATTTTCAACGAAAGCAGCGAATTCTTTATGGTATTAGAAGATTACGACATTAACTATCAGGGCACAACAATCGAATTGCCTATTGGATCCTACACTATTGAAATTTATCTTGAAGAAGACTATTTAGCACAAACCTTGCGCAACATAGAAATTCACTTGGGTGAAATCACAGATGTTACATTATCTGGAATTACTATTTATCATTATACAGAGCCGGTTGAAACTCAGAACTCTATAACTCAAAAACGTTGGGTCCAATTCTGGGATTTAAATTTGGCAACTGGAAATGACTTCATCAATCGTAACCCCAATTTCAATTCGCATTACAACATAGGGTACACATTTAACTCGTTGTACATTCTTAGCAGGAATTTCTCTGTAGGACCAATAGTAGGAACGAATCTGAACTTTACCCATTTTAACAAAAGTGGTTATATCGAGACCTCTTACGAACACAAAACGGAGCGCTACATGTATTGGAATCTCAATGCAGGGTTTGTTTTCCGAATTGCTGTATTCAATCAATATGAAAACGATGGTTGGCTTGGTGGTGTGCTTGATTTAGGAATGAAATACAATCTCCCTCTACTATTCAAGCATGTTCAGAATATAAATGGGAAGACAAAAGTTACAACGCGTGGAATTCATGAATACACTGATTTATCAGCGTTTGTTCGATTGGGATACTCTCCTATCACATTGACTTGTGAATACAGACTTACAGATTTTCTACAATCTCCTTATCATGAGCAACCTAGAATTAAACTTGGCTTGTCGTTCTTGATTCCGTATTACTACTGATCAGTTCAATTATTTTTTTCTAATTTCAACTAACTAAAAACCAATTACTATGTTAAGATTATTGCTTATTTCTACGCTTTTGGTAGGTGCTTTAGCTTCCTGCATGAAAAAGGGTGAGAAAAACGAATTTAAATGGGCTTGTTCAGAAGCTACATGTGAAGAATGTATAAGTGACATTTATGAGAATCCCTATACTGTTCCTTCGGACGTTGAAGTCTATTATGTAGAACCTTTGGTATATGATGCTAAATGCGGTTGTATTACCGGTGGATGGGTGAAATACTTAAAGAATGGTAAAACAGTAGCCATGGTGAAATATGGAGAAGGTGAATGTGATCGTCAAGGAATTAAAGTTATGTGTGTAGATGGTGATTGTGACCTCGGCACAGGGTCTCAAACATGTACTTTCCAGACCGATTGTTCAATAGAACCTTAGCCGAAATAAAATACTTTTGAAATTAGCTATCGGACAGAATGTTCGGTAGATTTTTCATGTATACCAATTTACCTGATTCTTTATCTACCCTACAATAAACGTGTTGATTGCCATTGGTTAGAAATAAATAATCAACATTCAAATCGAAATTATATTGAGCAATTTGGCGTAGAGTTTTCTCAGTAATTGGAACACTTGTAGCTTTGCATTCAACAATCATCACAGGAGTCTGATCTCGATTGAACACAACAATATCCGCGCGTTTCTGCATTCCGTTATACTCAACTGTCATTTCCGAAGCAATCAACCCAAGTGGAATAGCGCATTCGTTAATTAAATAGTGAATCGCATGCTGTCTTACCCATTCTTCTGGCGTCAATAGTAATTCCTTCTTGCGTACTATACACCAAACATAGAGTTGATCATCCCTACGTTTAAGTTTAAGATCAGCTTTCGGGAAATCTAGAGGTTCTATCAAGGGATACTGGATATTAGAATTTAGACTGTTAGATCATTCAACTGGCTCATGACATGTGTTTGATATTGGATTTTATCCAATATCGAAAAGCGAAGCGATCTAATATCCATTATTAATTACTTCATTCCCATTAACACTAGCTCAATATCCTTATAGCGGAGATCGAACACCTTCCCAAGGACTTCACTCGTCAAAACACCTTTATAGATATAAACTCCTCCACGGAAACCTAGATCACGAGAAATCAGCTCGCTGCAACCACCTTTATTCCCCATATCCACAAGAATTGGAGAAAAGATATTTGATAGTGCAAAAGATGCAGTTCTGGAAACACGCGAAGCAATATTCGGTACACAGTAATGGATTATACCGTGCTTTTCGAAGGTTGGTCGCTCATGCGTTGTAACTTTGGAGGTTTCAAAACAACCACCTTGATCAATACTCACATCTACTAAAACAGATCCTGGCTTCATATGTTGAATCATGTCTTCGGTTACCACACACGGTGTGCGCCCCAATGGAGCTCTTAACGCGCCGATAACAACATCAGCTCTCATAAGTGCTTTTGCCAATACTTTGGGTTGAATCACAGAAGTATACACGCGTGATCCAATATCATTTTGCAATCTACGTAAGCGTGAAAGCGAATTATCGAATACTTTAACAGAAGCTCCCAGTCCAATTGCTCCTCGTGTGGCATACTCACCAACCGTTCCGGCGCCAAGCACAACAACTTCTGTAGGCTGAACCCCTGCTATGCCGCCAAGCATCATGCCTTTACCCTGACTGTAGGAAGACAATAACTCTCCAGCAACTAAAATCGCTGTGTTACCCGCAATCTCTCCCATTGTACGAACCACAGGAAATACACCACTCTCATCTCTGATATAATCCCAAGCAATTGCAGTGATTTTTTTCTCCATTAGCTTCTGAAGAATTTTCTTGGGCTGAATGGAAATTTGTAATGCAGAAATCAAAGTTTGATTCCCTGGCATCATTTCCACCTCTTCCTCAGAAGGTGGTGCTACCTTAAATATAATATCACACCCAAAAACCTCTTTGCGGTCATAACAAATCTCTGCTCCCGCCTCACTGTATTCATTGTCAGAGAAATTACATGCCTCTCCACTTTTCGTTTCAACTTTAACACGGTGACCATTTGCAACTAAAACTGCAATGGTTTCTGGAACCAAAGCAACTCTGCGTTCCTGAAAAGATATTTCTTTAGGAATCCCAATAAATAAACTCCCTTTCTTCTGAGCTATTTCGAGCATTTCTTCTTTTGGAAGAAGGCTCCCCTGTCTCATCAACTGTTTCAAAATTTCCGGATCCGTAATCATATTTCAATGGTTAGCGTTCGTGTATTATCTTCATTCCTACGAATATACGACCAAATGACGTTATCTGGAAGCAAGCTTTCTATTTTTTCAGGCCATTCAATAAAACAAATGGCATCTGAGTATAGCATTTCTTCAATTCCAATATCAAGCGCCTCTGTTTCATTCTCGATGCGGTATAAATCAAAATGATAAATTCTACCAAACATTTGGCTATCGTATACATTAACAAGTGAGTATGTTGGAGACCCATCAACTTCGGAAATTCCCATCGCTTTCAAAAGAGCAATAATAAAGGTTGTCTTTCCTGCTCCCATTTCAGCTTTGAAAGCAAAAATCTTTCGATGTCCAACGACATCAAGAAATTCAGTCGCGGCACTGGGTAAATCATCTAAAGTTTGAATGTGTATTTCTCGTGTTTCACTCACGTGTGATTGTACTGGAAATGGAAGGAAAAAGTTACAAATTATTAAACCCTATTTGTAGAATTCAGATTATCAGAAATCTAAGCTCTCAGATTGAGCACAATGAGTACGGATTACTTCCTCCTTCTTGAGAATCTTGAGACATCACGTGTGCTTTGCGTTGGTGCTGGCTCACTACTCGTAGATTTTTCTGACCGTGGCTCCAATTCAACGTAAGGAATCAATAACTCTTCTAGCGAAATGCCACCGTGCTGGAATGTATTGTTGTAATACTTTACAAAATGATTGTAATTGTTTGGATAAACGAAATAGTCATCATCACGCGTAAAAACAAATTCAGAAGAAATATTAGACTTTGGTAAGAATGCTTCATCTGGTTTTTTCACTTGGAAAACATCCTTCTCTTTGTAGGACAAATTACGCCCTGTTTTGTACCGCAAATTTGTATTCGTGCTACGCTCTCCAACAATCTTAACAGGATTTGTAACACGTACAGTTCCGTGATCCGTAGTAATAATTAATCGTTTACCTGATTCGGCAATCTTCTTTACGATATCGTGTAATGGTGAATGCTCAAACCACGAAACTGTCAATGAGCGGTATGCCAACTCATCATCTGCCAACTCACGAATAACTTCCATTTCTGTTCGTGCATGTGAAAGCATATCTACAAAATTGTAGACAATCATGTTCAGTCTGTTATCGAGCAGTTGACTGAAATTGTCCGCTAACTTCTTTCCTGCATTAAGGTTGGTGATTTTATTGTAAGAAAATTTAATCGAACGCCCCAATCGTTTTAAGTTCTCAGCAAGAAGCTCTTTTTCAAACATGTTCTTCCCTCCTTCGTCTTCTTCTCTAACCCAGTACTTCGGATATTTCTTTTCAATTTCTGAAGGCATCAATCCAGCAAAAAATGCATTCCTAGCATACTGAGTAGCTGTTGGTAAAATCGAATAAACGATCTCCTCTTTCTTGATAGAGAAGTATTTTGAGAAAATAGGGCTCAAGACTTTCCATTGGTCAAATCGCAAATTATCAATTACCAAAACGAAAACGTCTTCATTGTCTAAATGTGGATTGATCTTGTTCTTCATTAGCGTATGTACCATTTCTGGTCCATCCTCTACCCCATTCAACCAATTCAAATAATTGCTTTCAATGAATTTTGAGAATTGCGTATTTGCTTCACGTTTTTGCATATCAAAAATTTCCTGCATTCCTTTCTCCTCACTATCTCCCAGCTTCAACTCCCAATACACCAACTTCTCATATACTTCGCTCCATTGCTCTAAATCTAAATGACTATTCAATAAAATCCCCAATTCACGAAACTCTTGCTGGTAGCTTGAGTTTGTTTTCTGAGAAACCAATTTACTTTGATCCAAGTTCTTCTTGATTGAAAGTAAAATTTGATTTGGGTTTACCGGCTTTATCAAGTAATCAGCAATATTATTGCCTATAGCCTCTTCCATGATATACTCTTCCTCACTTTTGGTAATCATTACCACTGGAACATACGGTTTGGTCACCTTAATCCTTTCCAAAGCTTCAAGTCCAGAAATTCCAGGCATATTCTCATCCAAGAAAATAATGTCGAAATCTTGCTCATTGCTTTTATCCACGGCCGAAGAACCATTGTTGACCGTTACCACTTCATATCCTTTCGATTCAAGGAATAGAATATGTGGTTTTAAAAGGTCAATTTCATCATCTGCCCAAAGGATACTTATCTGCATGTGCTCAATATTTTATAATTTTGACTATCGGAATTAAAAGTATGCAATTACAACCAAAGGTCAACCTGAATAATAAAAAGAAAATCTTTAACGATCCCGTTTACGGTTTTATTTCAATTCCAATGGAGATTATCTTCGATGTAATTGAACATCCTTATTTCCAACGGTTAAGACGAATCAAACAATTAGGACTCACCCACCTTGTATACCCAGGAGCATTGCATACTCGATTCCATCATGTTTTGGGAGCGATGCATTTGATGTCCAAAGCTGTTGCAACAATAAGAAGAAAGGGACACGAGATTACGGAACAAGAGGAGCAGGCAGTTTTATTGGCTATACTCTTACACGATATTGGCCACGGACCGTTTAGTCATGCATTGGAACACGATATTGTTTCTGGCGTAAGTCATGAAGAAATTTCAGAATTTTTTATTGATCGATTGAGTAAAGAGTTCAATGGCGAATTAGATCTTGCTTTGGACGTTTTCAAAAATGAACACCCGAAGAAGTTCTTGTATCAACTGGTTTCTAGTCAGCTTGATATGGACCGAATGGATTACTTAAATCGTGATAGTTTTTATACAGGAGTAAGCGAGGGAAAAATAGGAAGCGACCGAATTATTGAAATGTTAGACGTTGTTGACGGCAACTTAGTTTTGGAAGAGAAAGGGATCTATTCTATCGAGAAATTTATTGTTGCAAGACGATTGATGTACTGGCAAGTATACCTCCACAAAACCGTTGTCGCAGCGGAGTTCATGATCATTCATATTCTAAGACGTGCAAAACTATTGGTGCAACAAGGGCATGAATTGTTTGGCAGCCCTGCGTTAATGTTCTTTATGAAGCAAAGCATTTCTGTGGATGATTTCAAGAACAATCCAGAAGTGTTAGAACAATTCGCGCAATTAGATGATTTCGACATTCTTGGTGCAATTAAAGTTTGGCAGAATTGTGACGACGTAGTACTTTCTGAATTATCTCGCAGAATTGTCGACCGAAAACTCTTTAAAATTGAAGTCTCGAAAGAGCCATTTTCAGAGGGTCGTATTAGTGAAATACGTGAAAAAGTAATGGACAATCTAGGTATTTCTGAAGAACATCTAGAGTATTTCGTTTACACTGAGATCTTAACTAATAACGCGTACAACGACGATAAGCAAAACATTAATCTCTTGTACAAAAATGGGCAAACCGTTGAGTTATCAAAAGCTTCAGACAACCTAAACATTTCCGCATTAACAACGCCAGTTGCCAAATACTTTCTGAGTTATCCCCTTTTCAGCGAATAAACTCCATCGGTACTTGATCCTCAACAAGATGTTTTTTATAGAGTTTAAAATCGACTACTCAATAGTGAGTATTTTTTAGTCGATATACTGGTTGTGGGAAAAAGAATTATTACTTTCGAGCCACATCAACTAATTTAACACAATTTACTATGAAAAAATTATTATTCTCTGCATTCGCAATCGCAATGCTAATCGCTGTTTCTTCTTGTTCAAAAACTGAATATGGAGAAGTTACTTTTTGGCAGTTTTCAGGAAGTGGTTACGGTGTTACTACTGTAACTTTAGATGGTGGCTCATCAAGTATTACTTCTGAATACAACGGAACTCCGGCTTGTGGTGCATCAGGATGTGCTATTTTCACTTCTGTTGAAACAGGATCGTATTCTTATACAGCATCTGATGGTTTTGACTCATGGTCAGGAACTGTTAACATTTCGGCTGATCAATGTTTAACAGTTGAATTATACTAGGAAATTCTAATTGAATAGAAAAGGGGAAACAATTATTGTTTCCCCTTTTTTTATGCCAAGTGCTTTTAATTAATTCCCTAATTTCGTCTAGTCCTAATTTGCTGAGATTGTAATTTAGCTCTGGCTACAATGACAAATTAAATTTATTAAACGTGAACTAATAACATGAAGGTTTACAAAACTTACAGGGATGCCAAGCGTAAAGTTGCATTCATTCTATTGCTACCCTTAGGCCTTTTCATTACGCTCTTAGCAACCATCTTCGCGTTCAAACAACTTCAGCTTTTAGGCGCGGAATCGAAACCGCTTTCTGAGTTCTTAATTGAATTTAATGAAGGGAAGTTGACAGATCGTAATGTAGCCAACATTACCGATTTTAAAGCTGATTTCGGAAACACCATATATGCACATTATAGTCCATATGAAAGTGAAAACCCGTATATATTCATACCACTTAGAGTTGCAGGAGAGGAACAATCAGATCCAATTCAATGTTTGGTGCGTCACGAGGAAGGAGACGCTTTGACAGAAGCTTATCAGACGTATCTATCGAATTCAGATAATGATTTTGTTCCTATCGACAATATGACCGTTAGAGCAACAGATGTTTTTGATCTGAGCTACAATATTCTACAAAAAATTGAAAAAAACAAACTAGTAGACGGTGACATATTAGAAGGCATCAGCGCACAGATATTGTTTAGTCAACCCTTTATTTGGACACCATGGATTGTATTAATAATAGGCCTAGGTTTAATAGGAATTTGGATCTATATCTTCAGAAAGCATAACGGGTTACCGAATTCCTGATTGCTACTTCTGCAATTAAATTCCATACCTACTCCCCTACTATTATTCTTAGTATTTTCACCCCTCATTAAAATTGGACACCCATGTTTAAATCAACTCTAATTATTTTCCTCCAAGTATTAATCGTTTCATCTGTCTTCGGTCAGGGAACACGCGTTCTCAGAAATCCAGATATCAGCGAGCAACACATTGTTTTCGCATATGGCGGTGACTTATGGACATCTGATCATACTGGTGGAAATGTTAGAAGAATAACTACTTATCAAGGTGTTGAAAGCGAACCTAAAATTTCACCAGATGGCAAAACAGTTGCGTTTACAGGGCAATACGATGGAAATGTAGACGTCTTTACAGTTTCAATTGAAGGTGGGCAACCAAAACGACTTACTTGGCATCCTGGAGCCGATATTGTTTCGGGGTGGACAAATGACGGACAGAGTATTTTATTTAGTTCAGGTAGAACCAATGCACCATATCAAGACGCAGAAGAATTTTGGCAAGTCAACATAAACGGTGGTACTCCAAGCAAATTTATAGTTCCAACAGGATTGAACGGAGAGTTTTCACCAAATGGCGAATACTATGTTTATGAACCAATAAGTCCTTGGGAAACTGAATTCAGAAACTATAGAGGTGGTCAGAATTATCCATTATGGATATTTAATCTAAGCACTCATGCAGTTGAGAAAATGCCTTGGGAAAATAGCCGTGATATTAGACCCGTATGGATAAGGGATAATATCTACTTCCTTTCTGACAGAGATTTAGCAATGAATGTTTGGGTATACAACACAAGCTCTAAAACTTTAAAGCAGATCACACATTTTAAGGAGTTTGATTGTAAAAATTTAGAAGGAACCGGTAATAATTTGGTGTTTGAAAATGGCGGTTATCTTCACACAATAAATCTTGAAGAAAAAAGCATTATTCAGCTATCCATTACTGTTACTGGAGACTTTCAATGGATGCGTCCTCATTACGTAGGTATTGATCGATTCCTTGATAGTTACAATATTTCGCCAAACGGGAAGCGCATCGTTCTATCAGCGCGCGGTGAAGTGATTACTGTGCCTGTAAAAGATGGGACACCTAGAAACATAACAAATAGCACGGGTGCAGCTGATCGCGAGTGCGCATGGTCAGCAGATGGAACAAAAATTAGCTGGTTTACTGATGAGTCTGGTGAATATCAACTAGTGGTTGCGGATCAATTTGGAAATGATCGTAAAATATACAAGCTGGACAATCCAACATTCTATTACGAAGCACGTTGGTCACCTGATTCAAAGTCAATTAGTTTTTACAATGAAGGAAGAGAGTTACAGTTCATTGATTTAGCTTCAGGAAAAATAACTCAAATAGATAATGAAGGATCAGCCCATCCAGTACATGTTATTTACGGAGATTGGTCGCCAGATTCAAAATGGATTACCTACACGAAAAGACTGAAGAATGAATTCTCTGCTGTTTTCATTTATTCCATTGAGGCTAAAAAAAGCTATCAGATCACGGATGGAATGGCGAATTGTAGTTCACCTACTTGGGACGAATCAGGAGATTACCTGTATTTCTTAGCGAGCATTGATTACGGACCTAACTCTGCATGGCTTGACATGTCTCAGCTTGATCATGTTACAAATAGTACTATCTACGCCTTGGCCTTGAATAAAGGCGTTAAATCTCCCTTGAAAATTGACCGAGGAAATGAAGAAGTTGAAGCAGCAGATGATAACGACGAGGAAGAAGAGGAAGAAATGTCAGTAGTCATTGACTTTGAAGGAATGGAAACTAGAATGACTCCATTGCCTATTGAAGCAAGAAATTTCGAATCAGTCATTGCTGCTTCTGAAGGTGTTATTTTTTATTCTGAACATGTAGCAAATGAAGAAGGTCTAACTCTTTACAAGTTTGAATTAGGCTCAGAAGAACCATCAAAAGTAACTTCAGGCATATGGGAATTCAATGTGGATCAAAGTAAGCAACACCTGATTTATATTAAATCAGGAAATTCATTTTTTGTTGGTAGCGTTGATGCACCAGATAAGGCTGAACCAGTTAACGTTAGTCAAGTTAAGATTAAAGTAGACCCTATAGCAGAGGCTAAACAAATTTTCAAAGAAGCTTGGCGCTATCAAAGAGACTATTTCTATGTTGAAAATGTACATGGGCTTGATATGGAATGGGCGTATGACGCCTATTCTCCTTGGGTTGATCACGTAAGACATCGTTCAGATTTAAATTACATATTGGATATCCTTGGTGGTGAAACGGCTATTGGACATTCCTTTGTTGGAGGTGGTGATTACCCTAAAATTGATAGAATGTCCATTGGACTTCTTGGAGCAGATTTTAAGATCACAAATAAAGGCGTACAGATTGCAAAGATTTACACAGGAGAAATGTGGAATCAAGGTGTAGATTCGCCAATGTCTGGAGTTGGAATTGATATTTCTACGGGTGACTACATCGTAGCAGTGAATGGTGTTCCAGTTGATTCAGAAGAGAACTTCTTTATGGCCTTTGAAAATCTTGCAAACAAGGAAATTACGCTTTCGGTAAACTCGACTCCAGATTTAAAGGGAGCTCGCGAAGTTATTGTTAGCACTGTTGGAAACGAGTCTATGCTCCGCCGGTTTGATTGGGTAGAAGGAAATCGCAGAAAAGTAGATGAATTATCTGAGGGTAAATTAGCTTACGTTTGGCTACCAAACACTGGCGATGGAGGATTCAACTATTTTAATCGTTATTACTTTGCGCAAAAAGATAAAAAAGGGATCATTGTTGATGAAAGAGATAATCATGGAGGACTTATCGCCGATTACATCACTGATTTATTATCAAGAGAATTATTAGGATACTTCAACAACCCTATTGGCGATCAGCAACCAATGACAGCACCTGACGGAGCTTTGTTCGGACCAAAAGTAATGTTGATTAACGAAAATGCAGGTTCTGGAGGCGATATGTTACCATTCATGTTTAAAAAACGAAAATTAGGAACGCTCGTTGGAACAACTACATGGGGTGGACTTGTTGGTATTTGGGATGTGCCTGGTCTAATGGACGGTGGTAGAATTACTGCCCCGCGTGGTGGATTCTACAATACTGAAGGGCAATGGGATGTTGAAAATATTGGTGTTTCTCCGGATATTCGTGTAGAACAAGATCCGGCTCTAGTAATTGAAGGACATGATCCGCAGCTTGAAGAAGGTGTGAGAGTTGCACTGGAAATGTTGAAAACTCAGGAGGTTATATTAATCCCGCAGCCAGCAGATCCGGTTCGTTCTGTTCGACCAAAGTAGTATTACTTTTCTTCCTCTATTTCATGATTTAAGTGGCATCATTGACATCAACCCTCTCTGTCATTGACTATCCTTCTTGTTGAAACTTGCTAAAAAATCTTATCTCCCAAAAGAAAATAGGTTTGAGTAGGCCCTTTGCCCTTGATTTCAATTAAATCACGTTTCCCAAACTCAAAATGATTTTCCAAACGCAATTTTACAACCTCAGAAACACAAATTTTACCTGTCTCTCCATTCGATTCCATTCGGCTTGCAATGTTTACTGTATCTCCCCAAAGATCATATGAAAATTTGTTGATTCCAATGACTCCTGCAATTACGGAGCCCGAATTAATTCCTATTCTAATCTTAAGATCATGGCGCTGCATTTCTTCATCCTTGCCAATAAAGTCGATCATGTCTAAAGACATTTTTGTAATCCTGTGCAGATGTTCTATCTTATTTTTCGTAAGTCCACCCGCAACCATGTATCCATCTCCAATAGTCTTAATCTTTTCAAGTTCATACGTCTCCGTCAACATGTCAAAGTGTGAGAAGATTTTATTCAACAAGTTCAACAATTCATCAGCTGTGAGTGAAGCGGAAAGTTTTGTGAACCCTACAATATCTGCAAACATGACTGAGGCATCCTTGTGAATATCAGCAATTACTCCCTTCTCCTCCTTTAGACGGCTGGCGATAAATGGTGGAATTACATTTAGCAGTAGTTTTTCTGATGCTTCCTTTTCCTTGGCAATTAATTCATTTTGTGCGGCAATTGTTCGCTTCTGCATAAAACGAACTCGACTGTTGTTTTCGGCTAAATGTCCAGCCAACATTGTGAAAACAAGTGTGAGCCAAGCAACAAATGCAAACAGTGAAACCAATGAATAATCAAGGTCTGTATAATAAAGCATATAGAAGTGGAAGCCTGCGGTATAACTTAAGGCAGCAAGAAATCCCGCAACCCAGCGGAGTCTAACCATATATGACCCGAAGAAGATAATAAATATTAGAACAGGTAAAGTAAATGAATGACCTTCCGGAAACTGATTACAGAAATAAACGGCGTATAATCCAGCCCATGCATTCGACAGTGCACCAATGATATGAATCCATCCCTTGAGTCGTTCATTATATGTCGCAAACACAATAAACAAGAAAAACGGGCAAATCACAATGACTGTCAACACTGACAATTCATAAAGTCTTTCAGGAATAACATAATACACCAAGCTCAATCCGCTCAACCATGATAAGATTGAAATAATAATTCCAAAGCGCAAAGGTTTACGTATCTCTTTTTCGTAGGACAATCGGTACTCTTTCTCAAGTTCCTTGTCCTTATAAGACAGCGATATCGGATATTGCTCGTACGTGGTCGCTTCGCTTGTAGACATATTTATGAGGAGTAATAGTATTGTTCGTAGTACTTCTAAATGTAACTATAAATAAATTAACACATATTCAATTATCGAATCTTTACCAGCTATAAATGAGCAGGTTAGTTATTTGTTACGCATCTAAATAAGCCTTTGCTACCTGATTTCCAGATTCATATAATGCACCTTTTTGTTCGTTTGTCAATTTAAAATTTCTTGGAGAAGCTTTCAGGATTGGCCTATGGACAACTTTGGTTTGACACCGAAACCGGACAAACGCGAATTACTTGGGAATGTTCTTTCAAGTATTAAGAATATCTTCACCCGTATGGTATTGTCCCTTTTTCTTACGTTCGTATACAAAAGAATTCTGCAGAATGCGCTTGAGGAAACAAAAAACAAATCGAAAAAGAAAATTGAACTAAGAGAGATTCCCTATTCAATTTTTAACTTTCCTGCCTTCCAGTCTTTAACCAATTTCGCCCAAGCATACGGGTTCAATAAGTTATTAGCGGGCAATTGATTGTTCGTATACAATTGAGTGTTACGTTGATTGACAATCGTACCATATGCCAAAGATCCATCTCCTTCTAGTTTAGCGGCAGCAAAAGCCAAGCTTTCTCCTGAAAGTTCGCGTTGTGCTTTTCGTAGAGCATCATCGTACGGTTGCATTTCTATGAATGCTCGAGCAAAATCGTCTCGTGAGGGCCAAGGATAAACATCTACTGCTGGAAAATCTAAGGTGTCCTTTTTCATCATGTGAATGATCGAATAACGATTATCCGTTAAAGTATCTGGAACTACGTACGTCGTTGTTTTATGACCATAAAATGAAAAGAACAGTGTATCACCAGGAAATGTCACCAATGAAAAATAACCGTAAAAATCAGCTATTACACCTCTTCTAGCCGTCTTGTCGAATATAGTCGTATACGGCATTGCCTCTAATGTTTCCTCGTCGACCACAACGCCCGACAATTGAATCATAGTGGAATCAAGATAAATAGTATCTGCCTGCGAAAAGCTAGCAAATGATGAGATCGCGAAAACGCATAAAATAAAGTACTTCACAAAATTGAATTTTAAAGTCCGACAATTGTACATAATTTAATCAAATTAGACGAGAGATTTTCATTTCTTTAACAAAAGATTTGCCAAACAATTTCAATCCTCATTTATCACCTTCTACAAGGTAGCATTTTTTAAGAGCGTCTATCCTTCCAATTATCATGTGTTTTCCAATAAATTATTGTTACTTTTGCAAGAATTTATTTTTAAAATAGGTTCACATATGTCTCTTTCAAATCTCACTCAAATTAAAGAAGGTTTAACCTACGACGACGTTCTACTTGTTCCTGCTTATTCGCAGGTTCTTCCAAAGGATGTTCGGTTAAAAAGTAAAATCACACGTAACATTGAAGTCAACACTCCTATCGTGTCTGCAGCAATGGATACAGTGACCGAATCAAGCCTTGCAATTGCCATCGCTCAACAAGGTGGAATAGGCGTAATTCATAAGAACATGCCGATTGCCGATCAGGCACTTCAAGTACGTAAGGTAAAACGTTCTGAAAGTGGAATGATCCTCGACCCAGTTACTTTATCAAAAGATGCTATCGTTTCAGATGCGTTAAAATTGATGAGAGAAAACAAAATTGGTGGAATTCCTGTTGTTGATGCTGACCGTACCTTGATTGGGATTGTTACGAACCGTGACTTGAGATTTGAAAAGAACCTCCAACGTGCAATCCTAGAAGTAATGACATCTGAGAATATCATTACGACTGCTGAGAATACTGATTTACCCACAGCAGAACAGATATTACAATTAAATAAGATTGAGAAGTTGCCTGTAGTGGACAAGGACAACAAACTAATTGGCCTCATAACATTTAGAGATATCATTAAAGTAAAGGAACACCCAAATTCATGTAAAGATCAATACGGAAGATTACGTGTTGCAGCAGCATTAGGTGTAACCCATGATACTATGGAGCGTGTAGATGCATTGGTTGATGCTGGCGTAGATGCAGTTGTAATTGATACTGCTCACGGACATACCGAAGGTGTTGTTGCTCAATTGAAAAAAGTAAAAGCGAAACATCCACAATTGGATGTTATCGTAGGAAATATTGCTACTCCCGAAGCCGCTAAATTTTTGGCAGAGGCTGGAGCCGATGCTGTAAAAGTTGGAATCGGGCCAGGATCTATTTGCACGACCCGAATTATTGCAGGAGTTGGAGTACCTCAATTAACTGCTGTAAATGATGTGGCTCTTGCACTTGAAGGAACTGGTATCCCAGTGATTGCTGATGGTGGAATTCGCTATACAGGAGATATCGTAAAGGCAATTGCTGCAGGAGCTGATACAGTCATGGTTGGTTCAATGTTTGCAGGTGTCGAAGAATCTCCGGGAGAAACCATTATCTATCAAGGAAGAAAATTCAAAACCTATAGAGGAATGGGGTCATTGGAAGCAATGCAACAAGGATCAAAAGATCGCTACTTCCAAGATACCGAAGAAGATGTTAAGAAATTGGTGCCAGAAGGAATTTCTGGAAGAGTTCCGTTTAAAGGACAATTGGACGAAGTGATGTACCAGATTATGGGAGGACTAAGATCAGGAATGGGATATTGTGGAGCTGGAACAATTTCGGACTTACAAGGTTCAAAATTTATAAGAATTACTAGTGCAGGTGTATTAGAAAGTCATCCTCACGATGTGACAATTACAAGAGAAGCACCAAACTATAGTGTAAAATAATTCGTCAAGGGTACATTAATACCGTATATTTGACAGCCTTAAATTAAATGAATATGATGAATAGATTATCTGTATTTGCAATTACAATCCTTTTAGGATTTAGCGTTTATGGTCAGGAAGACCCAACGATCATGACGATCAATGACAATGATATTACAAAGTCAGAATTTCTTCAAATTTACTTAAAGAACAACAACGATCCGAAGTACGACCAAGCATCTTTGGATGAATACATGGAGTTGTTTAAAAAATTCAAATTAAAAGTTGCTGAAGCGGAAGCTATGGGATACGATACTATTCCAAAGTTGGTGAAAGAACTTGAAGGATACAGAAAGCAACTTGCTTTACCGTACTTGGTTGATTCAGCTCAAAACGATGCATTGGTTCTTGAAGCGTACAATAGAACGGCATATGAGGTTCGTGCTTCTCACATCATGTTAAAGATCCCAAAAAACGCTTCTCCGGAAGATACATTGGTACTTTACAACAGAATGCTTGAAATGAAGAAGCGCCTTGATGAAGGTCAGGATTTCGCAATGGTAGCACAAGGAAAAGGTGGTTCTGAAGATCCATCCGTTGTACAAAACCAAGGAGATCTAGGATTTTTTACAGCATTTCAAATGGTGTACCCTTTTGAGGAAAATGCTTATACGACGGAGGTTGGTCAAGTATCAAATCCATTCAGAACACGATTTGGCTACCATATTTTGAAGGTGACAGACAAACGACCTGCACGCGGAACTATAGAAACTGCACATATCATGGTTCAGGTGGATCGTGCGGCGCCGGATGGTGTTGCAGCAGCTGAAGCGAAAATTAAAGAGATTTATGATTTACTTGAAGCAGGTGGGGACTTTGAAGACCTAGTACTTAAGTATTCAGATGACCCTTCATCTAACAAGAAGAAAGGTTTACTTCCTCCATTTGGCACAGGAACTTCAACACGTATGGTTCCTGGATTTGAAGAAGCGGCGTTTGCACTTGAGAATGATGGTGATTACAGCCAACCAATTCGTACGACATACGGTTTCCATATTGTAAAAAGACTAAACCTTATTGCCGTTCCAACTTTTGAGGAATTAAAGGAAATGTTGGAAAAGAAAGTTGCGAAAGACGAACGATCTAAGACAACGCAAGATTCTTTTGTTTTAAAGTTGAAAGACGAGTACGGATACAAGAACAAGACAAAGAAAAGTTTGCAGTGGTTCTATGACAATATCGATTCTACTTATAACAAAGGTTTATTCGATCCTTCATTGCTCTCAACAAACAAAGTGTTATTTATGCTTGGAAAGCAGAAATTTACGCAACAGCAATTCGCTCAATTCTTAAAGATGAATTACAGAGGTGTGAATGCAGACGACACTTACGCAATGATTAATGAGCAATATAAGAAGTGGGAAAAACAAACAATTCTTGATTACGAAGAGTCTAAACTAGCAGGTAAGTATCCAGCATTTAAGGCATTGGTGACTGAATATCACGATGGAATTCTTTTGTATGAAATTATGTCTGACTTGGTTTGGAACAAAGCGATGAAAGACACTACTGGTCTTCAAGATTACTATGCTGCTCACAAGACTGATTACATGTGGGGAACTCGTTTGGATGCAGATGTATTCGAATGCTATAGTGAAGAGGCAGCCAAGAAAGCGTATGAAATGCTACAGGTTGATTCTGTTGAAGTTGTTGATGTAGTAAAAACAATTAATGGTGACTCAGAATTGAAAATCAGACATAGAAATGGAAAGTTCGATATCAAAAAGACGAGTTATTTAACGGATCGCGAATTGCAGATTGGTTTAAATGAGCCATTCGAAATCGATGGTAAGATCTATGTTATTAGAGTCAAAGAAAAGTTAGCGCCAGCGCAGAAAGAATTCTCTGAGGCGAAAGGAGCTATTACTTCTGATTATCAAAATCACCTTGAAAGAGAATGGTTGAAAGAATTGGAAGTAAAACACAAAATTGTAATTGATTCAGACGCATTGTATTCAATCGGTGAATAAGAAATCAACATATCATTTTCAGGCTGGCATCATTGTCGGCCTGTTTTGTTTAATCACACTCCTATCGTGTAATAGCAATGGCAAGGTTGTAGCTTCGGTAGACAACACTGAACTAACAGAAAATGAAGCCTATGTTCTTATGAAGTACTTCGGGTACGATCATGAGGACCCAGAGGAATACAGAGTATTTCTTGCCGAATGGTGCGAGAACGAAGCATTTAAAGCAGAAATGCGAGAGAATCATCCAGACGATTGGGAATTGGTACGACTACGCGCAGAATCCTTCTCAGGTGAATTAGCAATGTACTATCTACAAGAAATTGAATTAAAGAAGGTACTTGATACGGTTGTTAGCCAAGAAGAGATTCAAACATTCTACGATGCTCACCATGATGAATTTATTCTTCACGACTACATAGTCAAAGCTTTATACCTCAAAATTCCAGTAGGTTTAGACTTTAAATCAGAGGAAGTTCACCTGAATTACCTGTTAAAAAATGATAAAGACTTAGAGGAAGTCAATTCTTATGCTAAACTTTACGCTGAGAATTATTACTTCAATGATTCTACGTGGAATTATTTTAATGAGATTGCTGCGGATTTACCCGCTTCAAAATACAACTTGGATAACATCGTTTTAAACAGAACCAAGACCTATTTCTCAGACGATAACTTCACGTACTTTATTAATATAATAGATTACAAATTAAAAGATGAAGCACCACCTGTAGACTTTCTTAACAATGAAATTAAAAACATCATTGTGGCAAATCGTTTGCAAGAGCTCATTGAACAAAACGAATCAACACTGATTCAAAGTATAAAAGAAAAGCATGAAATTATTATTCACATTTAGTCTGATCCTCTCCACTACCCTAGCTTCATTTGGTCAAGAGACCATTGATAAAGTTGTTGCGCAAGTTGGTGACCACGTCATTTTACTCTCCGATATTCAAGGACAAAAAATTCAAGCTCTGCAGGCGGGAATGACATTGACTACTCAATTGGATTGTCAAATTTTGGAAGACTTGATGTATCAATACCTTTTGTTGACTCAAGCAAATCTTGATAGTGTTATTATTTCTGATGGGCAGGTAGATGCCGAAATGGAAAACAGACTTCGGATCATTGAAGGACAAATTGGTGGTCGTCAACGAATGGAAGAGTTCTACGGTAAAACGGTAACTCAAATTAAGAAAGAGTTTAGACCAATCATTAAAGATCAATTGCTTTCTCAGGAGATGGAACGTTTAATCACCTCAGAGGTTTCTGTTACTCCAAGAGAAGTTTCGAAGTTTTATAAATCTTTGCCACTTGATAGTATTCCCTTGATCAATTCACAATTGAGCTTTCAGCAAATTGTTTCGTATCCAAAAGTGACTTCTGAGGATAAACAGCGTGCATTTGACGCTCTCCAAGATATTCGCAACAAAATTATCCGTGATGGTAAATCATTTGGAACACAAGCAAGAATTCATTCAATGGACCCTGGAAGTGCTGCCAATGCCGGAGAAATAGAAGCTACTCGAGGAATGATGGTGCCACAGTTCGAAGCGGCGGTGTACAATCTTGCAGAAGGAGATGTTTCTGAAATTTTTGAATCTACTTACGGATATCACATTGTGAAATTGCTTGAACGTAAGGGAGACGATTACAAATGTCAGCATATCTTAATCATTCCTGAATTTAGCAACACTGCGCTAGAGGCAGCAGCTTTAAAAATGGATACTTGTTACAACAGAATTAAAGCTGGTGAAATTACTTGGAACGAGGCGGTTTTGATTTATTCAAATGATGAGGCTACAATGCAAAATCAAGGAATCATTACCAATCCAATTACAGGTGCACAAACTTGGGACATGGAAGATTTGAACCAAGTTGATCAACAAATCTACATCCTAACGGACAAATTAGAACAAGGTGATATCTCTCAGCCAAACTTGTACATGAACATGTTCGAGCGTAAGCAAGGAGTTAGAATCATACGTTTAATGAATAGAATAAGTCAACACCGTGCTAATCTAGAACAAGATTATTCATTGATTCAACGTGCATCAGAAGCACAAAAGAAACAACAGGTAATCCAAGATTGGACAGCCTCTAGAATTGGTTCTAGTTATGTGAGAATTGACGACGCTTATAAAAATTGTGATTTCCGTAATAATTGGTTGGGCAAATAATGTATCTTAGTTCCACTCAAATTCAAATAGTATATGTCGGATAAGGAAAATATAGATCATTTAGTACAACATTATAACAGCCTTAAATCAGAAATTCACAAAGTCATCGTTGGACAGGACGAGGTTGTTGACCAAGTATTGATTTCCATTTTTTCCAGAGGACACTGTTTGTTGGTTGGAGTTCCAGGATTGGCAAAGACACTTCTTGTAAATACAATTTCAGATTGTTTGGGTTTGACGTTTAATCGAATTCAGTTTACTCCAGATTTAATGCCATCAGACATTATCGGTTCTGAGATTTTGGACGAAAACAGAAGTTTCAAATTTGTAAAAGGACCTTTATTTTCAAATATCATTTTAGCAGATGAGATCAATAGAACTCCGCCTAAAACGCAATCTGCACTGCTTGAAGCAATGCAAGAACGCCGTGTTACAACAGCGGGAACCACTTATGATCTTCCATCTCCTTTCTTTGTATTAGCAACGCAGAATCCAATTGAACAGGAAGGAACATACCCATTACCAGAAGCACAATTGGATAGATTCATGTTCAACATTTGGGTAGATTATCCAAGTTTCCCAGAGGAGTTGGCAATTGTAAAGGCAACAACAATGGATCAAAACATTAAACTGAACAGAATTATTTCTGGTGAGGAAATTCTTAAGTACCAAGAATTGATTCGTAGAATACCGGTAGCCGACAATGTTTTGGAATATGCGGTTAAACTGGTTGGCAAAACTCGTATTGGCGATCCTACTGCTCCACAAATCACTAAGGACTTCATTACATGGGGAGCTGGACCAAGAGCCTCTCAGTACCTTGTAGTTGGAGCAAAATGTCACGCAGCCTTGAATGGTAAGTATTCACCTGACATCGAAGATGTAAAGGCGGTTGCAAAACCTATCTTGCGTCATAGAATTGTACGAAACTATCGTGCAGAAGCGGAAGGATACTCAATGGATCGAATTATCGAGGAATTATTATAAAGTTTTTTTTGAAACGGTAAATCACTAAGAAACCGTTAGATATCAGAGCTGAGGGATATAAAAAAACCCGCATGGTTCGTTAATTGAAGCCTCAATTAACACGATTAGGATTGCTGAAGTGTTCTGGGGTCTGCTGTTTGGAAATCCGCTTCTGATAAATCAGATGCAGCCTGCCATCCTTCTTCTGAGACTCTCCTTAAATTATTTGTCCTAAGCTTCAAATTTACCCATGCGGGACCTTCTTGCGAAGTTGACTCAACAACCAACTATGTTGGGCGAATCATAATTTAAAGATATGGATAAATGATGACTTCTACACTGTGCTACTTTATGAGATTTATAGTATTTTTGTAACACCACTTTAACTCACTGATTATGAAAAAATTCATTCTGCCCATTATTGCGCTTACATTCGTTTCTATCCTGTTTACTAGTTGTGGCCAGGCCGCAAAAGCAGAAAAGACTGTTGAACAATTCTATGATATGCTAAAGTCCGAGGATTATTCTAAAACGGAATCTTTGTTGGATGAAGATGCTCTTGCTATAAACCCTATTGAGGATTGGGTGACCTTGCTAGAAAATAAAGAGAGCCTTGGCACATTGGAATCCTTTACTAAAGACATGGGATTCAATACATCTATTCACGATGGAATCACTGAAGTAGTGATCAGTTACACCTGTGATTATTCAGGAACATCTGTTTATGAGCAGTTCAAACTTGTTGATAGAGGATCGGGATTCAAGATCTACACGTATGAATACAATCTAAACGAGAGTAGCCTTTCTGATCTCTCCGTGAATTAGATTACCTAGTTGTTTTTCTCTTTCTGCTTGAAATCAACCATGTGCTCTACCCCTTTGATGTGAATATCGCGCTGAGGGAATGGAATTGAGAGACCATGCTCAGACAATTTCTTGTACGCATCGCGTCGGAGATCAGATTTGATGTTTTCGATAACGAATGTCTCTTTTGACCAGAAAATCATAACGAATTCCAGTGCCGATTCTCCAAAATTGTTGAATCGTACAAACGCTTTGGGTGCTGAAAGGATGTGAGCATTTTGGCTCATCGCTTCTTCCAAACACAGAAATACTTTTTCGACGTCTGAACCGTAGGCAACACTTACATTCACCATAAATCGCACCTCTTCATTGTCGTGTGACCAATTAACCACTTTCTCTACAACGAACTTAGAATTAGGAATAATAATCGCGACATCGTCTCTTGTCAACACCTCAGTGCTTCGAAGATTGATCTCGCAAACTTTTCCAATCACTCCATCTGCCTCAATAATGTCTCCTACTTTAATCGTTCCTTCAAACAACAAAAAGATACCAGAGATTAAGTCCTTGAAAATATTTTGAAATCCTAATCCAATACCCACTAACAGTGCGGTTGAACCGAAAAGGAGAACTGTAATATTTCCTCCCATCATTTTAACGGAAGTAGCAATACCAATGACCCAGATGATGTACTTGGAAATTAAGAACACAGACAATCGACGTTTACTATCGATTTTGTCCATGATAAACCTAGGTTTCATGATCGCTCGCTTGGCCATTCTAACAATCGTCCATGTCACGAGAATAACTAACACGCCCCACATAAGATCTCCCACCGTAATTACAGCGTTTCCAAATAAAGGTATTTCCTGTGCGATTAAATCATCCCAAGTCATAGTGCAAAGATGCCACAATTAGCAGCGATATGAAAGGATTCAAGTAAATAATAATTATATTCGCTTCACTTAAAACATTAGAATGGCAAACACTTCAGACATCAAAAACGGATTGTGTATCAATCACAATGGCAAATTAGCTCAGATCATAGAGTTCCAGCATGTAAAGCCAGGTAAAGGCCCAGCATTCGTTCGTACAAAAATGCGACAAATCGAATCTGGAAAGGTGCTAGATTTTACATTTTCAGCTGGACATAAGATTGAGGTCGTTCGAATTGAGAATAGAGAGTACCAATATTTGTATCAAGAAGGTGATTCGTACGTTTTCATGAATAGTCAGAACTATGAGCAGGTAAACATTCCTCAAACAATGGTTGATAAGCCAGAGTTCTTGACTGAAAGCATGATCTGTAATATTTTGTTCCATGCTGAAGAAGAAATGCCGTTGGTACTAGAGTTACCCTTCTACATTGTTTCAGAAGTAACGTACACTGAGCCTGGTATTAAAGGAGACACAGCAACAAACACAATGAAGCCAGCAACTATTGCTACTGGTGCTGAAGTTCGTGTTCCTTTGTTCATTGATACTGGTGAAACGATTAAAATAGATACGCGTTCTGGAGTTTACGTAGAGCGTGTGAAGAAATAAGAGAAATCTATATTTGAAAATATAAAGGGAGGCTTAGGCTTCCCTTTTTTTGTTAGAGCCAATAATTCAGATCATTTGATTTTCCATATATTAGTAATACTATTAATCTATTCTCGCAAATGGAATCAAACGATATAGGCTGGGCTACATTTTACAACGATGCCTCCACAGGATTTTCTGAAGAATTTCAAACTGAAATGTCAAAGCAATTAATGGACAAGTTCAATACTATGGTAGAAATTCAAAACTTTGCTCAGGACAAGAAATTCATGCTATTTGTTGGCATGACTGAATTAAAAACAATCTATCAAAATGGATATGCATTATCATCGGTTGAAGTTATTGCTCCACCTGCCTATTCAAATAAATTAACGGCTTATTGGAAATCTGATGATTTAGAAACCATTACTAAGTCTGATTCAATTAGTTCCGAAAACATTGAATTCGGATGGTGTTCGGACTTTGACAAGGAGTTCTTTAAGAGTTTTGCAAGAAAAGATATCATTCCCGAGGTGGATGGAATCAACTTGAATTTTGAATTTATTGCTGACTTACAGTTATTCCCAGATCTTTCGATTACTTATCAATTTAAGTCAGAGCCAACGGAAAAACAATTAGAACATATCAAAAAAACATTGGTTTCTAATTTTACAGAATCATATATATCTGGAATTACTCCATTTGAGAGTACTTATGTAACAATGCTTGATTTTCAGGGAACAGAAGGGAATAAAGGGCTTAAGCAAATTGAGCAATTTATTCAGGATCTCAATTCAAATGAAAACAACCGTAATATTGAGATGATCACTATTAATTGACTTTCATCACTAATCAACACCATTGCAAGAAAACAGAACAATAATTGAGCAAGGGTTTCTAAAAAGAAATAGAACACACTCCACTATTCGACAAAATTAAAGACTACCGACAAGGAAAAATCGATTCCCACTATTTCAAAAGTCTGTGATTCTACGATTACATTCAATTTATCACTATCTTAACTAGCTAAAATGAAATATTCAATTAGTCTTATTGGATTACTCTTCATCTCAGGAAACTCATTTTCTCAGGTACGGCCACCGGATACAACCAATTTTATTGAGTACTTAAATCTTTCAGGAAACTTCACGCACAATGGGCAACTATGGATAGATGAACAAGGTGTTCAATTTGGAATCAAAGACGATCGTGGTTGTGCTGTTCACTACAGTTTCTATATTGGACAAACTGCTTACGCTTTCAACCTTCCTATAGCAGAATACCGCGCAGAACAAAAACATGTTTGTCTGTATTATGACAATGAAGTGATTTATGTGAAGCTTAAGAAAGTCACCTTGTGGGATTTTCTAATACAAAACACTTTGAATGGTCAATTGGTTGAGCCTGATCTATTGAGAATAGATGGTAAAAAGATTCGAACCTATTGTCACATGAACCGACGTTCTTATAAATTATCAAACAATTGTAATTAAAGATGAATATCCTCGAAATCAAAGAGCAATTGGCCACATTCAAAGTAGTGCAGTGTGATCTATTTCATGAAACAGTGAAATTAGATCCTCAAACAGGTACTCCTATCGAGAAACAAAGTTCTGATGGAATGTATTTGGAACGGGTTCAATTATGCGACATGGGCCTTCGTAAGGAACGGCTTGGTTGTGCGCACTCAAGTTCTAACAACCGTTTTAATAATCTTATTAGTGATATTCAATCAAACGATCCTAAAGTCAATCAGCTTCAAGAGGACATCAATGGTGTGATTCTGAAAATCTATAAACTGGACCATGAGAAAGGTGATTTGGAAAAAGAATATGCTCTGAGCAAAAAGGCACAAGATGGGCAAAAGGTATTGACAGAAGAAGTCCAAGTAAACATTGATGCATGCAATGAAAAACATCGTGGATATTTGAAGGAACTTCAAGAGTTGAAGAACAGTTTAATTGATCGATTGGATGAAATTTTATTGACTAAATCAGAATAATGATGCACAAACCATCCCAACAAGTAGCCAAGCATTTTAGAGAAGTTTTTTTCGGAGGAAACTGGACTGTCTCCAACTTTAAAGATCAACTCTCAGGTGTCTCTTGGACACAAGCAACCACAAAACATAGTGACTTGAACACTATTGCAACCCTCACCTATCACATTGGTTATTACGTCAGCGTCGCGCTAAAGGTCTACCAAGGTGAGGAATTAAATTCCAAGGACGAGTTAAGTTTCACTCATCCTACCATTGAATCTCAAGAAGATTGGGAAGCGATGGTAAAGGAAATATTGGACAATGCCGAGAAGCTTGCAGGATCCATTGAGCAATTGCCTGATGATCAATTGTCGGAGGATTTTACTGATCCAAAATACGGGAGCTATTACAGAAACATGCACGGAATTATTGAGCATACGTATTATCATTTGGGACAAATTGCTTTGCTGAAGAAGTTGGTGTGAGGGAGGTGTATTTTGAAGTGACAGCCTCGATATGGTGTACGAATGATATTAAGTTAGAACTCCTCAGTTGGGTTTGATTTCTGAGATTTTGGCTATAGGTGCCTGAGAACGATGATTAGTACTCAAGCCTAATTTACTTTAGTTTCAGATGTGAAGTTCTTTTCAATTCGAGAAGAATATCAATTTCCTTTTCGTTTAAAAATTCCTTGTATCTCCTTCCAATCAAAGAGTACATGAATCTCATTTTTTTGTTCTTCTTAATCGTTGTTTCAAAAAACACTTTCAATCCTTCTCTCCCTCTCTTTTCAAGAGCTGCTCGAACGCTTTTAATATTAATGTTAATTTGTTCGTCCTTACCAAGTAGCTTATTCCATTTACTAATTTTTTGCTCAATCTTATTCCAAATAGTCGAAGGTTGTCCGCCGCCACTTATATCAACTCCAAACATAAATTCCTCCATAGAATTGTACCCTATATTTCCAACATGAAACGTGATTTTTAAATTAGAATCATTTTCAATCTCAGCAATGTGGTCCTTCAACTGACGAAGTCCATTTTTATCAACAATGACATTATACTCTTTCGATCTAACAATTGGAAATGCAGATATAAAATCACGAACCATTTTGTTGATATTGCACGTGTAAAATGGTTGAATATGAACTTCATTAAAAACTTCATTGAAAAATAATTTATCCGTTGGCCCTTCTACAAACAAAAGTTTACCAGGAAGATCGTAAACATTTAAACCTAATTCGGATAATATTCGTTTCTCAAACAATTCGGAATTACCAACATCATCTCCTTGCTTATAAACGACGGATGGTTTGTTCACATCTCTAAGTATAAAATAAGTATCTACAATTTCGGGATGTTTTTGTAATTCTGAATATATAACAGGTGAATGCGTACTTAAAATAATTCTCACATGATTTTTCAAAACATCATCATTTTGAATTGCAGAAATCAATGCATCAACTATTTTCTTCTTCCTATTTACGTGCAAACCAGATTCTACCTCGTCAATAACGATTACAGATAACCAATCTGTTTTGTCCGAATGCATTTGTCGTAAAATTCCCATCATGTATAAAAGGCATTCCTTCTTTGCTCCTGTGGGCAGACTGCTAGATATAAACTTTCCTGAATTATATTTTTCCTCAAACTTCCCCGATTCGACATCTTGAATTAACCTGTCATTCTCTTCAGGATAATAATCCAATATTTTTCTAAAATATAAATTTTGCCCTCTTTTCCCCTGAATTTTATTTATTTCTTCAGTATAACTTTGCCCCACAAACTTGACAAATAAATCATTTAAAATGTTATCCGTATTTAGGTAAATCAAATCCAAATGTTCTAGAGTATTCTTTTCAATTGATGCATCATAACCAGCTTTTTTTACAACTAATTTTGACCTCCCTACTACGCCAGTTGTTCTTTTCGAAATTCTATGAATAGTTGTAGTAATTGTTGCTTGACTCTTACCATGAGATATCATTTCTTGAGGTAAAAATCTTTCTGGAAAACTAATCTCTGATTTCTTTGAATGAAGTCCTTTCTTTATCAAATCTGAAAAAACCATCTCATTGAAACTGGTTTTAATAGATGGAGAACTACTTATTGATATCTCTTTAAAGAAACTACTTTCTTTTTTCAGTTTTATTGAACGTCCAATATAATTGCCTAGTCCGAATAAAATCGCTTCTATTAAATTTGACTTACCCTCCCCATTAGGCCCTGCAATTACTGTTAATGGCTTATTCGCTTCAAAACTTATTGGCGCCGCTCCGTAATGCGATTTTACATTTTTTAATTCTGTGGTTATCGAATATGACTTATCTTCCATTAGTGCTTTATAGTTATTAATCTTATTAGCGTTTAAGGCTTTAGGCATCTACAAACAGAATATTATTATATCTTTCAATATTACTTAACTTGACGTAAGTAATCTAAAACTTGCACAGCACTATTACTTACAAAACTTACTTGATTGTCACTAACTTTCTCTCCATGAATAGCATAATTGCAAATAGATAATATTTCCCTTAAAACATTATTGAATTTTTTATCAATAATTCCAAATTCAGCCAATTCTTGGATTATTTTGACAATTGGCAAATGTTTCATCCTTGAATCATCTGTCCTATCATATCTATTTTCCCAAATTCGTCTGATTTGCGTTTCAATGTTATAACGAACTTTAAACATTTGAATATTATTTGGTGGAACTCCAATTTGATTTGCCCCGTCAGGTTCAGGAACCTTCTTGTGCGCCTTCAATTTCTCATTGATGATTTCTTCAATTTCCTGCTCTAATTGGGGGAGTTTATTATCTGGCGGAGGCGGTCCATAACCTTGAAATGTTGCGTTTAAGGTTTGACTTTGATTGTTTTTTATAACATTCTTTAATTCTCCAAATTTCAAATTAATCCCCCCCTTTAAATCGTCAATTTCCTTTTTAAACTTCATTCCAAAGAACTCTATCTCAGAGAAGATAGGAACTAGCATCAAAGCAACGAATATTAAAAAAATATAAATGTCAAATGGAACAGATTCACCTTTCACAACATCGCTAAGTCTACTTAAAAGTACAGCACCCGAGAATAAAATTAAAAGCACCCACCAAGATATTTTAAACCAATTCGGAAATTTCATACAATTGTTGATTAATTGAATATAAAACTACTGATACTTTCAGTCAGTCACAACGCGTATAAATACTCAATTATAACCCGTAAAGTCTACAACAAATACCTGCTTCAAATTCTTCTTTTACACACATTTCACTTATTCCCAAATAGTTATCGTAATAACCCAAAACAAGCAATCAACTTCAGTGACTATTTGACAATGCTAATAGCGTAACTTCAAAACATCATAATTAAGCTAGTTCAAACACCAATAACACCCAATTCACTCCTGAAAATCATCTCCGTTTACCATTAAAAAAATACCGTTTATGCCATAATTCCAACTGCAGATGTATTCTAGCATAGCTTCTGAAGCTTAAACGAGTCTTACACATATAACCGTTCAAGAAACAACTATGAATGACTCAATTAATTTGACAGAAGACAAAGGCACTCAGAAATCAAACAGCCTTTCAAAAAAAATAATAATCGCCTGGATATTAGGGATTTTTGCGCTCTCTGCTTCAGGATGGGTGGGACTTATTCTTGAACGCTATTTTGATATTCAAGGTTCTTATAAATATGGCATTCCTGCCTTGTGTATGTCTGGTACTATTTTGTCCGGTATTTGGCTGTTGCGGAATCGGCTTGATAAAGGAACACCAAGAAGCATTGGACTTGGAAAGTTCAAGCCATCCATATTGAAGTTTTTATTGGGTATGGGATTAATCATTGTTCCGTTAATATTGACTTTGTCTATCGGTCAATTAGCTGGCTGGGGTAATGTTACAGTTCACTTTGAAGAGTCTATTGTAGTACCACTAATAGGTGGAATGATCGTAGTATTTTTCTTTGAAGCACTTCCTGAAGAGCTTTTATTTCGAGGTTATATTTTCAGCAACTTGAATACAAAGTACAAGCGCTGGATAAGTGCACTTATAACGATTGGTCTTTTCGCAATTCTTCCAGTCATTTTAGGGTTTGTTCAGAAATATGTAATTGGTATGGATATCGCTTTTGGTGGCTCTGATACAATAACTCTGTCCTATTTCCTCAATATGATTTTCTTTGGCGCATTTGTTCAATATTTGAGAATATTAACTGGAAGCGTTTGGACAGGGATTGGATTTCATCTGATATTTGTTTTTATGAATCATTTGATTGGACTTGAGCCGACGAATTTTATTCAGGTAAGTGATTTTGATAGTGAAGTTCCAGTACAGATTACTCTTCTCAGTTCAATAGCCTTGGTGTTTATTACCCTGTTACTTTATCCAAAGATCACCAAACGTAAATTGGGATGGAAAGAGCTTAGTGAATCATAGTGCTAAACAATACTCTCTGAGTTGATCACGTTTCATTAGTTCTTAATTAATTCGTAACTTTAGTAAGGTATGATCAATCAACTACTTCTTTTCATAGCATTCATTCCGATGTCGCTTGTTGCACAGGACACAGTGTACGTTAAATGTCCAGAGGACAGTGATTACACCGCTTATTATCTTGATTCTACATGGACGTATGAAAGCGTTGAGGAGGTACATCTTGTTACTCGGTCCGATTGCAAATACTTTAGGGGAAGTATGGTAGATAATCAGCCATGGAAGGGTATGATGTCTGCATTTGATGAGTATGACATTCTGCTATACATTCGCCATTGGGATGATGGTAAATTGAAACCGGCCTGTTGTGATTGTGATGAATAGTATTCTACCAAATTAGAAATGATGTTAAACAGACTTCTTTTATTTGTGATTTTAATGCCCCTTTCAATTCTTGCCCAAGAAGTGGATTATCAAGACACTGTATACGTCAAATGTCCAGGGGATAGTGAGTACTCTGCCTATTTCCTTGATTCTACATGGACGTATGAAAGCATTGAAGAAATTAATCTTATTACTCGCGCCGATTGTAAATACTTTAAGGGAAGCATGGTCGATAATCAGCCTTGGAAGGGCAGAATGTATGACTTTTATGAGGAGAATCTTCTTTTATTTATCCACCATTGGGAAGATGGGAAATCGAAATCAGATAGCTGTCAATGCCCTGACTAGCACTCTTTGTATATATCTCCTCTGTCATGCTTAAATAATTTGTAGTTTTAATTTTATGGAATCAAAAATTGAAATTCTCAGTAGACGTCTAATCCGATCAATGGAATCCATTCATGATTTCGCAGCAGGCCATCTCATGTTTGACAACGGGAAGAACTTCTTTGAACTCCATGATTTCAACAAAGCAGGACTTGAAGAAATGAGTAAACTTTCGCGCAATCCGTACTACAAAGAAAAGTTGGCAGAGTATCCAAAAATGAGAGCTGCTACCATTGATGTATTAATCAACGACCGTAAACGTGGAGAAGCAAATACCGGAATTGAAAATAAATTACACTCTATAGCGAAGACAAATCAGAACATCATTCATGTTTTGAAGCATCCCGGAATGGATGAAATGATCAAAGATGCTAAACGTTTTAAGTGATTACTCCTCCTCTTCCCCAGCGAACACCTCTTTCTCTGGAGCTATCTTACGAATCTTGATATTGAAATATCCGTAAAATACTGTCATCACAGGACTGATCAAATTAAAGAAGCAATACATCCAATACTCACCCGTAGCTACTCCAAGAACTGTAGATTGTGCCGCACCACACGTATTCCATGGGAATAAAACAGACGTTACTGTTCCTGAATCTTCTAAGGTTCTACTTAAATTTTCAGGTGCCAACCCACGCTCTTTGTAGGTGTCTGCAAACATTCTTCCAGGTACAACGATCGCCAGATACTGATCCGAAGCTGTCGCATTAAAGAAAACACATGTTCCAGCTGTTGTAGCTATTAATGATCCCGTAGATTTTGCCAATGACACAACAGCCGTGGTAATACGCTGTAATAAGCCGCACGCCTCCATAACACCACCGAACGCCATCGCACAGATGATCAACCAAATGGTATTCATCATGCCCGACATTCCTTTTGTCGCAAACAACTTGTGAATCGATCCGTACGTTTCTGAATCTTGAATCAATAGTCCTTTATACAATTCCGACTCCATTTCAAGCGAAGGAATCATTGGTCCGTATACTTCCACTTTTTCAAACTCACTTGTCAAGGCTGCAAATGTATCATGATCCGCACCCAAGAGTGAAATCTCACCATACATTGCATCTACAGAGGCTCTGTACGCATCATACATGTAATTTCCAGTATCTCCTGCCAATCCATGTATAACGTCAGGCTGAAAGATAATTGCGACGATTGCTCCAATTAGAGTTCCTACGAATAATGCCGGCACCGCATCAACCTTCTTAATAATTAAGAAAATAACAACCCCCGGCACAACAAATAAAATTGGTGAAATGTAAAACTTGGATTCAAGTAAATCTAAAATACCTTGAACACTGGCATCGCTTGGTTGTGAATCGATCGTGAATCCCCAAATCAGGAATATAATTAAGGTAATTAGAATTGAAGGCACGGTCGTTTTTGCCATGTATCGAATGTGTGTAAACAAGTCCGTTCCAGCCATTGCAGGTGCTAAGTTCGTTGTATCTGATAATGGTGACATTTTATCTCCGAAGTAAGCACCAGAGATAATCGCTCCTGCTACTACTCCTTCATGAATCCCAAGTACGGTTCCAATTCCCAAAAGAGCTAATCCAACTGTTGCAATCGTGCTCCATGAACTTCCTGTAGCCATGGCAACGACTGCACTTACTGCACATGCGGCAACAAGGAATACTGTAGGATTTAAGATCTTCAACCCATAATAAATCATGGTTGGAACCACTCCTGATATCATCCAAGTCCCTGCCAATGCTCCAATTAATAGAAGTATCAACAATGCCGGAAGCGCAGATTTAATGCTTTTGACAATCCCTTTTTGAATATCACTCCAAGAAAATTTTAACGTAAACCCAATCACGGCAGCTACTGCAGCAGCAATCAATAATGCTATTTGGTTGGAACCATATGTTGCATCTTCGCCATATACCTGCACATTTAAAGCAAGTAGAAAAACAAGTACCAAGATTGGTATTAGGGCCGCAAAAAAGGACGGGGTCTTTGTCTTAGCAGTCATGAAATTCAATTAATTTGCCCAAATGTAAACAATAAAATCTGCAACATCCAATATCTTCAGAGCAGCCTTCATTTATTAAAAGACCTCATGAAAAAAGGGACTACTTTTTTGACTTCGGCTTGTAAAACATCAATAAAAGCACAGGAAGAAGTGTGATGTCTGCAATAAGTGCAACCATTAGCGTGATACATAACATTAAACCTAAGTAGAATGTCCCCAAGAAGCTAGAGAAGATCAACAGTAAGAATCCTGCACAAAGAATCAGGGTAGTCAATACCATGGCTTTTCCTGTTGTCAAATAACTGCGCTTGAGGGCGTACATCTTTCCTTTTCCTTTCAGTAATTCATGCTTGAATTTCCCTAGGAAGTGAATGGTATCATCGACGGCAATACCAAATGCAATCGTAAAGATGATTGACGTACTTGTTTTCAACTCAACGCCAAGATATCCCATAAGTCCAGCAATGAACAGTAATGGCAAAACGTTAGTAACCATACAAATGATCAAAATGGTAGTTGATCGATAGATGAGTCCTATTAGGAAGGCTACGATAATTATGGAAATCCCCAATCCTTTGACGAGACTCACGGACAAATACTTCAAGTTCTTATCTACAAGATGTGCGGTACCTGTTAGTTTAAACTCCAAGGCTCCATCCAATGAGTAGCCCTCTAAGAATGCGAATAAGCTATCATTCTTCGCTGTAATTGCTGTATTTCCAATATCAGGAATTGATCCACTGATGCGAGTCATTGTCTCAGAGGTATCAACCATTGTATAGACGAATTCACCTTGGTCTACTAAGCGAATATTTCTTCTGTAAGATTTAATGTCGCTTTTCTTATTTGGGAAAATATAATAATCCTTGGAGCCCGCATGTGCTGATCTGTGTGCAACTTTCATTGTTGTCACTAGCGAGTTCCGAATGTTTACTCCGTAAGTATTTGCCAAGTATTGCTCAACGGTGTCAAGTGTTTGAAGTACTTCCTTATCCCACACACTGCGAGTTGGGTCATTGAGTAGAACAACCATTTCAAAAGGACGAACACCTCCATAATTTTCATCAAGGAAATTAAAATCTTGCTTTAAACTTTCGCTTTCGCGTAAATCGTCTAGTAAGAAGTTATCAGTTCTGATCTGCATTATTCCGATAACACTCAAAATAACAACCGCCCCTGAAATGTACACGATTGCCTTTTTTCTGCGCATCACTAGACCGAACCATTTCTCCAAATGTTTCTTCCAGAAACTGCCTTCTTTCTTCTCTCGAATGTGCTTAGGCCCAGGGAAGAGGTAGAACAACACTGGTAACATTAAGAAAGTCAATATGAAGGCGATCAAGACTCCACACCCCATTACAAATCCAAACAATTGAATTGGCTGAATTCGAACAAAACACAATGAGAAGAATCCTACTGCAGTAGTAATAGAGGTTAAAAGAGTTGCCATTCCAACCTCACTGACAGCAGTTTTTATTGAATCAAAAACAGATTCACTATCGCGCAATGCGTCCAAGTACCGTGAAACCAAGTGAATCACATTCGACATGGAGACCACAAACATGATTGTTGGAAGCACCGTTAAAATGATGTTGATCGAAGCGCCAAAAACGCCCATCCCTCCTACTACCCAAAGCATGGCAGAGACAATCACCACTTGTGGAATAATAACCCCCCACATAGATTTAAAGGCAATTGCAAGGAACAGAATGATGAGAAAACCACTCATCCCGACAAACATGATCATTTCATACGTCATCTTGTCGATGTAGTATTTCTGTTGAACAGTTCTACCCCCAATACGGATTTTTTCAAATTCGTATTTATCCGTTAAAGCTTCAATATCGACAATCAATTGATCACTCTTCTTTTTTGATAGGTAATCGAAGTGACGCAAGTAAATTCCAATCGAATTCCCGTTTTCTGAAATCAGGGAGTTTATTAATTCGTTGTTTTTAAAGATTCTAGTTGAATCACGTTCAACATCAAAATCATCAAAATCGATATAAGGTTTGGAATCTGTTGCTCCAGTCTGGAACAAGAAATACTCTTCTTGATTTGTAATAGAATTAACGTAATCAACATTATCTACAGTTTCTAATTCTGTAGTTAACGCGTCAACTTTTTGCAGAAACTCTTTATCAAAAGCACCGGATTCATTTTCTATTGCGATGAGAAGAAAGTCATTCTCAGACTTAAATTTCTCACGAAACTCCATGAAAAAATTGGTCTCTTCATCTTCTAACGGAAAGAACTTATCGAAGTCATAATCCAAACGCACACTCATTACCTGATAACCAAAGAAGGCTGTCAGACCAACGAATACCGTTAATGCAATCCAGATGTATTTTTTAAAAGCGGTTTCTCCAACCATTATCTACTTGTTCTCGTCTAAATGGGTGTCAAAGATAATGGCTTTAACTAGATAACAATCCTTCAAGCTATTCTTTTGACGAAGACAAGCAATTTTATTAAGTTTGACCAAAATAAAGATTATGAAGAAAACCTTACTATTAGGAGCATTGGCGATCACTACATACGGTAGCGCGCAAATGACTCAGGCCAATGAGCCAGCAATTAACGATATAGAATCCATGTTCCTTTGCGATTCATTCACTGTTAACTTAGACGGTGTTGTAGGCGCTGGAGTTACTTGGGATTACACTGGACTAGTTGGACATTTCAATGAAATGCGTGATGTTGAAGTTGTGGATCCTACATCAACTCCATTTGCTGTAAATTTTGGATCAGCAACTTCTGCAATTATCGTTGGGGGTTCTATCACGACATATTACAGTTCTACACCAACTGAAAAAACATCTCACGGTTTTACATTTAACGAACCAACATTTGGTGACGTGATTGCAGAATTTTCTGGAAATCCAGAAATCGTAGCTACCTACCCATTTACTGAAGGAGACGTTTCAGATGATACTTTCTCAGGAAACATCTTGTACTTAGGCGGTGTATCAGTTGCTGCTACAGGAGTGTCGCATGCGGTTCTTGACGGTGAGGGTACATTGGATTTACCAAATGCTGTTTCACTTTCAAACGTTTTGCGTTACAAATTAGTTGATACTTCATGGGCTACGATTACAATTCCAATTGCGTTGGGTGATATGGAGTTCATTCGTACACAATATGAGTACTACGATTACACAGTTAGCAACTTACCTGTGTTCATTCACTCAACTATTCGTGTACAAAACGTTGGAGCTACTGCACCGGTATCTGAACTTACTTTAGTTCTTTCAAAATATGCACCGGGAGGATATGTAGGAGTTGAAGAAGCAGAATTAATTGATTTTGCCGTATATCCTAACCCATCGACTGGACTTGTAAAAGTATCAGGAACATTGAGCGATGAAGCTACCGTAACAGTATTAGATCAGAGTGGAAGAGTTTTAATTTCTTCTGATATTTCAAACGGAGATCAATTAGATCTTTCAACTTTTGAAAACGGAATGTACATTGTACGAATCAATGATAATGGTCTTTCTACAACAAAATCTGTAATAAAGCAGTAAAGAGCTCTGTACCTAGAGGTTAAATAATACAAGAACCGTCGTTAGATTTAACGGCGGTTTTTTTTTGTTCATAATTCCGTGAATAGATTTTTAATCGAGCGTTACCTTTAGGTGCAATTCTTGTTATATTCGATGCAACGATACACATATGAGGATACTATACATTTTATTTTTTCTTGGAATTTCATTTACAAGTACCGCTCAAATCAATGAAGACTTAACACCAGAGGAGCGCGCGTACCTTTTCCATATTGTCAAGAAAAGTCCAATCCTCAACAATAATTTTGGGCGTTATTTCGATTATCAAGGTCCAGAAATCAAGTTTTCCAATCAAGAATTGAATTATGATTCAATTGAAATCATGATCATCAATCAGCCCGATTTATTAATTATTCGAAAGGAAGAGATTGCTAAATCACCCAAAGGATTGATCGCGGAAGCAGCAAATAAGATGGCACTTTGGGAATTGAACAAGGTATTACTTGCCAAAAGAAATACGCCTAATGATCTCAAGCAGTACAAAAATGAATATGAATTCTTCGAATCATTGCTCCTAATCAAATTACCACCAAATGCAATAAAGGTGAAAAATGGAGAGAGCAAACCTCATCCTCGAATCATAAAAATATTGAATCCAAGTTTGACTTTTGATGAAAAGCAGATGCAATTGGAATCAATGCGGTTTCTAACCATGAATGATCAGTTGGTAGCATTGAACGCAATGAACTACGCTGTCAATGCCTATATCCAAAAGCGCAGCTATGAAATTTTTAGAGCACTAGGTGGGCAGGCGAATGAATACAATAATGTACTTGTTGCAGCTGGAGATGGAAGCAGTACCACAGGAGTCTTGGAGGAACGTGAACGTGATGAGAAAGGGAGATGGAACAAAGGGCTTCCCAAAGCCGTCGGACTGTTTCCGTATCAAGCGAGTATTATTACTACTGAAACTGGTAGAGAGCATATCGCCATTGACGGAAGAAGAACAACCCTGACAGAAGAATCACTAGAACCTGGAAGATTTACAGTCAGTGACTTTAAAACCGCTGGAGATAATAAAATTACCAATATCCATTTAGATGTTTGGGGCTACAACTCTCTGAAACAAACCACTGTGGTCATTGAAAAGAACGGTTTACATTATCACCTCTTCGGTTCCGGTGAAACTCGTTTCCTATCCCCTGACTCAACCTTTGCGGAAGGGAATACTTTCCAATCGATCATTAACGATCTCGAATTCAATAAGATTGCCAAGCTGCATGAAATGATCTACGGCAAGAAAGGGTTTGACCATTGGATCGATTACAATGAGCGAAAAAAGGACGCTACCGAATTGAAGATTGTTAAGCGTGAGAAAGAATACTCTGATATGGGGTATTCTCCTATCGCAACATCAAACAAACCTTCAAGCAGTGTAAGAAGGTCGCGAAGAAGAGCAATAAGATCTGGATCAGGAAGTTTTGATGGAACACCAACGACGGATTCTAATAGACGTGATCGTAAAAAGCTACAAAACACGATCGTGAACTTGTACAGCCTATTCGATGCTTACGGTAATAAAATTAAAGAACTGGAGGAGCAAAAAAAAGAAGCAATTGAACTAATGTCCTTGTATCAATTGAAACTGGACAACTTCAAGCAAATCATGGGCTTGAATTGGGCTACATGGGAGGAAGAAGATGGTTTATTCACTTTTCAAGATTCCAGCACATTCGATATTCTCACCCAAGAATTTCAGTTTAAGCCAAGTGCTGAAGTAGAAGATTTTGAGGTGCGTTTAATTGCCATCCCTGAATCGTGTATTTCTCAATCTGCGGATGAAGTAATGTTACATATCAATGTAATGGACGCTCAACCTGATTACAACGCTCGTATCAATCTTGAGCTCGAAGATGTTTTTGCATCGGATCAATGGGACCTGCCGAAGTCTTTGTTTAATGAGAGCGACAGTGTTGCATTACGTGTGTTTTTTGAAGGGCTTCTGGACAAGAAAATGGACTTTTCCATTATTTCTCGTGGTCAAGGTATTGGCAAATGGAATGGAACGAAAACCATAAAAGATTACTCTCCTGAAGAGCTCAACCGCTACCCTGGAAATGCTTCGGAAACAAAATTTGACTCTACATTTTTACGTTTGCGAAAATCTGAAGTATTAATTCGCTTAGATAGAGATATAACACTGGAAATCAACTCTTATACTGACCCAGTAAAATCAAACATCTCTGTGCCGAATGAAGCAGTTAAATCTGCAATGCTGAAGTACAATCTTTCACAGAATGATGTGTTGAGTGCTTATCGAACGGCTAGTATTTTAAGCTCCCTTAAAACTGAAATCAATGTATTGGCAGGGCGTTATCTATCACGTGAAGAAGCAGCGATTGTCATTGACCGATTCAACAAAAAATGGGCAAAAGCCAAAATCAATATTGGTCGAGCTTCATTCAAATTATCAGCATTCGAATAACGCACTAGTCCTCTTCTGGCTCAAAAAATTGATCGGCAAAATTCACAAAGAAAGCTTTGTTTGTGGCTCTCGTCAATGCAGTGTACAACCAACGGTAATAATCCATCCCCATCATTTCTTCGGTGATATACCCTTGATCTATGTACACGTCACTCCACTGTCCACCTTGTGATTTATGGCAGGTAACAGCATAGGCATATTTGACCTGTAAGGCATTAAAATATGGATTCGACAGGATTTCCTCATAGCGCTTTTTCTTTTCTCTAACATGGGCGTAATCGGCTTCAACAGCGTAAAACAGCTCTTTCATTCGATCTCGTGGCAAAGATGGCCCATCAGTTGTTAAAGCCTCGGTATGTGCAATCATTTCAACATCTGTGATCCCTTCATAATCAGGAAAGCTAACAATGAGATGAGCAAATTCGAATCCGTACATCTCCTCTATCTTCACAACGCGAGAAACTTTGATCAATTCTCCATTTGCAATAAACCCCATGCGAGTATCGTCTCCCATCCAGAAATAATTGTTTTTAACAACCATGAGGCATTCGCCGGAACACAACAATTCTTCGAACCAAAGGATCCGAGCACGAATTTGTTGGTTGTACGCATTTGCAGCCTTGTTTGAGCGTGTGATGACAATGCTATCATCCATTCCGTATCTACCGTAACTACTTTCCAACTCATCTTGCAACTCATAACCCATCAAGCGCACCAAATCTGTTTTCGGTTTCAAATCGAATTTCGGATAACTCTCCCAAGAAGTACTTCGTAAAAGTGTTGCGTTTCTTAAAATCTCTGAATCATTAGACTGTCTCAACACTTTACTCAACTTACACGTTGAAATTTTCAATGTCGGAAAGTGATTCGTTAAGTATTCATAACTCAATGCAGGTGAAAAATCACTCCCAACCGGTGGCAATTGACCATCATCTCCCATTAATATTAATTTGCAATTTGCACCAGAGTATACATATTCGAACAAATCCTCCAATAAATTACGTGGACTTATTTGTCCATCCTTCAACAAACTATAATCTCCTATCATTGAAGCTTCATCCACAATAAATACCGTGTTCTTAAACAAGTTCGGTTGAAGGCTCATTCCCGAAGTTATGTCCACTTTGGACTTTCTTCGGTAAATCTGCTTATGAATTGTGAGTGCCTCTTCTTTTGATTTGTAACTGAATACTTTTGCAGCTCGGCCTGTAGGTGCCAACAATTTTGTTTTAATATTGAGCACTTTCAGAGCTCTAACAAAAGCCCCAAGAGAAGACGTCTTACCAGTCCCAGCATAACCTTGAATGACCATGAGTTGCTTTCCATCAGTGGATCGCAGGAAGGTTTCTAACTTATAAAACAGCTGTTCCTGATCCGAAGAAGGGGTCAGTTGAAATTCGTTTAATAAAATATCATTAAAGGATGTTTGACTCATGGAATTTGCTTGGTTCTAAAGGTATTAAGAATTAATAATTCCAACCATTGAGTAAAAGGTTTAAAAAAACTAGTGAATGGAAACTCCTAAAATCTAAAAAATTGTAGTTTTGTTGTATTACAAAATGTTAAACAAAAGATTATGACAAGTGAGCTTTCTTTGCTTTTGAAAAAATATTCCATTCCAGCACTATTACTAATCGCTGGAGTTTTTATGCTAATCATTGGTTTTACTGGAAATCAAAATGGTGTATTTATGGTGGCAGCAATTCTAATGCTTGCAGCTGCGGCAATTAGTATCCTATATAGTTCTGGCAACTTGAAACCAAAATTATTGATCGCAATTGGTTTATTGGCAGGTGCTGGTGCAATTGTCACTTTAGTGATTTCATCTACGAGTGTTTACAATACTGCTACGTATAACGACAACTACGATTTCTGTAAATTAATGTCAAAGCAAAATTTGGAAGACATTCGTTACATCCAAAAAGTACATGCTGAGCAAAATGGCACGTATCTTTCTGACTGGGATGCATTCATCGAATTTGCTAAGAATGCTGAAGTAGACATCGTAGAAGCACAAGGCGTTGTTCCTAGTAGAGCAATTGATATGGACGAAAACAACTATTTGTACACTGGAAATCCTCCAATTGATAGAGACATGAACGAAGAAGAAGCTTACCGCTTGTCTCTTTGGTTAGAAGGGCCTAATTATAGTGATTTCTCCAACTTTAAGCGTGACACGGTTAGTCAGAGTTTAATTGAATTTAAATTCGGAAACGATTCTTACACTGAAAATAGAGAGAAATTAGAATTCTATGCATTCTCTGTAGATTCTTTACCTATCATCCCTTTCACTACAGAAAGATGGAATTTAGAAACTCTTGATTCACTTAACATTAATGACTTAGTGCAACCAGCAATTAAAGTATCAGGAATGATTCCTTTTGCTGAGCAGGAAGGCAAGAACGACGATCAAGAAGAAATGTTCTTCGGATCTATAACCACACATTCTGTGGATGGTTCTTGGGAGCTTGACTAATTAGCATGGCGAGCCATCTAGCAATTCAGGTAACTGATAACGCTGCACGTTTTGTTTCCATAAAAAATAGTGTTGTTGTAAACCAACACGATCTTGTGTTGAAAGACGATGCTTCGTCTTCCAAGAAGGAAATGATGGAAAATGGCATGCGTTCCATTTCTTTTCTTGCAGAAGACTTTGACGAAGTAACCCTTTCTTGGGCGACCAAAAAATCTTCACTTGTTCCAAATACTATTTTTGCAGACACTAAACCTTCATCCGTATACGAGTTGTGCTTTGGGAAAAACTCCACGGAAAACAGTATCGATTATAACCGCATTGCTGAGCTGAGTGTTGTCAATGTATATGATATGCCAGATTGGATCAAGCGCATATTTGTAATCAAGTATCCGCGAATTATGGTTCAGCATGAAGGAACTCATGTACTTCGCCAAGTAATGAGTGCTTCTGCTTTTTATTTGAAAGCAACGGTTGTTCTCTACCACGATCATTTCCAATTGACTTTGGTCAAACACAACAATTTGGAATTTTATTCTTTCTTCGATTATCAATCATCGGAAGACGTTCTCTATCATTTAATGTTTACGCTTCAGCAAAAAGAGTTTACCAATGAGAAGGGAAGTCTTGAGCTAGTGGCAGGAGCTGAATGCAAAAACGATGTTATAGAAAACCTTTCACGCGATATTAAAAGAGTCAAAGACTTGGAACAACTTGAGGTTCTAACACCAAAGGACTTCATTCCAAAATCTCAGCAACTATGCGTATAATTCGCGGCAAGTACAAAACGAGACGGTATGCCGTTCCAAAAGGATTTCCGTCTAGACCAACAACGGATTTTGCAAAAGAAGGACTGTTCAACGTTTTAGAGCATCAGTTTGTCACGGACGACATGGACATTCTTGATCTATGCGCAGGTTCAGGAAATATATCTGTAGAATTCTTATCAAGAGAATTGGGGCATGTGACAGCTGTTGATTCGAACTATAATTGTGTTCGCTACATGAAGTCAATGGCTAAAAAGCTAGATTGCGAGAGTGACTTTATGGTCATTAAATCAGACGTTCTTAAATTCCTTGGAAAAATAGACAGCACATACGACATGATATTTGCAGACCCCCCCTACAAATATGAGCATCACGCAGATGTTGTGAAAACTATCTTCGACCGCAATTTACTCAATGAGGATGGAGTGCTAGTTGTGGAACACGGTAAAGAAACGTCCCTTGAAAATATAACTCAATTCAAATTTATCCGTATATATGGAGGAGTACACTTTAGTTTCTTTCAACGAGAAGATGAGTTATGAAGAAAATTGGATTATTTCCCGGATCATTTGACCCTTTCACAAAAGGGCACGAAGTTGTAGTTAAGAAGAGCTTACAAATTTTTGATGAAGTAATCATTGGTGTTGGAATTAATTCAACCAAAGACTACATGTTTGCACTGGACAAGCGAATCAAGCATATTGAAGCACTTTTTGAAAATGAGCCCAATATTCGGGTTGAACAATTTCAAAGCTTAACAGTTGATTTTTGTAAGGAAATTGGTGCGAATAACATCATTCGAGGACTTAGAGATTCAAAAGACTTTCAATACGAAAAATCGATTGCACACATGAATTTCGATATTTCAGGAATTGATACGGTCTTCTTTCTCACAGAACAAAAATATTCAGCCATCAACTCTTCAATAATTCGTGAAATCCATAAAAATGGTGGACCGATAGGAAGTTTTGTAACAAAGCCGGAAATCCTCGTTTAATCAAAGAATGGTACAATAAATGTAGTTCGGGAGTGTTCTCGAATTAAAGTAAATCGCATGAATAAAATTCTCTCCTTACTCTCCTTTCTATTTCTTTGCGGAACTGTCCTGTCCCAAACAGTAACAATCCGTGGCCTTGCTCCTTCCTATGTAGGTAATACTATTGAGGCATATGCAATTGAAGATTATGTTTCAATGACAGAAAATAAAATTGCTTCTACAAAAGTTGAGGCAGATAGTACTTTCTCGATGACATTTTCAAATGCAATCACACAAAAGATTATAATTAAATCGAAGAACAACAAGGGATTCCTGCTCATTCAACCGAATGCAGAATACGTTTTATTCTTACCTGAAAAGGATAAGTATACACCTTTCAAGCCATCTGGTAATGAAGTTGAGGTAGCGTTTTATGAATTGGACAGTACAGACATTAATTACAAGGTTCTTGGATTCCAGCGTTGGGTGGACCATTTTATCGGCAATAATTATCATTTAAGAAGTTTGGATCCAGTGCAATTTGCGACCGGTTTAGAAAGTTTTAAAATTCGAGTAGAAAAGGCATATAAGTCGGATACTAGCACATTCTTTAAAATGTACATTCGTTTTACCATTGCGGGATTAGATAATATCCAACATGCCGCCGAGCGTAACAGATATGAGAAGTATGATTTCTACATCCGAAACACAGCATTGCAATACAACAATGAGCCGTATATGGCTTATGTGGGAGATTTCTATCAAAAGTTAATACCAAGACTCTCAAATGAAGCAAATGAGTCCGTGTATCAAGGGATTTTGAATAGTAGTCCTACCATGGTGATGAGAGCACTCGGGTCAGAATATACATTGAGTAATATTCAAATTCGCGAATTAGTAATGATTAAAATATTGTCTGAATCGTATAGTTCAGACCGTTTTCCTAAAACGAATATTCTCACAATGTTGGATAGTCTTTCGAATGGTGCGATGTTCAAACATCATCGTCCGATAGCGAAAAACATTATTGATCGAATAACAGCTCTCGCAGAAGGTGGCATTGCTCCAAGCACTGTTTTTATAGAAGAAGGGAAACCTACCAAGACTTTAAGAGACTATAAAGGAAAGTACTTGTACATTCAATTTATTGATCTTGAAAGTGACAGAAATAGAACCGAAATTGAACTTCTGAAGGAAATATACGAACGCTACAAAGAGAATATCCAATTTGTAACGGTCTACAAAATAAATACTGAACTAAGTGGTGCAGCACAATCAGCAATTGAAGGTATTCCATGGGATGTTTACGGAATGTCAGAAAGTAGCACTATTTGGAAAAACTACGCTGTTAAGACTTTTCCGCTATACACTTTATTAGATGTAGACGGATATGTAGTTTCAAGTCCATCGTTAGGGCCTACTCCGAATGGGCAATATGAGACCATTGACAAAACTTTTTTCTACATCCAAAAGACAATCAATCAACACAATCAGAATTAAGCCATAGGAATTGAGGAATACGCCTTCAATTGCTACCAAATGCTTAGTTTTGCACAACTAATTCAGTTGTATGCGATTTAATCTTTCTGAAATTAATGAGTTGATGCGCGAGCGGAGAACAATTTACCCTGAGCAATTCAGCAATCGTAAAGTCCATCAAGAACAAATTGAGACTATTCTTAACAATGCTCAATGGGCACCTACACATGGCAACACGCAACCATGGCGATTCAAAATATTTACAGAAGATGGTCTACAGAAACTGAGTGACTTTCTAGGGAAAACGTATCTGGAACAAACTCCGGAAGAACAACAGAAAGACACCAAATTAGCCAAGTTAATCTCTCGCCCATTAAAATCATCCGTTGTAATCGCTGTATGCATGGAGCGACAAGTAGAAGAAAAAATTCTGGAGATAGAAGAAATAGAGGCCGTTGCTTGTGCCATTCAAAACATGCATTTGTCATGCACTGCGTATGGACTTGGAGGGTTTTGGTCGACACCCAAATTAATGTATACCGAAACCATGAATTCCTTTCTCGGCTTGAAAAGCAAGGATAAATGTCTGGGCTTATTTTATATAGGGTACCCAGCAATAGACTGGCCAAAATCTCACAGAAAACCATTAGAATATACAACAGAATGGATAACCCAGTAGACAATATCTTTGACTTCGGATTGGTTAATTACACCAAGCATCCAACCAATAAGGACTATATTGTATATCGTTTTGGTGACAAAGCTCGAGCAGACTCTTTTGAAGAAGAACTGATTGAAGCGGGTATTGAATTTGAGAAGGATCACTTGAAAAAAAAGACTACGACTTTTTATCTCATTGCGACCCATAAGAACGATTATAAAAAAACGTCCAAAATAAACTTCGACGTTGAAGCCAAACATAAAAAACCTTTTCTACCATTTGCAGCATTTAGGTATTTCCTAATTCTATTCTCAGCTGCAGCAATAACTTTAGCCTCAGTAGGATATTGTAAACATCAGGAAGAACTCCGTTCGCTAAGTGAACCGGACACTATACTAAATACCAACTTACAGGTCGAATAATTTCGCTTTCTTAGCGTTAAATACTTGCTCATGAGACTGATTTGTATCTTACTTTGTTCATTAATGGCCTATACTGCTTCTGCGCAGACGGGGAATGGACGCCGTAAGAAAGATCGCGTCCCATCCTATTTTGGCTTGCAAATTCGCCCAGTATTTCCAACGCGCTTTATAGGTGAATCTGAAATCACTTTGGAGGAGACAGATGAGGATAAAATTTACTTTACCTCAACCATGAGCCAACGCGTAGGTTATTCTTTTGGGGCTACAGTACGGGCGGGATTGGGAGAGTTTATCTCCTTGGAAACGGGGATAAATTTTACTCAGCGAAATTTCGACATTACGTATGCCATTCCTGACTCAAACATTGTTGGCTCAAATGATTTGAGCTTCATCAGTTATGATATTCCGATCAATGCTTTATTCTATATTCGGTTGGCGGACAAATGGTATATGAATGCTTCCCTAGGAGTTGCCTTGAACTTCTCTCCTACCCATGTTAAAACGACGTCTCATCCTGAAACCTATCACTATATTAGTCATTCAGGATACGTAACCAGTAAGTTCTCAGTAGGATTGAATGCCAATGTCGGTTTCGAATTCAGAACAGAAAAAATTGGATTCTTCTACCTCGGTGGCTCAGCAAACGTTCCATTTAAACCTATTTTTGATCTGGTTGTGGATTACAATTACCAAGGTTACCACAGTCAAGAGGTCGGTGGTGTAGACGGCTCTTTCTTCTCTCTGGACGTCAAGTATTTCTTCCCGAATATTCGAAATAAGGGCACTCAACCAAACCAAGGTCCGATCGTTCAATAGAATTTGATTATTGGAATTGATTCAATATCTGGTAAACCATGCCCTATATTATTACCACAAAGGCACTAATTCGTCAAAGACGAATCACTAGAACCTTAGAACAGTTACTATGAGTGTAAGCTTGGAAGGGCAGATCGTTTCATGTGATTCTTCAGATTTTTCAATAAGCGCTTTTATCTTATCTTTAAGCACCAAAAATTCTATTGAACTAATATTTCAACATCCATGATAAAACATATTATTGGGACTGCTTGTATTGTATTTGCACAGTTCACGGTCTCTGCTCAGGACCACATGACTCCCGAAATGCTGATCGAATTAAATAGAATCTCAGTAGTAGGAGTTACGGATGATCAATCAAGCGTAGTTTATCGCGTTCGCAAAGTCGACATACAAGCCAATACGAGTACAACCGAAATGTTCGTGATTCCTATCAGTGGAGGAGCTCCAATTCAAATTAAAGATTATTCAGACCTAATTGTTGGTGATCCAAAAGTGTCTTCTGATGGTAAATACAAAATCTATAGTCAAGGACAGAAATTGGTAAATGTATCAGGAACTGATTTCTACCCTGAATTGACAGAATCGAACGTTCTTATTTATGATGACTTGAATTACCGTCACTGGGATCATTGGGAAGATGGAGAATACAATCATATCATGTTGGAAGAACGTGCTACAAGCATTGCTATTGACATTATGGAAGATGAACCGTATGATTGTCCTCAACAACCGTTTGGTGGTCCTGAAGACTACATTTGGAGCCCTGATGGAACCAAGGTGCTGTATGTAACGAAGAAGCTTTTTGGTAGAGATTACGCAGTAAGTACGAACACCGACATTTACCAGTATGATATTGCTACTCAAAAGACAATCAATTTAACGGAAGACAACAAAGGATACGACACACAACCAGCTTTTTCTGAGAATGGAACATTGGCCTATTTACAAATGAAGCGCGACGGATATGAGTCGGATAAGAATGATATAATCGTTGTACTTGACGGAGTTAAAGTCAATCTTACAGAAGCATGGGATGGAACTGTGAATGGTTTTACTTGGGGACAAAACAGTGACCGTCTGTACTTTACAGCGGCTACCAACGGAACTGTACAATTGTTCGAAGTGATGCTTCCAAAAAAGGGAAAGATCTTGACTCCTCGACAAATTACAGATGGTCAGTTTGATGTTAACTCAATTGTAGGACAAACAAAGGACAAGATAATTGTGACACGCCGTGATATGAATCACGCGCCAGAGGTTTACGTTGTTGGATTGAAGAAAGGTGGAATGACTCAATTGACGCACGTCAATGATGAAATCTACAACAGTATTCAGCTGAGCCGCATCGATAAACGAATGGTAAAGACCACAGATGGAAAAGAAATGGTTACATGGGTAATTTACCCTCCAAATTTTGATTCAACCAAGGTATACCCTACCCTCTTATACTGTCAAGGAGGACCACAGGGAGCATTGAGTCAATTTTATTCGTACCGTTGGAACTTCCAGTTGATGGCTGCTCAAGGTTACATTATTGTAGCACCAAACAGACGTGGAATGCCAGGGTTTGGTGTTGAATGGAACGAACAAATTAGCACTGATTACGGTGGACAAAATATGCTCGATTATTTGTCTGCAATTGATAATCTTGCTCAAGAACCTTATGTGGACAACGAACGATTGGGTTGTGTTGGAGCAAGCTACGGAGGTTATTCAGCATTTTATTTGTCTGCAATTCACGACGGAAGATTTAAAACCTTTATTGCTCATGACGGAATTTTCAACTGGAAGAGCATGTATGGAACGACAGAAGAAATGTTCTTCGTTAATTGGGATTTAGGTGGAGCGTATTGGGATTCAGAAAATGCTACAGCTCAACGCTCACACAATGAGTTTAACCCAGCGGAAAAAGTAGATCAGTGGACATCTCCAATATTAATTATTCAGGGTGGTTTGGATTATAGAGTTCCTATTGGACAAGGGTTAGAGGCATTTCAAGCTGCACAGCTGCAAGGAATCAAAAGTAAATTGTTGTTTTTTCCTGAAGAAAACCACTGGGTATTGGACAATCAAAACAGTTTGATTTGGCATACAGAATTTTACAAATGGCTTAAAGAAACATTATAATGGATTGGTTTAGCATCGCGGTAATTTCTTGGATGGGCGTTGCCGCAATTACTCTCATATCACTCGTTATCCTAAAGATACGTGCTCCTTATGGACGTCACGCGAACGACAAGTGGGGAAAAATGATTCCAAACAAATGGGGTTGGGTAATCATGGAGCTTCCAGCGTTGCTTTTGACACCTATCATTGCTCTGTCTGGTCCATCTGAGATGGATTGGTTCTCTTGGCTCTTGATTGGACTTTGGGTATTGCATTACTTCAATCGTACGGTTATTTTCCCATTCAGATTAAAAACAAAAGGCAAAATGATGCCTTTGACAATCGTCTTCAGTGCGATTTTCTTTAATAGTATGAATGGATTCGTCAACGGTTACTTTCTTGGTTATCTCTACGAACCAGATGTAGTACGCACATATTTAGACCCCAATATTGTAATCGGTGTTGTTGTGTTCTTCCTTGGCATGTGGATCAATCATAAAGCAGACGGCAAACTCATTTCCTTAAGAAAAGAAGGTGTTGGATACCAAATCCCAAGAGGGTGGTTGTTCGAATACGTATCGTGTCCAAATCACTTCGGTGAAATTGTAGAATGGATAGGGTATGCCATTATTGGATGGAATTTACCTGCCTTAAGTTTCGCTGTTTGGACCTTTGCCAACTTGGTTCCAAGAACACTCAATCACCATGAATGGTATTACGAGAAGTTTGAGGAATACCCTAAGAATCGCAAGGCTGTGATTCCGTTTATTTGGTAAAGTAACTAGTACGCTATGTTCATCACTACAACATTTGAAGATCTCGCTTCTGAGGTGAATGGCAACTTTCAGCAGATAGATAAAAAGTATCCAGGTAATAGGGGCTCTTTCGTTCATGTAAGTACGTACATTTTAGAGTTCAACTATCGAGACATTAATGTCCACGTTAAATACGAACTGGGCAGTCACAATTCAGGTCTGATTGAGTGTAAACTACCTAGGCAAGTTGATAATTGTGCTTTTAGCATTGAAACGAAAAGTCAATTCTATCAATTATTGAATCGCCGAAAACCTTCTTTGAAAATAATCTCTAAAAGTTCTCAGCTTACTAATTTCATAGAATTAAACAAAGGATTCATGGACCTCTGTGAATGTGCACGCAGAGAGCGTTTCGAGCCGCCAATCATTGGTAAGAATGATGCTGATGGATATCTTTTGTCCTGCAAGTTCAGCTTGGTGTTCAATAATAAAGAGCTAGTGTTAAGACCATTTGTTCATTTCTATAAATCTCTCATTGATTTATTTCTTGATTACAGAGTTAAATGAGACGTTTCGTGTCTCTTGACGCAATTTCACAACATCATTTACCTATATGTCTGAGCTCTACTCCAAACTGAATTTACTCTTGAGCTACCAACAAGATTACAACACTTGTCTTACAGGGCTATTTACCTTTCTGTAATGCTTCTAACGCAGTCTGCAACTTCTTTTTACCTACCGACAACATCACAACACCTGTCTTACAGGTCTATTTATCTTCCTCCGATACTTCTACCGCTGTCTGCGTCTTCAATATACCTGCCGACAAGGTTTCTAACGCTGTCTTACACGTCCATTTTGCTACCGACGCGATCCCAATCGCCCTAAAAATGCATGTTTAACATTTTTTATGCATTTAATTCGTCATTTAAATATACGTTAAGACTAATCAATAATCGATATCTCATAGCTGCTGATTGGATGCCATAATATTATTATCTTGTTCGTGTAAATCTGTTCAACTATGAGCTTCCTTAACGCAGAATGGAGAAAATTGATTGTCGTTAACTACGAAGTCCCAACATCTGTTCTAGAAAAATACGTACCCAAAGGAACTCAACTGGACCTATGGAACGGAAAGTGTTATTTGAGCTTGGTTGGATTTATGTTTCTCAACACCAAAATACTGGGCATTAAAATCCCTTTCCATATCAATTTTGAAGAAGTGAACCTGCGTTTTTACGTGAAACGAATTCTCGATAATGAAGAGCGTAGAGGTGTTGTTTTCATTAAAGAAATTGTTCCAAAAGCAGCACTCAGTTTTGTAGCGAATACTATTTACAAAGAGCACTACGAAACAATGCCGATGTCACATTCATGGGAGGAGTCAAAGGATGTAAGAACCATTACCTACAACTGGAAAAAGAAGAATCAATGGCACAATGTCAGCGTAATCGCTGATGTTCAGGCGCGCAAAATAGTAGTGGGTTCCGATGTAGAGTTTATTACAGAACATTATTGGGGATATTCAAAGGGAAAGACAAAAACCAATGAATACGAAGTAACACATCCAACTTGGGAGCACTACCCTGTTCAATCATATGAAGTCAACGCTGATTTTGGAGTTACCTATGGAGAAGAATTTCAATTTTTGAATGACCTCGAACCGAGTTCAGTTATGTTGGCGGAAGGATCTGAAATCACTGTGGAAGGGAAAACGAAGATGTAAGGTTAGATAAATCAGACGGTTAGAAAGTCAGATGACGTGGATGATGGAGAATTAGATAATCAGAGAAGCAGATTCTGATATTTAAAAAAATGAAAAAAGAGTAGGTTTTTAAAGGGGTTATTTTGTAGCTTAAATAAGATAACACCTAAATACCTACACTTATGCACAAATTCAGAGAGTTCCAATTTTGGAATCGAAGCAAACAACTTTGTATCGAAATTTATTCATCTACAAAGGACTTTCCGAAAACCGAACAATTCGGATTGACGAATCAAATTAGAAGATCTGCTGTTTCAATTCCTTCCAATATTGCCGAGGGAGCCTCAAGAACTTCAAAAAAGGACTTTTCAAGATTTTTAGAAATTGCAATTGGCTCTGCACATGAACTGGAAACACAATTAGAAATTGCACATGGCGTCGGATATTTGCCCAAAGAAAAATTCGAATTCTTACACGCAGAAGTAAAAGCAATAATTTTGATGACCTCTAGATACAAAGCTCTGGTTAAGAAATAGATTGGCAGATTGTTAGACTTTCAGACTGTTAGATGACGTAGTTTATGGAGGATTAGATTGTTAGACGGTTAAATTCAGACTATCTGACCATCTAACTATCTATTTTCCGACTACCGAGCTTTCTGACGATCTGAAAGTCTGACAATCTGCCCCTTACAATTCCAGATCCTTCACTTTGATAATCGACTCGTCAGGATTTCTTAACACCTACAATTAACTGTATATTACAGTATTAAACAACCAACAATTCATATATGAAGTCTTTAGTCATATTAGGTTTGTCGATTCTCAATAGTATTTTTCTTTTCGCACAAGAAGAACAATTGAAATGGTCATCTCCTATTAATGGACTAGAGGCATGCCTAACGTTCGATATAGAATATTCCGAAATTCACACGAATGTCATTCACCCTGAACTGAACCTTCGCAATGTAACCAACGATCCAATACATTTTTTTTGGTGCGTGTACGATGCGGGAAATTTTGTCATCAGAGATACAAAAAGAAATCTCGTTCAAGAAACGCCCCCCTTCCATAGGAGCGGTCCAATCGGCGCCGAAGTACTGACTATAGAACCAGGCCAAATAATTCAAGTTGATGCGTACGACTACGGCTATGGACAGAAACAAGACCCCGATCTCTTCTACTTTCATACAAGCTCGGAGCAATACTCTCTTAAGCGGGATAGTTATTTCGTGGACTATACCCTCACTTACACATCCGAAAATTTAGAAAAATATCTGAATCACTATCATTGGATTGAGTCAGACCCGTCCACATTGTGGACAGGAAAAATTAAATTGAATGAAGTTCCTTTAGACGTTAGATAAACACCTAATCACATCATCTGACTTCTGACCGTCTGATTATCTTTCGATCTACCCCTATAACTCCAAATCCTTCACTTTATATCGGTGCATTCTAAAGAAGTACATGAAATTGAGCAATGGTCCAGTCATGAATTTCAGCAACCACATGCTGTAACGATTTTTAACCGCCTCGCCTGTAAAGATCGCTGTGAAATGCTTGATAGCATGTTTACCGATGCGTTTGCCCATAAAGGTATGAAGTCGATCATTCCCCATTAAAAAGTTTGTAAACAGTCGCCCATTGTACCACAGATCAATCATTTCCTTCCATGAATTCAGTTCTTTCTGCCACTCTTTTTGGAAAGATTTAAGCGTTGTGGAACTGTTCTCATCTATTGCTTTTGCCAATTCAGAAGCATATTTCGTTGAAAAGTACAATCCCGAAGAAAACACTGGATCTAAAAAACCAGCAGCATCGCCAACAAGTGCCCAGTTCTCACCTACAATTCTATTCGACTGCATTTGATAATTGGAATACTTCTGAATTCCTGAGGTACGTTTAACTCCTTCAAAAAAGAACTTTATCTTCGGGTCTTGCGCAATATAATTGTCGAATTGCTCTTCTGATGTCTTGCCAAAAGTGTCGAGCGTATCCTTATTAATTACAATACCGACCGAAGTTTTACCTGGCAATGGAATTCTCCAGCACCAACCTCTGGTAGCAAGATGCATATGAATATCGCCATAATTCTCTTTGAACTCACGCTCTTCCACATGCGTAAACAAAGCAGTGTCCATTCTCTTTCCTTTGGTAGAAGGCAATTTCAATAAGTTTGAAATGACTCTTCTTCTACCTGAGGCATCGACAATAAAATCAGGCTGATCGTCAAAGAATCCATTGCATTGATCCAAAGTTGTATCCTCCAAAGAAATCTTATCGCCTGTGGCTACGACGCCAGCCTTAAATTCGAACAACTGTACACCTTCATCAACGGCAGTTTGCAGTAGTAATTCGTCAAACTTTTTTCGATTGGTGTTGTATGCGTAAGATGGTAACGTTCCCATTCCCCCACCAAACGATGCTTCAGCATACAATCCTTCCTTCACCCAAACTGTCGCTCCTGGTTTGTACACACTAAATTCTTTCACTTTTTCTTCAATTCCCAACTCTTGCAATACTGGAATTATTGCGGGAATGAGTGATTCACCTACGAATAAATCTGTTTTCTTCGAATCATTAAAAATTGCAACCTTGTGTCCTTGACGATGAAGCAGTGTCGCCAATGTACATCCTGCTGGTCCTCCTCCAATGATTGCTATCTGCTTCGTCTTCATAAGTGAATTTGTGTTGTACAAAAATAGCTTGTTTTTCTATTTAACTACTATGATCTAAACTTGTTTTTCAACTGCTTTACCATACATTTGTTATTCAATTGCTGACGAAATCAACCTATGCGGAATCAATCTAAAGTTGCATTGCTTGGAGCAGACAAGTTCATTCTTGCCCTTGAACATCATGATAGACATCTTGGAACATCGGGGAATACGTGCAGGTACATTTTAGATTTAGACGAAGGATTTGATCTTCACTCATTCAAAGAAGCGCTCAATTCCAATGAAATTGTTCGGTGGCTCTCCAATATGAAACTTTCTAGCAAACTAGATAATTCAAACCATTGGACACAGGGCGAATCGAGAGCTATTAATCTAACAGAACTGCACAGCAACTCTTCTTTACCAATAGAACTTCTGGAGATCAAGCAAAACTGTTATACTGCTCCCCTCTTCTATTTTCATTTGATTCATCGAATGAATGGAACAAGATCCTTGATATTCTCGTGGCACCATTTGCTCATGGACGGCTATGGGGCAAGCTTATTTCTAAAGAATTTGGTGGAACCACAAACTATTGAACGAACAGAAAAAACAAGATCGCCATTCACTTTTGGAGTCTTTAGAGAAATGGTAAAAGCTAAACGTTATATTTCTCGCAGTGCCAAGGGGAAAATCAATACCATTGAAACCAAATTCAAAAAAGAAGTTCAACAAACGTATCGAATCATACCCTTTACCGCAGAGGAAACTTCCAAGATTGACAAGCAAGCAATTGCGCACGGAGCTAAATTCGGACAAGGAGCCTTCTTGCTTTCAAGTGCTGCAAATTGCGTCAATAAGTTTCTTGTCAAGAATGGTAAATCTTCCCAAGATTTTTGGGTTCCAGTACCTCAAGACAGTCGTAAGAGAGGATCAAACTGGCCAGTTCTAGGCAATCATTTATCCTTTTTATTCTACAGAATTGATAAGGCTCATTTAGGCGACAAAAAAGCATGTATAGAGTCCCTCAATGCTCAAATGATGGGGCAGATAAAAGCGGGAATACCTACGGCTTATGGCCATTTAATGAATTATTTAAGAAGGATCCCATCACCACTGTACACCCGCCTTATCAAAGGACCGAACGGTAAATCTTTGTCGAGCTTTTTATTTACTGTGGCGGCTGAATATCCAAAAGATCTTATTCCTTTTTTTGGTGGAAAAGTCCTCAACGCAATCAGTGTTCCTCCAAATACCTATCCTCCAGGTTTGACTTTTGCTTTCAACCGATTTGAAGGAAAATTACAGATTGTGGTTTTATCCTATGCACATTTAATGAGTGACCAGGACTTTAAAGAAATGGAAGATAGCCTTAGGAACGAACTTCTTGACATTACGTCCTCAAATTAGGAATACCCTAATTGACTGATTATCTCAGCCCATTCCTTATTGATTCTTTCTTTTTCTTCTTCTGTGAGTGAAGAATGGGTGTTCTTTTTATAATCCACGGTATCCTCTAGTTCTTTAGCGATATTCTTTTTTGCAGCACTGAAATCTTCAAGCCCTAAACCGTCATAAATCCGTTCGATTGTTTTCAGTGGCAGTTCATCCAGATCATTATAACCTATCTCAACCAATTTATCCTTCTTGATTAAGTCCACTTCGGCAAAGAACTTTTCATACATTTTACGGTAAGAAAACATAATGTAATCCCTCACTTCGGATTCATTTGCGGACTGAAAGCTAGTAGTTTGGATGATCTTTTCATAAAGACCTTTGGTAGACTGAAATACTTCCATTGGGTCTCTGTGAATATGAATAAACTTTGCATCCGGAAACAACTCTAAGATCTCTTTAATTCTTCCAGTATTCGCTGGGCTTTTAATTAACAGTTGTTTATTGGGATATCTATACGTTAACTTCTGTAGATAATATTTGTAGTTCCTAAGCCATTCTTGTCGATAGCTCTCTCCGCCTTCAAAACTCACACTTTCTTCAAAACTTTTCTTTGCTCTGCGAGGAAAATAAAATCCAAACATATAAGACGTACTAGTCATATTGGCCATCGCGAATTCCTCTTCCTTGGGCGAATCAATTGACATCTTTACATTGTCTTGCGGTCGCGTTTCAGGAATAGACGTTCCAACCATTTTCTTTAAACCCTTACCACCTACCAAAAACACATGTGGAAGAACCGCATTGTAGGCTGTACAATAGCTAAATCTCTCATCCTTACTTAGCAGATAAAACAAATGAGTAGTACCACTTCTTGGATGCCCTAAAATAAATACTGGTGACTTCACTACTTGCTTCTTAATTCGTCTTGAATAAATCAGGTATTCCAAGAGTTGAAAAGGCGCATTAAATATCGCCGTCGCCGTGATAAAAATTATTTTGGGAATAAACGCTGGATGAATTCTGAAATTATGCTTCCAAAGCACTCTGAACCAATTGTGTATCGAAACACCCAAGATGGGATGAACAAAAATGTTCAGATAATTCGAGACCTTTGGTTTAAGATTCATTCTTCGCTTGCTTACTTCAAAATTATTCAATTCTGCGATTCAGCATAACTTTTGCAGAAAGAAATAAAAATCAGTCATTAATAAGGTCACTTCATATATTTAAGAATCCTTAAGTTTGTTCGTATGAAACGACCAATCGTTGTTGCGCTATTCTTTCTTTGTGTGCTTATTATTGGCAAGCACGCTTCTGGACAGAACACTGTGGTGGAGGGGTTTGTTTTTGAAGATACCACATCCCGTACCGTTACATTTGCGAAGATCTATTTCATGGGGACACAAGTTGGAACCACAACAGATACTTCTGGTCACTTCTACCTTTCCATTGCAAAAAAAGCACTCAAATACGATACGCTTGTGGTTTCATGCCTTGGATATGAAATGCAAAAAATCCCCGTTACTAGAGGAGAATTGAATACACTAAATGTTCAATTGCATTCGAGTTTGTTTATTCTTGTTGATGAAGTTACGGCACAGGCCGGAGAAAACCCTGCGTGGTCGTTCATGCGTAAAATCATTGAAAACAAACCACGTAATAATTCTGAGAACCTCGATTCATATACGTCTGAAGAGTACGCTAAAATCCGGTTCGATTTAAACAATTTTACAGATGACATCAAGAAAAACATACTCTTCCGCCCTTTTGATTATATCTGGGAGAACACACAAACTACGGATGATGGGATCACCTACTTGCCCGTATTATTGACGGAAACAGCTGTTGAACACAATTTTCAGCGTTCACCGAGAGATAAAAAAGATATCGTTATAGGAGAAAAAACAACTGGATTGGCCGGACCAAATCTTGTTGAATTCACCAAAGATCTTTACCTCACACCTAATATTTACGACAATTACATCACTGTATTAGGGAAGTCATTTCCCAGTCCGCTGAACGATAATTACAAAATGAACTATTCATTTTACCTCATGGATAGTACATGGACGGACACTACGAAAACCTACAAAATTCGTTTCAGACCAAAGCACAAACGCGAATTAGGATTTACTGGAGAAATGTACTTCGATTCAGAGACCTACGCCATCACTGAAATCACCCTACGCTTCGATGTGAAGGCAAATGTCAATTTCGTACGAAGCTATTACATCACGCAGAAATATGATCAAGTAGATGGTGAACATTGGATGCTGACTGAATCAAATGTAGTTGGAGATTTCACCGTTTTGGAAAACTCTTCTGACCTAACAGGTTTCTTTGGCCGTAAACGAGCAATCTTTTACAATTACAGACTCAACGAACCTATCGATGAAGACATATTAAAGGGAATTGAAATCATGGTTTACCAAGACAGCGCTGTGTTGAGAAACGAAGCATTTTGGGACGTCTATAGGCAAGAAGAATTCAACCAAGAGGAAAAAACACTGTTCACAATGACAGACCGTGTTATGAGCGATCCAGCATTTAAGTTCAGAAAGAATCTATTCTTTACGATATTCACTGGATACATGCCCATCAAAGGATTGCAACTTGGTAATCTATATACCTTCTATACCTATAACAAAATAGAAGAATCAAGGGTGAAATTGAGCTTACGCACCAATCCTAAAAATGCATTCCCTTGGCATTTCTCAACATATGGAGCGTATGGCTTTGGTGATAAAAAATGGAAGTACAGCCTGTCGAGTTATTTAAATATAACGAAGAAAGGCACCACTCAAATTGGTGCGAGCTATTCCTACGATATTGAACAATTGGGAAGAAGTTTCAGTCAAATTAGCTTAGACCACCTTGTTAGTTCGCTTGCGCAACTTGGAAATACAAATGCACGTAATTACGTGACCAACTTCACTGCCTACTTTGAAAAGAGCTTGGGAGCAGGAATGAGCTCCCGACTTACATATTTCAACCGTAGCTTCTCTCCAACTACATATGGCACGTACGTTGAACAAAATGGCACAACGCAAACGATTCATGCCTTGTACCGAACTGCAGGAATGCAGGCAACATTCAAATTCAGTTATTTAAACAAAGATTTGAATGGTGCTTTTTACAACGAAGATGATTTGTATTCGGATTTTCGAAAATTCCCAGAAGTTGCAGTAAGTTTTGAATATGCCGACAGAGCTCTCTTCGGATCACAATTCGATTATCAGAAAGTAAAACTGAGCGTTCGCCAGAAAGTCAATGCTAAGAAAATGGGGTATTTCACCTACAACATTGAAGGAGGAAAAACATTCGGTACAGTTCCGTACGTTTTATTAGACATTCCTTTTGGAAACCAGATGATCTTGAATGACGACTATGCTTTCAATTTAATGCGCTACATGGAGTTCGCCGTTGATGAGTACTTGACGGTTCATTTCACTCACCACTTTGATGGACTTTTGTTGGATCGAATTCCTTTGATCAATCGTTTAAAATGGAGAACATTTGTTTTTGGGAAAGCCTTTTATGGAAGCCTATCTGGAGCCAATAACCAACAGCGTTACTTGTTTCCCGATGGTTTATCACCATTAACTCGTCCATATTATGAAGTTGGATTTGGATTTGAGAACATTTTCAAAGTTGCCGCTATTGACTTCACATGGCGCCTCACGCCTGGACAAGGAGAAGATGTTTATTACTTCCTTGTGAAGCCTTCTTTCCGCTTCAGTTTTTAGTAACTTGGGATTATGTTCGCAGACTTCTTAGATTTAATTACATTTCTCTTTGGCTGTATTATCTTATTTATCGGGGTCGCCCTATTCCTATATGGCATGCACGGCTCTACGGTAAAAGGCTTCGACAAATCCGTAAGTTCCTTTTGCATGATCACAGGCGGAATTCTTATCGCGGTAATGGTCTCCTTGTATATGTTTGGTGGAGAGAATTGAAAAAGACATTAACTTCGCGTTAGTGAACTGGATAAAATCCTATAGTGTCTATTTTGTGCTTTGCATCTATGCTGTATTAGCTTTACTGACCATTGTATCATTTCGTGGAACGGGTGATGCCGGTGACAGCATCTTGCACTTCTTGTTTGCAAAATCAGCTCCAGACCATCCAGAACTCTTTTTTAATCACTGGGCAAAACCCGTATTTGTCTTCTTGGCAAGTCCATTTGCACAACTGGGATTCTTGGGAATGAAATTGTTCAATGTTTTGGTAATGATGTTCACGATTTTGCTGACATATAGAGTAGCTGAACGTCTTGAGCTTAAGAATTCAATCGTTACGGCTTTCGTTATCATCTGTTCACCACTTGTATTTACTTTGACCTTTTCAGGTCTGACAGAGCCTTTATTTGCGCTTTTCAGCATCCTAGGATTGTATTTGATTGTCAAAGAAAAACTATTGCTCTCATGTATCGTGATTTCATTTCTTCCTTTCATTCGATCCGAGGGCTTGATTATTCTCAGCGTATTTGGACTGTACCTACTTTACAAAAAGGAATGGAAAATGATTCCTTGGTTGATTTTTGGTCATCTCGCTTATTCACTTGCAGGGGCTTATTCTCATGGAGATTTATTCTGGGTGATTACTAAAATCCCATATGCGAATGCAGGAAGTCCTTACGGAAGTGGTGGCCTTTTTCATTTTGTTGAGCAACTCCTTTACGTAATCGGTATTCCTATTTATATCCTATTTGCAATTGGTGTTCTCACACTTTTTTGGCGATTGATTCGAAAACAATTTCAAGCAGAACTTCACATACTTGTCTTGATGGGATTCGGAGTGTTCTTTGTTGCTCACAGCCTGTTTTGGTATTTGGGCATCTTTAATTCAATGGGGCTCAATCGTGTGTTAATAGGAGTCATCCCCTTTATAGCGATAATCTCACTTGTAGGGTTTAACACGCTCACAGAAGATTTACTGAAGAATAAGAACACTCCAAGACGAATTGTTCAAGCAGTGTTGGTAGTTCTTGTAGTCGTTTTTCCTTTTACCTCTAACCCGGCAGCTATACAATGGGACAGAGACTTGAGTTTATCGCAAGATCAAGAAGTTGCAATTGAAGCTGGGAATTATACCTATTACCATCTCGGGGCGGATCATCGATTCATTTACGTTCACCCTTATCTTAGTGAAATCCTCAACGTTGACCATTTCGATCCTGAACAGCGCGTAGAACTGAGTATTGAGGTTCTTAATTCTTTACAAACCGGCGATGTCATCATTTGGGAAAATTGGTTCAGTGTTGTTGAGAGAGGCGTTACAAAAGAGTCATTGGATGCACATCCTCAATTAGAATTCATTTCGAGTTTTAGTGGTGAAGATCGAGGAAGAATTATTGAGTATGCAGTGTATCAAGTTCCAGAATAACTATCGCTTTACCTTTCCGGACCCTGTCATTTCTAGGCTTTTGACAATTACCAGTTTTTGAGGAATCTTGTATGTAGACAGACGCTTTCGGCAATACGTCAATACCTCCTCAATATCTATTTCAGTAACATTCTTCAAAACTATTTCTGCTTGAATAATTTGTCCCATCAATGGATGTGGAACTCCGCTCACGCGTGACAAGCTGATGTAATCCAATTGTTCCAATACTTTCTCCACCTCTTCAGCAAAAACCTTGTTCCCTGAAACGTTGATCATTGATTTCTTGCGCCCCTCAATCTTGATCATTCCATTTTCTGAAATCGAAGCGTAATCTGCTGTAAGGAAATATCCATTCACCAATAATTCTTCACGCAACGTTGGAGGAGACAAATACGCTGAGAACATTCCTGGTCCTTTAATACCGAGCATTCCAACCTGTCCTCTCGATAATTTATTATAGTCTGCATCAAAAATTTGAACATCAAAATCAGGCAACGAATATCCTACTGCATCATAGAAATCATCCTTTTCCTCAGTATTAATAATGGGCAATCCTATTTCAATAATTCCAAAAGCCTGATGCACAGTTTTACCAAAGCGTTTCTTGAACATCTTACTGATCTCCGCATTGATTCCTGACGAAGTTGAAATAATTTTCTGTAAGCTCGGAAGCATCACCTCTCCTCTATTCGCTGCCAGTAATCGGATCTGCATTGGAGAAGCATATAGCATTGTCCCTTCAAAACGATTGGTCATCTCAATCACACTATCGGCCATAAAATCCTTCACAATCGTAATTGCCGATCCATACCGGACGTACAATACAATTGATACTACGAAGTGATATGCCATTGGTAATACCCAAATCACATTGCTTTCTGGTCCCAATGCTAAACTTTTGTTCGCTGCTTGGGTTCTCTCAATCACGGCTTGATTGCCAATGATAACGCCTTTTGAAGTTCCTGTAGTTCCTGAAGTAAAGCGTATAAAAGCTGGTGCCTTTACGTGTTTTGCGAAAACTAGCGTGAACGGAACCGAGGTAAACGCGAAGCGCAATTCTCCGTTCTTTGTACGAAACGATGTGTTTTCATTCTCTGGAACAGGCTCAATCCCACTACAGTCATCAAGGATTGCATGGAGTTTAGCATTCTCTAAAATGTCTTCTATTTCTGGTCGCTTCAGTTGATGAGAAACTGGCATTACTGCTGCCCCACATCCAAGTACGGCGAAAACACTCACAATAAAATTCCGACTGTTGCGTGCCATGACTCCAACTCCCATTCCTTGGGTGATTCCTAATGCTGACAATTGAAGTTTCAATGCCTCTACTTCTGAGAGCAATTCGTCAAAATTCATTGTCCCCAATTCGTCATGAATAGCAGGATTGTTCGGCCATTTATCTGCCGAATTTTTCAATAAATTATATACTTCGAAATGCTCCATCAGTTAAACTCACTTGTTCGAATTCTATCAACTATTTCCTCTATACTACTGGTCTCAACCATTTGAGCTGCAGCCAACATACCCGCAGCAATACCAGTTTGCAGACAAGTTCCAATAACACGAGCACTCGCCATGGCTTCATCGTCAGCCGATATATTTCTCCCTGCAAAGAACAAATTACGGATATTTTGAGAAATCAAAGATGCAACAGGAATCGAATAATAATCATTCTCTTTTAAATGTCGAAGTTCAACGCGTTGAGCCTGACTCCAAATTTCTATTGGCCAATTTCCGTATGCAATTCCATTCTCAGGTTTCTGGCAATTTAATACATCTTGTCCGTTCAGAACATATTCCCCTCTTGCTCTCTGGACAACACGTATACCCACTGAATCTGCGATTGATTGCAGCTCAACGGACTCAAATCCTTTCGCACTGGATTTTAGATAATCTAGAATTGAATGAATCATTCCTTCCGCAGATTGTCTTAATTGTTCAGAATTCGTTTGATCAACTGGAAGAGGAACTGTCACCTTCAAAGAAACACTGTTGTTCTTTAATGATCCAGGTACTAAATACACACGATCTTGATGGTTTTCCAAAACTTTACTGCTTATACCTCTTCCTAAAGCAATACGAAGAATCAGGCTTAATTGTGTCTCACTAGAAAATTCAACATTAGATAAGCTAAACACTTGTGATGCAGCTTGCGTAAAATCCGTATCAATTAAATCTTGATTTAGATAGGTGCTCAAACAACTAATGCCAGAAGCGTCAACATATGCATGTGCCTTTACTGAAGCTTGCTTTCCTTCGAACAATAGGTTGACACTTAAGATGGCACTTTCATTTTCCTCAACACCGGTTATCTCAGCATTCAGTACAAAATCAATGGAGTGCTCATTTAATAAGTCGATGCACAGTTCATTTAAAACAACAGGTTGATAAGGCAAATATTTCAGTCCAGTTGGATCTTTTTGGGGAGTCGATTCACAACGACTTTGTAATTGCTCTACAAAGCGCCTTGCAGATCTTCCAATATTGAATTCAAATTCTTCTGAACTACTATTTCGGTACAATCCGCATATTGTTCCTACCTCAGCGAGAGTTGCCAATCCACCAAGAACATTCGCTTTTTCAATAAGTAAGACTTGTTTGTTCTCTTTTGCTGCAGCAATGGCAGACATTACACCGGCAGTACCTCCGCCGACCACAATTACATCGTAGTTTTTTGAAGGTATTTCAGACAAACAAGACATTTCTATTCTTCGATTTCTTGAATGACCGTTGCAAGATTACGCAAGGTTGAAAAAGTTTCTGGAATCAATTTGTGATCTGGAATGAGCTTGTTATACTTTCGCTCTATGAACAAGATTATCTCAACGATAGAGAATGAATCCACGCCAAGCTCCTTGAGCACTGTATCATTATCAAACTCAACATTCCCAGAGAGGACATTTTCGGCGATAAAGCTCTTCAATTCATTCATTGTTTGCTCCATACTATCCCCTTCTTTTGAAACGTTGAACGCCAATTGTTAATCCAATACATACCACAAAGAAAATAAGCATTTTCAAGAAATGTGGAATCATATCGCCTATTCCCTCGCCGCGTAAAAACAATCCGTAGAAGCCATCTAATCCCCAATGCAACGGTGACATTTCACTCAAGGTTCGCATCGTATCTGGCATTATATACGCTGGAACCCAAATCCCGCCAATTGCGGAAAGCACTAGAATTGATAATGATCCGAGAATAGAACCTTGTTGCTGCGTTGTTGCCAATGTTCCGACCAATACGCCGTATCCAGTAGCAGCAATCGAGCAACCCAATGCGATCAATAAAATTCCAGAATAACTATTGCCCAATTCAAGTTCAGGCAAACCAATCAATGGCAGAGCAAACAATCCAATGGAAATCATCAAAAAGAACTGCATCATGCAAACGATTATGTAAACGAATATTTTAGCAATGATTTGTAAGAAATAGGATGTTGGAATGGTATGGAATCTGAACACCGTCCCTTCCTCTTTTTCCTTCATCATACTACTCACGAGAGGTAGGACAATAAAGAACATGGAAAAGATTGTCCAAGCTGGAACGTTATGTTGTACAGCATTTGGTTGCACATCTCCCGTCAACTCCGAAGCGTATTCTTCTGCGTATGTAATTATTGGCTCTCCATTGTATGTACCGGTTTCCACTCCTAGATCCTCAGGTATTAATTCCGCTATTTGTGTATTGAAGGTCTCAAACATTATCCGCGCTTTAACTCCCGAAATAAATTCTCTCAATCGACTAGTGATCGAAACCACAAACGATTTTGCTGCAACAGGATCAATAATTAATTGAATTTCTGCACTTTGCGCTCCTACCGTCTCGTCTTCCATTCCCAAACTGGCTGACACCAATGAACTCACGTTGTTCTCAATTGCATCTGTAGCTCCTTCAGGAATAATAATTCCGATTAAAAACTGACCTTCTTGCACCGCTTTTCTTACCGTTTCTAAGGTTGCTATCTCTCCGTCAATCTCCGTATGCAAAACACATAAATCTGTATTTGATAGACCAAACTCAATTCTATTTCCCAATGAATCTTGATCAGCGTTTACCAATACAATAGGAATTCCTTGTTCATTCAAGGTCCGGAAGGCAGCGTCTTGAATTATTGTCATGACGAAGATGAGCACCATCGGCATAATAAAAAGAATAGCCAGACCAATTCGATCTCGAACGAGTAAAAGCGTTTCCTTTTTTATGGCTGCGAGTAACTGTCTCATTAATCGCGGAGTTTAATTTTCGTCAACTTCAGAAAAACTTCTTCCAGATTTTTACACCCTTCATTTTCGTTGATCAATTCTATAGGATTTCCACGCGTGATAATATGACCATTGTCAATTATCGCTACATCGGTACAAAACTTTTCAGCTTCTTCAAGATGGTGTGAAGTATATATGATAGTCATTCCGGATGCATTCAACTCTTTTAAATGAAGCATGATCGCCGCTCTAGATTGCACATCTACTCCAACTGTTGGTTCATCCAAAAATAAGATTGACGGATTGTGTAAAATCCCAGCGATCAAGTTAATTCGACGCTTCATACCACCGGAATACGACGACACGCGTTTGTCAGCACTCTTTGACATTTCCAGTTTCTCTAACCAGAGATCAATTCTTTCCTTCAAGTCTTTCTTGGCTACTTTGTACATCGTACCGTAGAATTCCAAATTCTCCCTTCCTGTTAAGGTGGGATACAATGCAATGTCTTGAGGTACCACACCGATTTCATTCTTCACTTTGGACAATTCACTTTGTAAATCAGAACCGTTAATCGTGATCTTACCAGAAGAAGGTGGAAATAATCCACATAGTAATGAGATTATTGTTGTTTTACCCGCGCCATTCGGCCCCAAAAGCCCAAAAACCTCATTCTTTTGAATGGAAAATGAAACGTTATTCACCGCAGGGAACTCAGCTCCAGCATACGACTTGGAAATGTTTTCAATTTGGATGACCGTTGGCGAGCTCATTTCAATTAATTAGGAGCCTAAAAATACGATTTATTTAGGGAACAAATTCTTCTTATATTTAAGATGTGACTAAACCAAATAAATTAAATTATGAGAGTATTTATCTTACTACTAGCAGTTGGCCTAGTAGGTTTTACCAGCTGTAAAAAGTGTAAAGGCGAAGACCCAACTGCACGTGTATTGAACAATGGAACAGAATCCGTTTCGGTACATCTTGAAACTTCAGGTGGAAACACTGTCAATATCAACAATATTGATGCAGGACAATCTTCAGACTTTGCTAGCTATGCGGCTGGTACAGTTAGCTACACAATTACCGTAGGAAATGGTGGTACTTCAACGAACTACTATGCCACAGTAGCAATGGAAGAGTGTTTTCAGTATGACATCATCTTGAATGCGAACAATGTTATCACTACTGTTCCAACAGATTTAAATGAATAAGAGTCAGTCTAAAAAAATGTAAATCGACGCCTTCTAGACTACGATTATTCTTATATTGGAGAAATCGGTACTAGAAAAAGATTAACTTTCGAAGACTAGTATAGTACAGATAGAACAACGACAAAAAGATATAACTTAACCAAATAAAATTTAAATTATGAAAGTATCCATGTTACTAATAGCAGTTAGCCTAGTAGGGTTTACAAGCTGTAAAAAGTGTGATGGTGAAAACCCAACTTCACGTGTATTGAACAATTGTGCAGATACAATTTCGGTAAATATTATATCTACTGGAGGAGACACTGTGAATATCTACAATCTTGCTACGGGACAATTTTCTGACTATGCGACCTATGCTCCTGGAACAGCTGATTACACTATTACCGTTGGAAATGGCGGTATTGTGCCGACTCTGTATACTTCAGTAGTAATGCAACAATGCTTTCAGTATAACGTAGTATTAGAGTCAGACTATGACATCACCGTTGTACCAACAGATTTGAACGAATAGCATTAATTCATAGAAATGTAAAATGGCGTCTTATGGACGCCATTTTTTTTATCATTACTTCAGGTCTTTCTGCTCAATGAGCGCAACCCACAATGAGATTTTCCGTTTGTCCATTCGTGGCCAGATAGGTCGAATATGTCCGTCCACGGCATCTATATTCAGATAATCTCCAAAGAATATTTTGTCACTTGGTTTGAATGGCGAATCAGATATTTTATAATCCTTAAAGGTTGTACAACCATCCAAAGACACACTCAAGTATACGTCTGTCTGGTTGTCTGAATGATTTCGGCGATCGTAATACACGAAATATGTGTACCCCGAACTTTGATCCACGCACATCCATGTAAAGAATTGATGTTTCCCTGCTGGGTCTTGATTCACTTTGATTCGTTCACTCCACGTTTCACCGCCATCTGTCGATTTCATGACCCAAACGTCAGTGTCATCTTCTCCGTTCATTTGATCTGACCAATTCAAGTATAAAGTACCACGGTTCGGCCCTTCACTTAAATCACATTTCAAAATTGGTAATCCATTCGCACGATAAATCCCTGGAATTGACAAATCCCATCCACCGAATTGTTCTTCCAATAATTTTTCTTCTTTCAGCCATGTCTTACCACCATCCAATGATTTTTGCATCACTAAACCTTGAGGTCCGGTCCATGTAACGTAGAGTTCTCCATTAGGTCCAACAGCTGGAACTGCTCCTTCAACAGTTTGATCACCATCTCTACAATCCCCAGCAAACTTAGATATACGAATTGGATCACTCCATGTCGCTCCTTGATCGCTCGTTTTAGAAAAGACAATTATTGAACTGTCCATTGGCTCTTCAGAATTGTACGCATCAAATTGCGTCCACGTCATGTAAATCTCATTGTTCAATGGATTAACAACTGTCCAATGTTTGTCTTGTACTTTAGTTCCGTTTGGTTTTGGAAAGGTTCCACCAGTAAAATCTCCGCATACATTATCTGCAGTTTGACATATAATCCTATCTAAATGTGACGTGCTCGCATAACTTGCCAAGTGGAAATAATACAATCGTTCTTCAAGGTCGAACATCAGTACAGGGTCTCCATACACACCGTACGGTGACATTAGCGTTTTGCTCCTCCATTTCTTACCTCCATTCGTTGAATAGTAATAATCTGAGAGAACCGAACCTGCCGCCATTATCTTTGGGTTCTTTGGATTGATGGCAATAGATGGCTCGACTTGCGAGTACGCGTACGTCACACCCTCAGGCAAAGGCAATTGTACCAATTTAAAATCCTGTCCGAGTGAAATCAAACACGAGAGGAAAAAAGTAATAAGAAGACTACTCCGTACCACGTCTCAGCCAGTATTTATGAAGATCAGCGTTCTTTGCTGTTGGGTTAATAATGTACTTAAATTTAGGGCTTTCATATTCAGTCACAATAAGTTCTGTTGAATACAATTGATCGTCGCGTGCGTACAAAATCTCCATTAGTTCACCGCTACTCAAATTTTCAAAATAAGCTTCTAACGAATGTTTATCAGCACGAATCCCGTTACAGCCAATCAACTCATCATTCACGCTAATTCCCGCGTCCTCTGCGGCAGAATTACTTCGAATCCTTGTAACAATTGTCTTTCCGCCTGAATCTTTCATCGAAATTCCAATATCTGGTTTAGAAACACCCACATACTTTACACTCACTCCTAATGGTGAGAATACGGCATCGTAATCAGGAATCTCAGTTCCGTTAATGTACTTCGCATAGAAATCATCCATGTTTTCACCCAAGAACTTTGAAAGTTCATTCTTAAATTCATCTTCAGAGAAACCGCGGTTTAACTTTTCGTAGTACGTTTTGTAGATGTGTTGCATGAAATCATCCAAGCCCTTCTTTCCTTTGTATTTCTTAATGATTTTAGCATCCAACATCATGGCAATAACAGATCCTCTAGAATAGTAAGACATCGTTGTATTTGAACTATTCTCATTTGGGCGGTATGCCTTGATCCATGCATCAAAACTTGCATGTGCAACAGGTTGTACACGACTCCCAACTGATCCTTCTACGTAATTCAGGCTGCTAAACATTGAGCTCAATAATTGCTTTTTAGTGTAGAAGCCAGCTCTCAATAATATCATCTTCTCGTAATACGATGTGAAGCCTTCCATTACCCATAGCAACGAAGTGTAATTTTCTTCATCGTAATTAAAAGGTCCCAATTCTATTGGTCGAATACGTTTAACATTCCATAAGTGGAAATATTCGTGGGCCACTAATTTTAAGAAGCCAACATAGTCATCACCAGAATACGTCCAGCGATTAACACTTAATACTGTAGAGTTTACATGCTCCAATCCTCCTTGTGCATCTACAACATTGTGAATAATGAACGTATAATCCTTGTTCGGGTTCTGTCCAAATACACCTGTTGCTGCTTCAACAACCTTCGCCATATCTCTTTTCAAAGTTGGAATGTCGTAATTGCCGAAACTGTACATCGCAACTTTATGTCTTACTCCTGCGGCATCAAAGTAGAATACTTCTTGATTTCCAATTTCAAAAGGACAATCTACCAAATGATCATAATTCGTAAAATCATATTGTGTTCCTCCGTCGCCGACAGCATCTTCTCCAGATTCCTTCAAGGCAGTTGTGATCACTTTAAAATCTTTGTGAGGAAATACTGTTACAGTTCCAGGCTTATCTTTCAATTCGTCAACATACATAAATACACCAGAACCACTTACGAAACCGTGAGATAGATCTAAGAAACTAGTACGTACAGATAATTCAAAGGCATACACCTCATACTTAACAGATACTTTTTGCGCATTCCCTTTGAAAATCTTCCATGAATTCTTGTTGATTTTTTTCACCTCAAGTTCATTTCCTTTTCCATCAAATGCTTTCACAAGGTTTACATTCTTTGCAAATTCACGTGCTAAATAAGAGCCAGGAGCCCAAATAGGCATTTTTACAATCAATTCTTTCTCTGCAAAATCATTGATCTCCATTTCCACATGGTAGTAGTGATTTTGTGGCTTGGGCATTTCAAGATTGTAGTTGATACTTTGTGCCATGGCGAAAAATCCACCAACAGAAAGGCATACAGCGATTATATATTTAAGCATAAATTTGTATTTTCGTTAAAGTTAAAAAAATCCAAGCCTCGGTTATAGGTTTTCGTGAGGAAAGGGTGGAGAGCTGCTCTAAGCGGTTATCTTTGTAAGAGAAAATCCGTTCTCACCAATTTTTGAGACGCACATTTAAAACAAAAAAGATGCCTAAAATTCTCAGTGTACTATTCTTAAGTCTAATTCTTTTTAGCTGTGTTCAAGACGAACCCGGTACTCAAGGAAATTCTGATTCTACAGATCTTGTTGATTTACAAAATCAAGTTCAACAATTGGAACAAGACAATGCACAGAAGGATTCTGTCATTAATGAATCTCTTGCATTCTTCAATGAAATAAAAGGAAATCTTGAAGCAATTGGAATTCGTAAGGATGAGATTCGTGCAATTTCTGACAATGCTGAAATTTCTCCAGATGACAAACAATGGATTTTACAAGAGATTCAACACATCAATTTTTTACGTGAAGAAAATGCTTCTAAGTTAAAGCGCATGCAGGATCAGGTGGAGAATAATGGCATTAAGATCGCCGAATTGGAGATCATGATTGAGAGCTTGATGAAGGACATTCAGTGGAAGGATGAGCAAATCTCTATGCTTCAATCTGAGTTGGATAACTTGGATAGAGAATACTCAGTTTTATTCGATGCTTACCAAGAACAAGCTGTCTTGGTAGATCAAATTACTGATGAATTGAATAGCGTTTATTATGCGTACGGCTCAGAAGATGAATTGATTGAAGGCGGTGTTATTGAGAAGAAAAATGGATTTCTTGGAATTGGCAGAAAAACTGAGTTGAGGGAAGACTTGAACAATGACTATTTCACGAAAGCCAATGCTACCAGACAAAAGAGCATTTACGTTGAAGGAACAGATTTACGTTTGATTACTTATCACCCTCAATCTTCTTATACTTTTATTGAAGAAGGAGAGCGTACGTTAATTCAAATCAAGGATGCATCGGAATTCTGGAAAATATCGAAATACATGGTCGTGATTGTCGACTAAGCTATGGAAGAAGAAGAGTTCGATGATAACGAATTGATAGAAACAGAAGAAAAATCCACGGATTCAAAGGATAACTCTGCCACGAAATTTCAAAGTCCTGTTCCTTTTTTACGTCAATTCAGAAACTTAATCTTTGGAAAACGTACGCCTGATATGTTCACGCGCATCACGTTTTATATTAACTCGGTACTTTGGACGACCTTCATTATTTGGCATATCTTAAGTTACGCCACTTTGACCTCCAGAGATTTATTCATGCAGCAAAAAGGTTTGCCTATTGAGGCCATTGTAGAAGCACGGGGGGCAGAACTCGGTTTTGAAAGTGGGGAATTCCTTTCACGTTTAATTACCTATCACGCAATATCCGTCATTTGCTGGATCGTCATGTTTGTTGGACTGATCTTTCTTTACCGCAAACTTAAAACCTTCGTATACCTTATTTTGGGAGCAACAGTCTTCTACATTGGGATGAGCATATTCTACATCGGATTCCGATATTTTATGGAAGACACTACTGCTTATGACAAAGTTGCTCTATTGATAATAATAGTTAGCACACTACTCCACTCCTACCTGCTTAAAAACGGGCGCGACGAAGATGGACACGTTAGCTTTTTTGGTCTGGGTTCTCGAGAAGATTAATCAACCGTTCTATTTCTGTTACTTTTTGTTCTTCACGCGTCAGAACAAAATTCGCACGTTTGTAATATTCTTCTCTCTCTGAGAGCTTGTCTTCAATGAAGGTTACCAAATCTTCGTCAGATAACCCACTGATCAATGGACGCTGAGTTTTAGCATGACGCAGACGATGTGCAAGCTCTTTGGGTGAACGCTCAAGGTAAAAAGTCGTGCCTAATTTATTGAGATCTTCCATGTTCTTGTCAAAACACGGCATTCCTCCTCCGGTAGACAATATGAACTCATCCTCTTCGTGCATCGCGTCAATAAAACCTGTTTCCATTTCACGAAAGCGCGATTCACCGTAGGTTCCGAAGATTTCTCCTACTGTTTTTAAGTGTGCACGTTCAATCTCCTCATCAGAATCAAAGAAGGGTATGTTCATACGCGTGGCCAATTCCTTGCCCAGTGTAGTTTTTCCACTCCCCATGAATCCGATAAGGATGACGCGTCTCATAGATGAAAGGTAAGAAATTCTTAGGAGAGGTGGATGTTAATTCAGTTCAGGTCTTGGACGAAAGTAACTGAGAGGTATAAAAAAAACGTTCCTCTTACAAGAACGAAAGTGAAACAAGAACTGCAACTAGCTTAGTATAATAATTATCGATGATTTACTCAGTGATGAATATTTTCTTGGTGCTCCCGTCACTATATATATAAATCAATGGTGTGTTTTTTACAAGCTTAGTTTCTCTTCCCATCATATCAACAATTTTTTCAAGCTTTTTATCTGTATCGTAACCAAGTTCATTAATAGTTAAGTTACAGTTATTCGTTGGTACGTCGGTACTCCAAGTTGCCCCCCCTATTAGAGCGCCATCATTATTGTTTGTAGTTAGATCTTCCGCAATTGTTCCCATTGCTTCTTCAAAATTCCAAAATCCTTCAATTCCCGTTTCTGTTCCTACCGGTGGGCAAACAATATATTGTGAAATTTCAGATTGACTTAACTCAATACTCCAAGTAGATAAGTTGTCCAACTTACCAATTGAATAAGTAGTTACACTTGAAGTAATGGCAAGAGCTGAATAAGCGTTTCCTCCATTTGTTGGACTGTAAGTTCCACCTGTTCCTGAGTAAGTTCCACCAACATCAACTCCATCAATATAAACTGTCATGTCAGTAGGTCCATTAAAAACACATGCAATATTAACCCACGTATCTTCTGAAATTGAATGCGGGGCATGTTTTGATCTTCTGCAACTCCCGTTTTCACAGTTACCATCTCCATAACCAATTTCAATCTCATTTGGGTAAATTTGACACCAAAAACCTGCGTAAGGGCCATTGGTATCGTCTGATCTAAAAATTCCAAATTTCTGTAGAGAGGGATATCCAACGGGTAATTTAACGTCAGCCTGGACTGTAATAGGAAATGTTGAGATTATCGCTGAATTGCCATAGTCAATATAGCCATCTACTCCATCAAACTCTACTGAATTGACACTGTTTTGTGCGTTTGCGGTTCCGAATATCATTAAGATCACTATAAGAAGAGAGTTTTTCATAATAGAGTTTTTCATTGTTAATTGCCTTTGATCACGTAAAGGACCATCTCAGTAAATGTAATCGTTTTTTATCAAAAAATGAGTTCTTTAGGTCATGGAAGTTTTTTTGCTTTCGTGTTGATCTCTCAACTATGCCTGTAATTGAGAGTTTAGTAGGCTTCTCTTATAGAATAATAATACAGAAAAGGAAATTACGCAATTTTTGAAACGACTACCTTAAAATGTTAATATGTCCTATGAATTCGAGTTTCTCATCTGTTGAAATACTTTTTGTTTTAATAACCCAAGTATAAACACCATCAGGTACTAAAAAACCATTAAAGGTTCCATCCCACGGAATACTAATGTCATTCGACTTCCAAATTTGTTCTCCCCATCTATTGTAAATGATGACTTCAAAATCGAATAGATCTATTCCACTGGCATATATCATCCAATTTTGGTTGAATTCATCTCCGTCGGGTGTAAATGTATTAGGCACATATAAATTTATATCATCATGAATGATGATTTGCTTCGAAGTGCTATCAATACAGCCATAAATATTCTCTACTTTTAAAGTGATAATATGTGTGCCAGCTAATTGCGGGAAAGAAAAGGTGGGGTTTTGATCATTACTTGATCCAAAATCTCCAAATTCCCAATTCCAATTGTGAACGTTATCATACGAAAGATCAATAAAATCAATAGTTGAATTGAAAGTTGTAACTTGAGATGGTGTAAACGAGAACTCAGCTATTGGGTTAGGGAATATAGTTATCAGGTTGATTTCAGTGTAACTATCGAAGCAACCAGAACCATTACTGATAGTTAGATTTACCGAGTAAACTCCAGAAGTAGAATACGTGTGGGCTACTGTGTCACCACTCCCAAATGACTGATCACCAAAATCCCAAATTGTTGATAAGCCTTGAGGTGCTGAAGCGTTGTAAAAAGTAAATATGTGAGCCGGACGTAGGCAGGAAACATTTGAATCCACAAGAAAACTCGCAACAGGACTTCCTAGAGCATTAACGAATGCTGTGTCACTCACAACGCATCCATTGACGTCCGTTATTGTAACTGCTATCTGTTCTGATTGACTTATAACAATCCCAGGGCTCTGAATTGAACCTATACCATTCCCCCAGAGATAAGTGTAGGGAGGAGTCCCGCCAACTACATTAGCAAATAATAAGACAGTATCTCCAATACATCCAGATACATCTGTTATTTGAGTAATTAGAAGTTCTGTTGGTTCAGTGATGGAGAGATTAAGCGTATCAATACATCCTGTACCAGTTGTAACAATGACAGCATGTGATCCAGCGCTCAAATTAGTTACAGTTGAAGTTGTCTGATTGCCACTAGAAATACTCCATTGAAAGAAATAATTTTGTTGAGAACTTGGTCCCGATACAGATGCTATTCCATCGTTTGCTCCATAACATGTAATATTAGAAATACTATCTATTAGTGCGCTAAAGGGATTAGTCGGAATTGTGAAGTTTAATAGAGAATCACAACCCTCGGAATCAATTATAGTCAAGCTATTAGTTCCGCCCGACAAGTTTTGATTGCTATTGTTTGATGTTGGACCATTACCCCAATCAAACAGATAAGGCCCAGTCCCTCCAATTACATTTAAAATTGAAGCAGATCCGTTGGCAGAATCACAGTCTGAAGAAACCACTGTTATCAAAGAATTAAATTCTGAAGGTTCACTCAGATTAAAGGTCGAATCAATCACACATCCATAATTATCAGTTATTGAAACAGAGTAGGAATCTGAAGGAAGGTTAACGGCTGAATTTGTTGTTTGGCTGTTAACATTTGTACTCCATTGATAAGAAAGTGGAGGGGCTCCACCTTGAATGGTCAATAGAATTCCTCCATTAGAGCCTCCATTGCATGTTGGCTCAGTTATAATAGCTGAAAGTGAATGCTCATTAAAAAGAATGGAAACACTGTCAACCGCGCTACATCCAGCAGCATTTGTCGCTTCCCAGTAAAAAGTGTAGAACCCCGATGAATTAACATTAACAGTAGTATTTGCCGAATTCAAAGATGAAAAAACAGCACCGGCTGGACCACTCCAGCTTCCTATATTAGGGGAAGCTGAAAGGTTATATGACAAGAAACAAGAGGTGTCATCAATTCCTGCACTAGGAGTTGGGTATTGCAAGACTTGAATGGTTTGAAAAGTAGTATCAACGCAGCCAAAAGGATCGGATGTAATTAATTCAACATTGTATGTACTAGGGGTTGAATAAACATGTGAAGGGTCAATTCCAGTCGCTGTAACGTTGTCTCCAAATTCCCAATTAAACGTGTTCGATGGTGGGAAATAATTTGAGCATCCAGAACCAATTTCGAAGAATGCGGTGTCATTCACACACAATAGTGAATCTGAACTGAAGTCATATTCGAAATCGTACGTAAAATTAGAGTAGATAACTGCGTCTTGTGAATGATTATAAAACCCAAACTTCCCTGGTTCATAACATCCAGACTCTTCAAATATTATTGCGCCATCAATCCAGATCACAATGGAATCTGCTGTATATTTTAATTGAAAGTCATACTGTTGATAATCATTCCAACCATTGTTGCCATAGTCCGTATCTATTACTGTCATGATGGGTGAGTTTATGCGTTCCCAAAATTCAGGATATACTGACCCCCCAGGTGCTGTAACGATATTGGTGAAATCAAAAAAACCGTCCATTTCATAAAGTGCAAACCCTTCATTCGTACTCATACCAACAAACGTTTGAGTACCTTGTTTCCAGTCAAAGAAATAGGATTTAACATAAGTACTTGAAGGGGCTGTCAGGGGGCCAATGGGATTTTGATATCCAAAAACAAAACCAACTAAATCGTCATCGCTAGAAGTATTCACCTGAATAGAACCTTGAATAAGGACGTTGAAAAAATCATTTGGACTTACAAACCAGGTGGCAGTGCCATTTAGGTTTTGTTCAACGCTACTACCTCCATTCGTGATATCCCAAATCCCACTCGTTGACTCCCCTTCTTGACTCCAAGTATTGAAGTCAATGTTTTGTCCACAGGGGAGCTGTGCAAAAGATTGGATTCCCAGAAAAAGGTTAAATAATATACAGAAAACCTTTACGCTTGGAATAGACATAGATCGTTCTATTATCATCTGCTAAAAATACAGTTTTTCAGTAGGACATCCCAGTAAAACTAGGTGTAATCACTACTCTGAATGTAATTTCAGTTGATACCCTGAACAAAAAGGGACAGAGTTAAAATATGTCTTATCTGTCCCATTTTGTGATCCCGTTGTGGTTTACCTCAATTCAGTTGTACTCCACTTGATATAAATTCGCGCCCGAAATGACTACAAAAAAAAACCGGTTTTCGTGTCAGCTTTCTTTTTTTGATCCAGCTGGGGCTTGAACCAGAGGATGCATAGTATTCGAAGACGAGGCTCGGTCAAGAGACCGAAAAGCCGAGGTAGACCTAGTCATAGAGAGAGCCTGTAAATAACAATGTTAAATGAGGAGAAATAAAAGAGCTCCAACAAATGTTGAAGCTCTTTGTGATCCGGCTGGGATCATATCAATTTTCACAAACCCTTATTATATAAGTGCTGTGGAGTTACGTGAATTTTAGGTGACAAAATAGGTGACAAAAAATCTATACTATTTTACTTCCAATTGTAAAGAACGATTACTTAATTAAAGATAGTGAATTGATTTTCAAACGGAAAGAAAATAGAATAAATTATTCATCAGTAATACTTAACACTTCTAGTCAATCGATGATTAGTTTGATAGGGTTTGATCCATCATCCGTTTTAAAAAAGTAAACCCCCTTGGGGGTATGTGTCAATTGAATTTTTTGTGATTGCTCTACTAATTGTCCCTCAGATACAATTTTACCAAAAATATTATAGATTATATAAGGGACTTCTCCTATAGGAGAATTAAATTCAACAATAAATTCTCCTGAGTTAGGATTAGGAAATACTCTTAACTGATAATTAGTAAACTCAGATATGCCAAAAGTTCCAAAATCAAAACACTCTGAGGTTGATTGACATCCATTTTGTTCAATTTGAACAGAGTAACTCCCATTACTCAAAGGAGTAAAATTTGAATTCGTTTCTCCTACCATAAAAACCCCACTGTCACAGTTAATCCACTGATATTGACCAGAATCCCCGCTTGACTGTAAAATACCATTAGATTCAATTATAAAATGATCAGACACTTGGCAGTTTTCCATTGTTTTTATAAAACAATCATTTGTTCCATTGGTTGTATAAATTGAAGAGTTTCCAGAAAACTCAAGATTAATTGATTGATTGAATACTCCAGCAATAGCAATATTCCCGAAATTATCATAATCAATTGCATTTGCGAAGCCCCATGGCCCTGATAAACTTTTAATCCACTGAAGTTCTCCATTCAGGTCATAAATAGCGGCATAGGCTCCATCATTATAATGTGTAGCTACCGTATTATTGCTAATATATAAGGTGTCAATTATCCAACCCGATGAATAAAGAAAATTACTATCTATTTCAATGTCAAGAATTGAATGATTATCATTGCTTTCATAGTCGTTAACCCATTCAATTCCGTTTAAAGAGTCTAACTTCATTAGAAACATCCTATAGCCATTAACACTAGGGAATGTATACTGATTTGCACCAAAACCCACATCTAAAACATCACCGAGCCTGCCGGAGATGTATAGACCATTATTATAGTCAACAGCAATATTATTAAGACTAACACGTCCGATTGATGACACATGCATGGAAAAAAGATGCACTCCCGCTGGGCTATACTTAATAATAATACCATCTGTATCAGAACTAAATTGTCCAAGTCCTATAAAAGTGTTTCCTTGATTAAAAGGAGAATGTTCTATTGTATTATTAAAACTAAGGCATACGTACGCATTACCCTCATTGTCAACTGACAAGTCCTCGCGCAAATAGGTGAACGCATTATTTGTAATATGTTTTACCCACATAAAATCTCCGCTCATGTTTAACTTCAGAACAAATGACTCCGCTGAGTATTGCACAGTGGAAAGTTCAGACAACGATGCGCCTGGATCAAAGTCTGCAGTGTTTCTAAAAGAGCCTATGGCTATTATTTGATCATTTTCAATCTGAACCGCACCTTTTTCAATTCTTATATTCTCAAAAGTCTTAACCCAAATTAAATTCCCCTGAGGATCAAATTTCGAAATAAAACTTCCCCAAGTTCCGTTAGGATCAGATCCGACTATAACCGTATTTATTCCAGGATCCAAGTCAACAGTATCGCTGAATACCCCAAAGGCATAAATATTATTTGAGGTGTCACATTCTACCCAAGTGACAGCGTCCAATCCTACACCACCCCATGTATTGGTCCAAAGTAAGTTTCCTGCAGAGTCAAATTTTTGCAATAAACAGTCGTCAGTGTTATTAACAGAGTTTTCTGGTGTAGTTACACTTGAATCAAAAATCACTTCACCTTTAAAAGAACCTCCAACAAGTATGTTACCATTATTATCCGTTTCAATTGACCGGTAACTACTGTGCTCTGAAGACGGAAATGTATAATGCCATTCGTTTTGTGAATGAGAAATTGATGAGATAAATAAAAAGGTGACGATAAAGATTTTAGACATACGTACGCAATTAATTCTAACAATTTAACGAATAATTCCATCATACCAGCCTCCGCCAGATTTAATTGCCAATTTAATAGCGACATCTTGTATGTAAATCCTGTAAGCAACAATTCCAAGTGTAGCTAATAATCAAAGAAACCTTAAAGCGGTAATTTTCTGTAATTCTAATAAATACAGCACCTGAATCAAACGGGACTGAGTGACCTAAAGAATCAACGGCTCTACCTCATCTATTTTAAGCCCCATATAGGAACAGAATTCATTGATAGATACGATCTGGTGATCCTGTTTGTTTAAGTGTTTTTTGATGCGCTTGATGAGGTAACGAGAATAGCGTTCACTCTTCCCTGTGATGATCATTATGTCCTTAGGATAAATTACTACTCGTTTCACTGCTCTACCGTTTGTTCTTCGAAAGCGATGCTTTCTCTTATACACTCCCCATACATTAGCCATACTTAAACTATACAGGAGTTATTACAAAAATACGATCCATTCAGGGTGGTTGTACGTGCAAATTCTGTACAAAAAGGCACAAAGTTTTTAATACGGAAGCTGGAATTTGGGACTCTCAATTCAATGTCATTTGTTTGCTGTGACGTCAGGTTAAATGGTGGACCTAGAAACTCACCTTTAATGGATAACAACAAAAAAAATGGCAAGACAAAAAGGCATAATCAAGTTGGATGGAACTATCGGAGGTATTACGTTTTACAAAACGCAAGATGGTTACCTAGCGAAAGAGAAAAGCGGAGTTGAAGCAGACAGAATAAAGAATGATCCGGCGTTTGAGCGTACACGTGAAAACGGCATGGAATTCGGAACTTCTGCGAAATCTGGAAAACTCTTACGTGATGCAATCAGAACGATGATGCAAAATGCTTCGGATGGCCGTGTGACTTCTCGTTTAACGAAGTTGATGACTCAAATTAAGAATTTGGACGCAACTAGTGAGAGAGGGCAAAGAACTGTTGGTACAGGGATGGTTACATCAGAAGCGAAAGCATTATTAAATGGTTTCAATTTTAATGACAAGGCTATTCTTGGATCGATTTTGTTTAACCCTTACAACGTTGATCCCGCTACTGGCGTGATTACGTTAACGGGACTTGTTCCAATTAATGAAATAAGTGCGACTCCTGGAGCTACGCATATTGCATTGAGAGGAGCTTGGGCAAAAATTGATTTTGCAACTGGTGAAACTGATGTACAACAAAGCAATGTGGTCAATCTATCGATAGACGCTACACTGACTGATGTAATTCTGACACCGGCGGCAGTTGCTACAGGCACTGGAAATGATGTTTTCCTTCTAATGATTGAGTTCTTTCAGGAGGTAAATGGAAACCAGTACACACTGAAGAATGGATCGTATAATGCGCTGAGTATTGTTGAAGTCCAGTAATCTTAGAATTATGAATGATTTGAAAAGAAAGGAACGTAAGCGCAAAGAAAAGAAGCGTGGACAGTTCAAGGACAAGTTGAAGTCTTTCTTCCAAAGATGTGGACAAGACACACCACCGTTCTTTAAGAAGTTACGCATAGCGGGAATGGTAATTGCGGCAGCAGGGGCAACTTTGTTAGCAGCGCCAATTGCACTTCCAGCGGCTATAGTTTCCCTTGCGGGAGTACTAACCGTGGGAGGAGCCGTGGCAACAGCAATGAGCCAAGCGGCTATTGTTGATGATAACGACGAACCGTGTGATGACGAAGAAGGTGGATACCCTGGAAGCGATGGGTGTGATGACACCTATGATTAAGTAACTCGAATAATCGAGTAATAATTAACCCGTCCCGTCTGGCAATCAGGCGGGACATATTTAGAAAAAAAATGGAAAATGGAAATAACAGCTGTACAAACAGCGAATTAGTATTAAATGTGAAATCAAAGAAATCTCGAAGTTTTAAGGCAGGATCTGAACTTTCTGCGAAGGTGAACTTGGTAGATGTTGAAGTTGTAGAAACTTTAACAGAAGATTTTGAACTCACTGAAATTAATCTGCAATTCAAAATGGATGCATGCTACGTGCAACCTGTGAGCTGCGAAGAATAAAACTATGACTCATCACTACGACCATACTACAGTTCTAGGGACGATTACAGGAACACTTTTTTCAGTGGCTGCAACAATTGATGTAGGCGACATTGTAAAGACTATCGTGTTGGCTGCTCTTGGAGCGTTGGTAAGTTTTGGAGTGAGTAGTATCCTTAAGTGGATCAAGAAGAAACTTCGTAAGCGAAGTAACTAGAGTAGTTGTTTTAGGTTAGAGAGAACGCTCATTATCGCAAGGTAGTGGGCGTTTTTGTTTACTTTACAAAGAGAGTTTAATTAAAGCCGTTAATATTTAATAACGCGGTGAATGGACCTGTAATCAGCATTGATTACTTCAATAAAATAAACTCCACTCTCTCCTTCCAAGTTAAAATAATCACCATCCTGTACATAGATAGCATCATCAAACAATTGCACACCATTGGATGAAATCACATTAATTCTCGCTTGAGTATTTTGTTGATCCATCTTTATATAAATTCTACCAGATGTTGGATTTGGAAAGAAAGTAACTTCAGAACTAAGCTCTTCCATAGTCTCAACTCCAACAAAATGTTCATTAATGTATAATTTAGTATCGTTGCCACTTGACAACAAAACATCCTGATCGCCGTCATTATCAACATCTCCAAAAGTAATATCGCCATTGTAAAAACCTATAAAAGGAAGGCCATTTACAATGTTAAATTGTCCAAATCCATCATTCTCAAATAATACCGTAATGGCAGAACTGGAAGATCCGTTTACACTCCCAATCACCATTATATCAGGATCGCCATCATTATCAACATCGCAAAATTCTGTTGTGCCGCCGTAAAGGGGTTGAAAGGCATCATATTCTGTAAAGTCTCCAAATCCATTGTTTTCATATAACTTGAATATCGTTGCCCCGTTTTCAGTACAACTACTTCTTGTACCTAGGATAAGAATATCTAAATCTCCATCGCTGTCAATATCTCCAAAATCCAGAGAAGAATTAACTACGTTTTCAAAAATTGATGTCGATACCTGAAAGGATCCGTTGCCATCGTTTATATACAATAGGGTGAAAAAAGGTTCAAAAAATGAGCTTGCTGATTCCCCGCTTATTAAGAGGTCCTGATCCCCATCATTATCTACATCTCCAAATTTAACATCACCACTGCATACTCCTTGAAAAACGTTCTGATCCGTGGTGAAATTTCCTAAACCATCATTCAGATATAGATTTGTTGAGCCTATAACCCCATCCATGCCTGTGACAATCGCATCTTGATCATTGTCATTGTCGATATCGGCAAAAGCTATTGCCGTTCCTGAAAGGGTAGGAAAAGAAGACGTCAAGGATTCAGTATAATTCCCATTTCCATCATTCATATAAAGAAAGGGACCACCAGTACCAATATTACCTATTCCTGCAACCATGACATCTGGACTTGAATCGTTGTTTACATCCGCAAATTCTATCGAATAGGAATTTCCAACATTAACCCATAAATCTTCAGAGGGGTAACCATTAGCTTCTATAAAAAGTTCATTTCCTACATTTTCAAACAAAATACCATTTGGAAAAAGAATATCAGCATCACTATCATTGTCTATGTCAGCCATAGCGGTAACTCCATGGCTAAAAATAGGAAAAGCAGTATAATTCATTGGCACAAATTCGCCATTTCCATTATTGTAGTAGACTTCTGAGTAGAGTTCGTATGAATCTGTTCGTCCAGAGATAATAACATCCTCATAAGAATCATTATTAATATCAACAAACTTAATGTCGCCAGAAATCAATACAATCAAGTTGTTGTTTTGTACTTCTACATATTGCCCGTTGCCTATATTATTGAATTGTTTTAAATAAGTTCCATTTGAAATTAGCATGTCAATGTCTCCATCATTATCAATATCCGAGAAATCAGCAATACCTCCGTAATCAGAAAATGCCGTTGAAGGAGCTTCATACAACAGAGTTCCACCTGCATTTAGAAATAGGTGCGTCTCATAATTACCAGTGGTAATAATTTCACAAAAAGAATCCCCGTCAATATCCTCTATATAACCATATTTAGCTCCAGTCAAAGAAGCTATGGCAGGATTATATGATTCGGTGAAATTCCCCAAACCATCATTCAAATAGAGTATAGCCTCTCCGCGCACGAATAAAACATCCTGATCTCCATCATTATCTACATCTCCAACTGAAATAGTACCATCTTCCATTTCTATAAAAGGTGAATTTGCGTAATTGGTTGAATTTACCAAGGTGAAATTTCCTTGACCATCATTTTCAAACAATTCAGTCATAGGCCCAGTTGCTGCGAAGGGCGTTCCGTTACCGCAAATTATAACATCCTGATCTCCATCCCCGTCTTTATCAAAAAACTCAACACTACTAAAATAAAGATCAACGAATGGAGTGTTTTGCACATGAGTAAACAGACCACTTCCATCATTCGTATACAGTTTGGTCGTTCTAGCGCCTTCGTGATTCCCTGTTATTATTAAATCTTGATCTCCATCTCCATCAATATCAGCAAAATCTGAATCTCCATTATAAAAACCTGTAACTGAGTAAATTGCAGGGTTAAAAATGCCATTGTCGTTGTAGTAGATATCTGACCTATCTTGACTCTGTACAGAGGTCCGTCCACTTAGCAGAACATCAAAAAAACCATTGCCGTTAATGTCAGCAACTGATGTGGTTGTCTCGTAAAGGCCATCAAAATCTGCCCAATAATTTGGAATAGATTGTTCTCTAAAAGAAATTTGTGATGAACATGCTAGAGCGCAATAGGAAAATACTATCGTCAAAAGTGTTTTATGCTTCATGAGACCCTTGGTTTACAGCTAAGATAGTAACAATAATTGTGATCGTAAAGGAGGGTTTTTGATTTCAACTTCATGAAACCTTTACTCAACCATATATTTCTTCTCTACCGAACCATCCGAATATATAAAAAACAACAGGGTATTCGTTTTCTGAGCTACCTCTTCCCCATTCGCGGCATAGATTTCTTCAGTGCTCAGAACTAATCCTTTTTCAAGTTTAGCTTACACCACTGGTACAGACTGATATACATTTGGCGTTGGTTACTAAGCATGGGGGCATTGAATGCTTTGATTCTAAAATACCGTAGCAATACGACTTGCTTGTAGAATGGAATTAGACTGATTTGTTTCTTAATTACGGCAGAGTTGATACCATACGGGAATTGTGATTGCTTTTTAAAATACCTCATCTTGGTTTTGTTTTATGTGATTATTATCCCACGCAGAAACGCAGGCTTTACTTTGCATAAGCAACCAGAGTGCGAAAGCGGTAAAGATGAACAAGGTTTCTGGAAGAAAATTTTGCTTCACTACAGAAGGTGTAATGCTAGGAGAATTGCAATAGATTGAAGCAGATTGGAAATTACAACTGCTTCAAAAATTTCTTTCATAACCCTTTAGGGCTTGACCTTGGGCAGCAAGACGCTTTGGACTAGATTTGATTTTCGCAAAGGGAGGGTGAGTAGGTATAAATACGTGAAAAAGATAAGGTTGACTAGGTATAAATACCTGAAAATAAGTAAGGTTGCTTAATCCACAGTACTTGTCACTATATTAATGATTTAAAATTTAAACAGAATGGCTAAAACACCGAAAAAATCGACTACAACAAAGGTAAAACCAAAAAAATCAACTTCAACCAAAAAGGTTTTGAAGGAACAAAAGGGTCGATATTCTAAAAAGGATGGAGGAACAGGAGATGGGGGACCAAGAAGTAAATAAGAAAACAATCGATGACTATCGAAAAGACTATGAATATTTTACTGGCAAGGCTAGTGAAATAAATAGAAGTTTAGTTCTAGGGGGAATAGGTGTAATTTGGATATTTAAAGTTACCACGGAACAGGGAGCTAGTATTCCATATGGTTTAGTTCTTCCTTTAACATGGCTGCTTACTGCATTGTTCTTCGATTTGATGCAATATATAATCGGCGGCCTGATATGGTGGATATTTTATCGTTTCAAAGAATGGCAGATTAAAAAAGAGAAAATTGCAGCGGATGAGGATATCAAAGCACCTTGGATATTACCTGGAATTATTCACCTTTTATACTGGTCTAAAATATTTTCGTCAGTAATTGCTTATTATCTGTTATTCTTTTTCCTGTATGATAAATTTGTATAAAACAGCAGGGGTCAAGGTGAATTCTTGAATTTGTGTAGGGCAATTTAATATAGTTAAGAATGGGAATTAAAGGAATCGATACTAAATTGTCCGCAGTTCTTGGACTGATAACGCTGATGATTTTGGTGAGCAATGTTAGGGATAGTTTTGCTAGCTTTTCTTTGCAAATTGCTCACATGAGTATTACTATTGATCAATTTTACCTTATTACTGTTGCAACCCTCAGTCTAAGTCTATATTCATTTGTAATAGTAAATATTGTTCAAAATACAGATTATGGTTCGTTTAGAATTTTTAGTTGGATTCACTCGTTAGGGGTTTATACTTTTGTAATTGTATTGTGTTCCCCATTGATATTATCAATATTATATGGTGTTCATTGGCTTGGTGTTTTCTCTAGTTTATCGAAGAAAAATGCCCTTATTGTAATAGTGGTGATTGGCGGTTTACTAATGTTGTTGCTATTATTAATCATTATTGTTTTTTCGAGAATGTATGGGAATCGCATGCGAGAAAAAGAAATTGAAATGCTCAAGCTTCAAGAGATGAAAGTTTTCGAAGATGTACTCAAGTTCTATGAAACAGAGTACTATTCTCATGCAGTTATAAGTACCATTGATGTGGTTGAAGTAAGAATCAAAAGGTTGTTATTAGAGAGGGAAATATGGGTTGGTTCCTCATATTATATACAGATGCGAGCCCTAGCATTGAAGCATGGAGTATTGCTAGAAACAGATATACCATATTTAGATGGTCTTTTGGCACTTAGAAATTCAGCCGTTCATCTTGAATCGGTTCACTCTAAAAAGGAGGCAGGTTATGCAATCGAGTTTATTCAGAATTGGATGGGTGTGGCAAAGGACAAGGAAAAACAGACTTGAGCCACCAACTGGCGTAAATTGAAGAGTTCTTGTTAAATCACTATTAAATATTCAATCGAAGGACGCCCGCCTACTAGCGAGGTGAGGCCTAGAGGGCATTTTTGCTTTACAAAGAGATAGGTACAAGTATCTGGAGTGAACTTATTACAGGGTTTATTGAGATGATATGAGTACATTTTGAGCATATATCAACAAGACTAGTATACATGATCTGCGTAGGACAATAATTGGACATTATGACAAGAGAAGAATTAGGTACGACTGTACAAGAACTTTATACATTAACTCATGAAATTAAAACCAATTTAAAAGAGAAATATGAGTGGAAATCAAATGATGCGCGTTTTACAATGTTCAATAAGATTATCAATTCTTTAGAGCCTGTTACAATCAATTTCTTTTTACTAGACAAATATTTGGTCAAGAAAGATTGGTGGCTAGAAAACGCCTTTTATGTCCCAGATGATAAAGACATGGAAGGAAAAATTCTCCAATATGAATATTATATTGGAATTGGATTAGTCCAAAATTTCACCTATTGTATTGAGAGCTCTTTGAGAGTTATTTCTAGAGAGGTTCAACCTGAGTCATGTAATAATGGCACATCTGAGTTCAAATCAATTTATTCTTCACTTTTAAAGAAAGCTGAACTACAAAAACACGAAGTTCTATTCGATTTGTTTAGGAACATTCGTAACTCTATGCATAACAATGCAATTTACTTTCATAAAAGTAATCAAGATCAGGTTATTGTTTATAGGAAAAAAGAATACAAGTTTGAAATTGGTAAACCTTGCCACTTTGCCACAACTAAGTTAGCTATTAGCTTAGTTGCTGAAATAATTGTTGCTCTTCTCGATTTTGTCGAGTCAAACTTTATTAAAGAATTCACTTTTATTAAAGAAGAATGGGTTTCATCTGAAGTCGAATCTTATTGCAAGAAACATAATGAATAATAAATGTATTCTACATCAATTGAAAAACACGGGCTGGACAACCACATTTCTTCACGATATATAATTGATGCTGAATTATCTTTTCGATTTGAACACGTTAGTAATTGATGGGGTCTAATTTATTACATTACTTGTTCATGATCCGATTGATATAGAAACAAGTGGGATTAAGTAAACGAAAGTCACAGGAAAAACAGCCTTGAGCCAGTGATGGGAGGAAAAAAGGAAAAACAAGCTTGACGCAGTTTTTCCTTTTTTTGTGGGCGCGAGCCGAACTGCGAGTTGAGCGAAGGGGGGAATCCAGAGCTATAGTTGGAGCTTGTCGGAGGCTATCTGGTGACCTCTGTAGGAGACGGCTTACCGGAGTATGCGAGGATAGGACGGTGAACTACACGAGGGGTGGCGCTGGTTTTGTTTAGGTGTATAGGCTTGTGTGATGGCTTACAAAAACTGTGACACCCCGAAGCCTGAAGCGATTCGCAGGCTCGCAAAACAATAAGTGGCGGTGGGTGATTGTTGGTGTAGAGAGCTTGTCGAGGTATACGAACAACACACAGAGTAGCCACGGATGAGCCCCGCCCAGAGGGTGTTTTACAAAACAAGGAAGCTGCGGACTGCTTTTTAAAGCTGTATGGAGGTTCTGATAAATGCAAGCACGGCTTTGAGAGGCTCACAGCCTACTTGCCGCTTTGTATTATGCTTGCAGTTATGTTTTGGAAAACAAACTGAGGACGGAGTGAATACCGCTTTTCCTTTTTCAAACTATTTGTTCCTTGAATTAATAAAGTACATGGTATAAATAACCTTCTGAAATTCTCTCCATTCTTTTGGAGTCGATCCTACTACTTGTAAAAATTGTGAATTCTTTATTTGATTAATCGATATGTCGGGATGTGCTTCATGGAACAATCCCAAAGCTTTGGCCAACTCCTTTGAAATGGGAGCATGTAATACCCAAAATGAGAAGTCGGATTCATCTGAATTACTTCTCATTCCCATATCAAAATAGCTCATGGGCTCAATATGATTGAATAAACGTATTGCGGGTGATAAAATTCTAGGTAATAAAACGTCTTCATTCGTAAGTAGTAAATCACCATGTAAAAGTGCCTCAACTGTTAATTCAAACTCGTTGCCCACATTGCATTTTTCTATGACTGATTTTCTCAAGGTATTTAGCTTTTTTGCGTCAATACCAAGGGTGCGCATTACAGTCTTTTTGTCAACGTTACTAATTATAGAGAACATGATGAATTTCTCTAATCTAGACAATGTCCATGTTTTGAGATTTATCCCTTCGTTATTCAATGCAGATTTTCGTATAATTTCAGCCTTAATAAGTTGCTCCAAAAGGGTTCTTGGAGTATCAATGTTCCATTTTATTTTTACATCCGCTATCAGGTTCTTCACGTACATAACTGTTCTACTAATAATCGCAGATATCTTATTCACTGGGAAACCATGAGCATATAATGTCATTACATGGTACTGTTCACTTGACAGCTCTTTCATATTAAATAAGGTCTAATAAGTTATTGAACAAGTATCAATAATTCTTAAAGAATGATCGAATTAATGTACCGTATTTTAGTAAAAGATGGGCTGAACAATATGTTAGATTGCTACGGATCAGCAAAATACATAGCTTGTTATTTACAAAACTATTAGTTTTCTGGATAATGAGATGTCCCCATCATTAATGAACAAAAAATACAACCCTGATTGAATATCAGTTATATCTATTCCCGTTACTGCACTTTCCGAATAACTCGAATAAACTTCTTGCCCAGAACTGTTATATATTTTCACTTCAAACTTATCGCCATTTAAATTGTATTGAACTATGATTTGATCCAATGCCGGATTAGGGTAAACAGTAAAATCAACTTGATCTAGTAATGGATAACTAACACCATCCCATCGCATTGCGTACGCTCCTGAAGAGCTTAGAATGAATTCGCCATCAGTAGACGGATCAAAATCAGTTGGTATACTACTTAGTGTACCTGTAGCGTACAGTTCTCCAGAAGTTCCGAAATTAAAATCCTTAAACGAAGCTGCTCCTGAGTCAAATTGTAGCTTTTTATCAAACGTCCCATCTGATTCGAATCTTAATATCGCGTATGGATTATTACTAACAGTTTCAAATTTAAACACTTCATCAATAAATAAAGAGTCATTGATATAACAGCTAACATAAGGTTTTCCTAATTCATCAATCGCGATATTATCGACGACATCGTTCCATTTCCCGCCAAAAGTATGATGCCATTCAACTTCTCCAAATGAACTATACTTCATAATGAATCCATCTGGAATATTAGGCAAACCAGTTTCATATCCATGAACTGGAATATAGGTCCAAGAAAATCCTGGAGTAAAATTTATTGATTTGTTGAATTCACCTGAAATATACACCGCTCCTTGCGAATCTGACTCCATGGAAAGTGGCTTTGTAAGGTTCCCACTGACATGATCCATCCAATTTGGTTCACCATCACTATCAATATTCACCACATACATATTGGTTGCTGTTCCGATACTACAGCAGTCTAGAAGTAGATTTAGGCCATCATCCTCTACTACAATTGAATCTTGAAAAAACCCAGTATAAGTCACTGAGCCATTCACATTACAACTGATATGATTTATTTCATCATAGCTATGGCATTTATTCATGTGTCTCCAAAGAAAGCCTCCATTCTTATCATATTTAGCAATAAATCCTCTATACTGATCTGAAGTAAAAGTGGGACTGAGTGATAACGTAGTGTCAACTAAGGCTGGGTTGGCAGGATCAAGGTGTATTCTTTGATTAAATAAACCACTCACATATATGTTATCCGATTCATCCACATCAATTGAGCGAATTACATTGTATCCAGTGTTAGTACCATTGAGAACCTGTTTAAAAACATCCACCCACATAAACTCCCCTTGGTCGGACAGTTTTAATATAAACGAATTTTCGCCAACCGAAGTATCTATATACTGGTTTGCACCTAGGTCAAAATCAACTACTCCTATGAATCTCCCAGTAATTAGAATACTATTTTCAGAATCAGTTGTACAGTCCGTAATGAATAACAATGAATTAAACAAGACCTCTGCTCCTTCCAAGGTAAGCGCCCAGATCAAATCACCATGGGGTGTCATTTTTCTAATATAACTTTTAAAACCCGGCCCCACTCCACCTAATATATCCTCACTGGTTGAAGGATCAATGTCAATCTCATTTTGAAAATTTCCTAAGGCTATCACATTTCCCGAATTATCTACTGTAATTTTCTCGCCTGAATTTACAATCTGACTAGTATAGTTATGCGCCCAAGATAGTTGGGGTGTCTGCCCATAGGAAACAAAGGAAAAAGCAATTAATATTGCAAGAAGCAAAAATTTGCTAAAATTTAGACAGGAATTCATAATCAAATGTTAATTATACAAATAAAGGTGACCGTATGATCACCTTTATTCAGCTTTTTGCAATCAATATTAAGACGACCATTATTTGCCCCTTAGGGAAATAAATACGAACTCATTCCCTTCTCTCTAGAATTTCAAGGCTTTGAACATCATATTCAACCTTCTTTGAATTATATATTACCGTACACGTAAAATCAACAAATGTGGTGTCGTTATCCTCATTAATTAAATAGTACCACGATCTAACCTCGTATTTGTCAGAGTTATTGGTTACGTGTGAGTTACGTATATCCTTATCAGGAAAATTCAAGTTATAAATTTCATACTGCTTCATCAACTCCTTCTCAGCAACATAGTATACCGTACAATACTCATCACAATCTCCAACAGTCGCACCGAGGTCCCCCTCCTCGGAACAAGATGAAAATATGAAAATAGAAAAAACAATAATCTTTACTCTTTTTACATTAAACTTCAACATAATTTATTCTAGCTTTGATCGATTCATATATCAATATGATAAATTAGGAATTATAATGGTTGCCATAACCAAACTCATAAGCCAAATTTTAATCTAATATTGTCACTAACTATTCTACCACCCCCCTGATCTCCTCAGAAGTTGAGCCTCGTTATTATTGTAGAAACTCATCCCTCTTTTAATCATTTCGTGATCAATAGGATTGTCCCCATATGGAGCCATGATCATACTTCCACTACCCCCAGAAGTAATAATAGTTTGCACAGGTCTCCAACTTTCAGGAACTTCTCCGTTACCTTCTCTACTCCATTTACCCATTTCTGCTATACCAGCTCTTCTTAATGCCGTTTCTTCAGGAAATCCAATTGCATTTGCCGTTACGCCAAAGTGAAAATTATTTAGATCCTCAGATCTATAAATCTCCCCATTGAAACTGAATTCAGTATCGTCATGATCAAGCTCAAAGGCCAGCCCCAAAATATGTGGTGCTCTACCTCCTTGATTTAACAATTCATTACCTCTATTAAGATTCTTAAAATCCCATTTGCCATTGCCGGCTTCGTAACTTTGAAATGTAAACATTCCAAGAAGTGTCAAATCAGCCGATTCCTGTGCATTTCCAGCCAAAAGATTAGCAAACCAATCATCAGCGTTCACTTCTCTTGTCAATTCCCCCAATGAAGTTAAACTTCCATCTCCACCTTGCATGAATACTAGGTTATCAATAAGAATTCCATCACTATCTCTCTCTGCACTTATGATGTAACCTTCATCATTAATGATAATACTATCTCCATTCACATCAACAGCATCAATTACTCTATTCCCAGCATAGACATACGGAGATTGCCCATAAAAATTTTCTGAAAAGCGGTCCACACTCATATACCTTCCCAATTCACGATTGTAATACCTCGCACCATGGTAGCCGTAATTTGTTTCTTCATCGAATTCGTGGCCTGTAAACTGATATCTTCTGCCTTCTTGTTCTGCGACTAACCAGCGTGCTGGCATACGCATTCCAAACGGATAATGATCGGTTACATTTTCAATATCTCCATTGGCATCCATAACACCTCTATTCGTACCTAACCAATCTTTGATGTTGTAATAATAATTCAGGTTACCTCCACTCATTGCTGCGAAACCTTCTGACGTTTGATAACTCTTAACTACTCCATTTTGATCCATTACGATTCCCTCCATGTAATACTCGGATTCAGTAGGATGAATCTTCACGGAGCGCTGTTGTTGCTCGTTGTATCTGTACTCTGTAGTACCTGAACCGTTAGTGATGGATTGTGGCATATCGTTGTAACTAATGTAGTCAATATTGGTAACTCCATTGCGTGAATCATCTAATAAATTCCCTGATGGATCATAACTGTATGAATGCGATGCGATTGTGGTTGGACCTTGTGACCAGTCTACGGATGAGAGCTGGTTGCTGGTTGCGACTGAATAGGTGTATTCCTGCTCTGTTTTTACGCCCAATTCATCATTTCTGTTCAAATCTGTTAGGTTTCCATTTTCAGAGTACCAATAAGCCGCATCATACGGTGTCACATTGGTCACTGTTGTAGGATATGGGAATGTTGGAAGAAAACCATACACAGTAGCACTTGCATTTGCATTGCACTGAACATAGGGGTCAAATGAAATACTGTTCAACAAAAGTATTGTGTATTTCATGTCTTCTGGTGCTAGAGCTCCTTCCGATATTAAATCTAAATGTTCCTCGTCTTCGAGTTGGGTTGCCTGGTATTCTTCATACGAATTCGAATTGATTCTGGCTATATCAAGTTCACTGATGTAATTTGCTAAGAAGGCATCTCTTTCAGCCACCGTCATCGTTTGAAAGGCCACATCATTGTCTAAATACTCTGCCTTCAAAAGGTTTATCGCATTCAAAGAACGTGTAGATAAATCTTCTAAAACTCTATTCGTGATGTTATCGTTCAATTCATCAATAATAGGATCTAGCACGATCATCAAAGCGAATTCCAATGTTCCGCAATTAAAGTCATTGGGTAAACCTGAAGCCAAGGTGCTGTAATAGGTAAATGGATTTACCGCTTCTGTAGCTTGTCTGTAATCTGCACCGATCAAACGACTCATTTCGTCATAGAAGTACGCATATTGATTGATATTAATACTGCTCCCAGTTGTTGGATCGTAATGCTCATTGCTCCAATACTGAGAAGTTATATTTCCATTTTCATTGTGCTGCAATCCGAATCTGAAGTTCTTTGAAACATGATGTTCTAGTTGGTCTCGTATGTCATTTTTGTATGCGTAATAGTCTAAGTGCGGATCAGCTGGGATACCTGTTTCAGCAATGCCTTTCATCAAAAGGTTGCCGAGTAAGTCATAGTAATATTGACCATGTTGCGTACTTATAGCTCCGTGTGATGTTGAAGCGGTCTCTACTCTACCGAAATTATCTAATTCACTTGTCCAAATAAAGTCATATAAGTTATTGGATGGGTGAATGTATCGTTTACCGGTGTTCATTCTCATTCCATTGTAGATGGGAGTAAATTTATGGGTTCCCGCTAAACCATCCATATCATACAATATTTCCGCTGGTTGATCATCAGCCATATAGCTAACACTCGTTACATCCGTTGCAGCAGCGTCATAGCTGTAACCACTCGCTGGATTCAAATAATGATCACTGTAAACTGTAGTACTTAAAAGCGCCTCACTGCTCCACAAGATTCTGGTTCCATCATATTCTAGCTCTTGATGCAGCTCAACAAAAGGATCTGTAGCTAGTGGGAACTCTTGATCATTGATGTATGTATAGTCATCAAAGTAGATATGGGGAGTATGCGGGATAATGGCTGGATCAACTATTGCGGCCTGTACAAATCCACCTTCAATAGTTCTTCCCCAAGCATCGTATTTTAAATAGGAGAATTGATCTGTTCCATATGCATTGTTACTCACTGCAATTACATCTTTTGCTCCTCGAACAAATCTTACTTGACCGTATTGGTCGTAGCGCATCTCTGAAATTCCTTTATCAGGAGAGATTTTCTTAATTACTACTCCTAAACTATTATAGATGTATTGGGTGGACTTACCTTCGGGATCAACAACCTGCGTAATTCGTCCGGCACCGTCATATACAAACCAGGTTTTTGCATTTGGAATTGCCACTGCTGTATGGGTAATTGAACCATTGGGATTCTGAACGTGCTCGTTTCCAATTTCGTGTTCTTCTAGAATTACTCTACCAAGATTATCCATGTACGTCCATGTGTGTGCTCCCATAGCATCGATTGTTTTATGAACGAGCATTGTACCCGCTTGATATGTTGGGACAGAAGTTAAGAAAGGATAGGTAATATTTGTAGTGGAGACATAATCCGATTGGGTGGATGTAATCGGACTTTCAGTATCTAACCTTGGAGCGATTATCGATGCCATTTTTTGTTCAGGGACAGGGAAGTAAGTGGCTTCTGTGAAAGCGTTATTTGATCCGTAAAGATTTTGTGTGTTCACATCGAAATCATCATCGAAATTTGGAAGGAAATTGGCACCATTTAGAATGTAAGGCTTATAGGATCGTACAACTAATCCTTTACCATCAAATGTATTGGTTTCTGTTACGGTTCTTGCTCCCCGCTCAACATCTGAGACCATAACTTGCTTTGTCTTACCAAGACCATCCAAATAATAACGCGTTGAGTTATAAACTCCGTTATCGATCCAAGACCTTTGAGTCACAGTATTTGTTTGGTAATTCCAATTGGGGTGTTCGAAATACTCCATAGAACTCACAAGGGTACCGTATTGATTGTTTTGAGATATCGCACGTCCTTTGGCGTCGTATACAGATTCTACATATACATCGTTATTATTCGTTTGAAAAGTTGTGTTCCCAAACTTATCTATTGTTGAATACGTGTACTTTGCATCTTTAGGATAAATCACAATATCATCGGCAAACAATGCCATTGATTCATTTGTATTGATAGCTCCGTGTTGTTCAATTTCATTTTGAACATAGACATCCAACCACTTTTCAGCTCCTTTTTCAATCGGTACGTTAACAGTAAATTGCTGCCAGTTGGCATTGATATCTTCAACATAAAACACCTTTTGCTCTAAAAGTACCGTTCGGTAACCGTTCCATACATCGCAAATAATTTTAATACCAGAACCATTGTCTACTGTTGCAACTCCTCCTCTTCTGTAGATCGCATCTCCGGCAGGATCTGCACTCTGAACTGGTGCTTGAGATGATGGCATAGCGCGATCTAAATCTCTATCATATTTTAACCATATGCTTGCTTCATAATTCCAGAAACATTCTTTGTTGGCAGGCCAAACCGGGTTCGTACAATTTTGAACAGACCATTGCTCTACCTTTACCGGGCGCAATGGCGTCTTATGGAAAGGATCCGCTTCATCTCTTTGCGTGCGAAGCTTGTAACTGTATTTACCTGTTCTTGCAAAAAGATCGGACAAATGATATGTTGGGTTCTTTAAAGTAACGTTTGTTTGACTAATCGTATTCCAAGCTAGTTCATTGGTGTCTGGTCCAACGATGAGGTTTGATGTTGGGTACTCCAAAGGATCATTGAAACATAGAATATAGTCAAGGACATACGGACCTGCTGATCCATAAAACACATAATCGTCCGTTGTTAAAATTTCTGAAACCGTTGTCTCAATAGACCACTGATAGGCTGTTCCACCAGGCACTGCCAGATTACTTCCAAGCAATTCAACTTCAACAACATCACCAACTTTAATCCCACTGATATTATCCACAGTAACTACATTCAACAATCTAGTCATATTTACATATGTATATGCCCAATTTGGCAAATCGACTCCACATGGGTTATTGAATGAATGGGCAGAATAGGCTGGTTCATTAGCCAATTCTATCTCCTGTGAGAACCAATCTTCATCCTTATAGCGTTCTGCATCCCAGTTGACAATGTTATGTCTTCCATGGAAATCTTCAAAGCCTGAGTATGTGGCATCAAATGAATGCTCTGGAAACGCAATAGATGCTTTCGGAATGTTGTTGTTAGATCCAAATACTGTTTTATTGAAAAGACGGTTCGTTCTCAATGAGAATGGAGCGCCTTCGTAGTTGTATTCGTAAATATCACTCTCAGTAATACGCCAGTCAGAATTACTTCCACCTACTATATAATCAACAAGAGTAAATGTTCCATCAATATTCAATACATCCGTTTCAAACTGGTATGCATCCAAAGGTCTTGGTACACTAAATGAGGTGTAATCGTAAGTAATCACTTGAGCACTTAAGGCTGTTGCATTCGAAACTGATCCCAAATAGGTGTTCACTTCTGTTTGCACGTTAAACATATTAAGGTCTAGGAAAGCACTGGTTAGCACGCTATAAGTATCATCAGCATATTTGTAAGTTGTGTAATACACTTCGCTAGTATTGGGTGTAAATGTTTTTTCTTCCACTAAACGATGAATTGGATCATAGGTATATTCAATTGTAGTTGATAGCCCTTTGTACGTAGTTGTGGTTGACTTTAAAGTGGTTTTAAAGGTTCCCCAACGTTCATAGTTGGTTGCAGTTGATCCATTGTAGGGTAACTGTAGATCTCCCACAACAGAGATACCATCTACCCACCCTAGTCCATTTGTTCCTGTACCGTTTAAACCAAACGAAGCAACATTCACTCCTCCAATGTTGGTAAATGAGGTGAAAAATTCTTGAGTGTACGGCACATAGACTGGGTAACTATTTATTAGCCCCCACATATTAATGGTATTTGGATCGTTCGTGTTTAAGCTGTAATCGAAGTTTAGATCATAAGATACAAATTTGACTCTTTCGTATTCAAAGGTTGTTGATTGGTATGCTGTACTTGCGCCTGCTTGGAATAGCTCTTGCTTTAAAAGTGTTACTGGATCCAAGTTAAAATTGAGTCTAGCGAGGATATACCTTCCGCTATAAGTTCCTCCTGGATGTCTGTAGCAAAAAACCTCAAAAGCATCATAGTCAACTGCCGTGTTTCCATGCAAAGGACCGTAATGCGATCTACTAAAGGAATTGTCCGAATAGGATTCATCAATTGTTTCATAAAAGAAAATAGCTTGGTATTCATCCAAAGAAAATCCTGTTATTGAAGCATGGCGCATTCTATCTTTAAAATCTGTATACGAAGTATTTGGACCATAATTATCGTATTCCCAGCTATGTCGTTGATTCTCACGTTGTATAAATGCATTGTACGCACCTGTGTATGACTGAACATATTCCGCTGGTGCACTTGTGAAGTGCCCGTTAGAGTATGTATAGTCTATAGTAACAATCGGATTTATCTGATCATTGATTTGCTTACTTTTTAGGCGAATTCCATAGTTGCTTGGCATTTCCACCTCAAACGTTGCAGTGAGTTCTTTTTGTAGATTATTCACCCCTATTCCAACACCTTCTATTATTGCGTGTTGATTATAGGCGTCTTGTACGTAAGATCTTTTCTTTGCGAATTCGTTGTAATCGGTAATAATTGGGAACTGATTTTCAGAAATATTCCAATTTGTCTCGTCTGTAGATTTCAAGAACGTTGCTTGCTCATATTCAAAAGAAACTTCTCCTCCTGTTGGGTAAGTAATACCGGTTAAACTCCAAGCTTCAGGACAAATTGAACAATTTTGAGCGTACATAAATCCAAATACATCTTTTATTGGTTTTATAGGATGCGTTATCGGGAATGCCAACAATTGATTTCCTTCAAGACCAGTATATCCATTGCTAATGTAGTCTGAGTGACTCGTTGCACTGTAGTCCATTTTATAAAGTACTTCCTCATAGGGAAAGTCAATTTTAAAGTCATCTGGAATAATGACAGAATGAACCGCAGTATTGCCAACCGTACCAAGTGCATTAAACTCGAATTCGTTATACGCAATTGATCCAATTGAATGGGCAATTCCAGAACCTGTTCTTAAGGAAGGGAAAGCGTATTTTCTTACAATATCGCGCTTGTGAAACTCGTCAAAACTAGGGTTGAATGCATATTCAAACTCATAGGAAGTTCTGTCCGCACTGTTTAAATCTCCTCCTAACATGTGTACTGCCAACAATGTTGTTTTCCCGCGCTTGTCAGCTGTACCATCCGTATAATCCTCTATGTCAAAAGAGCCACCTGTACTTGGGTTATCTGCAAGTGGATGCTGTACGTTCGCGTTGTCACGTATTAAGTATTCGGAAACAGCGAGCTGTTCACTAGAACCTTGATCAGCATAATCAAGAACAATTGCTCCTGTGATTAGGTTCTCATTTGTATACAGGTTTTCATCAATCATCTTACTTTTAACATAAATCGAATCGTATTTCATGGTTTCCACAGGGTAGAATATATCGAAATCAGTTGCCGATCCTTGAGTTCCATATTGTCTATTTTCATAGTAATAATCATTGCCTCCCGTTAATTGATTTGCAGGTTTCGTGAAGTAATCATGGTTAACATCGAAACGCTCCGAAATGGTGAAGTCCAATTCTTGAACAGGTGTAATAATCTTGGTTAAATAAGCTCTTTCTCTCATCAAGGAAGATGCTCTATCAGTTTGTGAGAAATTAGACCATTCTCTGTGCATAGGAACTTCGCTCAATGGGGTAACCTCTGAAGTTTCAAATTTGGTAGACTCAGTATATTCGAATCGAATCCAGTCACCTGCGTCACCATCATCTGCTACTCCATTGTTATTCAAATCTTCATAATCGACCGATCGTATTTCTGTTAGTAACCATTCCGCTACATAATCAATCTTCCAAAAATCCCCGTTGGCAATTTCCCCAGTACCATCATTGTTCGGTTGTACAGACCAATACGGATTATCACTGAATACAAATTTCTGTCCCCTTAAGGCACGACCAAAAATGTATTTCGTGCCATCTCCTGAAGTAACGGTAAAACTTTCAAAATCTTCATACTCCACCCATGCCTCATTGCCTAAAAACAAATACGATGATGGGTTACCTACTGATGCGTTTTTTACATAGGGTAAAACTCCAATTGCGGCGGCATAACTCCCCGTGAAATCAAAATTATTTTTATTGGTGTGATATGGGAGTCCCATATTTGCCTCATTTATGCTTGAAAATTCTTGTTGTATTCTGTACGTTTTCACAGTGTGCTCAATATCCCAAGTTTCCCTTTCAGTCCACAACCATTGGTGAGGTTCTTCTGTTTCCTCTGTTACATTCCCTCCGTTCCAAAATGAATTGGCTCCGAAGCCTGCAACATTCATTCGGTAAAAATCACTCAACGGAATCTCTCTTCTGTCATGATCTGCACTAATTACATCATAAATCAATAATTCATTGTGTTTTTTCGGATCCATAGCCAAATTCGATGGATTCAAATATCCATCGAAATTTATTCCTTGACCTACAGGATTTACATTTTCCATGTCCGCTTCAAAGGTAGTTGAAGTGTAATCTGGTTCAAACGCTCCGTAATCTCGCACTATACTTCCAACAGGCATTGCCCATCCTAATCCAACAGGCCCACTTTGCTGGTCTACTTTAATTCCTGCGCTGTATTGTAACTGTAAAGGGAATTGCATCGTTCGAGACGATACAGTTATCAGTGGAACAGAAGTACTCATAGCTCCAGCTTGCCCAATGGAAGAATTATCTGTTGATGCATTTTGGGTGAGCTCTGTACTTGTGGTTTCAATTCCATCCAATTGCTCAGTGAATGTTTTCTCTGGGACTTGAGAAAAGCTCAGAAGAGGCATGAAGGCGAATAGCAAACAAACTAGATTTTTAATGGATTTCATGGTATTGGGATTTTAATTGGAAGGTGATTTTACCGCACCTTGCGTTTCAATTTTGTACTTAAACTGGCTGCAAAGATCAGCAGATTTGAATGAAAAAAAACGAGTAAAACTACGTGGTTTAAAAATTAAAAAGCACGTAGTTTTACGTGGTTTCTACGTGGTTCTCAATGGTTCAATTCGTTTTCTTGATTCTTATGTGATTTGATTCCTTTCATGATGTGGTATTTTATTGACACAATGATTGTCATCAAAAACTCATTCTGAAAATTTTTTAGCCGTAGTAATCCGTAGATTTTGATTTGCAATTCCGTAGATGGATACGGGAAAGATCTAACTTGTTGATTTACGCTCTTTTATTATGGACGTTGAGGCTCCATACTTTAACAAGAATTCTCTTTTTTTATTGGGACAATTCGCTTTAGCATAAATATTCGACGCGTGTTTTGAGACTGTGCCTTCAGCTATGAACTTCAGCTCGGCTATCTCTTTATAGGTGTAATTTTGTAAAATAAGTGAGGCAATTTCCAACTCTCTTGTTGAAAGGGACAGTTGTAACAATGAAACTGCCGTGCTCGCGTCTTGATCCTCTATGTTCAATGCTTTTGTAAAACCGAAACGCAAGAGCAATTCAGATTCAAATTTTGATTGGTTCAAATACTGCACTTGATAGGCAAATAAGAGGATAAAATAAATCAGGTTTATTACGAGGTTTTTAAACCAAGGTTCGGGTACATAAATTAGTACATATGGGATTACTAAGAAAATTCCTGTGCAAATTAGAATTGCCACCTTAAGGAGCTGATAGTTTTCTTTTTTGATGAAAAATGCTCTTACAACCATGATACAATTAATAATAGCCAGAATTTGAAATTCAATGAAGAGGGATAATTTAAGGTGATGACTAGAGAGCAAAGCACTCTGTGCCAAATACAGAACAATACAAATCACTCCCGTCATGAGCAGTTTACTCGTTCTATTCCATTTTGTCTTTGTCTTTGTTTCGAGCCCCGCATATTTAATTACGTATATCCATACAGCTAATCCTGCCGCAATAACTATCAGGTTACTTTCAATTTCTCGTAACACGTTTGAATTCATAGAAAAAATCCAAGCAGCATTAAAGAGGACAAAGACTGCTGTTAAACCTAAGATTCGAATTCGAGCCTTATCAAACTTTCTCGACAAGATATTGAACAATTGAAAGGGCAATACAAACGACTGTAGGATTGAGATTATAAGAGTCGTTATAGGGATTTCCATTCCGAACATTCAGTAGAGTATCGTTAAATCAATTTGTTTGGGAAAAGTAGTGAATAAGAAGCTTAACAAAAATACTCTACTGAAAATCAGGTATTTGCTGCATAATTTATGAGGTTGTTATTTTGCACAAATAATGGATGGAAGAATTGATTATCAATAAAGTATGATTGTAAGTACCTGTATAGAATTTGTTTCGAAAAGATTGTATACGGTGGCAATTCACGTATTTATACTGTAAGCCTATGGTATTATTACCTACCAGTACAGGTATTTATACCTGATTTTTAATTATTAATTGGAAAGCCTTGCGCATAGTCCATAGGTTACCAGTATTTTATGAGAAAATGTATGAAGGTTAAAATAAGACTGGTTTTGAAATGGTTCAGTTTCTACTTTTCTTTATCTGCATAGTAAATTATAAATCAAACTATTTAAGCGTATGGCATTTGACGGAAAAGAAGGTGGAGAAATCACACTACAGACAGGAGCAGATTTAACAGAGAACTATAGATCAAATAATCCTGGAGCAACACAAGGACATTTTTTTGGGAAGGATATCTTGAACGAAATATTGGAGCAAACTGGCTGCATGGGAATTAGAATGTATTATGGAGAAGATGGTGATGGTGTAAAAAAAATGGTGCTGGTTGGTGCCAAAGCCAACGAAGATGACATGACGGATTTGGTTGCGGATTTATCATTGCCTTGTCCAATTACTTGCGGTCGAAGTAATGATTTAAATAGTTAGACATTGATTATTCATCATATATCGCTCTATTCAATTTTAGCCCCATTAATACTTGGGGCTTTTTGCTTTATAAAACTAAAACTCCCGTTAAAACTTCTTTTCGCATTCATTGTTATAACAACAATATTTGAAGTAATCGTTACTGCTTACAATTACAGCGGAATGAACAATCTCTTTCTATTTCATATTTATGCCTATGTCGAATTTCTGAGTATAACGGCAATTTTATATTTACTGTACGACACAAGTATTTTAAAAAGGATCCTGCTCTTTGCCGTAGTAATCTTTCTACTATCATCAATGATTAGCCTTTATTATTTTGAATCTCTTTCGAAGTTTAATTCAATTCAAAAAATTCTTGAATCCACAATAATTGTAATTCTATTGCTCATCTACTTTTATCAATTAGTCACAGATCGAAAGCTTGCATTCCTTGAGTTTCACCCATACTTTATCCTAGCTTCCAGTTTCCTTATTTACTTTTTAGGCACAGCACTCATATTCTTCTTTATAAATCGATTTGTTGTTTTGGGGAATAATAATGACTTTTGGAAAATTCACAGTACATTAAATATTATTCTTAACCTTTCACTAACCATTGTCCTATGGCGAGCAGCGAAATATCAGAAATACTTGTAGTCTGGGGAAGTTTAATTCTCGTATTCCTTGCTTTATTTCTGATCGTATTTATCATTCTTTTGAAACGACGATTGCATGCGAAAGAAGGAATTATTGAACGGCAGCGACAGAATATCGACGTGGAACTAAACGAACTGAAGAAAGAAATTGCAGAATTGAGGGATGAGATTCGCACCGATAAATAGGAAAAGTAGGCGAAATTTACATTCCGTATAAAATTACGGAGTTCGTACGCAAAAATACGGACGGATTAGTTTTTAATCTGATCAAATACCACAATGATTGTGGTATGAAAAAATTGTTGAAAATAGCAATTGCTGATAACCATACGATGTTTCGAGAATCTTTGAAAATTTCTCTGCCAATAATTGGGGATTACAAAGTATCCATTTGTGCTTCTGATGGAAATGAATTGTTGAAGGATTTGGATTCCAAAGATGTCGATATAGTATTGCTCGATGTTAAATTATCAGTAATGAACGGATGGCAAGTGCTGAATTTAATTTCGGAAAAATATCCATTGATGAAAGTGATCGTCGTTTCAGATTCGTATTCTGAACAACACTTGGTTGATGCTTTTAAACTAGGAGCGAGAGCATATTTAAAAAAATCATATTCGCTAGATGTTTTGACAACTGCTATTCAAGCAGTGCAAGAAAGTGGTTATCATTTTGACAAACTATCCTCATTGGCTATCCATAATTTAATAATGCAAAAGAATTCCAATACCATGTATTTCTATAAGGCCCCTTACACAGTGCGTGAATTGGAAGTTTTACAGTTAATCTGTTCTGGATTCGAAACTTTAGAAATAGCAAAAATTTTGGAACTTGGTAAAAGAACGATTGACACTCATAGAGGTTCATTGCTAAAAAAATCTGGATGCAAAAATGCCGTACAGCTTTTGATTTATACAATAGAAAATAAATTGGTGAGCTTGAATTTTGATTGCTAGCAGGCACTTAGATTGATTCAGCACTGTTATCCATAATGCGTTCCATTAGCTCATTTGGTGCCAACTCCCAAGTAAAGGCCTCTAATTTGTGTTTATAAGCTAATAAAAGGGCATCGTTCTTCCCCTTTGTCTCTGGGTTAGAATCTTTCGATTTCGCTTCCTCCAGTGAATGAATTGCTCCTTCCATGAAAATGACGTTCATCATTGTTCTAAAGGCGCTTTCGTTAAAATGGGGAACTCCATTGAAGGATACTATTTTTGATAGGTGGTCTGTGTGTTTCATTGTGCAATTTATAGTTTTTAGGTCGTAGGATTTTTACGTTGTGATAAATTGAGTGGAATCACTTATTTGGGCTAGGTATTTTGTGCAGTTGTGGTGGGTAAAATAGGGTATTTATACGTATAGGAATTTGGTTGGAGAGTTGGTAGGTTTATCGATCACAGTTAAATAACTTAGTTATGCCAGCAGAAAAAGACATGTACCCATTTGTGTACATGAGTTTAAGAGTTCGATATCCAAAAAAAGAGGGGTGGGAAATAGTACCACAATATAGGGGCGCTTCTGGAACATATATTCCTGACTTTTTGGTGTATAAGAAAGGGCGAAAGTGGAAATATGTGATTCCTGTTGAAGTGAAAGATGAGTGCGTTGCTAAACAAGCTGACATTGATCAGTTGAACAGATATGCACTGAGTTTAACGGGTCAAAATGTTAAATTACATGCTAAAATAATGGTTTATCCTGGTGGAGCTGATACGAGTATAGTGCCAAGTGACATTGTTAAAATGTATACCACTACCTACTATTGTAACAATGCAACCCCTCCTAAAATGGTAAAGCGAAAATTGAAAAACTAAACAAATTAACTCTAACATTCACCAAAACACACTGAAATGGCAACAATTAAATATATCAAATCAGAAATAGCAAAGGCTTATAAAACACATGATAAGAACACTGCTCTATTAGAACTATTATGGGGAGATCGGGTTGAAGTTCTTTCTAATACCAAGAAAAATGGTAGATACAAAGTAAATGCGAGATGGGCGGAGAATGTATATGTAGATTCTGATGATTTAGGCGACGAAGCACTACTAGAGTTGTATTTTATTGATGTTGGACAAGGTGATGGAGTTCTTATGGTGACTCCTGATCGTAAACACGTTCTTATTGATGGAGGTTATGAGCGTGGAAAACAACCGCATGGAAAGAGTGCTGCTGATTTTGTGGATTGGAAATTCTACAAAGACTATGGTCAGAACACTATTGATATTGATGCAATGATCTGTTCGCATTGTGATGCCGACCATTATGGTGGGTTATGGGATCTCTTAAACAAAGAAGAAACATATGAACTCGATGCTAAACATGTGAAGGTTAAAGATTTTTATCATGCCGGAGTTTCGTGGTGGAAGACAGATACAAATTCACGTTCATTGGGGTTGGAAAAGGACGGAAGAATGTGGGATTTGTTAGAAGGTAAAACTTCCGTTCGTGATGGATTAAAGTCAACATCAGAATTGAGACTTCAAGGCGAATGGTCTAAATTTTTAAAATGTGTTCTTGACTCTGGGGCTTCAATTACTCGCCTAGGGCATCAAAAAGATGGTGATTTTAAGTATATCCCTGGATTCGAAAAAGACAATGATACTTCCATAAAAATATTAGGACCTATAGAAGAAAAGGTTGTAGGAAAAACGACTTTAAAGGATTTGGGAAGTCCTTCCAAGAACACGAATGGAAATTCTATTTTATTGAGAGTAGATTACGGAAAAAGTAGAATATTGTTGACAGGAGATTTGAACAAGAAAAGTCAACATCACATCATCGAATCATTGTCTGGGAATCTTCAAGAATTGCAGGCAGATGTTGTGAAATCTTGTCATCATGGTAGTGATGACTGTTCTGTTGAATTCCTACAACATGTGAATGCGGCGGCAACAGTTATTTCTTCAGGAGATGATGAAACGCATGCTCATCCACGGCCCAATATTGTTGCCGCTCATGGAATTACTGGCTTTAAGAAAATTCATAATGACGAAATGATAACCCCTTTGATTTATAGCACTGAAATTTCAAGAAGCCTTAAATTGGGAGACCCGTACAAAGTTAATTTCGAAGACATCGAATTAACTGATGAAAGTGAAATTAAAATTTCTTATAAACATACTTCCTCAGGAGCATTAAACCCAACAGACAAATCAAAAACTATGAATCGCTTGAAAGTGGTCGGTGGTATTGTCTATGGTTTGGTAAATGTTCGAACTGATGGCAATAAGATTGTTTGTGCTACAATGAATGAAGGAAAGAGTAAGTGGGAGGTTAATAAGTTTTATTCTAGGTTTTAGGAGATGGTATATATTCTAATTGATACATGCTCCATCATAAAGGACCTAACGAATTCGCTTGCTACAACTGATGAATTATACCAATTAAATGATTGGATTTCTTCCAGCAAAGTAACATTACTTTGTCCAGATGTTCTCATAGAAGAATGGACTGATCATAAAAAGGAAGTAGAGAAGCGCTTTGAAAAAGCGGCTCGCAACCACATAAATGATCTCAAAAAGATACAATTAGCTGGATTAGATTTTGCCATTACTGACGATCATGAATCGAAGATTAAAGAATCATTGAACAAACAAATCAATTTGATCGATAAAATTCTAGAGTCAGAAGTTAAAATTGAAGATAATGATGCAGTAAGCCTTAAAGTAGTTAATCAGCAAAGATTTAATAAGGCTCCATTTCACAATAAATTCAGAAGTTTAAAGGACGGTTATCTGATATTCACCACGCTGCAATATTGCGAAATTAATGGTATAGACGAATTCTATTTCATTTCAGACAATCCCAGTGATTTTAGTTTTTCTGATTCTGAAATTAGAATTCATCCTGAAATAATTGAAGAGTATCAAGGAATTAGAGTAAACTATTTTACTAGAGCTAAAGATGCTTTTGACATATTGAAGTTGGACTTGGGTGAACTTAAGACAACACCATCTATCTATTTAATTGGCAATGCTAATACGGACCTAATAAAAGTAGATGATAACGCTCCAATTATTACGCAATTAAAAGACTACTTTGAATCCAGATTCGAAGAATTAGCGTATTTACCTTCTGATTTTTTCACAAAGCAAAAGCCTTTTGAATTAGTACCTTCAAAGTATCGTACACATAACCAATTCTCTCTGGAGCTTGGAAATCAAGAATTATATGAATTTTTCAAATTAGTAAATTCTAGTGAGAACGAAACAGGACTTATTGATCATGCTGAATCGATAGAAGCTAGAGTCAATGCAGAAACTCTAAAAGAAATCAGAAAAGTCCTAACACGAAACCTCGTCTTTTATGTTTATTTTGATCGAGAGGAACCTATTACTATTCGTTACGGCGGTAACAAGGATTGTAATTGCTTATTGTGTAAACTGAAATCATTTAAATATAAGGAAGCGATAGATGAGCTAGTTGAAAATGATTCTTCAGAAGAATTAGAAGACCTTATACAAAATGGTTATGTATGGTATAAACTTGGGAATTTTAATAGATCGGCACAGGTACTTTTGAAAGCTCAAGAAAAGGTAAAGATGACCCAGAAATTCACCCTTCAATATTTGATTGCATTCAATTTGGAAAAAGTGAGAAAGTTCATTTATGGAAGAGATCAAGAAGAAAATCTACTTAGAGAAAGGATAGGTGATATCGATTTGGAGGATCTAGAAAGAACTTTAGTGAATAAAAATGGATCACAAATCAGAAAATGGATTGGGCAATATTCATTTACTAATGAAGCGCTTGCTAAGTTAGATGCCTGTGCACGAAAGATTAAAAACTTCTACTATTCTACTGAGAATGGTGGAAGCGGATCCAATAATCACCATAGGATTCTAATTTTTGAATATAGCAAGCTAGTTCGATTTTTAGAATTGGATAATGTAATATTTGATCGGTTTACTGAATTTAAGCAGACAACTTCAGTATTTATTGAAGCAGTCATTGCTTCTCACGCAATTAATAATAAACATCAAAGTAGAATAGCTCATTTCGATGGGTGGTTATTAAATCAGATAATTTTTCGCGCCGAACCTGAAGAGTTCAGACATTATGTTGGAAGATACAAACTGCAAACTATCAAGTATAACGGAGGAACACTTATAGATTTAGAAAGACGGTTCATTGTCCATTTTAAACAGTTGGCTGATATAAAAAGGGTTACTAATAAGGATCGCACTTTTCAAGAAAATCTAATTAGAGAACATGATAGAATTAGTCAGAATCTAATCATATTGCTAGGGTTGGTCAAGTTCAACAAGCATAGTTTAAATAAAATTGTCAATTCAATTATCGAAATTTTACCATTGTATGATTCATATCAATTGGGTAAACAATTTGAATTCCTAGTAATAAGAAGAGTTAAATTAATATCTCGTGTCAATTTAGAATTGTTCTTACGTTTTAACATTCTTAATGATCCATTTATGAATTCATGGATAGCTTCTACGATTCACTTTGAATTACAGAAAAACAATTTTGTGTTTACGATTAAACATGGAGATTTCTTAATTAAACAGTTGTCACAAAATAAAAATGACGATGGATTTAAACAATTGTGTGAGATCTATCCATTATTGAATACCGATACTCAAAAAAATAAGGTGACTAATATTATACAAGCGTGTCTTACTAGTAAGTTTGAGGATTCAATATTTTATTTAGCAGTACTTTATAAAGTAATAGGATATTATGAAATTTTATTCGTGAAATTTGCGGAATCAAACGTTCCCACAATGGATCTTGATTTATCTACGATGAGGTCATACACCGACTTCAGGAGCGCGGAAAATGTTAGTTTTGACGAAAAACGATATGAGAAAATAGACAAATTTATCAACGTTGTTTTCAGCTTAAATATTTCATTAAATCAAGAGTACAAAAAGCGTATATCTAGAGTCAATAGATATTACAAATGGCTGACTGATATGGAGGGATTTGATTACTCCCACTTTAACCCTACTTGGATATCGGAATATCAAACGAGATTTTATTTTAGAAGAATGTCCCAGTCCAGCAAACTGAAATCGCAGTTGGAAAAATTTATTCAGTCTGACGAATCTGACTATGCGCAGAGAGAATTGAACAATTATTTGAATATTTACATTCGAAAAACGTGGGATAAATAATTTGAAATGGCTAAAAAACGAAATCCAGAATTAACGGCGAGAAATAAGAAAGTAAAAGCAATTAAAGATGAATTAAAGTTAATGGAAGACGATGTATTGGAAGCTATGGGGAGTTTTTCTTTGTCCTCTTTACATGGAATAATCGGTGGCAAGCACGCCGATTACATTAATATAAAGAATGAAGTAATCCAATCTTCTGATCATTTTATTTCACTCTGGCTACAAGGATTTAGAGCTCATGTAAACGCCTTATCTTTTGACAATAAGGATTCTAACATTTATAGATTAAATGAGCTATTGATGGCGGGGAATGAAAACGTACGTAACTACCTGTACAAGTTTCTAACCAGAACATATATCAAGAGCTACGAATCACTTTCCAAAAAAAGACCCTCTGTTGAAGAGTCCGAAGTCTGGATCGGCCAGAGCAACGCAGAATATGGACTCTTCGTCACACCTAGATTCGAAAATGGTGTATGGGAAAATGATAAAAGTGAAATCAGACATTTCAAACCAAAATACTGGAGTATAGGTCATGTTTTAAGCACTGGGTTCGTAATTCTAGGAAGAAATTATAAGCAGGAATTCCAGAATATTGAAGAATATTTGCATTTCTTTTTGAATGTTTTAGTGAGGAATTCGGGATCAAATTATGAGTATGAGTTAGCTGAAAAATACTGTGATTTTGTGAGAGGACACGATTCGCCTATGGAAATCCCACTTCTAATACCTGAATTTCGATACAAAGGAAAAATTAGAAAACATGGTCACAGATTAGATTTTACGATCATTGACTCCAAAGAATTAAACAAAATAGGATTTGAATTATCTCCATGGTCTAGTCATGGATATATTGCTAAAACAAAAGAGCTCAATCAAAAACAAATTAATGAAATAGCCAAGGACAATTTCGAGTATGAAATGAAGAAACATAAGGACTATTTTAGAAAGCATGCTGTTTTCGCGCTAATATATACCGATAGAGACCTTAAAGATTTGGATGAACTTTTTAATGAAATGAAAAAGTATCTAGAACCAAAAGGGGTGCAAGGACAATTGCAATTTCAGATATTGGATGATTTTTTTGGGGAATCATTTTCGGCTTATTGATTTCATTTAGGAGAGGTCACTTTCGCTTATCCTCAGAACCTTTCTCAAACGCCACCAAATTAAACATCGACCGTAACCTTGATCTAACCCTATTCCCATACAACTTCTCCAATTCGACAGCATTTAGATTTGTTGTAGCATGCGTAATAATCCCTTCATGAATTAGAAGATCGTATCGATGAAGCAGGATTTCACCAATTGTATTACACTCATTTCCGTAATGTTTCATGTTGTTTTCTATTCCAAGATCATCGAAGCAATAGATTTTGTGCGCTTTCCCGTATTTGTTGATGGTTGAATAACCTTCTTTGTTGAATTCGGTGGCGATGTCTCTTGTGGATTTGATGAGGTACTGGGTGTTTGGGTCTTGCATGTAGCGCAATAAGTTCATGAGAGTGGTTTTACCGCATCCAACTGGTCCATTGAGTAAAATTCCCTTATTGAGGTCTATTCCGTGCTTAGAACAATGCTCCTTGTCCCCTACTGTGTATATGAGCAGCTTATAGAGTACTTCTTTGTCAGCTGGATATAATCGGAAGTTTGTCCCATAGATTTTTTTACCGAGGTAATTGAGGTAAATACAGGAGCTTTTGAAGTTGTAGTAACGTGCTCCGTCTTTCATTACGTATGGAGATGGTGGGGTGATTGTTGACATGGGGAATGGAAATTAGACAGTTAGATTGTCAGATGGTTAGATTTTCAGATGGAAGTTTAGAGTTGAAAAATTAGATATTAGCACTTCGACTTTGCTCAGTGACCAAATTTGATTTAGAGTGGGATGGAGTAGTCTTTGTTCTGATTGGTGTTGAGTCGATTGTTATTGTTGCCCTTCGACCTCTCGGCAGCGCTCGAGGTTCTCTGGGAAAATTTAGCGGAGCGTTTGATCCAGTTGCGTGCTGCAGCTTTCCAATCTTTCATTTTTGCTTTTCCAGCAACTAACCAACCATTGGATTCGAAGTGATCGTAGAATTGTTCTGCTTCTTCAGCTGTAGAGTTTAATTCAAGAAAGAACTCTTTCACTTCATCCATTTTGGGTGAGGCAAATCTTGATTTGCCCCTACTCTGTTTTATAGGTTTACTTTGTTTCTCTTTGTTTAGATTGTTTATAGAAGATACCACGTGTTGTATCACTGGTTGTCCACTTGTTGTATCAGTAGTTGTACTAGGTGTTGTATCACCTGTTGTATCAAATATGAACATGTGAATTTTACTCCCTCGCTGCGCACTTTTGGACGGTGAATACTTGATGTATTTCCAGTCGTGCAGCTGTCTTAAACACTTGGAATAGGTATTGACGGAACCTATCTTCGATAAGGACATCATTTCACTTCGATTAATTGAGAATGTATCACTGAACTTTGATGCATTCCATGAGTGGAATAAGGCGTAATACAAACTCAAGTGCCATGGTGTAAGTCGATGGTCACCACTGATGATTTGAAATACTCCCTGCAGGTGTCGAATGTAGTTGACTGGTTTATCCATGGATAGGAAGATTACGCATGTTGTCTAGCATCAATTGATCAAGGTCAGCTTTGTTGTAAAAGATGGTCCCTCCTATCTTTGTGTACGGAAGTGTACCATTGATTCTTAAAGTGTGTAATGTTCCTGGGGAGATTTTTAAAGCTCGTTGAACTTGGTGAGATTTGATCCAAACAATTTCTTCTTTTGGTTCCGGAAGATTACTATGGATATCGATTAAAAGTGATTTGACTTCGGTTATAAGATCTACTTTGAATTGTTCTAGATCTTCCGGTGTGATAATCATTGTTGCCATTTCAGTTGTTTTAATTGTGAATGACAAAATTGAAACCAATTAATGGGAATTATCCCCAAGTTGGGGACATCTTGGGGGTGAATTTATTCATCCTGATTGTCTAGTCGTTCCGTCAATTTGGCTTCCAAACCATTGACAAACCTGACTCTGTCGTTCTTTCGCTGACTGATTTCATGAAATGCACGATAGACGTCATCAACTTCTACATTGAACATTGATTCAAACACTTGACAAAGCTCTTTTATACTGGCTTTTCCGTTGTTTATAGCTCCTGAATCATGTAAAGCATAGATGAGTTCCACTAGAGATAGTTTGCTATCTGTCCAGTTAAGATTTGACTGTGTGATTGGAGTATTTGGATGGTATGTTTCGACAAGTTTATCATAGGCCATGAGACTGGCCACTAAGTAACTGTACTCGTTCGTGAATTCTGGATCGTGGTACACGTACATCTTCTTGCCAGATATTGGAAACTGTCCAGCTTTACGAGTAAAATACATTGTATCGAGATGAACTTGATCACTCTTGAAGTACTTCACAAATTCGAAATTCATTTGCAGAATATTTAGAAAATCAAGTTCTAATTCGTGTAGGTAATCCGTTGATTGCTGTTTCGTTTGAATAGCACGTTTCGTTTCAATGTCGAGTATTACATTATTGTAAATTAATTCGGCATCTACCACTGGTTTTATCAATTTGAAAAATTCTATTTCATCTGCAATTGAGGGAAATCCATTATTGGCAATAGAAGTTCTTAATTCTGAAAGTGTTTGGGAAATTAATTGAATAGCCTCTCTTGCCTGTATCATTGGATCAGGAGATTCTTTACGTAATTCATATAAGCATTTGCTTAATTCTCGTGTAGTAGCACGGCAAACTGCAATCATAACAGGTTGGTTGAAACGGTATTAGCGTTAAATAAAGCTATTTTATTGTTTCGGACGTACTAAATAATTCTAACCTGTCATGCTCTCAGTGTTATCTATTGAATCTTTTGACTGATCCGCAGGTGGATGAAGTACGTTTTTGAGTTTTTTCATATCGTCACTCACTTTACCATCCAGTACCTTTGCATAAATTTGGGTTGTAGCTAATTTAGTATGTCCTAGCATTTTAGAGACGGTTTCAATTGGAACACCGTTGGAAAGAGTAACAGTTGTTGCGAATGTGTGACGAGCGATGTGCGTTGTCACATTCTTGTCTATCTCGCAAATTGCAGCTAGTTCTTTGAGATAATTGTTGTACCGTTGATTGCTGTTTACGGGAAGCAATTTATTATATTCCATACAGTACTCGTGATCTTTGTACTTCTTAATAATTTCGAGTGGGATTGGTAGCAACGGAACGCTTTCTCTTGTTCCAGTCTTCATACGATTGGTTGTTATCCAAAGGTCACCATCGATGCCTTTGGTAACTGAATTCCGGCTAAACTTGTGTATTTCACTGTAGGCAAATCCGGTATAGCAACAAAAGATAAAAACATCTCTAACCTCTGCTAGTTTTTGTGTTCCAATTTCTTTGCTCATTATGGAATTTAGTTCACTTTGAGTGAGGATTATACGTTCAGGGTCTTTGTAACTGCATTTAAATTGTGCTATTGGGTTTGCGTTGATCCATTCGAGACGAACTGCAAGGTTCATAACCTTATTGAGGATTTTAATGTATTTATATGCCGTGTTTGACTGGAGCTTATCCACTGTTAATAAGTAGTGCTCAAACTCGGTTACAAATCTAAAGCCAAGATCAGGAAGAGAAATATCTTTAGCTTGATATTGATACTCTATAAAGGCCAGAACCTTGTTCTTGGTAATTTTGTACCGCAAATGTGTTTTGGCAATGATTTTCTTGGCATCTACAAGTTCTGCAGCTTTCTTATTGTGGTACTCAAATATGTCATTAATGGTTTTGTGATTTGACTTTTCTTCTATTCCAAGGAATTTGTTTTTGAGTTGAGAAACATTGATTAAGATTCCTCTTGACTGGAAATCTAAAAAGTTTTGCTGGATTTCATTTTTACATCGATCCAGATAGGCGTTTAAATAAGAAGCTTTACCATGTGTCGCCTTTACACGTTCTTTTTTTGAATCCCACAGGCTAGTTGAGAGCATGTGTCCTGTTGAGACTTCTGCTTTTCTCCCATCAAGGTAAATCCTAATGTATATGGGGCTTTCTCCCTTTTTGGACTTTTGTGTGTTTAATCTGAATTTGATTTTCAGCTTTTGTTGACCACTCATATTCGTTGTTTAATTGGTTACTATTTCAAATGGTTCTTTACAGGTGACAACTTTACAGCTGAAGCATATTAGGAAGTGAAATAGCAAAACCCGCTGAAATAACTATCAATATTGAGCTACAGCGAATTTTGTCACCAAAAAACGAAAAAGAATTAGGTGACAGTATAGGTGACAAAAACTTTCAAATTCTTTGAAATTAATTGTACATATCACATTTCTAGATTCTCTCCAAAATGCTGCTACTCCAATAGATTGATGGTATTAACGAAAAAAGGAGTTCATTTCTGAACTCCTTTTGTGATCCGGCTGGGGCTCGAACCCAGGACCCATACATTAAAAGTGTATTGCTCTACCAGCTGAGCTACCGAATCGTTTCCCGTTTGGGAGTGCAAATATATGTATACTATTTATTTTTACAATGGGTACAAATACTTTTTTTTTGATTTATTTCATTAAAGGGAACCATACTCTTGAAAACGAGAACAATCGGGCTATTAATGAAGATTGAATTGCCTTACTTCTTCTTTCTGATTATACACACGATAGAATGGTGTCGTGTAACGCGATAATTAATGTCTATCGATTCAATATTCGCTTGCAAGTACTCTATTTCTTCTGGACTCATGTATTCGCTTTCTATTCTTCCAGTACGAACAAACATCTCCAACATTAACAAAGTTGTATTTGTACCATGCTCATTTACTTTGAAAAAAGGGTCTGGATAATATTCTGGTAAAGAAGTATGGACATCTTCAATTATGAAATAACCTCCTGGCTCTACATGTTTGAACAAAAAACCAAGACTTACCTGCTGATGATCCATGGCGTGCCCACCATCATCTAGAATGACATCGTAGCCTGTTCCGAATTTATCAATAAATGCTTGTAGATCTGACCTGTTTGATTGGTCTGCGACAAAAGTGTGAATTCCAGACCCTTCACTTTGTGCAGAATAATCTTTAATGTCGATTCCATACACTTCTGCATACGGAAAATACTCTCGCCACATGAGATGGGAAACTCCATTGAGGATTCCGATTTCAAAAAACTTTCCCATCGTGTCTCGCATAGGCGAGAATAAGTTGTCGTAGATTTCAATAAAATTGTGTCCTTGAGGACATTTATCAGTTGGGAATTTCTCGCACATATCCATTAGGTTGTCCCAACGGTATCTTCTCTGCTGTAAAGAATCTTGGGCATTCACATCCATCAATGCACTCAGACAGATCATAACCAGTAATAGATTTCTCACTTTACTCATCTCCATTTATTTTACAACTCCCTTAAACACTTTGTTTGCAAACTCGAAGGCTTGCTGTGCAACTTTCTCTCCAACTTTCCTTCCTTCAATATCATCAATCGGTGGGTGGATCCCTCCCCAAATTCTAGACAAGCACGTTTCATCGGCGGCTTCTCTATAAGTCGCCCATTGCAAGGTTATATCTTCACTTGGTCCTTCCTCAAACTCTAACAGTTCATTTTTCTTGAAAGTAATTTCATTCATTCCTCCTGGGAAAAATGGGTCTCCGGTAATGGATGTAATTATTTCTGCAGCGGCAGTTGAAAAGGTCGAATGTCCAGAAATATAGCCAGCGAATGGCGGTGTAGCAAACGAATACCGCTGATACGGCCACCAATTATCTGCTAAAATCCACCCCGCTCCTGCTACCCGATTCTCATTATCAATGTATTCAGGACCTTGCCAAGAGTACAATTTAATTTTTCCAATGTTCTCACCTAATTCACCTGCTAGAGCATCTCTCTTTTTAACAACTTCAATTTGCCCTTCAACCAAAGGAATTCCCTCTGGGTGATAGTTCTGTAAAGTACTGTCGGTGCTCTGTCCATTTTGTGCCATCCAACGAATAGCTGAAATTGGTCGAATATAATCGTAATATGCTTTGGCACTCCACGCTGATATTCCAGCATCGTGCATTGCTCCTGTAAGTGCTAAATAAGATTTTACATCCCATTCTAAATCATCCAATACTGGACCTTTTCCGCCCCACTTTTTTTCAAAACCTGGATGATCGCACACTGTATTAAAGGTATGCATCCAGTGTCCAGGAGGTCCCATAGTATTAACTCCATCGACCCAATACTCAGCAATTACGCGTGTATAATCACCTCGTCTGACTAGATTCGGTTCATATGGTTTCCCCGTTTTAGGGTTAATTTTATGCGGTTGAGTTTGACATCCTCCTTCTAGTAGATTGAAAAATTCCGTATACTCTTCATGCGTATCAGGTAACATCCCATTTGTTGTCCCAATTGCTCCTGGTGAAATATCGATCATTGTATCATCATTTGGATCGTTGTGCCCACCCCAGATGCTTACCAATGCAAAATTCCACATATATGCTTCTGTATTTGAAGCATCTAAGCCCATCAATGGAGGATAGCCCGGATCATTGTGAACAGTCCAAGGCTGACCATCTCTTGTCATTATTTTACGTTCTGAATCTCTCATAGCAAAGGGTGTTGCAAGCCCCCATTGTGGCGTAAGGAATTCATCTTCTGGAAGAATCAACAGGTAATTCCAATCTAGTAAAGTACTATCCCACCCTTTCTGATCAATGTATCTACGGACAGCCAAAGGTTGCCAACGATTTTTAAACCTTAGAGTTTCATTTCCTGGGATTTCTGGTCGCAATGCGCGATTAATCGGTGCGTATCCACTAACTTCATATCCATCTTCATCCCCTAGAGGTTCCTGCAAGGAGAATTCAACCATTTTTGAGGCGATATAATTCCCCAAGGCAGCAGGCGAACCTGTAGAGTAATCGGTAGATCCAAAATGTGAATTGAATCCTAGAGAATCAAAACGGGCAATTAATACATCATTGACGCGGACTTTACTTGAGTAAAACTCAAACTTTCCCATGATGAAATTGAAAGCTGCATAATTCAGGGTCACATTCATGGCGCTGTCTGCATTCTCAGGAATCTCAAATCCTTCAAAATCACAATGAAACTCTCCGTAATCTTTTCCTAGAAAAAAAGTATTCAATTTACCGCCGTTGTAGAATTCCCATGTATCGTACAATACAACCGAAAGATGAAACATGTTTCTCGCATGAATTGTAGGCCCCAAGCCATCATCCTTAATTGCATTTATATACATGTCCATCCAAAGCCTTGCAGGGTTGGGCTCTGCATCTGGCGCTTGTCCAAAAGCATTAAATTGCGCTAGCAAAAGGAGTGTTAGAAATGTTCGAATGAAAATCTTCTTCATGATTCTGTTGCAAAAAAAAATCCAGAGCTAATTTACATCTTAACTCTGGATTTTAATAATTATTTATTCTTCTTAGTCGTTAACAGTTACCAATCGGGTTGTTAAGACTGTGTCTTGCTCATCTCTTGCTACGATGAAGTACGTACCATCTTCTAAATGTTCAAGGTCTACCTCTAGAACTTCTTCCGAAGTAATTTCTGAGTAAATCAAACGACCTCTGCTATCCACCATTTCAATGGTTACTTCACCTGTCCAAGCTCCGTTCATTTGAACCGAGAATTTACCGTCGTTTGTTGGATTAGGGAAGATTACTAAGGTAGGTGCCTCATCTCCGTTAATATCCGAAATACCAACAAACGAATTAACAAATACATCAAGTGTATCTTTACATCCATTATTGTCAGTTACTATCACAGTATAAGTTACATTTCCAGCCAATCCATTTAAATCTTCTGTTACTTCCGTGTTACTCCAATCAAATGTATACCCTGGAGCTCCACCAGTAACTGTTAAGTCAATTTCTCCATCTAAGCCAAGCATCTCGTCGATAACAACCGTAGATAAAACTATATCTAAAGGCTCTCCAATTGTTACATCACCTGAAGCTACACATCCTGCCGCATCGGTGACAGTTACCGTATGAACCCCTGCTGATAAGCTGTTTTCCAATGGTCCAACTTCTCCTGTACTCCATACGAATGTATAAGGAGATCCAGCACCATTTATGCCTATTGCATTTGCCGTACCTGTACTATCTCCGAAGCAGAGCGCATCTGTTCCTACAATGTTTACTGCCAAATCATTAACAACCGTTACATCGAACGAACAAACAGCGGTATTTCCACTGGCGTCAGTAGCCGTATATGTCACTGTCGTAACACCAGGTCCAAAAGTATCGCCTGAATTATGTGAAGCTACAACTGTTACAGAACAATTATCACTTTCCGTTGGTGCTGTCCATATATGAATAGCAGAACAACCCGCAAGTGTTGGTGTGAGAGTAATATCTGTAGGGCAGTTTGCAAATGTTGGAGCAATTGTATCCATAACAGTTACCGTTGCACCACAAATACTTGTATTACCACTCGCATCCGTTGCTGTTAATTCAACAGCATATGGCCCAACAGTTGAACAATCGAAAGTTGAAGGATTAATACTTAAAATTGGAGTTGAACAGTTGTCTGTACTTCCTCCATCCACATCTGAGGCCGCAATTGTTACATTTCCAGTTGCATCTAAATACGCGTTAATATCCTGACAAACAACCATTGGTGATGTTGTATCTGCCACAGTTACTGTTGCAATGCATGAACTTGTATTTCCACTTGCATCTATTCCCGTAAGAGTTACTGTATTCGCACCAGTCACAGAACAATCAAATGATGACACATCGATTGACATTGTAGGTGCTCCACAATTATCAGTACTTCCTCCATTTACATCAGCAGTAGTTATTGTTGCACTTCCCGTACCATCTAAATACACTGTGATATCTTGGCATGCTACAGTCGGTGATGTTGTATCAGCCACCGTTACTGTTGCCGTACACGAACTCGTATTACCACTTGCATCTGTTGCCGTTAATATCACTGTATTTGGTCCTGTAACTGAACAATCAAATGATGATACATCAATTGTCATTGTTGGTGTTCCGCAATTATCAGTACTTCCTCCATCTACATCAGCAGCAGTTATTATTGTACTACCAGTTGGGTCCAAGTACACTGTGACATCTTGACAAACAGCTGTTGGTGATGTCGTATCAGCCACAGTTACTGTTGCTGTACACGTTGAAGTATTTCCACTTGCATCAGTTGCTGTTAATGTTACTGTATTTGTTCCCGTTGCTGAACAGTCGAATGATGATACATCAATTGTCATAGTAGGAGTTGCACAGTTATCTGAACTTCCACTGTCTACATCAGCAGCAGCGATTGTCGCGTTTCCTGTTCCATCCAAGTATACCGTAATATCCTGACAAACAACTGTCGGCGATGTTGTATCCGCTACAGTTACTGTGGCAACACATGTACTTGTATTTCCACTAGCATCCGTTGCTGTTAAAGCTACGAGCACCGGTCCAGTCATTGTACAGTTAAAGGCACTTATGTCAATTGACATCGTTGGTGTCCCGCAATTGTCTGTACTACCCGCATCAACATCTGCTGCTATAATTGTTGCATTTCCTGTTCCATCAAGGTATACTGTGATATCCTGACAAACAACTGCTGGCGATGTTGTATCAGCGACAGTTACTGTTGCTGTACATGTTGAAGTGTTTCCACTCGCGTCTGTTGCTGTTAAGATTACTGTATTTGGTCCTGTCATTGTACAATCAAAGGCACTTATATCAACTGACATCGTTGGTGCTCCACAATTATCAGTGCTTCCTCCATCAACATCCGTAGCAGTTATTGTTGCATTTCCTGTACCATCTAAATACACTGTGATGTCTTGACAAACAGCTGATGGTGAAGTAGTATCCGTTACAGTTACCGTTGCTGTACAAGTGCTTGTGTTTCCACTAGCATCTGTTCCAGTCAATGTTACCGTATTTGTTCCAGTCACTGAGCAGTCGAATGATGAAACATCAATTGTCATTGTTGGGGTTAAACAGTTATCCGTACTTCCACCGTCCACATTAGCTGCGGCAATCGCTGTATTTCCTGTTCCATCCAAGTATACTGTGATATCCTGACAAACAACCGTTGGTGATATCGTATCAGCTACTGTTACGGTCGCAGTACAAGAACTTGTGTTTCCACTTGCATCTGTTGCAGTAAGAGTCACAGTATTTGCACCAGTCACAGAACAATCAAATGATGATACATCAATTGTCATTGTTGGTGAGCCACAGTTATCTGTACTTCCGTTATCTACATCTCCACTTGTTATAGTTGCGTTTCCGGTTCCGTCTAGGTATACCGTGATATCCTGACAAACAACTGCTGGCGATGTTGTATCAGCGACAGTTACTGTTGCTGTACATGAGTTTGTATTTCCACTTGCATCACCCACAGTCAATATAACAGTATTAGCCCCTGTCATTGAACAATCAAAAGCAGAAACATCAACTGTCGTACTTGTAACAGCACAATTATCAGTACTTCCACCGTCAACATCAGAACCTGTAATTGTCGCATTACCAGTTCCATCAAGGTATACTGTGATATCTTGACAAACTGCACTAGGTGATACGGTATCCAATACTGTAACTGTTGCAGCGCATGAACTTGTGTTTCCACTTCCGTCCGTTACTGTCAAATTAACTGTATTGGCACCAGTAACAGAACAATTGAATGTTGTGACGTCAGCACCCAGGGTAACTGTACTACAATTATCAGTACTTCCACCGTCTAAATCCGTAGCGGTGATTGTTGCATTTCCTGTTCCATCTAGGTATACAGTAATATTTTGACAAACAACTGTTGGCGATATCGTATCTAAAACTGTTACTGTTGAAGTACAAGTGTTTGTATTTCCACTTGGATCTGTAGCTGTTAAAACTACAGTGTTAGTTCCAGTGTTTGTACATGTGAAACCTATAACATCAATACCCAATGATACAGAACAGTTATCAGTACTTCCACCATCAACATCGGCAGCTGTGAGTGATACACTTGCTGATCCACCAAGGTAAACCGTGATATCTTGACAAATTGCTGTTGGCGATATTGTATCTAAAACTGTTACTGTTGAAACACAAGTACTTGTGTTTCCACTAGCATCACCCGCCGTTAATGTTACGGTATTCGTTCCTGTTTCAGCACAAGTAAATGAAGTAATATCTGCACTCAAAGAAGTAACCGCACAATTATCCGTGCTTCCTCCATCTAGATCAGCTCCTACAATTGTTGCATTTCCACTTCCATCAAGGTAAACTGTAATATTCTGGCAAACAGCACTTGGTGATACAGTATCCATTACGGTTACTGTAGAGGTACATGTACTTGTATTTCCACTACCATCTGTAACAGTTAATGTAACAGTATTAGGACCTATATCAGCACATGTTGCGCTTGTCATATCAGCAGCTAAAGTTACTGAAGCACAATTGTCAGTAGAACCTCCATCTATATCATTAGCTCCCCAAATCGCTGTTCCAGCTCCATCAAGGTAAACTGTAATATTTTGACAAACTGCTGTTGGCGAAATCGTATCTTCAACAATAACTGCTGCGACACATCCATCACTTAATCCTTCTGCATCATACACCGTTAATGCGGATGTATTTAAACCTATATCTGCACAATCAAATGCGGTAGTTCCAGCTGTCATGGAAACAATTCCGACATTATCTGTACTACCACCATCTATATCTGCTGCGGTAATAGTAACGTTACCTGTTCCATCTAAATACACTGTAATGTTTTGGCAATTTGCTACGGGAGGAGTAATATCTTCAACTACAAAACCTTGGCTATAAATTCCATAATAACTAGGATCTGTAAAAGAGGTTGCTCCAAATCTTGTTCCACTTTGCCAAGCATATACGGCCTGAGTAGTATCATTCCCGATTGCAACATCAGAGAAATTTTGATATTCTGAAGTTGTAGTATTAATAAGCGCATCATCCGCTAGAAATGAACCATTGGAGAACATTGATCGGCTATAAACTCCTGTTCTATCACCATCGGCTACATCATCGGTCCATGAAATAATATATTTCCCTCCTTCCCGCGTCACCGCAAGAGCTGCATGATCCTGGGATCCAGTTGTATTGGTTGTAATAGAGATTTCTCCACCTGAAGTAGTTCCAGGAGCAGAATAACGTTGTCCATAAATTCCATGATGATCACCGTCTTGGTCGAAAGACGACCAAATGATCATGAATTCTCCGTTTTCATCTACTGCAATTCGTGGTTCTTGTTGATTACCAGTTGTCGTTGTATTTACTTGAGTTGGGGCAACAATTTCATTGTATGAATTATCATAAGAAGCGTAATAGATTCCATTTCTGTCTCCATCTAAACTATCTACTTGCCAAGTGAATGTGTATTCATTTGTTGGTGTCATTGCTACATCAGGGTGCATCATATGAGAACCTGTAACGGAGTGAATTAGTTGTGGTGAGTTCACATTAGCCCCATTAGACATAAATGGACGCCCATAAATTTCAGATTCGTTCTCTCCAGTTACCTCTGAAGCATACGTCACTACAAAAAAATCATCGCCAGCAGCAATCGCAGGATGCATTTGGTTTCCAGCTGTTGACGAATTCACTCTTGATTGTGAAGAAACCGCGTTTCCATCAATATCATAGATTCTTCGGTACACATCCCAACCTTGACTTCGCCACTCCATCCAAGTATCACTCCAACCTTCATCCTCTTGAGACTGCCACGTAACACAAAAAGTACCTTCTGCGTTCATTGCTACATCTGGAAAGCGTTGATCATTCACATCTGCATCAGAGTTTGTGTTAATCTGAAAATCAGCTACGCGAACAGTATGGTCAGCATTGTAGATTTTAGCATAAATTCCAAAACCATCGCCATCTTCACCTTCACTTTCCCACACTACAACATAACGTCCTAATGTATCCATAGCCACAGCACAATTTTGCTGAGTACTATCGGTAGTTGTTGTATTCACCAAAGTCTCACTGGTTGCACTTATTAATTGCGCACTACTCGAGAATGTCAATCCTAAGAAAGACAAACCAGTGATTAGGTTAAAAATATTTGTTTTTAAATATCGCATAAACAGCTTATTAAGTTCTACTGCTAATGCAATTAATTATTTTCAGTTACTGCCTGAGATCCAGTTGCAGATTCCACTTTCATTTCTAGCGTCTCAAATGCCCCTTTCAACTTGGCCATTTCTTCTTGATTTTGAAGTAAAGCATTGTTGTACTGTTCAATTAAGGCTTGTTGAGCGACAATCAATTCTTGTTGAGACATTACTTGCTCTTTCAAAACAGCAACTTCACCATCTAACTCTTGAGTTGCTTGTACTAAAGGAACAACGAACTCAGCATAACGTAAACCGTACATATCAGTTTCTTCATTCTCTGGAACTTTCACTCCTGAGAAATCATATCCTAATTCTTGTGCAGTTGCCTGAACATCTTGAGCGATGAACCCTGAATAAACAGTGTTTGTCTTGTGCTCAATTGGTAAACCATTTGAAACTCTGAATTCATTCATTTTGATTAAGTCAAAGTTGTACGTTACTGGTTTCAATGCGCGAATAAAATCTAATCCAGGTACATTTCCTTCAACGTTTATTTTGAAACGACCATCCGATGTTGCTGTCCAGTTAACTGTTCCACCTATTGAAGTTGTAGCACTGTTACCAATGAAAACTTCGTTACTTGCTGAAACTACAGTTCCATAACCAATTGCTACAGAATTAGTTCCAGAAACATTTGTTCCATATCCTAAACCAATAGAATTCGCTCCGCTAATTATACCGTCTGAACCAATAACAATAGATGTATCTCCTGATACTTCAGTATTTGAACCTAATCCTATAGCATTATCAGCAGTAATTGAAGTTCCATGACCAATACCAACTGCATACCCTTGATCCATATATCCCAATGAACCAATAAGAACACTATAATCTCCTGCTGCTTCGGTATGTGAATTGTATCCCAATCCAATGGAGTAAATACCGTGTTGATCCATTAGACTTCCAATTGCCATACTGTATTGTGCATTGTTATACACTTGATACCCCATTGCAATAACATCGTTTGCATTTACAACAGTAACACCTCCTGATCCGTAAGTTCCAGTTGCACCACCACCAGTGCCACCGATAAATATACATCTAGAGCGATTGGTATTACCAAAATCAGCTCCAGCTCCGATCCCTACATTATCACTCCCTTCTCTATTGGTGGCTCCTGCACCTGCACCCAAATAGGTGTTTCGATTTGCATTCGAGGTGCTGTTCGTTCTGTTATTATCATATCCAGCATAATTCCCAATAAACGTATTATGATCACCATGTTCTGTTGCACATCCAGCTGCATGTCCAAGGGTTGTATTTCCGAATCCCGCACCACAGTCGACTAATGATGAATCTCCAACAGCGGTATTCCAAAATCCAGTTGTGTTATCATATCCTGCTTCACTTCCGAAGAAAGCATTTCTGTACCCAGTAGTATTAGATCTTCCAGAAGTACTTCCAACGAAGGTATTATCACTTGCAGTTGTAGTGTTATATCCCGCATCCTCACCAATGAAAACATTGTCATCTCCGTCAATCAAAGCTTGACCAGCTTCCTCTCCTACAATCGTATTATCACTGGCTGAACCATCCATGCTCATTCCAGCTTCACAACCTATTACAGTATTATCAGTTCCTTGTGATGAATAACGACCAGCGTACTTACCAATATACACGTTGTCTGTACCTGTTGTAGACCCACTAGTTCCAGCATCCTCAACGGCACCTGAACCAATAACTATATTATCGGAACTCGATGTAAATCCTTTACCCGCGCGATACCCGATCATTGTGTTGTGAAGTCCACTAGAAAGAGAGTACCCTGAACTATCTCCGTAGAAAGTGTTGTAATCTCCAGTTGTTAAACTGGCTCCTGATCCTGTTCCTTGCACCTCATTAGCAATTTGTGATGATACACCAAACGCGAATAAAACAATCGCAGCAATACTTGAAATTATTTTCATAATTAATTATTTACAGATAAACATTTATTGTTGATAGTTGTTAAGTTGCCGTAAAAGTACAAAACTTGCAGTGGAATTGAAATTATTAAATCAAATGTTTTAGATCATATTATTGTCTAGTGAAAATAGTTAGTGCAATTGAAAACGAATCATTTATAGAAAAGTGAATTTTAAAACATATTTAGACATGAATAAATAACTGTTCCGTCTCAAATTAATATACAGTGAATGCTGATTTAATAATTACACTCATTTGGTTCTGTTGCACCTTTAATCTCCATATCCAATTCTTGGAAAACAAAGCTTATAAAGAAGAGCCTTAGCAAGGAAATGTTTGAGATGGGTTATTGCTCTACATCATTGATGTATTCAACCTCAATATCGTATTCAATCCAAACTCCTTGTCGCATTCCTTCATTGTATTCTCCTTCCCGTTTCACAGTACCATCATCTCTGTTAGATACAAAGTGTCCATGACGCCTACCATTAACATAAGTGCATTTTTCTTTGACTTGTCCATTTCGGTAATATTCGACGTATTCTCCTTCTTTTTTACCATCTACGCAGATCCAATGTGCTTCTAGTTCACCATCCTTATAATACTTTTCAAACAGACCGTCCATTTTGCCCAACTTGTAGGTCTCAATTTTTTTAAGAATTTTCTTTGGTCCATACCAAGTAAACTGACCGTCTTTTTTACCGTTCACATATGCGCCTTCCATGGAAATTGTTCCATCCTTCTGAAAACTCAGCGTGATGCCGTTTCTTTTTCCGTCTCTATAATGGGTCTCACTTTTTTTGACTGGATCAGTTCCGAAATCATAGTACTTTGACCAGATCCGTTTTTCTCCTTGTTCATAAGTACACGTTTCTGACAAGCGTCCAGATTTATAAGTCGCTCTAAATTCACCCACCTTCACTCCATGATCGTAAGTACACTGTTCACGAATTACATTCAATCCTCTGTGATACAACAGACAGGTTCCATGTCTTTTTCCTTTGTCGTCTTTTCGAGTGAGCTTGCTACGTGAACCGTCCGAATGGTATTCGATGTGCAAAATGATCCTTTCATCTTGCCATTCACGTACCGCCATCGTGTCCCCATTCTCTCTAAAATCGTAATGAATACCAGTGTGTTTATCCTCGATAAAAGCTCCAATACTTTTCAACTCCCCATTTTCGAAATAAGTTTGCGACTCGCCTTGCCGTCCACCATTTAGGTAATACTCAACCCTTCTTGTACTTCCAGATTTGAAGGTGCTAATAAATTTTCCTTCCTCACGGTTGTTGACATAATTCTCTTCGCTTTCCAAATCTCCATTTTCATAATACGTTAAAAATTGGCCATTTTTTTTACTGTGGAGATAGAACTTGATTTCGTGCTCAGAGCCGTCCGGATAGAAAGTTTCAACCTTGCCTTCCAAGAGACCATTCACGTAGGTCTTCTTTTCTTTGAGCTGTCCATTATTAAAGTAAACGAGTTCGTCGCCTTGCTGAAGTCCATGGTTGTCGTAGCTAAATGTGCTCGACAACTCACCGTCGAAATGATAAGAGACCCAATCGCCAATGGGATTTCCGCTGTCGTAATTCCCTTCTGCATCTAATGCCCCTCCCATAAAGAAATATTTCCAGGGCCCATGCCGAAAGCCATTCTCAACTGTACCGCGCTCACAAGGAATATCACCGTTTGTCCAGTTTTTAAAAATGGGGCCGCTGTAGGCTCTTTCTGTACCTTCGAAGACGAATTGACCTTGATCAATTTCTTCGAGTTCTTTTCCCTTGCCATCTTCTTGCGTATAGGTGTACGTTGACTGTGCTGTGACACACAGAGAAAGCACCATTAGGAGAGAAGTTAAGGTTAAACGAAGTCCTCTACGGGTAAGCGACAAGGTGAGTCTCATACTCACGCGTTTAATACGTTCTGTAAACCATCCATCGTTCAACTTTCCCATCTAGGGTAAAGAAAACGATTTTAGGACTGCTGTAATAGTATAGCATCCCTGTACGTGTTGGAATTGCTACATCAGGCATTCCGTATTTCTTAATTACTTTTTTGGATTCCGTTCCAATAGTGATTCCTCTTTCTGTTTCACCCACATAATCTCTGCTACATATTTGAAAGAATAACTCTTCGTCATTAACCGTCGTTAGATTCAGAATTCTAGAATTATCAAAGTTCAGGTAGTAGCAAGATCCTTTATACATTTTAATCTCTTCTAATTCCTCACCTTCCAAATCTTCCATGAAGTCAACAACTCCATCCAAGGTCTCTCTGGCAGGTCTTTCTGAAGACTCATCAACAAAGCCAATTGCATCCACCAATCCTTGTGTTGGACGATTTATCCACTCAACGGCCTCTAGGCGCTTGCCTTTTACCACGTTTAAATTCACATCACAAAGGTAATTGTCGTAGGTACTTTGTCCTTCTTTCAATTTTTCTTCAGCATCTTCTTGTTCACCCATTTGGTGGTAGACAATTCCAAGAATACACAGTGCATTTCCAGCTGTGTTATCCTCACCGTTTTCTCTGGCAATTCTAAGCGCCTTCTTTCCATAGTACTCAGCGTCTTCAAATTTCTTCTGAAGTGAGAACACACATGCTTTGTTTAGGTATGCCGTGGCGTAACTGGGATCAAAGCGAATAGCCTGCTCGAATTTTTCAGCCGCACTTTCTAGTAATTCCTCAACGTTCGATGCAAAACCTTTAGTGTCGGTACCAATTCGGGCCTCAACATCTAATTCTACAGGATAGGCATAAATAACTTCGTCTTTTCCAATTAGTTCAGCCGCTTCTAAAAAACTGGCAACTCCAATATTGTTGTACACTTCCCGGCTTTTGAATCCTTTGTTCAAGCAATGCTGGAAACAACGACGTGCTTCAGCATATTCACCTAACAACAATGCGTACGTTCCAGCTTCATAAACGTTAACGAGCAATTTCATGGCGGCGTCATTCTGTTGCGTAATCTCTATTCGTTGAGTTAAGGTTGGATACTTCTTATTGATCGCAGGAAGTCCATAGGCTTCATACATTTTTGGCAAGAGAATTTCACCAATTCCAGCAATATTGTAGCCAGCTAAGTAGCAATAGATTCCTCCCATTTGATCCGCCTGCGTTTCATAGAACTTTAATTCGCCCATTTTCTTAGAAGCATCAGCAATCTCGTCCTGAATATCTGCAATGGCAAATGACGAAGCAAATTCTCCTCCCCAGTGATGATCATAACGAAAATGCCCAAGCTCATGTGCCATTAGAAACGCTAACGCATTCTTGCTATCGACCCCGAGTTCCATACAAATGTCGAACGCTTTCTCTTCAACAGCAATTATTTTACCCCCATCTCTGCCTTTCTTTAAATACGCAACACTACGTGAGCGACGAGAGTCTAATTTCAAGATAGGTCTATCTTCATTGATTCCCATAGCATTGTATATGTTGACGTAAACTTCTTCAAGAATTTCTAGTTTCTCTTCAGTCGTTAAGGGCGTTCCTTCTTCTGCAAAGCAACTTGTGCTTGCGAACAATAGGATAAATAATGATTGGATAAGTTTCATCGTTGTAGTTTTAGTATATGTTGTAATCATGTTGTAAATTTTCACGTCGAACAGTTGGTGTCTGTTTTCCATCCGTTAGTTCTTTTACACGGATAAACAGATAACGCTTCAATTCTGATACCGATATTATATCATCGTTATTAAAATCTGCTTTACGTTCCAATAGTGCTTCCTTTAGTGTGAAGGTGAACACGCCATTTTTCCACTTTGCACTTTCTAGTGACAATTCTGTACCAGCAGAGGAAGCAATAATGGTTGCGCCACTTTCTTTACGTAACTCTACAAATAACTCCTTCATAAGTTCAAATGAATTCCCTAAACCAATGACTTTCTTTCCTTTGACTGCAAATTCCCTTGAATTTAAGGCAATGTCACCTTCGGGTTCCGGTGGTGCGTGTACTACTTCGTCCCTATCCACTTCTCCAGAATGACATGCATCCACAAGTACCAACCTGTTCCTTGCTGGGACACCATCAATTAAGTCTCTGAAATCCGCAAATGGAAGACCTCTTGCCGAAGGACTTGCAAACTCTACATCATACGTAGCTAGAAAATAATCCATGTTTTCGTCTAACAATCCATGTCCTGAATAGAACAATACTATTTGATCATCCACTTTTGACTGATCAAGCATTTCCCGGGCAGAAATAACTGTTTCTTTTAGCACTTCTTCATTCGTCATTTTTACGACGTGTACTTCATTGTAAAGTCCCGAAGCGCCCTGATTCTTAACGAACAAATCAACCAAGTCGGAGACATCTTTATCCGGATACGTCAAATTCATGCTTGAGTCTTGGTAATCGCGAACCCCAATTGCTACGATATACAAATCCGGCTTAACAATTTTTTTCTTGCAATCGATTGAGTAGGTTTTGCGTACACTTTCTGTTCCGTCTAGGTTCATTACTGAAACTTGAATTAAATTAACGCCAGCAACGAGGGGGATATTTACATTTTCCTCATAGGTCAAACTGTTTTTGGCCTTTAATCTTTTTCCTAATTTCCCGTAAATCGGAATGCCGTTCACTGTTACAGTCAAACGATCTAATGCGACAGAAGCATCTGTTGCTTTAATACCAAGATCTATACTTCCTGCAGTTGTATTCAGTGGCAATGCTTCTGCTCCAACAATACTGATTTCAGGAGCATGTACATTGTCCGAGAAATTTCCCTCAGAAAACCCCATTCGCTTAAGTCGTTTGTGATAGGCTTTCGTATACATCGCTATTTGTTCCTCACTAGCCATACCAATACTCTCCAAAACTTTGTCCGGTCGATTGTACCGAAGGTCAAATTGATCAAAAGTATACAATCCACCATTTTGACGGAATCCAATATTGGCTACGTTTCCTTTAGATGTTTTGTAATAACCATCTGGTGAGATAATTAAATAATCCTCAGCACCGAAAGCGAGAAAAGATGCTTTGATCTTACATTTATTCAAGTTCCACATGGCAATTATACCATTGTTATCTACTGAATAGAGATGTTTATTCTTTGGTCCTATCACCAATTGATTAATCAATGTTGTATGTCCGACAAGCTCACACACCAACGATTTTGTCTCCCAGTCATACACAAGTACCTGATACGGATTTCGATCAGTAACCTTCATAACAGCTACAGCAATTAAGGTCTTGTCTTTGCTAATTGTCGCTGACTGTGGAATCGTTAATTCATCAAAAGTGAGTACGATTGTTCTTTCTCCTGTCTCAATATCAAGCTCATACAAACCATCTATAGAAGATCCAATAATTTTAGTTCCATCTGGTGATAGCAAGTGATTGTAGGCTGTATTTGACTTGGTCTCCACTGAATTAATGACTTTCCCCGTAGCTAGATCAATCGTTTCAATCATTCCGTTTGAAAGCACAACCATCTGTGTGTCTCCATCGGGAAACAAACAAGTTCTTGGCATCGTCGCTATGGTCCTTTCTATATGAACAATCTCTTTTCCAGAGCTTACTTCCCATGTCCTAATAAATGGTATTGCCATTGCCCCATTTGAATAATCTCCACCAGGAGGAGGTTTAACATCTATTACGGTGACATATTTACCAGAAGGTGACATGGTCATTTGTCCATAACTGTACACCTCGATTGATTTGACTAGCCGTACTGCTGGCATACTATATATGTTAAGCAATGGTGTAGAATTTTCTTCGGCGAACGAAGAGGATACAAGATATCTTCCGCCAACACTATGGTAAGCCATCCCAGGCAAAAAAGCCCTTTGACTTCCTTTAGCTATATCGAAACACTTCACTCCCATTTCACTATCAATAGTTCCAGTACTAAGTATCCTACCTGAATGATCGACGGAAATAGATAAAGAGAGCTTAACATCGCCTTGGTGCTTACCAATAGACTTCATTGTTTTGGCATCAAACCATTCAACTGTATAAAATTGTCTTCCTGCGATTAAATCGCTGTAGCAATACACAGACATTTTTCCGTCATCTGAAAAATCCATGTCTTTTATCGCCATGGACATAGAAAAACCACCTTCACTGGGGCTTAAGTCTGCTATTTCTTTGATTTTGTTTCCTGAACGGGCATCCCAGAATCGAACAAAATTATCGAATGTGGAAGTAAGAAGTTGCTTTCCATCAGGACTCAATTTCATGATATTCAGCATTCCAACCCCTCCATTCACGGTTGTTGTAACTGTTTTGGTTTTTACATCAATCAATTTAACCCCACATCCACTTATTTCTAATGCAATGGTCTTGCCATCTCGAGAAACGTCATAGCGTTCTGTAAGGATTCCTTCAACGGGCATGAAATCGGTTAAGGTTCCTTCAGGAAGTGAATAAAACCCAACACCGTTTACACCTTCTTCGTTTCTAGTTGTTGCAATAAGGGTCTTGTCGTCCGGCATTAGTTCAAACATATCCACTTCGATGTTAGACAATGTTCTTTCGAGCTCACCGGTTAACAAATTGTACACCTGGATTCCTGTATCATCATTCCCTATATACAAGCGGTTATCGGCACTAATCTTATAAAAGGAAGAATTTAGCGATCCTATTTCAATACGATTTATAAATTCGCCTTCCGGGTGTGAATGAACCATAATTTCTTGCTGTGAAGCAGAAACAATATAATTACCGTCTTTCGAAAAATCGACACTTTCGATTTGTCGAGAGTGTCTGGTGAACGTGTTCAATTCCTGTTGCATCTGCATGTCATAGATCTTGACAAGGTTATCAGACGCCCCGCTTGCAACGAACTTCCCATCTGGACTAATATCGACACACATCATGGTAGAATGGTGTCCACTTGAGACAACTAATACGGGATTTTCTTGTGCAGACAGACCATACGCTATGGCAAATGCCAGCAACAATGAAAAATACTTCATAGAACTAAGTTTAGGTCAAGAATTGAACTCTTTATTTCAATTGTATAGGCGCTCCGAATTTACGTGGTGTTTTTTCTAACGCTGGTGAGACATTCGTTACTGCATCGCCGTCATGACTAGTCATTTCAGCATCGGCAAATTTAAAACTGTTATTCGTCTGCTCCATCTCGACATAAACACCATTTTCCCAAAAACCGACTTGAACAGTCCCGTCCTTTTTCACAAAAACTCCTCGCCCTTCAGCATTCCCATCTTCGAAGCTCCCCATAAACCAACTTCCATCAGCCATGATAAGACGGCCTACACCACTTCGTTTTCCAAATTTGTATTCACCTTCGTAGCTTAAAACATCGTTTCCATTCGCAAATGTATACGTTCCGTACCCATGACGCCATCCATTTACAACGAATCCATCATACTTACTTCCACTCGGGTATGTGTAACGTGAATAACCATTATTACAATCTCCGAATGCACAGTTATCGTCTGGCATTACTATAGAATCTCTTTCTAATTCTCGAACTTTAGGAATTTCATCAATTGTAGTGCTAATTACACTATCCGCAACTTCATTGCAATCATCATCCTCACATTGATATAGCGTCCAGTCTTCGTCATAGAAAACTGCATTATATCCATGATGCATTCCATCTTTGAATTCACTTAAAAGGTCCTTTTCTCTAGAATTTAATAATCCAAAGTCATCTGGATCTCCAGCCTCTGAGAATTTACCTTCGTATATCTTTAGCCCATAATCTAGGTAGTAAGATCCATACATCCATATCTTCCCGTTGGCATAGCCTTCCCAATAATAATCGCCCAAATTAACTCTACCAAAAGAATAATCAAGGTATGCCAAGTCTTCTCTATACTCATCGTCTTTCCAGTGACCTTTTTGTGTTGTACCATCAGCATAATAATAAGTCCCGGCACCATGTTTCAATCCACCTTTAAACTCTCCTGCGTATACATCTCCACCAACCCATTGATAAATTCCGTTTCCTTCTGGCCTTCCGTTATTTACCATTCCTTCGTACATGTCTCCATTTTCGAAAGTGAAACGACTGTATTCTCCATCACAATCCCCAAAAACGCATCCTTTTTTCAATCCAGCACCAGACCATTCATTGTCTTCATCCAACTCAACAACAGCTCCACAAACTACGTATTCTTCGAAATCATCGTAGCTGATGTAAACGTAGCCATCATCACCCCAATCTCGTCCCCAGCTATTTTGCACTTCGAAAGTACCTCCAAATCGATTGTCATCATAACCCAACACACACATAGCATGTCCACCACCTGGTAAGTTATCATAAGGATCTCTTGATTTAATCCACTCTCCCTGGTCATTAACGCCATCTTGAAAGGATGCACAAACGCTCATTCCAATTTCAACGATATGACCATCAGCCAATGCGTTTTTTGCAGCTTCCACCTTGTCAACTGGGACAACGCTGCTACCTCCTTTATCGTCGCTAGGCCCAGTATAGTCTGACCAATCCCAAAGCATTGTATAACTGTCCGCTTGATAGATCATTAATCCTTCATCGACTTCATCTGTCGTTCCACAGTCTGAATCACGTAAGTGAAATCTTTTCGTTCCAGTTCCTGTAACAAATTCACCAGCCTCTACTAGACCTGCACCGTTTTGACATCCCGAATCTGATTCTCCACGAATATTATTGAATACAGAGTATGGACACATAGCCATGGCTGTAATTACATTTCGATTTTTAAGTCCAAATTGGCGTGCATAAAGTGTAGTCATTCCGCAGTAGCCCCAAGCCCATCCAACGCATGTTCCGTAGCTCCCCTGGTTTCCAGGATAAGGTGCGTATTCACGTAGGCTAGTACTCTCCGGTAATTCACCACCGAAACCAAAAGCATCAGATTCATAGAGCGCTAAACCCGTAGAACTTTCAGGGTCAAGATTAAGCCCGGTCATGTACTGCTGTCCAACAGAAGTAAATGTGAACAACGTTAAGGCTAATAACGATAATGAGTAGCGTAGAGTTTTCATAGTACTAAATTTCTTTTAAAAAAATTGATTTATAAATATAAGCAAAATACAAGGACCACTAATCGGTTTAGTCAGGATGTAGAATTAATCAGTTTACTTTTTAAGAATGAATTCTACCTCAATTCGAACAAAAACCAAGAAAAGATAAAATAACTAAGATTTACATAATGTTTATTTTATCACTAGTACAATTTAGCCAATAAATGGTTCAAAAAAATAAAATAATAAAAAAGTAAGTTCTGATATGTCCGCCCAATATGTCCTACTAAATATTGGCATTTGTTGGGGTTGGGGTACGGGAGGACTCCGAAACTTTCCGTGCTACCATTTTGCTACTTCAAAATACGCTGCCGCTGCTGAAAGTCGAAGGAATAAGTGAGTTTCTGACGAGACTAAGATAAAAATGTCAGGTGATACTGTTCGTTACCACTACTGATGACTGCATTAAAAATGATCGACTGAGAGTTGCCGCGGTCGTCTTATTAAAACCCTATTTGAGGCTATCGACGAAATACATTTTTATTGCACCTCTGTTTTTCGCTTCGATTTCACCTCGATAGGTACACTCGAAGTCGGTTTTTATTTGATCATGCGTTACCGAAGAAATGTTGATCATCCCCACTTCGCTATTTGTTTCTAGTCGACTGGCCACATTTACAGCATCGCCCCAAACATCGTAAGCGAACTTATTAATTCCGATTACTCCAGCTACAAGCTCGCCTGTATGAACACCAATTCGTATTTCCCATGGTTCTTGACCTTGGGCAACTTTTGACTCATTCCATTTAGTAACCCAATCGCGAATCTCCCAAGCTGAATAAACGGCATCTATCGCATTTGTAGTGTTTTCTTCAGGTAAACCACCGGCACACATGTAAGCATCTCCGATAGTCTTGATTTTTTCCATGTTGTGCCGATCAACAATTTCGTCGAAGGCACTAAAGCATTCATTCAAATTTTTGACCAACTCTTTTGGTGACATCTTCTCTGAGATTCTTGTAAAATCCTTAAAGTCTGTAAACAGAATAGAGACATTGTCAAAATGTTTAGGTTCTGAACTGCCATTCTCTTTTAATTCTTTTGCAGTCACTTCAGGTAAAATGTTTAACAGAAGAGAGTCACTTTTTTCTCTTTCCCTTTGTAGATCATATGTACGGTCCTTTACCGTTTGCTCTAGATTATCGCTATGAGTTTTAAGTAATTTTGTTTGATTGTATTTTAAATGAGCTTCCTGCACAGTTAAAATTAAATCCGTTCCATCCCAAGGCTTGGAAATGTATCTATATAAATTTGCGTGGTTTACCGCGTCTCCAACAGAAGCGGCATCTGCCAAACCAGTTAATAGAATGCTAACGGTATACGGTGAAATGTGATGAACTTTGCGCAGTAATTCATTGCCCTTCATTCCAGGCATTAATTGGTCAGAAATGATGACAGGAATATCTATACCGTCTTTAATTGCTTCTTCAATTATTTCGAGAGCTTCACCACCACTTTCAGAAATTTCAATTTCGCATTCGTCTCTAAAAGCCTTTTTTAACTGTGATTTTAAACCATGTAAAATGATTTTCTCATCATCTACACATAATATGATTGGTTTGCTCATACTTACTTAGAATTCATGGAGTCAATTCCTGACTTAATAGTATTAACTAATTCTTCTTCAGTCCAAGGCTTGTCGATGCATTTGTAAAGGTTCGCTTCATCTGTAGCTCTTTTAACAGCATCTTTATCAGCTTGACCAGTAAGCATTATTTTTACGATTCCTGGGAATTTTTTATGAACCTTAATCAGGAATTCGTCCCCTTTCATTCCTGGCATAAGCCAATCTGAAACGATGAGTAGAATGTCAATGTCTTCATTCTTCAATTCTTCAATTAAATCCCAAGCTTCATCTGGACTTTCGGCAAATTCGTACGAGTACTCATTTCCAAAATTTCTTTTCAATTGTCCTTTAAGGCTTGTTAGGATCGTTGGCTCATCATCTAAACACATTATATATCTCTTCCCCATAATACTATCTTATTTCTCGTATGGTAACGTAATTGTAAAGGTCGTTCTACCTGGTTTACTTTCTACGCTAATTTCACCTTTATGTTTCTCAATTATCTTTTTAACAATATCTAAACCTAGCCCACTTCCTTCACCCGATGCTTTAGTCGTGAAAAAGGGAGTGAATATTTTATCCTTGATCTCGTCTGGAATTCCTTTTCCGCTATCTGTTATTCTGACTACAGCGTCATTGCCTTCTTGATGCAAACTAATCTCCATGATCCCTTCATTGTCCATTGCTTGGATCCCATTATAGATAATGTTTGTCCAGACTTGATTCAATTCATCTGGAAAGCAATTCAATGGAGGAACATCATCGATGCTCTTTCTTAGATCGACCCCTTTCTTAATTTGATTTTGATAAAGCGTTAATACGGTATCGATATTGTCAGAAAGGCTAGATTCTATTTTCTCTCCAGACATATCAAATCGAGCATAACTCTTCAAGGCAAATACTGTTTTTGATGCTCTTTCTACAGCAGTTTTGATGTTTTTACTGTTTTTAAATTGTTCCGTTTGATTATAAATTAAATCCAAAGTAATTTTTGAGTTTTCGCCTTTAATCAAAGGATAGTATTTTTCTGAAAGGTCTGTTAATCCAATATCGGTTAATATATCTGATATGTCATCAGCGTTTTCAATCCCATCATCTTCAAGTTTGCCACATAATTTTCTTCGTAACCCTCGTTCCTCTTTTGTTGAAAGCGAGTGTTTCGATTGGAATGCCTCCGCTAAAAGTTCGTAAAACAAAACCTTATTTTCAGGAGTAAGAGATTCTATAACAATAGGATATGCTTCCGTAGATGACTTAATAGCGTCTTCAATGATTTCAATGGAAGCACGAATGGCACCAAGTGGTGTATTTACCTCATGTGCAACTCCAGCTATTAATTGTCCTAGAGCTGCTAATTTTTCCGATTGAATTAATTGAGTTTGCGATTGTTTTAATTGTGTGTGCTGTGACGCAAGGACAACATGCGCCTTATCTCTAACATTAATAAAGAACACAACGAGAATGTAGATCCCTAAAGAAACGACAACCAAGTTGAGCACTAAAAATAATTGATTGATAACTGATGTCGCATCAATTTTATAAGCCTCTAAATACGGGTCGATGTACCAACTTACGATGGTTAGAAGAATAAACATGACAATCCAAATTCTACTCGATTTTGTTTCGTAAAAGGCAAGTGAGCCAATTATCGCTAAGACCGACCAGAGCATCATTGATCCGCTACTTACAAATCCTCCGAGACTCCATTGGAAGAAAAAAGGAAGTAGTAGACTAATCAATACCTGTATGAATCTCGCAGCAACGAAATTCTTTGTTTTATAGAAAAACATGAAGTTGAATACACTAATGACAGCATATCCTAATGGAATTGAACCTGCAAAATAATAACCAAAACTAAGGGTGATAGCTCCCCACATGATTCCTCCACAGCTCATAATCAAGCCCATGTAAATCATGAATTGGTGCTTTTCCTTTTCCTGTTGGGAGTCAGTTGTTAAGTCACCTATCGCTGACAATTTGGTTAATAAACTCATTCTGTATTTATTTGTGTTTCATTCTTTTAACAAAGCTTGAAGATATATAATTTTTTGACGAAACTTTTTAGTACTGCGTTTTATCTTCACCACGCTTCATTAAACCTTTAAAAGATTCTAAGCTTACTTTTTAAGTCATCTTTATAATTACCACTTACCGGGATCTCTGTTGTTTTTACTTTTACGAAATTCGACCCTATACTATCAATTGCATTCAGACTAATTATATACGATCTATGTACTTGAATAAACTCATCTTGAGGCAAGTTTTCAAAAAAGTCACTGAGCTTTCCTCGTACGAGATGTCTTTTATTTTCAAGGTGAATTTCTAAATAATTTTTATCCGATTTGATAAAAAGGATCTCATTCATTTTAAGTTTAACGTAGGCGTAATCATCTTTAATAAAAATGCTGTCTTTAACTATAAGGTGTGAATCATCCTCATCTTTTTTACTTGACGTGGATTCTTTTGAAACTGTTTTGTTTTGCTTCGCGTAATTTATTAAAGCTACTTCTATAGCTGTAAAAATATCCGTTTTATTAAATGGTTTTACCAAATACCCGTGTGGTTCAGCCTCTATAGCTCTCTGCACAGTTGCTTTGTCTCCAAATGCTGTTAGGAAAATGAACGGAATTTTATATTTTTCTTTAATCTGTTGAGCGAGCCAGATCCCATCATGTTCACCTTTTATATTGATGTCCAAAATCGCAAAGTCCGTTTCTCCTTTTTCAAGAACCTCAATCGCTTCGGCAGCACTCATGGCATCACCACTAATCGCGTAATTCATTTCGGTAAGAACGGTCGTCAATGTCTCCATCGTTATGTATTCGTCCTCTACAATTAAAATCCGAATTTGATTTTTTTCTGTCATTTTTAAATATTTGTTGTCTTGAACTGAATGACAAAATTGGCTCCGTTCTGATTGTAAAAACTATAATCTCCTCCTAGCTGTCGGCTAAGTCCTTTAACCAACCTTAAACCAAGAGATGCGCTTTTTTCTGGATCAAAGTCTCCTGGTAACCCATGTCCATTGTCGCTTATGAGCATTTCGTATTTGTTATCTCCAATTTCCTCTATGAGGATTGAAATTTTACCATCTTGGCGATTTACAAATCCATGTTTAAATGCATTGGTGATCATCTCATTCACAATCAACCCAAGTGGTACAGACAAATTCACGTCAAATGACAATCCGTTTACATTAATATCAATGTCTAATTTTCCGTGTTGGTCTTTGAATGCAACTACAATATCCTTTACCAGTTTTTCCAAGTATTTTTGAAAGTCGATAACTCCCAAATTTTTACTTTGATATAATTGCTCATGAATCAAAGACATCGATCGTACTCTACTTTGCCCTTCCTCCATTACAGCTTTCAAATCCTTATCATCAAATTGAGCGGCTTGTAATTCTAAGATTCCTGAGATCAGCTGAAGGTTGTTTTTTACTCTATGATGAATTTCTTTAAGAAGGATATCTTTTTCTACTAGTGAGGCTTCAATGATTTCGTTTTGCTTTTCGATCTGTTCACTCTTTTCCGTTAAAGCTTTAGTTCTTTTGCGCTTCTGAAACACATATAGAACAAGAAGGGTTAGGATAACTGACATCATCACAACACTAATGATCAAAACTCTTCTAGATCCTTTTTCCTTCTCAGTATCTGCCCTGGCCTCGGCGACAAGAACTTTTTGTTGTCCAATTTCAATGTTCTTTTTATCCAAGCCGTAAACAAATTCTAACATTATCACACGGTCTCGATTCTCAAGATCATTTATTGAATCTTGGTACGTCACAACAAGTCGAAAGAGTTTCAACGCTTCACCTGACCTGCCTAATTTTTCTAGCACATCCACCTTTAATTGATAATTGCCAATTAAGTCGTCTGATACAGAGTTCCCTTCCAATAACAAGGCTGCTTCTTCCAGAAATCCATACGCCTTTGAATACTCTTTCAATCCAACATAAGACTTACTCAATTCGTGCAAGGCATTTATTTCCATACCAGGATTATTATCCTCTCGACCTCTCTCTAAGTATTCTTGCAATAAAGGAATCGCTTTTCTGTAGGCACCATTTTGATTATGTGCCTCTCCAATATTCCCTTTAAGAATGGAGAAAAATGCTTCGTCAGCTGTAAAGACCTCAGTTAAACTTTGAATATATTCTCCCCATAAATCTTCAGATTTATAGAAGTAGAATATAGCACTGTCAGGTTCTTCTAGTTTCAAAAAAGTAATCCCTAAGTTATTATAGGCTCCTGCTTCGCGTAACAAATCATTCTCTTGATGCGCTATTCTGATAAGTTTTTTAAGTTGTTCTATCGCTTTATCGTACTCTTCCATTTGGAGGTAGATCATCGCAAAGTCATTAAAAATATTTTTTCTGGAATCCACGAAAAATGGATCGTTAGACCTGGAATTAATAATAACTTGGTCTAGGATTCGAAGTGTTTCCCACGCCTCTGAATACAAGTGTGCACTACTATAGAGATTTCGAAGAAATGAATATGTTGAAATGCTATCTTTCGAAGAAAGTGGCACACCAGAATTTAAAATAGAGTGCAAACATTCTACAGCTGCGACGTCCTCACTGTCGGCAATTAAATAATTAACCTCACCTAGCCTGATCGTGTTCAGTAATTTAGGATTTGGATTCTTTTTCTCCCACTCATATGCTTCTTGAATATAGGCACCAAATACTTTGTGATCTACTTCCAGAAGGTTTGTGTTTCGCGTAATATTCGCGATTAGTTCAATCCTCTTTCTACCCGATTCGTTATTAATCAACAACTCTAAACTATCGGCTTTATGGATATAATCCTGCCCATAGCAATAACTGCCAAGTGCTATCAGAAGAACGGCACCAAAATATGGAAGTAGAATCTTATTCATGTTATTAAACAAGCTCATTAAAAGTAATCAAACAATAACGCTTGACCATTTTCAATGAGCTTGATTTAAAATTATTGGATAACTACTTTTTTACGTGTTTCTGTATTTTCATTTCCAATGCGAATTGTATATATCCCTGGCGCTTTATCTGCCAGTTCAATAAGTTTTGTGTCGTTCGTCATTATTTGATCGCTGTAAACTACTTGACCGAGATTGTTTAACATCTCTACTGAAAACATTTCATTGTTGGTGCCTTTTACTTCCAAGTAGAATTTTCCTTCGTTTGGATTTGGATAGACAAGAATTGACATATTGATATTATTTTCTAAAATTCCTACTTCATCTATGATTTCACAAGCTGATGTTTCCGTACATCCATTTTCTGTTACTTCAACAGCATAATTTCCATTTATTGTTGGTGTGAAACTTTGACTTGTCTCACCATTAACATCTGAATTACCGTTGTCACAATCTACCCATTGATAGGTCGATCCAGTTGCATCTGCTGTAATTGTAATTCCTGAAACAGAAACTCCAGCATCAACTATTGTAACGACAAGCGTAAGATCTACCGTAGAATCACAACCAGCTACTGATTGGAACACTTCTGTATAAGGACCTGCAGTTGTTAAAGTTTGTGCTCCAAAAGTGTAGCTATCTCCATTACAGATTGTTGCGTTTGCAGTTTCATTGTAAACAGGGATAATATCAACTGTAGTCGTAATGATACTATCACAAGAATTCACAGATTGAAGTGAACTCACTTGAACTGTCTGCACATTAATCGTTTGCACGGATCCATCAGGGAATGTATAATCTTCACCTTCACAAACTGTTGCACTTGCGACTTCATTATAGACTGGATTGATATCTACAGTTGTCACAATGATACTATCACATGAGTTGACCGATTGCAGAGTACTTGTCTGGATAGTCTGTGCAGTAATAGTTTGCACTGAACCATCAGGGAATGTATAGGCTTCACTGGAACAAATTGTTGCACTTGCGACTTCATTGTAAACAGGATTTACATTCAATGCTACTGTTACTGTAGAGTCACAGTTGTTAGGTCCAACATTTGTAAACACTTCAGTTCCAGTAGAATTTGCCGCATTGTAAGTTGTTCCATTAATAACTACACTTCCTGTAGCACAAATTGTTGTGTTATCATTACCTGTTAAAGCAGGCAAAACTGTTACTGTTACTGTTTGTGTCATTTCTAAATCACAAAATGCGCAATTATCAATTCCATATACCCAATCTGTTGCTGGGTCCATATTAGATAATGCACCATTATATCCGTTACCAGTTTTATCTGTTAGCGTAGAAGAGCCTGTTCCATCTTCAAAATCATAATAGGCAACCAATCCTGGTTCAGTACCAGAAAGACATTCGTGCATGTTATCTTGAATTTGGCTTTGAGATCTGGCAGTATTCCAAAATCGAATATCATCCATTCGACCATTGAAAAATTCTGTACCCGATGGTCTTCTACCTAAATGATGAAAAACTCCTCCATTATTAACATTACCAGTTTTTGCTTGCATACCTATTTGTAAACCATCTACGTATAGATACTTGTTTGATCCATCATATACGGCTACAATATGATGCCAATTCCCATCTGTAAAATTACTTGCAACAATAGGAACATCTAACTCTTCATAAGAACCACCGGCATCTAACCCAAAAGATAATATAGTACCATTAGCTTGAAAAGAAAGTAACCAATCAAGAGATCCGTCTTGCCTAGAAATTTCATAATACACATTTGTTACAATATCGTCAGGTTGCACCCAAGCTTCAATAGTCATTGTATTTCCTGCGCTAAAATCTAATACTTGAGCAGTAATAAAATCATTGATCCCATCAAAACTTAAACCACTTGATGAGTTTAAACTGTAAACATTATAAGTTGTTGTGTTTGATATGTTTCCTGTGTTTAGAGAAATTCCACTTCCTGTTCCGACCAAGGGACCATCAACAATAGTATCATTCGTATCATCTCTTAGATAATAATTTATTCCAGTTTCTGAAGAACCTAAATCAATTGTAGTTGATCCGCCATTATTACAAAAAGTACTTGTAGCTGCTGCTACTGTTTGGTTGTTGATCGAATTTACGTTAATGGTAATAGTGGCACAAGTGCTTCCACTGCATCCTCCTTCACCAAGAATATAATAAGTTGTCGTAACCAAAGGATTCAAATCAATAGTGTTGGCAGTTGTTGAATCTACAATTGGTCCACTGCACGAGCCTGTTCGAATGACCCATTGTGTGGCGTCGTTTAAGTTTCCAGTCCAAGCAAGTGTTGCATCAAACCCTAGACATATCGATGACGGTGCTGTGACTACTGGCTCGTCTGCCTCAGTACACGCAAACTCGAGCCAAAATGATTCACCGTCCAACCTAGAATTTGAAAGAACATCCATATCTCCATCTCCATCCATATCGGCTGGAAAGACATCAGTTGGGTCACCTAGTGAAGTATAGAGGACTTTTTTCGTGAAATTCTGGCTTCCATCGTTTTGATACCAAGAAAGTGTGTCGCTAGCTCCACTTGCGAATAGTAAATCCACATCTAAATCAGCATCTATATCCATGGCATATATCTCACCATCAGGATATATACTTGTTTCCATCACTTGATCAACGAAAACCTGATTCCCTATATTTTCATGGTATATTAGAGTGGTAATACTGCAGGAAAACACATCAACATCTCCATCACCATCTGCATCGATTGCATATATTCCATCATGGTCTCCTACTGCACCCGTGCTGATTGTATGCACTACCGTAAACATTTGTTCATCATTTTCATACCATATTAACTCACTACTATTACTATTAGAAGAAACAATGTCCAAATCACCGTCACCATCCATATCTATTGGGTGGACAGTATACCCTCCGCTATTCAGTTCTATGCTTCTAAATGTGAAATTTTCACTTCCATCATTTTCAAACCACAGTACTTGTCCTGAAGGTGAAAAGGCAAAACCAACTACATCTACGTCGCCATCTCCATCCATATCGGCAGGATACATTGTTTTAAAACCGCCAGATGAAAGAGGAACTGCAGGGAAAGTTATTATTGTAAAATTTTGACTGCCGTCATTTTCAAACCAATACAATGAATTGTCAAGAGAAGCAACCAATACGTCCATGTCACCATCATCATCTAAATCAACTGCAGAAACATCATAAGGGGAAGTTACGGCACTAATTAAAATCTCTGTATAAATTTGAGCACCATCATTTTCATACCATAGAAGTTCACCACTTGTTTGATTAATTCCAATTACATCCATATCACCATCATTGTCCAAATCGACTGGAACTGTAGCTGAAATTTGAACTAGGGCGTCACTGACTAGGTGTTTCGTGTAAGATGTTGGAACAAATCCATAAGGAACTGCTGCAGCTCTAAAGTTGAATGAGTGATGTCCGTAAAGCGCATTCCCAGTAGTTCGTTGTACGTTCTCATTTACAGTAACTGTGATTAACTCTCCTGGTAAAAAATCGGTAGTAGGATCAAAAGTGATTGTAGATGTACCTCCTCCACTGAAGGCACCATTCACTAAGCCTGTTAGTTGTCCACGAACTGTGAAATAAATGCTGTCTACATATGCTGCGTCTATATCTTGATCAAAACTGAAAACTATATTAGAAGAGACAGATACATTTTCTTCATGGCTAGCAGGAGATGTTGTGATCATAGGACTCATTTCGAACCAACCAAAATCGTTTGCTGCACCTCCAGTACCTTCATAATACACGGCTAAATCTAAATCACCATCACTATCTATATCCGCTGCATCAAGATGCGTATAATTCATAACATCTGACTGGTTGCCAATTTCATAGCCATAAAAATTTTGCATCCGATCGGCTCTATACCAAAATAGATGGTTTGCTCCTGCTACAACATCCATCAAACCATCGCCATCCATATCTGCTGCCTCAACAGTATGCATACCCGCTATACCAGTAGCTATTACCTGTGTGCTAAAATTCTCACTTCCATCGTTTTCATACCAAAGGATTTCTCCCGCCGCACCAGTTGCTGACACTACATCTACATCTCCATCGTTATCCATATCAGCACAATCAATTCCTCGGAAATCAGATGAAACAGCATCTATTATCTGTACAGTAAAATTTTGACTTCCATCATTCTCATACCAACTCAGGCTGGTTGATGTGCTAGTTAACAGATCCATATCTCCATCATTATCTACGTCAAATACTTTCACGTCCCAGCAGAAAGGAGAAGCAGTGATTGCATTTACAGAAAAATTCTGAGCGCCATCATTTTCTAACCATGAGAGCTGATTGGCACCCATTTCAAAAACCACTATATCCATATCTCCATCACCGTCCATATCAGCAAGATCAACCTCAGTTTGTCCGGTAATAGTTGCGTTAACGGTTGTTAGCGTAAAATTTTGATTTCCGTCATTAGAGTACCATTTTAAAGGCTGAGCACCTAAGCCATTATCAGTAAATAGAAAATCAACATCTCCATCACTATCTATATCTGCAACATGTACTGATAGCGAAGCAATGCCAATACCAGTGTGAATTTGGTGGGTTGTAAAATTCTCACTCCCATCGTTTTCCATCCACGCTATACCTCCAGCATTTTGATCAGAACCCAACATATCCATATCGCCATCTCCATCTAAATCAACGGCTCGTGTATAATGACCATTAAGCAATCCTGCCGGAGTAACATGCAAATTTGCAGTCTGTAAATAATTAGATTTTACTATTGCAGGGAAAAATGAAAAGGCATAATCGTCTAATGGCGTCAATGCCACATTTAACACTTGGCTTGTTGCATACACAGTAATTTTCTCTCCGTATATAAAATCAGAAACAGGATCAAGTGTAATCGTTGAAGTACCCCCGCCTGACATATTAGCATCAAGGAAACCTCTTTGATCACTGATTATTTCAAATTGCCAATCGCCAGTTCCAGGAGCGGTATTAGCATTAAAGTCAATTACAATATTAGTTGTCAAGGCAACATCATTTTCTGCAATTGCAGGGCTTGTAGATGTGACTTGAAATTGTGAATACCCTAAATTGGCAAAACTGATTACAATAAAAAGTCCCAATAGTGCGCCTAAAGAGCCCTTAATTTTGTTTCTAAATTGATTGTGGAGATTTCTCATGAGGATTGAATTTGTAATTTGTAATTTATACTCTAATCTAATTTAGCGAGGTGGTTTTGATTTATGAAAAATTTGGGGAGAAGTGAATGAAAAGTGAGTTGAAATGGTTAAATGTTGGGAAGTTTCAATTTCAAAGGGTTGAAAAAAAGACCTCTCGGTTTAAACGAGAAGCCTTTTCTAATCAAGGTGTTGTGGGAATTACTGAACCACTATCTGTTTACTTAGCTGTCCGTGGACAGAGTGAACTGTTACAAAGTAAACACCACTTGATATATTTTCTAGGTTGATTTGAACCTTCTTACCCATTTCAGAATTTGTAGAATACACTGTTTGTCCAACGATGTTTCGGATTTCAATCTTGATTTCTTCAGCATCTCCTCCATTCAATTCTAAAGTGAACGAACCGTTGTTTGGGTTTGGATACAGATCAACCCATGAGCCATTTGAAAGTTCGTCCATTCCAATTTCGTCTATGATTGCACAGTCAGACAATTCCGTACATCCATTTACGGTTACTTCTACCCCATACATTCCATTTACCGTTGGCATGAAACTTTGACTTGTTTCTCCAATTATCGCTTGGTTTCCGTTGTTACAATCTACCCATTGGTATGTTGCTCCAGTTGCATCCGCAGTTAATGTGACTCCAGAAACTGAGATCCCATTATCAACTACAAAAACATCCAATGCTAAGTTTACCGTAGAATCACAACCTCCTGATGAGACAAACAATTCAGTGTAATTCCCTGCCATTGATAAAGTCTGTGTTCCGAAAATATAATCATCTCCATTACAAATCTCAACGGTAGCAGGCACTGTGATAGAATCAATGGCGATTGTTGCCAAATTCGGTAATTCCGAGTCGCATGATGTGCAATTGTCAATTCCATCTACCCAATAGCTATTCGTATTTGTGTTCGCTATAAGATCATACCCGTTTGCTGTTAAGTCAACTACCCCATTCTCGAACGAATAATACGCCTCAAGGTTTGGCTCATTCCCTACTAAACAGTTGTGCATATTGTCTTGGATTTCTTGTTGTGTTCTTTCCACCGACCACATGCGAACTTCGTCTATTATTCCGTCAAACTCATTAGTAGCCCATTGTGAATTTCCTACAATGAAATCGGAGAAACCTTGAGGGTTATTCGCAGCTGCAAAGCCTGAATAAATAGAATCACCATTGATATAAAAAGTCCATATCAGCGCCGGTGAAACTGCTGCAGCTACATGAATCCACTCGTTTGGAGAAACATAATACCCGCTATTTAATGACCCCACATTTGGAAAAGTAATGTACAGCTCCCCACTTGTATTTATTTTAAGATCATAACCATTCTGATTCATTGCCCCATTGTAAAGAAGGGTATGTGCAATTGACGTGTCCCCATCCCAATTGAACCAACACTCCATCGTTCTGTTTGCTTGACCACCTAACACAGGACCATCGTGGGATAAATAATCGTCAATTCCATTTGCTTGAAAACCAATGGATGGGCGTTTTGCAATTACGTAATAATCTGTTGTAGTGGTCACCATTCCAGGGTCAAAAGAAATCACTCCTCCGGTTCCCATTATTGGTCCATCAACAAGCGTGTCTGTTGAATTTTCATGTAAATAGTAAAATGTATTTAATTCCGATTGTACTGTGATTGCCACGGTACCACTAGTACAAAACAAAGTTTGCGCAGGCAAAACTGCTTCTGTGATTGGAGCATAAACGGTTAGGTTATACGTCGTAGTGGAATCACAACCATTAATTGTTTGCGCGAAATCAGAGTAAGCTCCCGATGTAGTTTCATAATTCCCGAAAATTAATGCGCTGTCACCTTCGCAAATCGTAATTGGCATGATGTCATTAAAGGATGGATTTGGCTCGATATCCACATATCCGTCATATCCATCAGTACAACCGCCACCGGTTCCCCAGATATCTATATAATCCCATAGACCGAGAATAACTTGAAAACTGTTTCCGGTAATTGTATCATACGTACCCGTAGCGTCTTGATAAAACACCCAACCTGTGTTGTCGTTTAGGTTACCTGTCCATGTGATCGTAACAGTATCTCCAACACAAGTAGTACCTATTGCTATAGGTGTAAGAATGGGTTCATCTGCAGGGACACATTGTCCAAAACTGTAATTGAATGCTGCTGAAAGAACAAACAGGATAGCGATTGCAGTTTTGGGTAAGAATGTACGTTTCGTTTTAATGGTAGAGTGTTTCATTATTGCGTGGTATTATTTTACATTTCTAAAGTACTCCATGCCCTTACATCCAAGAATTTTTTGGGAAGAATGGGTTGAATATTGAGTTGGAATAGCGAATAGTTGGGAAGTTTAAAATTTCTTATGGTTCTACACGGTGAAAGTAAGAATGATTGTGCAATGGATAAATGACTATAGTCATGAAATACGGTTCTGTCGCATCTGTCTATACCATTCATGAGGCCAACCTACTTTGAGTAGCAAACCGAATCTTGATGCTACTGTACCGCTACCTTTAAATTCATAAGCGAGCTTTAATAGTGGAGACAGAAGGTTTTAGATCGTCCTGGTGGAACAAAAAATTTGGCTCAATTTTTAAAGGTTTCCAAATTTCACTTATTAGTCTAAGGATAAAGTAACACATGCTAGTCATGAACACATTAATAATGCGAGCTATGCGGTGAGCCAAAAAGGCTTATCAACTGTCTATTAGCTAATTATCTTGGGCTGAGTCACCCCGGCAAGAGCCCAGATCATACTTAATCACACAGTGGATAAAACCACTAACGCACTGCGTTCATTCGGTACTTTTTTGATGTTTCTAAATACAAGCACGCTTGATTTAAAATCACAAAAAAAAAGCACCACCCAATTGGGAAGTGCCTTTATCATTGTGACCCCGGCAAGATTCGAACCTGCAACCGCCGCATTCGTAGTGCGGTACTCTATCCAGTTGAGCTACGGAGCCATTTTTACACCTTTTTTTCAAAAGACGCGTGCAAATATAAGTCGTTTTTTTTGTTCGACAATAAACTATGTGAATTTATTTGATCATTGGTTCCAATTAAAACCTTCCGGTTTCCTATTGGATTTCGGCCGTAATGCCGCGATCAAGTAACGCAGTACACATTGGCTCTAATTGCTCGTATTCAGCCCGTTTCACTTGACACTTACCATTATGGTGAACTATCCATGTGCATTGCTCAGCCTGAATCGATTGATGCTTGCACACCTTGATTAAGGATTCAATTACGTGCTCAAATGTATTGTAGTCATCGTTAAAAACAACTAAGTCCTTCTTTTCAACGAGTTCCGTTACAACTAATTCTTCTAATGCTGTTTCTACTTGTGACATTTGCTAATGTTCTTCTAATTCTAATTCGTGTTCTGTTTCTTCAACTTCCGTTGCTTCTAGTGCAAATCTACGGATAATTGCCTGTACCTCCTGAACTCTATTTGGTTCAACCCCAAAGATTCTTAACGTTTGCACTCCCTCAACACGGATGAATTCTCTACGATAATTAAATCGGAGTAGCCAGTCAATAAAATCTCCTGGAATGATCGAATCGGTAAAATTCACTTCTAGAATTTTCGTAGAATCCATGATTGTTTCGTCCATAGATAAGTATACAGTATCAATATCATCACGGAAATTCCACAATCTTGGAAGATGATCTTCATGCTTGTAGATGATGGATTTTACTCTCCCATCATTTTCATCAAAGAAGAAGGTTCCTTCCGCGTTGTATCTGTTTAACACATCTCTTGGGAATTCATCAAATTGTTTCTTGGTAACAATCTGGATGCGCTGCTCACCAACTAGTGTCTCCACTGGCTTAATGTTGACTGTAGAAACCGTATCAGTTCTTATTACAACTACTGGCGGAGTATCTTCAATTACCACAACAGGCTCAACTTCTTTCTTTTCTATTTCCGATTGCAAAATCGACGATCCACGTTCAGCCAATAGCTTCTTCGCTTCAGATAACGTGATACGTTCTCCTTCAAAGTAAGCTGTAACAAATGCTCCTCGCACACCTTTGTTTAATGCCTCTTGTCTTCTTGGCAATGCTTCTTCTACAGAATCAAACATTCCTGATGCATAACGTATCTGCCCGTTTGGAAGTCGAATTGTCATTAATTCCGCCATTCCATACGTGAACTCTTCACCAACAGGTCTGTTGAAGACACCAATTTGTACTGTAAAGAACAATCCCTGCTTGATTTCGATCGGATCAGCCTCAACAGCCCCTGGAGCTTCGTTGTACGTATGTTCTGGCACTTCTTGCACCTCATCGGTCAATGGAATTCCTAAAGCTTCCGCTGTGTTAGCTGCTACCTCCATCATAATTTCATTTGTCCCACTTGGAACACAAGTTCCTTCTGCCTCTCTTCTTCTTGCATCTCCAAAGGTGATTCGTTCTCCATCGCAATAAGCAACAACAAACGCATCAGAATAACCTAAACCTCTAATTTGTTGACGAGCATCAACGACGGCCGTACTGTTGTTAAAGAATCCAGCCATGTATCTTGTCACGTTTGTTCCGTTGATTTTCTCACCAGAAACTGGATTAAATTCTTTGAATAAGTCTTGAGGAATTGGCTTGGCGAATGCACCGATTTGAACACGGTATACCAACCCGGTAGGAGACTCTACGTCAACTGGTATAGGATTAGCTTCTGTGTAAGTACTTTCAGTCGAAGTACTGATTGCCAAACCGTTTGAAGGCAATTGAATCAACGCAGCCGCAATCGCAGTAGCCTTCAACGGTCTTATCCCTCTCATTAAAAGGTTCTGCATTCTCATTGCTTCTTCTTCGTTCTCAGGCAGAGCTTCATCCGCTGCGTACTTCGATTGTACAAGTGCGATATTCAATCGATTGATTTCGTCTTCCAAGCCCTTAACTTTGAGAGTAGCCACTTCGATTGCAGCTATATTCTCAGGAGTTCTTGGTTCAGAAAGCATTGTATTGACTTCAGCTCTAGCCTCATTCAATTCTACTTCCAAGTTAGCAATTTGCTGCTCTTCTTCCAAAGCTTGGGAAGCTATTTCATAATATTCTTCATATTCATCTGTTGCAGCAGTCTCTCTTTCTTCATTGAAGGTAACTTCTGAATCAACTGCTTCTTGAGAAACAACCGGTTGAGATGTATTCTGGTTTAACAACTGCTCCTCCACTCTACGTAACTGCGATTCAATCAATGATCGTTGTTCGATTAAAGCATCGCGTTCTTCAGTTAATGCTGGAATTTCCTTTTTCTTCGCTCGACTGATTTCATCGTCTTTCTTTAAAATCTCGGTAGTTAAATCTCCAATTTGCACAGTGATCGTTCGACGCTTTTTCTCCAATTCTTCTGTAGAAAGTAAGGTGATCTCATTTTCTTCTTCAAGATCTTTCCTTTCTTCATCCTGCACTACCGTACTCATGGCATTGTTCAGGGCATCTTGTTTTCTTTCAGCCTCCGCTAAAATGAAATTGCGCTCTTCCTCAGACCCAGCATTTTCCGCTTCAAGCAATAAATTATCGATGGCCTCAGATTCCGATTCATTAAAAGTACGGGCTTGAGAAACTACTTCATTGTTACCATCAGAACTTTCAATATTGCTAAGCGCTTGATCAATTGTTACATTTTCCTCTTGTGCAAACTCTATGTTCTCTTGGTAAATATCATTCTCACGTGTAGTAGCCTCGTCCTGAACTTCTTCAAGCTGGCCCTCCAGTACTTTACGCTGCTTTTTATCAAGAGAAGGATCGTTCAATTTCTCTTCTAAGGTGGCCGCTTCTTCACTTAAGGAGTTCAACACAGGATCATCCTCAACATTTCTCACTGGATTTTCCTGCGTTGTATTTTCCGCTACGTCCGTCTCAAGCTCTCCGAGAGTTACACTAATTGATCGTCTTTTCTTACCGACTTTTGCTTGCTCTTCTTTAAGCCAATCCAATTCCGTCTGCATTTCTTCATTGGTAGGATCGGCAATAACGTTTTCCTCTGCACCAGAAATTCTAGTTTCCAATTCGTTCTCATACTCTGCTAGAGTTTGATCTTGCGCTTGGAGCTCATTTTCCGTTTCGTATTCTACTTCTAGTATATTGTTATCATCACCAATTGCCTCAGCTCTCAATTCATTGATATAATCAGACTTCTTCTCCTCTTGCTCAACAATATCTACTGGGATTGGGTCTCCACTCAACGCTGCATCTTCTCTCACTTTACTTTCAGCCAATGCTTTCTTCGCAATTGCTAAATCAATTTCAGCACTTGCAGATGGATTTCCCTCCAAGTCGTCTTCTATCCTCTCGATTTCATCAATCAAAGCTTCTTGCAAAATACCTTCACGCTCCGCAATGTCGATATGCTTTGTGGGAGAAGTAGATTGCTCAAGTTCACCAATGTCGACTGAATATCTTCTATCCACTTTGGTTATCACAGTATTCAATTCCTCATCGGATGCAGAATTGATTGCATCTGACTTACGTTCTGCTATAACTTCTTTCTGCTCAGAAATCATCTGATTCACAACATCTAATCTTGTTCTCAACTCAACATCATCAGGAGTTTTAGTAAGCTCTTTTTCAATCGCATCTTTCGTTTTAATCAACTCCTCTAGACGTTCTTCTTCTATTTGAAGAACTTCGGTATTCTTCTCAAAGTCTGTTTTGTCCGAAGCTTCTATTTCGTTTTTCTCTTCGCTGTGATCAGTTAACCCAGCTTCAACAGACGATTTAACTTCAGCTGGATCTACCACAGAAGAAACGTTGTCCATTGCATTGATTGTTTGTGTTCTTTCAGACACATCTCCTTGCTTTTCGGCAATAACAGATTCAACAATCTCTTTACGAGCAATCAACTCCTGATCTTCAGGATTCTCACTTAGGCCTTCATCTATTCGCCCAACTTCTTCTCCTAAATCAACCAATAAGCCTTGATCGACCTCTTGGATCATCTCAAGTTTTTCTTTCGGCGTTAAATCATCGTCATTATTAATTTTAGCAATGTCATCGTCGTAGCGCTTATTGACTTCTTCAATTACATCTTCAGGAGAAACGGCTACATCTATTGTTGGTTGAACAGCTTCTAGATCATTTGTATACTCCTGATTCTCTATAATGCGTTCTTGCTTAAACTCTTCGATTCGTTCTTTTTCTTGATTCAACTCAGGGGTTCCATTCCCCGCCTCTTCAATCGTCTCAATTTCATTAATTCGTGAATCGGCTTGACCGATCGCTTGGCTATTATTGTCAATTAACTGATTCAATTTTTCTTCTTCCGTCAATTCAGGATTCCCAAGAATTTCTTGAGCATTTTCAGCCTGCATTTCTTCTACAGAATCAAATTGACTCTCTGAAATATTCTCAGAAGGAACATACGTAGGGTCTAGCTCAGGGTGAGTTGTAATTAGTTCTTCTAATTCTTGGTCAATCGTTTGAGCAGTTCCTTGATCTGAAGCTTCAGCAGCATCAGACACCAATTCCTCGATATTGATAGAACTATCTATTGCAACTGGATCTTCCAACATTGCTTTTTGTATGGATGCGATATTGTTGTCAAGCACACTCAACTGAAGTTGTCTTGTAGCAATTGAAGTTCGGGTACCTTCAAGCAAATCATTTACAATGTTCAACTCTTCTTGTTGAGTTGCTATATCGTTCTCTAATCTTTCAATATCCTTTTTCTTCGTTGCCGTTGCCAACTGATTATTCAAGGTCCTAATGGAAGATTCAAGTCTGTTTTGATCAGCCTCTAGATCGTCCTCTTTGCCCTTCAACACTTTCAACTCATCAGAAATTCGAACACTCTCTTCCACCAATCCATTCACATAATTTTGTGGAGAGCTTTCTCTAGTTTGATTGATGAGATCTTTATTATCCGCTAACAACTTTAGTGCTTCATCTTCCTTACCACTTGACAATAAGGCATTGAATTGGTTTTCAATTACATTTAACTTACCAATACCTCCATCAGACGCGCCATCAAGAGTTTCTAATACATCCGCTCGGATAGCACTCAATGCTTCAATCTCTTCTCCGAGTTGACGCTTAACCAGCTCGATTGTCTTTGCCCTAGTCAATAACTCATGCCTCTTCGTTGGATCATCTGTCATTGTAGCTTCCTCAAGAATATCCGTTAACTGTTGATCCAGTTCTCCTAGTCTTTCAGATAGCTCAATTATTTCTGCGTCTATATTGGCATCAATACGATCCGATTTTTCAATGTTTAGCCCTTCAGTTAATGCAAGCTCTTCTAGTTGACCACTGATTTCTGGCATCGTCATGTTCTCAAATCCAAGCACAACCAAGAGTTCATTTCTTTCATTCTCAGCCTCAAGCTCATTCAAATCAAACTGATCTACATTGACATTTAATTCTGAACGCTTACGAATAACTTCTGCGATTAAGGCCTCTGATCCTTCTGGGGTTTCATCGAACAGATTAATAATACTTACGGTTTCGTTACCGTCTACCATCTTATGAACTGCCTTTTGCTTCAAAGCTTTGAATTCTTTTAGGAACGGAATCTCCACTACGAACTTATAAACATCTTCACTCCCTTCTACCGTTACAGCATATTCGTATTTACCACCACGAGGAAATACGAATGAATACTTCCCTGTTGGGCCTGATTTAATGGTCCCAACGGATTCTCCTGAGATTTGGTCAGAAATCTCCACTACCATTTTCTTGTTGTCAGGGTTAATCTCAGAAAGGAAATCCCCCATAATAATCACATCCTTTATAGGAATACGATCCACTTTGATTTGATATACATGTAATTTTCCGTCCTGACTTTGTCGTGCCGAAGCGAAATACGCATTCTGGTGCAAGGAGTCAACAACATAAAACAAGTCATCATCAGGTGAGCTAATTGCGAAATCCACATTACGTGCTTTGCCGAAAACACCATTTTCATTTAATTCAGAGTAAAAGACATCATAGCCTCCCATTGAGTTGTGTCCTCTAGAACTAAAGAACAAAGAGATCCCGTCAGGATGCATATATGGAAAGTCTTCGTCTTCATTTGTATTTACTCCACCTGCAACCAATTGAGGTTCGCCCCATTTATTGTTAGGTAATCGCTTTCGAACGTAGATATCTTTTCCTGTCGATTCATCATTCCCATAACTGGAATAATAAATTGCCTGAGCATTGGGAGGAAAATGAACCACTGGAACATGGTTCTTCTTTCTGTCTAGTTTCGACTGAAATTCAACAGAAACTAGAATCGTTCCTCCAATAGCGCGCATATTACTGTAGACACGGAAGAACTTTTCTTTTGCAATCTCCTTTTTATCTAGGACAATAATATCTGTAAATGATGATAACAGTTTTTTACCGTCATCACACATTTGGATCTCGCGTTCTACATCATAGCGTTTATCTTTCTTAGAACGTTTTGCTAGATATTTACGATAACTGACTTGTGCTTCCTTGAATTGATAATTTAAATGGAGAGCCTTACCGAAGAAATAATGCGCCCTAGGATCAATATTGGGATCTTTTACAGCAAATTTCAGGTAACGAATTGCCTCTTTTTTCTGGAAAGAATTGAAGAGTAAACAGGTGCCATAACGGAAATTATAATCGGGGCTTTTAGGGCTGAGAGACAGTAAATGTAGGTATAAAGAGGTAGCTTCAACGTACTGCTCATCCTCGAACAGTTCACTCGCATTTTCTTTCAATTCGCTCTCTGTTTGAGCCGTAGCAAGCATAGCCACACAAAGGAAAATCAAGACATTGATACTATGTCTAATAAAACTCATTTATTTATTCACGCACATTCTTTAGTCAATTACACGTTATTAGTACGCCTATTTCTTGAAAAGGTTCATCTTGTTCTCCCCACCTTTCAGCAGTCTGCCAATGTTTTTTCTATGGGCATAAATCACGGCTAACGAAAGTACGATACTAAACGCCATCAACCAACCTGATGTCTCTTTGAAAATAAAGATGATAGAAAGCGGAAAGCTACTCGCTCCAACAATTGCTCCCAACGAGACAAAATGTGAGATTAGAAACACTAAAAGGAACAAACCGAGGCAAATTGCTGCTGCCAACGGATGTACTCCAATGATGACTCCTAGAGACGTCGCAACACCCTTCCCACCATTGAATCCTGCAAATAGAGGAAGTACATGTCCAACAACGGCCAACAAGGCGCAAACCAATTTCACTTGAATTAAATGGTCAGAATTCCAATCACCAACGCCAAAAAGAAAGGGCAACATAACGGCCACGACCCCTTTGACGATATCAATGAAAAGAACTACAATGCCTGGCTTCTTTCCAAGAACTCGAAAAGTATTAGTTGCACCTGCGTTTTTGCTACCGTGCTCACGTACATCTATTCCGTATTTAGCTTTCCCCAACCAAACAGCTGTTGGAATAGATCCCAATAAGTAGGCCGCTAAGCCAAAAAGGATGAAATCAACGATCATTAGTCAGCGAAAAGTTCGATAAATTTAGTGATGAGAATATTGTTCGAAACAGATTGGTATTTGAAGTTCTTCTTCTTGCGTTTCTCTTCTTTCATTTCTGTTAATCCAGTTTTGAACTCTTGATCTCCTGTTAGTATGGATAAGGTTCCATCTTTCTTGTCCATCTTGTAACTGAAGAAATAGTCACGTCCTCCAGGAATGTTCATGTACATTTGGAATCGATCTGCATTCGCATACGTCTGTTCAAAAAATGCTCTAAACGGTATCTGTTTCATTACTGGCTTACCGAATATGCTTACAAGTGAAGCCGACTCCAAGCTTGTAACTAATCCTTTACGTTGGAAATTTGTTTGACTATTGTATGTCGTTAAACGAATATCCGTAATGATCATGCTATAATCCAACCCATCTGGCACTTTTTTAATTTCACCATTTGTAGAATAATCTAACATCATTTTATCTGCTTCTTTACGACTGTCCCATTCAACAATAGCCTTTTCAAGTGTATTCGTAAACCAGTCTTGTGCAATAGGCGCTAAGCCTTCATCAGCAGCAATTCTCTCCGCAACATCCTGCATCAAGCCTTTATCTATTGGCATGTTAAATCGAGCTGTGATATTCATATCCGTAATACCGGTTGCTTGATCATAATTCACAACTCCAACTGCATCAACGGTCATATCTCCATAGTCCATCCCAAGATTGATCACTCCGTCTCCATTCATTGAACAGCTTTCAGTATGCAAGGCAATGTAGTTACCAGGCTCGTTTCTATTCAATAATTTCTCTCTTGGTCCAATTTGGAATTCTTGGGCTCCAGCATCATATTGAAGGTAACCGCTTGCTGTTATCACGATAGGATCATCTTCAGACACTAGTGCAGACAAGAATGTGGGATACATTGCCAAACTATCCGTTGACATTGAATTTCGCCATACAATTCCGGCTGAAATAGCTCCGCCATCCAGATCTTTCATCTCATCAGACACAGGTATTTGAATATTCTTTGGATCTACTTCCGAAGTAAATGCCATCCAGTTTCTATCAAATTTCACACAACCGTGATTAATTCTTGTAGCACCAGAGAATAGGATTTCAGGTTTAGCTGCCTTAATGGAGGCACTTCCGTAATAATCAAACTCTGCACTTAATTTAAAGCCGGCATCGGCTGCGATTTCTCCAGAAGCCCTTGTTTGGTATGACGTATCCAAGCCAATATCATTCATTGCAATATAGGTCACATTGCTATCTACGTCATAGTACGGATACAATCCTATTGCTTCATAATCTCTTCTCGCTTTAATCTGCACTTCTGCTTCCTCAAATTTATGGTATTCGGTAATGTAGTTGGCTACGATTCTAGCATTGATCAGCTTATCGATTTTCGCCTTCTTACGAATATTCAATTTCATACTGTCAGGGTAAATTCTTGCATCGGCTATGTCTACGTACTCAACTTCACTACAATAAATTGTTTTCTCTTTTAAATCAAATCTGGCTTTTGGAGCTCTAAATTGTAAAGAATCCTGTTTTGGGTGGGTTGAGAAGAAATTTGGACCAACTAAATCAACTCCAGATGTAGCTGCATCAGCCAATTGTTCTTGGGATTCAAGTTCTATTGCGTGATCATCCATTAACCACGAAAATTGATCCATTTTACACATGTATTGGTTCACAGGGAACTCAACAACAGATTCACCTTCATTTGATTTAAAAACACCCTTTCTATCTTTAAATGACACTTCCGCATTCACATTGTCTGTTTTAAAAGCAAGAGCATTTTCCCCTGCGTCCATACTTTCATTTTTAAGACTAAATCCAGCGGTATCGGCCAAAATTTCATAACGCTTGTACCTGAAATTAGTGGAGACAAGATTCGCCGTGCTAAAGGTCATTAGCCCAGTACCCGTCATTCCAGTCGGCCGAACAATAGCCATTCCCCTCATTTTTGCCTCTCCACCAAAGAACACCATTTCGTTCTGAGGAGATGATTGAGCTTTTAGTATGTTTTGCTTCGGAATGTACGTCATGTATGCGTCTGCCGCAGTTACATCTGGAAATTCAACCCCAGTATCTATCGGTTTATTCTCAAACTGAACTATACCAACCGTTGAATCAGGCAAGAAGCTAAACAAAGTTTTTGAAACCGAAGTAGAATGCACAAAGTTGATAGTACCTGCTCCTTGCAAACCGTTATGAGAAAGAACTATTTTATTTTCATAATTGGCCTCAGTACCATAAAACTGATATCCCCCTGAAGGCGCTTCCGTTGCAAAACCAAAAGAATAATCTGGCATTATTTTTATTGGCTCATTAATCTTTGGGAAAATTCCTGCAGAAGTTAGTTCACCTTGGAGTCTAAACTTTCGCTCATTGAATCCATTTAAACTGTCACGCTTGAACGGCTCAACTGTGTAATAAAAACGTGTACTGTCATAAACTCCTCTAAAAATATCTCGCGAATTGTAAAAGATTTTAGTTTCTGTTGTAGATACTAACTTAGGGAAAGCAGCGTATTTTTCTCCTACTTTTTTACCCGATCGATTGTCTGGACTATCAACAAATATTTCTCCTGTAATACCAGAAAGACTACTCACCATCGGGATTGGCTTCATTCCGTCCTCTTGTCGTAAAGGCCGCACTCTAAATATTGCTTCCTCCGAGCTAAGAATATTGAATTTGTATTCTTCGTAATTAAAGTTTGCAGCTTTTGTTTTGATTTCGAGTTTCCCTGAATTCATCCAACCGCTGAAATTGAAATTGCGATTGGCTTTAATCAGCACTTCGCTATTATCAGGAAAAACCACGGTATTCTTTACATCTGAGATTACTACATGATCAACAGCTTCCAAGCTTAAATCCAAAGTAGTAAGGCTCATCACGCCAAAGTTCTTCATGATTCGGCGATCTTCATTTTGTTGAGCATATAAGTCAAAAATTGACGTCAAATATTCATCTCCATCAATTTGCTCTTGAGTATATCCTTTCAATTCTTTTGGACGCAAATCACATTTGAAAACCAAATTATCGTAATCGATTTTTCCAGATTTGGCCTGCACGAAAGTTTGTAGTTTTTTATTGATCACAACTATTTTACTCTCCGTATCATAGGCAATAAAGCCCATGTTTGACAAGTTCAACAAAGTTGTTTTCGCTTGAGACACAGTCATTCCCAACGCAGTTGCGGCTTGACCTTCATTAAGAACGAACTCGTCGAATTTGTAACAGTATTGCCAGATCATCACAAGGGGGTGATCCGCAGACATGGCCTGAAGTCGATCGTAGACTTGCTCATTAAAATAATCACGTGATTCAAATGTTGCAACCTTTTGATCTTGACTTGTTCCAAACTCGTAAGTGAATTCAAGATTATCAGAATCTACTTCCCAAAGAATTTTTGGAACGTACACCTCTAATTGGTGATACGAATCTTGGAAAGGTGCCGTACCAATACCTGTTTTAGCACGCACTAATAGAACTCTCTTATTCTCTAAATCATATGTAAAGCCGATTCCCGGATGCGTAATAGAATCCCCTGACTGAAGGAACATTGCAAATCGTGCTTTTTGAACAGTAATTTTCGTTGGTGAAACGTATATTTCTTTGGCTTGCACTCTCATGAAAGGGTTTCCCTCTCTGTTGTAGGTGATTTGCGCTTGTTCACTATTTGTTCCTGCTCCAACGAATCTTTCTCCCTGTAGCGCAAATCCACCGATATAATCAACGTTTTCAACTAAATCTTTGATTAATAGTCTACGTTCAAAAGATAAGAATTGAGGATATACTTTGTCCTCTTCCCTATTAATGATGAATGCACGTTCTGTCATCATCCCTTTAATTGGATCAGAAAAATAAGGCGTTGTGAGCGATACAGTATCAATTCGTAAGGTTGAACTTTTAAGAGACACGTCATACGCTGATATCCCCGCAAAAGTCTTAGTTGGATCCAAACCAACTTTTTCCCACGTTATAGTTCCACCTTCTCCTACCCATTTCTTCAATACAGGATCGTAGGTTCCACTCGTATTGATCACCTCTAAACTATCAATGATTTTGCCTTTGTCGGCTTGTTTTTTACTTGCAACACGACATACTAAATTTCCACCTGTGAATTTTATGAAAGGCTTCTTATCAAACTCAAAAGTGTATTCCCCTCCAATGTAAAACCACTCGAAGTTAGATGCCGTTGCCAAACGTGACTCCGAAAAGAAACCGGCCGACAACTCGACGAATCCCTTGAATTTCTTCACATTACGGCTGTCGAGCATTTTATCAACTGAACTGTGCCATGCGTCATAACTTTCGGATGATTGTCCACTCTGAATTAATGCCGTGACGGAATAGACATAATTGTATTGTTCTGGATAAGGTTTTAATTTTTTAGTTATCATCAAATTCAGAGTCTCCACCATTCGGTTGAAGTACTCGTCGGAAATTTGACTTGTCTCAAGCAAAATCTCAGGAAATTCTTTTTTCGCAAAGTCATGAAATTCACCTTTTCCATATTCATTCAACGCTTTCTGAAATTCTTTGACAAATTTCTCTCGGTTGTTTGAATATGATACTTGTGCCATTCCTGTTCCCGACCAAACAATAAGTATCCCAAACAATAATGCTCTCAATCCCATAATTAATAATTTAATTTGCCTTAACGAATTGGATTGCAGCCCACTCATCTTTATCGAAGCGTTTCGCTTGTTGCAAACCGTAATTCGCAGCGAAATCACTCATCTCGTCAACATCAGAGCCGAAAAATCCACTTAATAAAAGTGTTCCATTTGGTTCTAGAGCTTGTGCATACTGTTGCATGTGCGCTTTCAAAATATTTTTGTTGATGTTGGCAATAATTAATCCAAATTGTTCATCACCCACTTTATCAATGTCTCCACAAACGCATTCTACTTTCTCACAGCTATTTCTTACTGCATTTTCTGCTGCATTCACTGCGGACCAATCTTCAATATCAATTGCCAATATTCTATTTGCTCCTAATTTCTCAGCCACAATAGCTAATACACCTGTACCTGTCCCCATGTCTAGAACATTCGGATGGATGGTATCCAATTCAAACAGTGCCTTCGTCATCATCCATGTAGTCTGATGATGTCCTGTACCAAAAGACATTTGAGGTTGAATCTCAACTATCATCCCTACCCCATCTTCTTTGTCATGAAATGGTGCCAAGATTGAAGCATACTCCTCAATATAGACTGGCTGGAAATTCTCTTCCCACTGGGCGTTCCAATTCTGATGAGGAATGATTTTTTCCTCCAGTTCAAATGTGAAAGCATCATTTTCTCCAGAGAGGCTGCTATTTTGTAGAACCTCTTCCATATTAATTGGAGCCTCCGCATAGGCCATGATCCCATCGTTGGTATTTACAAAACTATCAAATCCCAAATCTGATAGCTCAGCAACCAAGATCTCACTCCAAGGATCCTTTGGTGTAAGAACGATTTTTAACTCTAATGTATCTTTCAAAATGCGTTTACAATTGCGCAGAAGTCATCTGCCTTAAGTGATGCACCTCCAATTAGTCCACCATCAATATTTGGACAAGCAAAAAGTGTCTCTGCATTACTAGGCTTGCAACTTCCGCCGTATAGAATTGACACCGATTGTGCTATGTCAACATTATACTTTTCACTGATCCATAGGCGAATATTGGCATGCATTTCTTCCGCTTGTTCAGCATTGGCAGTTTTTCCGGTTCCAATTGCCCAGATAGGTTCATAAGCCACTACCTTTCCTTTCATTTGATCAGCAGACAGGTGAAACAAGCTATCCTCTAGTTGTTCTTTTACAAAATCTTGTTCTGTGCCAGCTTCACGAATTCCCAACGGTTCACCACAACAAAAGATAAAATCAAAGTTATTCTCAATTGCATAATCAACCTTCGATTTCAGGAATGCATTGTCCTCTCCGAAGTATTCGCGGCGTTCACTATGACCAATTAATCCAACTGATCCACCTATGCTTTTAATTTGGTTTACAGAGATTTCTCCCGTAAATGCGCCCGATTCTTGGGGATAAAAATTTTGCGCTCCAACTTCAAATGCTCCCTTGTTCATTTTTGCAATTGGCAAGATGTATATTGAGGAAGGAAACAAGATCACTCTTACGTCTCCATCATTCAGCTTTTCATTTAAACCCACAACCAAATCAAATGCTTGATTGTCCTCCAAATTCATTTTCCAATTTCCAGCAACTATTTTCTGCGCCATTAATTCAAGTGTTTTGTTTTAAATCCGTCTTTGCTTGGCGTTGATCTACATGGATACTTTGCTACCACAATTCCTTTTTCAATGACCATTATCGTTGGATTAGAACGTGTCATGGCCTTTAATTCTGTCTCGTCATTTACAAAGAACGGTGCATCAAAAGAGTTCTCCTCTCTAAATGCATTGATATCTTCCCTGCTTGCACTACAAATCACGACAAAGGGAACGTTGTTCTCCTTGCAGAGGGCGAAGATATCCTTCAATCGGTCCAATCTACTCCAATTTCCTTTTTTCAGGTCTTTAGCGACAACGAGAACAAACTTATCTGATTGAATAACATCTTTCCAAATTCCTATTTCAGTAAAGTCTGGATTGTCAAATGAAACGGTATCTACGATTGAATAACTGTCTTCAGGATAATCCGTTACATTGTATTCTTCCAATGGAATTTCATAGGTGCTATTTGCTACCACATCATAGATGCTTAATTCTTTCATTTGAGCATCTTTCATGCGTTCTGTGATAAATGGGAGAGCCAATTCAGCTTCGGTTAACTCATCAATCGCGACAAATGGATTGAACTGATTCGTATCAATCGAAGGAATTTTCATTGCAATGATCTCCTTCTGAACCATACTTTCGTACACCCAATCGGTGTCTTCCCAAATTTTAGAAGCCATATATTCTTCTGAAGTTGAGGAGTACTCTATGGTTTCACCCGTGATAGTGTTTTTGTATACCAGTAGACTTTCGAATTCCCCATTGATTCCATCTGTCATTTTCTCAAACAGATTAGTTCCAACAGCGTAAGATCTATAATCTTTCAATGGTAAATACATCAAAACATACGTTACCATCAATGTACAAATCACTGTTACAATCAATGAACTACCGTAATAATTACCTAGGAATTTCCCTCCTATACGTAATATCCAAAGTGCACCGAGAATAGATATTATCCCAAAGAACACAGGAAAGTACCATCCAAAGACCCAAGAGAAAAAGACAATCATTACAACAGATGCTCCTCCATAAACCATGTTTTGTTTACGTGTATTTGGCTTGATAATCCATTGCGCGATAAAGATCCAAAGGACCAAATAAACCAAGATGATATCCTTCCATAAGGACTCTTTTGGACTCAATGATCGACCAACAGAACCTTTCATTGCGTCACCAAAACAACCACAATCACTAACACATTGCGGAGTTTTCATTTCCTCAATCACAACTTCAGACGAACTAGTTGAGAGCACCGTGACATCTTCGTTGTATTCCGCTTCATCAATCTTCAACTGGGCAAGCGGGTCCGTCATAGCGTAAGTGTCGTGGTCAGCAAAACGCTGATCTTTGTCACAATTGGCTGTGTGCCACGTCAAAAATGTGAAGAACACCATCATGATCATCATTAAATATGAGACCAGCTTTATCTTCCCTCCAATAATTGTGAGCACCCCAAGAACGATCTCGGCAATACAGATTACAACACTCAGAATTAATGCGTAATCAATGAAAACTTCTAAAGAAAACCCAGGTAATCCAAACCACTCTTTGATCCGAAATGCCAATGCTCCATCTTCGAAATATTCTTCCAACTTGTAGGAAAACCCAAGAGGGTCATTAGCCTTAACAAGTCCGGAGACAATGAATAATCCACCAACCAACACTCTGGAAACACTAGACATTAAATACCGTCCTCTGAACAAAATAAGCCCAGCGATACTCAGTATCATTAGTATAATTCCGATGAATTTAAAGAGTGTGCTTTGCTCAACGAAATTGTCATGGTATCCCATAACAAGAAAGGTTAATCCCGTAAGGTTAACGGCGATAAAAATGCTATTGATCAGAAACGATCGTCCTTGCAATGTAACTTGCTCTTTCATTGTACTAAGCTTTTTGTCCAATATTCAGATGAATTAAAGCAAAAGCTGAATAATTCAACATGTCAAAATAATTCGCATCGATTCCTTCACTAATGATCGTTGCGCCCTCATTGTCTTCAATTTGTTTTACTCTCAATATTTTCTGCAAAATCAAATCAGTTAATGAGCTAACGCGCATATCGCGCCACGCCTCACCATAATCATGATTCTTCTTTTCCATCAGTTCAAAAGCCTCCGTTGCATATTTCTCATACAACTCAATCGCTAATTCTGTTGGCAACTCCATCTCGGTTAACTGTAGCTCTTTCACCTGAATCAATGCCATGATGCAGTAATTGATGATTGCAACAAACTCATCTTCAATGTTCTCCCCTACTTTATTCTCACCAGTTTCCTGCACCGTTCTAATCCGTTGTGCTTTGATAAAAAGTTGATCAGTTAAAGAACTTGGTCGAAGAATTCTCCAAGCAGTTCCATAATCTTTTGTTTTCTTCGAGAAAATATCCCGACAAACATTAATTACATTTGTGTATTCTGAGGTCGTTTGATTCATCAATATTCTATGCAAAATTCAAAAGTTGAAAGTACAAAATTTCCAAGTAATATGGGCATGGTGATAGGCGATAAGTGGGTTGACTTATCCACAGTTCAGGTGATGGGCATTGTTAACGTAACGCCAGATTCCTTCTACGATGGGAGTCGGTCAGAATCTACGGCTGATATCTTATCAACAGTTAAAGATATGTTAAAGTGCGGAGCGTCAATAATTGACGTTGGTGGATACTCCTCTCGACCTAGTGCGGCGGACATTTCTGTTAAGGAAGAAATTGATAGAATCGTACCAGCAATTCAAGCAATTAAGAGTCATTTTCCCGAAGCTATTATTTCATTGGACACCTTCCGTTCTGAAGTGGCAAAAGCGGGATTAGATGCAGGAGCAGATTTAATTAACGACATCAGTGGATTTAGCATAGACCCAAAGTTGATTAAGGTCGTGGCAGATTATGGCGTTCCATACATTCTAATGCACATGAAAGGCACTCCTCAAACGATGCAAAACGAGACAGAATATGACAATCTATTTAAAGAGATTTATTGCTATTTCAGTGAGAAAATTGCCGTCTTGGAAAGCGCTGGCGTTAAAGACATTATTATCGACTTAGGCTTTGGATTTGCTAAAACAGTAGAGCAAAATCATACACTCTTGAATGAAATGCAACATTTTCAAACTTTAGAGAAGCCAATGCTATTAGGTGTTTCTAGAAAGTCAATGATCTATAAAAAACTAGGGACCACACCAGAGGAAGCATTGAATGGAACTATCGCTCTAAACGCAATTGGGATCAGTAAAGGAGCTAACATTCTTAGGGTACATGATGTAAAGGAAGCGGTTGAGTTAGTGAAGTTGTTGGAAGTTAGAGGTTAGAGGTTAGATATTGGATATTGGATATTGGAATTTAACCATACAGATTAACTCCTGTTTTTTCGATGATTGACTTGCTACCTTGAATTCCACCCGTATGGATAAAAACAATGGTTTTATTATCAAAATCAAGACTTTGGAGCTCGTTTAGCAAAGTGTACATTGCTTTCCCAGTGTATATTGGATCTAGTTTAATGTGATGTTCTTGATAAAATGTTTGGATAAAGGCGAGTAATTCAGCGGTGTATTTTCCATATCCCCCAAAATGACCTTCTGAATGAACAATTACCTTCTCCATCTGATAATCAATCCAATCTTGGTCCAATCCTCCTTTCGAGAACAGAGACCGCATTTCACCAATTGAGTCATACCCTTTAAGCGCTGGCACTACATGTAGTTTTTGATCATTTGACAAGCAGCTAGCTATTCCACAACTTGTTGTACTTGTACCCTGAGCAACAAAAACTGCATCGAATGGCTGATCAATTTCTTTGATAATTTCTTGACAGCCAATGATCCCATAGTAATTCGCGCCACCTTCTGGAACGATGAAAAAATTGGGATTCTCCATCGACAAATGCTCATGATAGGCTTTTTCGTTTTTCATCAAATACTCTTGACGAGATACAAAGATTAATTTCATTCCCAATTCATGGCAAGCACTCAAAGTATCATTGCTTTTAGGATTAAGTTCATCTCCTCGTACAATACCAATAGATTTTAGTCCAACTCGATTACACGCCGACGCAGTTGCTATCAAATGATTTGAATATGCTCCACCAAAAGTCAGTATTCCTTCATTCTTTCGTGCCTTGCACAACTCAACGTTGAATTTCAACTTACGCCACTTATTGCCGGAAACCTGATCATCAATTAAATCATCGCGTTTCACCAACAACTTAATCCCCCGATCTTGGAGCGATTGTATCACTAGGGACTGTAAAATTGAATTTTCTGAACTGAACATTTTCTTAAATGCTTGTGTTTTGCAAATATGATTTAAATTTGTTGCATGAGCGATGACATGTCCGGTTTTTCGAATAAAAACAAACTTGCTGACGATGAATATTACTTAAGCCCTGAGGGATTTATTGTATTCACGGAGAAGCACCATTTAAAACGTGGTCATTGTTGTAAGAGTGGGTGCAAACATTGCCCTTATGGATTTGACAAGAAGACTGGAAGGGTGAAGAGTGATAAGTAGAAAGTTAAAAGTTAAAGACTTAGCGTATTCCGTTTTCAGGGGTGCGACCTTTGTACTGTCTCAAAATACTTTTAATGTACTCAATGTCTTTGTCCACATCTCCCGTTGGCTCGAAGACACTATGGAATCCACCAATTTTTCGTTCATAGTCCATGTATCCAATGTAGATAGGAACTTTTGCTTTTTGCGCGATATGATAAAATCCTCTTTTCCAATTCGGATTGTAATCTCTCGTTCCTTCAGGAGTAAATAACATAAACATTGAATCGTTCTCTTCAAAGATTTGTACCGCTGATTCCACAAGATTGTTGTTCTTTTTACGATCGACAGGAATTCCTCCCATCCATTTTAAAAGTCCGCCAAAAGGAAATACGAATGCCTCCTTTTTTATTAGAAACTTCACCTTTACTCCGTAAGAGTAGAATGCAAGCTTGCCAATAATGAAATCCCAGTTGGAAGTATGCGGCCCCATGATGACAACACACTTGTCGATTCCCTCTGGAGTGTGTTTATCAATCTTCCATCCAAAGATGCGCAATAAGAACATGACGAATTTTCGCATGGCGCGAAGTTAACGATTAAACATTTAGGTGTACTTTTATGGCATGTCAAAAATGGGTCGTGTCTTCAAAGTAGTAAAGGTTCTATTCCTTTTGGCAATGCTGTGGATGATCATTTTCTTTTCTCAATTCATTACATCTGAATCTCTAAACACAAATACGCACTTCATTCCTGAAGACGCTGAATTAGCCCTAGTATTTGATGGGAAACAGCTAATGGAGCAGCTTACCAATGATTTCGCTCTAACTAAACAAGAAGATCAGTTGTTTTCTGAAATCCTGAATCTATTTGAATCAGATGAAGACAGTAAAGACAATTTAGGCATTGACTTTTTATCAAACATTGTACTCTTTACTCTTGATACAAATGGACATCACTTGCAAGGAGCACTGTTAAATCTTTCCAATTCTTCTAACTTCGACGCCAATGTTCCATCACTTCTCAGCGAGAATAGTACTCTCCTATCTTTAGAAAATGTTGGCCTCATTTTACAAGAAAAAGGCATTATCAAGGGGACTAGGATAACAACAGGAGAACTCGATCAATTAGCCGAACGAATACTAAGCCAGCCAACTGGACACTTCAGTTCCAACAACGAAGAAATACTTTTGAAGTATCGAATGAATGGACGTTGGATTGATGTTAAACAAGAGGGAAATACTATCGCTATTGAGGGCTATATAAATTATCGAGAAATGCACCAAAGCATTCCCGAAATAATGAACTATCGAGTTTTACGCAATAATGGAAATGTTCATTTATCTACGCATATTATACCACAGGTTGTGGATGATCAATTGCGCTCGTTGCTCGGCGACTCCTTGCCTGCTATTCGATCTATCTCCGTGAATTTATACGGAATGGAATTGGTCAATGCTGATAAAATAATGCTCGTCCCAGATTGTGATGTGTTGCTTTATTTCGGTCAACCAATTAATTTTAAAGATTTTCTGAAGAACACGACACAGGAAGACTTAATAGGAGATGTCACCGAAAAGACTTTCACATTCAATGATGTACAATTTCAGTATACACAATTGAGTGACTCATCCGTTTACTTTGGACAAAGAGTCTATTCACCTGAAGACATAATAAAGCATGCACGTGTTCTTGAAGCTTCAGGATCCCCTAGCTTAATTACAGATGTTCAAGGAAGTGCACTGCTTACAGGTGGACTTAATATGATTCCTTTGTTTTCCGCTTCAAAACAACTCTCGAAAGACATTGAACATTTTGAAATGACAATAACATCGTTGGACTCAACTACTGGTACTCTTAAAGCTTCAATTGAATTCAAAGAGGATACTTCCCCCCTTTCTGGAATCACCCGTTTTCTATTGAACAGCGATTTGCTTGATTAAAGTTTTGAAATACTTGGGGGCATCCTTCAATTTTGCCCCGTACCAAGAGAACATTTCTCCATCAACAAGAACAATTTTGGCATTTGGATAGGCTTTTTGGTAAAACTCAAGATGCTCACCCTTGAATGGGTACGGTTCGGAACTCAAAAGAACTAGGTCAACTTCTTCATCCAATGTAGCTGTTGGATATCGCTCGGTTCCTATAGTATTGATCCAACCACATTTTTGAATCATGTCGTCAATAAATGTTTCCGAACCTGCGGTCATTGAGGGATCATGCCAGATGAAGTAGATTACATTTTGGGGAAGAGCAATTTCTTTCACCATTTCATGCAAAGAATCGAACTCTTGCTTGATTTCTCCTAGTAGTTCTTTCGCCTTTTCTCTTCGATTTGTGATTTCGCCAATAGATTCAATCATACTCAGAGCATCCTCCAAAGTAAAAATGTCACTCATCCAAACCGGTGCGACATTCCTTAGAGCTTCAATGTCTTCTTGCGTGTTCTCCTCCTTGTTGCCAATGATTAAGTCGGGTTGCAATTCTTTAATCCGTTCAACATTTACGGCTTTCGTGCCACCAACGCGTTGTTTATTTCGAAACCATTCATCTGGATGAATGCAAAACTTTGTGATTCCGATAACCTCAACTTCCAATCCTAAGTAATGCAACAATTGAGTTTGGGATGGTACCAAAGAAACAATCCGACGTGGAATTTCTTCCAGTCGGATTGCAGTATTCATTTGATCTGTTATTTCAATCATTTACGCTATCGCAGCGATTAAATCATGACGCGTAACAATATGATGGTTTCCGTTTGGTAATTCAACCAAAACAGCAGTTGTCTCTTTGTTAATTAATTTAGAAAGTTCCTCGATTGTTGCATCCGACTTAACAATTGGAAATGGATCCTGCATAATTGTTGAAATCGGTGCGTAACGCAACTCAGGCTCTTCGACGAGTAACTGATATACTTTGCTGTCATCTAATGACCCAACAAATTTTCCATCCTTCATTACTGGAATTTGAGAAATATAATGCTTTCTCATTCTGTCGATAGCATGCGACACTATTTCTTCTCCAAACAAAGTAATCAATGGTAGATCGCCATGTTTTGAAACCAAATCTCCGGCAGTAGTGATTTCTTCGTCCAAGAATCCACGTTCACGCATCCAATCGTCGTTGAACATCTTTCCAACGTAACGACTTCCGTGGTCGTGAAACAAAACAACTACAATGTCATCTTCTGTCAATTCGTCTTTCAGTTGCAAAAGTCCTTTGATTGCCGATCCAGCTGAATTCCCAACAAAGATCCCCTCCTCCTTGGCCAATTTACGTTGCCAGATTGCGGCATCTTTATCTGTTACTTTCTCAAACTTATCGATCACTTTAAAATCAACGTTCTTAGGCAAGATGTCTTCACCAATTCCTTCTGTGATATATGGATAGATTTCGTTCTCATCAAAAATTCCCGTTTCGTGGTATTTCTTAAATACAGATCCGTAGGTATCAATTCCCCAAATCTTAATGTCTGGATTTTTCTCTTTCAAATAATTACCAACACCTGATACAGTTCCTCCAGTACCAACTCCAACAACAAAGTGAGTAAGCTTACCTTCTGTTTGCTCCCAAATTTCTGGTCCCGTTGTCAAGTAATGCGCTTTTGCGTTTGACGGATTATCGTATTGGTTTACATACCATGAATTCGGCGTTTCTTTTGCTAATGTTTTAGAAACCGAATAGTATGAGCGTGGATCATCTGGTGCTACGTTCGTAGGGCAAACATGTACCTCAGCTCCAACAGCTCTCAAAATGTCCATTTTCTCCTTACTCTGCTTATCACTCAGCACACAAATCAATTTGTATCCTCTTATGATTGCAACTAAAGCCAATCCCATTCCTGTATTTCCAGATGTACCTTCTATGATCGTTCCTCCAGGCTTCAACCTCCCATCAGCCTCAGCATCGTCAATCATTTGAAGTGCCATTCTATCTTTGACCGAGTTTCCAGGATTGGTCGTTTCTATTTTTGCTAAAATAGTGGCTTTAATATCCTCTGTAACTCTGTTTAACTTAACCAATGGAGTATCTCCAATTGTTTCAAGTATGTTGTTATAAAATTTCATTCAATTAAGATATTTAGTCGGTGTAAAGGTACATATTAGAATCGATTTTATAACATAAGCAAGACTCAAGATGTTGGTATTCTTTAAGTCGCTCATGTCTAAATTCGAGGTGTTTTTTCATTCCAATCTTTTCCATAATTGAAATGGATTTTTTATTCAAGGTAGGAGCTGTTGAGTAGATCTCGTTCAAACCGAGAGTTCTAAATGTATACTCTAGACATTTCTTGGCTCCTTCTGTTGCGTAGCCCTTCCCCCAATACTTTTGTGAGAGTCTCCAACCAATATCTATACAAGGCGTAAATTCAGCTTCATAATTCTGATCGCACAAGCCAATAAAACCGATAAATTCCCTTGATTCTAATTCTTCCACCGCAAAATAACAATAGTGCTTTTTGTCGCACATCTCTGTCATCCGTTCAATAAAAACTCTAGTCTGTTCTGGTGTGGCAACGTACGGAAAGAATTCCATTACTTCTTCATCTGCTGAAATTTCAATCATCAGATCAACATCAGAAGGTTTCCAATTACGAAACCCCAAGCGCTCAGAAGTAAATAAAAATGGTGAGGACATGACTTAAATTATTCCTTTGACTCTAAGTACAATGATTGTGATATAAGCGATATAAGTCGAAACTAGAATCGCTCCTTTTATTTTTCCAATCTTCTTTCCTACGGCAAGAACGAACATAAGTAAGAACGCAACACCTATCACCCAAATCATGTCAAATTCAATAATTTCTTTGGTTACAGGAATAGGCTTCACCATCGAGGTAATTCCTAATACTACCAAAATATTAAAGATGTTCGAGCCAATTAAATTTCCGACAGCCATATCTGTTTCTTTCTTGTAGGCCGCAACACACGATGCCACTAGTTCAGGAGCACTAGTACCGAATGCCACTACTGTAACACCAATAATAACATCCTTTTCTGGGTTGTCCGCTAAGAAAGTATCTGCTAACCCCACCGCTCCCTGGATAAACCAAGCAGCCCCAAAAAATAATCCGACAAATCCAAGATGCAAGAATAAAAGCGACTTCCAGTACGGCATTTTTTTACGTTCGTCTTCAAGGGTTTTCGCCTCTTGCTTTTTCATTTTTCTTCTTGAGTTACGAATGATTGCAAACGTAAATAATACAACCATAGTAAAGAAAATTGCCCCTTCCATAAAGGACAACTCACCGTCGCGTATAAAGAAAAACAATAGTAAGGTCGATACTATCATCATTGGGAAGTCGATGTTCTTAGCATGCTTGTCCGCAACAATAGGGAAAATCAAAACAGTGATTCCAAGTACCAAGGCTATGTTGGCAATATTAGACCCGACAACATTTCCAATAGCTATTCCAGGATTGCCGTTCAAGGAACTTGTTAAACTCACCAATAATTCTGGAGCTGAAGTACCAAAAGCGACAATGGTCATTCCAACTACAAGTGGTGATATTTTTAGTGAATGTGAAAATTCTACAGCACCCCTCACAAGAAATTCTCCTCCTGCTACAAGCACTCCAATCCCCAGCAATAACAACACTATATCCATAACTACCGGCAAAGATAATGCTTGAATTTGACTAACTACCTTAATTGTTATTTTTGTTGTAAACAATTGAATATGGACTTCCAGCTTGTTTCTGATTTTGAACCGACAGGTGATCAACCCAATGCGATAAAAGAACTTGTCGAGGGTTTAAGCGAAGGTATTGAACATCAGACTTTGCTCGGAGTTACCGGAAGTGGTAAAACTTTCACGGTAGCGAATGTTATCCAAGAGACTAATCGTCCAACATTGATTCTTTCTCACAACAAAACGTTGGCTGCACAGCTTTACGGAGAATTCAAACAGTTCTTTCCAGAGAACTCAGTTGAGTACTTTGTATCGTATTATGACTACTATCAACCTGAGGCATTTTTGCCGATTACTGGAACATATATCGAAAAAGATTTGGCCATCAATGATGAGATTGAAAAGCTTCGACTTTCAGCCACTTCTGCTCTTTTATCTGGCCGGAGAGATGTAATAGTTGTTGCGTCAGTTTCGTGTATTTATGGAATTGGAAATCCGGAAGATTTTGCGAACAGTATTCTACACCTCAAGAAAGGTCAAACGATCAGCCGAAATAAATTTCTTTTTAAGTTGGTGGAGAATTTATACTCAAGAGCCAATCAAGAGTTTGAGCGAGGAACATTTCGTGTAAAAGGTGACACCATTGATATTCATTTGGCATACGCCGATCATGCAATTCGCGTTGAATTCTGGGGAGATGACATTGAATCAATCACTGCTATAGATCCTGAAACAACAGATTTAATTGAATCACATGACGAGATAAGCATTTATCCTGCAAATATATTCGTCACAAGCCCAGAGACGACAAAACTGGCTATTGATGAAATTGGTGAGGATATGGTCTTGCAGGTGGAGGCATTTAAGCAGGCAGGGAAAATTGAAGAAGCAAGTCGTTTACAAGAGCGAATTACTTACGATTTGGAGATGATTCGCGAATTGGGTTATTGCTCAGGGATTGAAAATTATTCTCGTTATTTTGATCGAAGAGAACCAGGTCAACGACCTTTCTGTTTGATTGATTATTTTCCAGACGATATGCTTATGGTAGTGGACGAAAGCCACGTAACACTACCTCAAGTTCGAGCCATGTATGGAGGTGACCGTGCACGAAAAGTCAATTTGGTGGATTATGGATTCAGACTGCAATCTGCTATTGATAATCGCCCGTTGAAATTTGAAGAATTCGAGTCGATGTTTCATCAAACGTTATATATATCAGCTACCCCGGCAGATTATGAATTGGAGAAATCGGAGGGAATCATCATTGAGCAAGTTATCCGTCCAACAGGATTATTAGATCCAATAATTGACGTTCGTGGAAGTAAAAATCAGATTGACAATTTGATAGAGGAAATCCATATTCGCATTAGTAGAGATGAAAGGACTTTGGTAACAACCCTAACCAAGCGAATGGCTGAAGAACTTCAGAAATACTTGGATCGTTTAGGGATTTTGTGTCGATACATACATTCAGATATTGCCACAATAGAACGCGTAGAAATTTTACGTCAATTGCGTCTAGGAGAATTTCATGTATTGATTGGCGTTAACCTCTTACGAGAAGGGCTCGATTTACCAGAAGTTTCACTTGTTGCCATTTTGGACGCTGACAAAGAAGGTTTTTTAAGAAATGAACGCTCTCTAGTACAAACGGTTGGAAGAGCCGCGAGAAATGTAAATGGTACGGTGATCATGTATGCAGATAAAACCACCAATTCGATGCAAAAAACGATTGACGAAACTGCAAGAAGAAGAAAGATTCAAGAAGAGTACAATACCGCACATGGATTAACACCACAACCTTTGAAAAAGTCTACGCAAAAAATTCTCAATTCGACGAAGGTTGCAGATGGCGATGGCACACATGAAGAATACTTACTGCCAAGTGAAATGGCAATTGCAGCTGATCCGGTAGTTCAATACATGAGTCAAGAACAATTAGAAAAAACGATAGATTATACGCGTAAACGTATGGCAAAAGCTGCGAAAGACCTAGACTTTATAGAAGCGGCACGACTCCGTGATGAATTGTTTGCATTGGAATCACAACAAAAGAAATCATGAATAAATTAGTACATCAGCTCAGTACATTGGCTATTGTGGAAGGGATCTCCTATTTACTTTTTGCCATTACAATGCCCCTCAAGTACATGTTTGCGCTTGACATGCCGAACAAAATTGTAGGTATGGCCCATGGAATTCTATTTATTGCGTATTGTATTTGGGTTGTGCTAGTCGCTCGTAAACTACAATGGTCTATGAAGTTAACAGTGCTTTGTCTAGCAGCTTCTTTAATTCCTTTTGCTACATTCGCTGTAGAGACTAAAGTACTACGACCACTAAAACATACATAATCATGCCAACTATAAACTGCACAAAATGCTCTAATCCGAACGATGTGGAAGCGAATTTTTGCTCGGAATGTGGAGTAGAATTAGGATTTAGTGCTCCGACATCCGATCGACGAAATAAGTTCATTTTCATTGTCATCACTATTCTTTTCGCAAGTGCATTGTATTGGTACATCCTCAATATCTTAAGTGAGATGACAGAGTATGCGATCTACGACACAGCATTTTACGCCAGTCGTTTGATTGAATTAATGACAATGTCTACGGCGGTTTTCCTTGTTTTAGCAATGAAGAAATCCTCCCTGAAAGTTGTCGGGTTAGTATTCGCTATTATATATCTAATCATTCGACTGTATTGGTTCATTGATTACCTCATCGAACATTTTTCAGTAGATGAATTTGAATATCTCAATTTTTAAGAGGAAACTTGACCCAACTCATTTACATCCTTCGATAGTATTATTACATTTGCGCCATGGACAACCGAAAACACATAGAAGTTTGTTTTACGCCTGGCGAATACGCTTATTTTGAAGGCGAATACGACATTGTGGTAGTGATTGATGTTTTAAGAGCAACTTCCGCTATTTGTGCAGCATTTGATAATGGTGTAAACTCTATTATTCCTGTAGCAACAATTGAAGAAGCTAGAGAATATCAAAAAAAAGGATATTTAGTTGGGGCTGAACGAATGGGACAAATCGTTGAAGGATTTGACTTTGGAAATTCTCCATACTCCTACATGAAAGAAGAGCTGAAGGGAAAAGATGTCGTCCTTTCTACAACCAATGGAACCAAGGCACTTTCTATCGCAAGTGATGCACCCACAGTTGTTGTAGGTTCACTTTTAAACTTAGACGCTTTGTGCAAGTGGCTAGAAAAGCAAGAGAAGAACACACTATGTTTGTGCTCAGGATGGCAAGATAAATTCAACCTAGAAGATACAATTTGCGCGGGAGCGATATCAGAATATTTATTGGGTACTGGTAAGTTCACATCGGACGAAGACTCTTCCATTGCTGCAAAATATTTGTACCTTTCAGCGTGGGTGAATCCAATTGGTTATTTAAAATCCAGTTCGCACAGAAGAAGACTTAAGAACTTGAACCTAAATGAAGACATCAAATACTGTCTTACACCAAACCAAACGGATGTCATTCCAATATTGAAAGATGACAAACTGGTTAAACTATAGAATCATTTTACTACTGGTCCTCCCTATTCTCTTGGGAGCAGGTCAAGCCGATGTCACCCAGAAAAAGTGGGGATTCTTTGGCCATAAGCGCATCAATCGTATTGCGACATTCACTTTACCTCCTGAAATGTTCGGCTTTTACAAAGAGCATTTGGAATACATCACGGAGCATGCTGTTGATCCTGATAAACGCCGTTACGCGGTGGATGGAGAAGCTCAGCGCCACTACATAGATATTGACCATTATGTGCACTCTGGCGACGATCCATTTGAAATAGTACCACGCGGCTGGAAGGATGCTGTGAAAAAATTCTCGGAAGATACTTTGCAAGCATACGGAATTGTTCCATGGCATATTAGCGTGATGAAATACCGCTTACAAAGAGCATTTGAATCCCAAAACGTTGACCTCATACTTAAATATTCAGCAGATATCGGTCACTACATTGGAGATGCACACGTTCCATTACACACTACAGAGAATTACAACGGCCAGATGACCGATCAAAAAGGAATTCACGGATTGTGGGAAAGCCGTTTGGTAGAAATCAACAGTGAGAATTACGATTACTTTGTCGGAAAAGCAGAGTACATCAAACACATTGGAAATTTCATTTGGGATGCCGTTGAAGATTCTCATAGAGCGGTCGATTCAGTATTGCAAATTGAACGAGACGTTACAAACGATATGGATCCAGATAAAAAATACAGCTTCGAACAACGTGGTACGGTAACCACATCTGTTTACTCGTATGAATTTTCGCAAGAATACCATAAACGGATGAATGGAATGGTTGAGCGAAGGTTAAAAGCCGCAATTAATGCCGTTGGATCAATTTGGTACACTGCTTGGGTAGATGCAGGTCAACCCGATTTATCAAGTTTGCAAAATACTCCACCATCTGCTGAGCTTTTAGAAGAGATGAAGACTTTGGACCTACACTATCATAATGATCCTAATCGTGGAAGGATTTGTGATTGATTGAACCAATCGGAACGATCATTGTACGGTGAGCCGTATCCAAAACAAAAAACCATGAAGCACATCCTTGCCCTTGCCTTAGCTCTTATAGCGACAACTGTAGTTGCGCAGACCCCATCAAAAGTAGATTACAAAGCCTTTTTAAAATTGGCTATTGAGGTTCAACCACATCGAGCTGAACGGTTAGTCACCATTGAAGAATTTAATGAAATGAGTTCTCAGGAAAATGTCATCATTTTAGATACTCGATCGAAAGCTATGTACGATGCAAAACATGTGGCGGGAGCAATTCACTTAAATTTTTCTGATTTCACACAGGGAGCGCTAGAAGCATTGATTCCGAGCAAAGACACAAGGATTCTTATCTATTGTAACAACAACTTCGACGACGATGAGCAGTATTTCCCTACTAAAGGTTTTGCTCCATCCAACGAACCAGCGAATGAGGAATTAACACTAGCACTGAACATTCCAACCTATATTAACTTGTATGGTTATGGATATAAGAATGTGTATGAACTCTCAGAATTGATTTCAATTTACAACGAAAGAGTTACACTTGAAGGCACACAGGTTTTGGAAGGGATGTAAACTTCTGAAGTTATAATTAATGTTAAAGTCAACTAGACAAGAACAGATATTCCATACTTTGAGAGCTAATTGAGTTTGACATGGCCCTTTCCTCTCTTATTTCCTGTTTACTCCTTATTATATCACTCAATGGAAGTCAGGTTTATCCCATCCCTTCTAACCAACAGATTTCCTTTGATACATGGAGGGTTTCCGAAAATTTACAAGGAGTTTATGTCTTTACAAGACACGCTGTACGACTTAGTCCTCACTTAAAGGAATTGACCGAAGATCAGTTATCAACAGCTGTCGAATTATTGGAGTCTGAAAAATTTGATTTCGCCGCCAACATCATGTTATATTCATACTCCCAGCGAGAAGCAAGTTCGATTGCTGGTTTGACAGTATCTGGTAGCAATTTTTCTGACGATGCAATTGAATACAATAAGGAAACCATTTATTTGTGGAAGGAAGGATCTAAGGAAGAGGAAATAAAATATTGGAACGAATGGCTAAAAACTCAAGAGTAACTACTTCTTCTTTTTCTTACTACTCTTTGCCAAAGGATTAAAATCCAAACATTTTTGAACCCAAAACTCTAGGTCTTCTTCGTAATCAATTCCTTCAGGAGCAACGTAGACGTATCCCTTCATTGGTCGTTTTGTGAAATCCATCTCACGAGCATGTTCTTTTTGCATTAGCTCTTCATACAAGTCAGGTCCAACACGCGCCATTAAATCATCCTTGATAATACCAATACACATCTTGTCGTCGATCATGTAGCATAGTCCGCCCATCATTTTCTTTTCAAGATAAACGACTCTTTTTTCGTTTAAAATGGAATTTATCCGTTCCTGTAGATATTCATTGTATGCCATGGAATAAAATTAATTAAATCTGTAGCAATTTGTATTTTCGTTTAAATAAGAATGATTAATGATAGAAATATCCAATTTGCGTAAAGAGTTCACGCTTTCAAAACGACAACGAAAGGAACTGGATACAAAGGACACCAAAGCTATTGCAGTTGACGGTGTAAGTTTTACTTGTCAACCAGGAAGAGTGTTTTCTCTCTTGGGACCAAACGGAGCTGGAAAAACGACAACACTTCGAATGATTTCTACCATCTTTAAACCAACATCTGGAAGTATAAGGATCGCTGGGATTGATGCCATTGAAAACCCAACGGAAGTGCGTAAAAAAATGGGATTCCTCACTGGATCAACAGGCTTGTATGCACGACTGACACCTGATGAATTGATAAAGTATTTTGCTGACCTCTACTCTGTTCCAAAGGCAGAATTCGAGGAACGAAAGGAAAAATTATATACACTTCTAGACATGCACGATTTCAAAGGGAAGCGCATCGGGAAGCTGTCTACTGGTATGAAGCAAAAAGTGTCCATTTGCAGAACGATGATTCATGATCCTGAAGTGATAGTTTTTGATGAGCCGACAAGTGGTTTGGATGTAATCACTGCAGAGAACATTATAAAATTGATACGTAACTGTAAAGAAGAGGGGAAAACGGTTATTTTTTCGAGTCATATTATGAGTGAAGTGGATTTACTCTGTGATGATTTGGCTATTATCCATAAGGGCAAAATGCTCTTCAACGGAACAATGGACGAGTATAAAGCTCAGATGCAAGCCGAAAACATCACCGCCGAATTCATCAGAATTGTTAACGCGACAAAAGAAGACCAAGCATGATTTTTACAATATTTAAGAAAGAACTGAAGGATACCCTTCGAGACAGGCGCACGTTGATGATGATGTTGGTGATACCGATTCTCATTTTCCCAATTATTCTCAATGTTTTTGTTGGAATATCTGAGTCCTTCAATGAAGAAGCCATTAATAAAGAAGTGAAAATTGGCGTCATAGCTGATGCAGATAATTATGTCGTTGAGCAACTTATCGCTTTACCAGACTCCTTTGGGAAGAAACAAATTGTTTTTTACTCAGACACTTCAACCTTGCAAGAAGATGTTCGTTTGGATTCAATTCAACTTGGGATTTATGTCCCTGTTGAATTTTCAGATCAACTTGCCAACAAACAGCCTGCAACAGCTAAAGTGTATTTCAACGGAACAGATCTTGGCATGCAAGACCGAGCTCAAAAGTACATGTCAACAATTGAAAACATTGCACTTCAGGAACGTTATTTAGATCTTGATTTAAATCCAGAAGAGCTCACGCCAATTATCTCATCATATAACAATGTGGCCTCTGATAAGGAAATGATTGGAAAATTGGCGGGCGGAATTCTACCATACATATTCATAGCATTTGGCTTTTTGGGTTGTATGTATCCGGCCATTGATTTATTCACGGGAGAAAAAGAACGTGGAACTATTGAGACATTATTGACAACACCAGTAGCACGTTGGCAAATTCTTTTTGGAAAGATGGGCGTTGTTGTATTGTCTGGATTGTTAGCTGCTTCAGCAGCACTGTTAGGATTGTTTATATCCATTGAGGTCCTAGATATTGTCGAGAATCAGGAATTACTTGGGATTATTCACGGGATTTTGAATGTGAAATTTGTTCTCTTACTGTTTGCACTTCTCTTCCCTCTCACTGTTTTCTTTGCAGGAGTAATGATTCCTATAGCCGTTTACGCGAAAAGTTTCAAGGAAGCACAAAGTATCATTACACCACTTAATCTCGTAATGGTATTACCCGCCATGGTTGGGTTCTTTCCTGGGGTCGAATTAAATCTTACAACTGCCTGTATTCCAGTAGTGAATGTTGTACTAGCAACGAAAGAGCTTATCGCTGGAACGCTGGACTACTCGCTTCTTGGACTTAGCTTTGCGGTAATGCTTGCTTTGGCAGTAGTTGCGATTTTCATTTCTTTTAAACGCTTTGATAAAGAAGGAAACGTTGTAATGTAGTTCATTCTATCACTAGGTATTTATACCTGCCTTTAGTTTTTGACTAATTGATGCGATTTTTTCTCAATTATAATTATTCCATTTAGACCACAAAGGCGCAAGGGCACTATAAATAGAGAGGTCAGACACAATCTTTTGATTCGTCAAAGACGAATTTGTGGCTTGGTGGTTCGCTTAACTGAGTCATCATTATGGGGAAAACACCTTTTCTGCTTAGTATAAATTCAGGTATTTATACGCGTTGATACTGACAGAGACTATCCGTAATTTTGACAATGCTGGTATTATCCTGCGGAATCAACTATGACATACGCTGAAAGATTAAATGTCATTTGCACTGGATTGTGCAAAGATGAAATAGATTACTTTGAGTTGAGCAATACAATTAAAGACTATGAAGACCTAGTTCTTGAATTGTGTGATCTTGATATGGAAGCCAATGAGCAACGTGAAGACATCCATTTTGATAATGGAAAAGCATTAGGAACCACTTGGGCTGCGCACTGTATACGAGATATTCTTCGTACAAAGAAATTCATCAAAGGCCTAGCTAAAGCAATTGAAGATGCATTGGAGAGTAAAAACCATCCCATTCATGTGATGTACGCAGGAACTGGACCCTTTGCTACATTAGCCCTTCCATTGTTGGCGAAATATTCTCATGAAGAGGTATGCTTTACATTTATTGAGATCAATAAACCGAGTTTCGAAAGCATGAAAAAAGTGATTGCAAAACTTGGGTTCGAGCCATCGGTGGTAGCATATGAAAATGTTGACGCTACAATCTATCAGTACACAGGAGAACGCACAATAGACATTGTCGTCAGCGAAACCATGCAACGTGGACTGGTTCGTGAGCAGCAGGTTCCAATTACTATGAATCTTATTCCGCAATTACCTGCTGATGCTGTTTTTATACCCGAAAAAATTGGGCTTGAGATTTGTCTAATGAATCACGAGAAATTTCACGCCCGTACTCCAACAACAAAAGAGTCGGATTATGTGTACCGTTTAGGGAAATTTTTCGAGTCAAGCGTGGAATGGCTTGGTTCGAATGAATCTGTTGCGAAAGCTGATAACACATACTATTTCCCAGAAAAGACAATAGAATTGAGCAAAGAAAAAATTCGAAATTTTAATCAGCTCGTAACTTTTACGGATATTCAAGTATACCAAGACGAACGAATCATGGTCAATGAGAGTGGACTCACGTCACCAATGATACTGGAAGATTTATCAAGCGTAGAAGAAGATCGACATCTAACTATATGTTACAAAGTTGACGCAGAGCCAGGGATTGAGTATACTTTAAATTCATAAAAGAATTGCGCAAGAGCGTGAATTTCCTTTACTTGGTCTATGATTTGCTGTTGCCACAGTTAAAAATGATCAATAATGAAATATATTATCATTCTAATATTAGCGTTTGCATCTAGTACAATTCAAGCCCAGCAATTGAGTACTACATTCCATGATGATTATAGTCGTTGGAAGTTTGAAGGAGAAAATTTCAATACAGTATTTCATGATGGATTTGACCGTTGGAGCTACGATGGGTTAACTATCCAAACCACGTTGATGAATGATTGGAACAATTGGAAAGTCGGATCAAATGTCAAGTTAAGGACGGTTTTCAATAATAGCCTTGATAAATGGACAATCAAAGGACAGGGATACAACATTTCTGTCCAAACAACTTTTCACGGTGAGTATGCCTTATGGAGTATTACTGGTGATCTTGATGGCAGTTTTCGCATTGTCTTTATCGATGACTGGAAACGTTGGGAGTTTGATTTAGACTTGGAAGAAATTCCAAAAGAAATTCGTGCCGCAATATTGCTTATTGCCATTCAAACATCAGTTAAGAAGCATTAGGAACTCATTCTCAATTTCCATAATTTTATCGAAATTTCAATTCATGAATAGAATTTACACTACTGCAATTATTTTACTTTCAGCCATTACGGTGATTGCTCAAAATGGTGAAATCACCAATGGTGGATTTGAATCTTGGGAAGATCTTACGATGTATGAATCACCAGATACGTGGAGTACATCTGATCAAATAATGTATTACGGCGCACCAACAACTAGTAAATCAACCGATGCTGCTGATGGAACTTATTCAGCTCGAATAGATGCTGTAGAAATTGAAGGTTCTCTTGTCGCCGGTTATTTCTACCATGGAACAATGGATCAAACAGGGCCGATTGGAGGAATTGCTTATTCGGATAATTTTGAAGCAATCAGCTTACAATACAAGACCGATTTGAATCCTGGAGATTCTCTTTACTTATTGATGATTCGATACAACGCAGGTACTCTTGTAGAATTGACAATCACGCCTTTTGCTTACGGTACTAATTCAGCTTGGACACCGACGGTCATATACGTTGGGAACGCTATCCAAGATGAATTATTCATTGGGTTTTTAATGGGCGATCCAAATGGAGGGAATGATCCTTCGGCTGGTTCATACGCAATGATTGATGACGTAACCTTACTATCTGGAGGTGTCGAAACTACTGATCTTCCAAATCACAGCTTTGAAGATTGGACGACTACAACTTATGAATCGCCACAGAGTTGGTTTACACTAAATGGATTGTTGGCAGGTTACGGATTGGAAAACGCGAACAAGACAACAGATGCCTATTCTGGATCCTACGCTTTAGAAATGACGACAATTGATGCTTTTACAGACACGATTGCATCCATTCTCTCATTTGGAGCCATTGACTTTAGTAATCCAACTCCGTTTGAAAGCATTCCATACACCCAATCGCCTGCCACTTTTGTTTGTCGATATAAATACGCTCCCGCTAATGGAGATATTGCGGAAATCTATGTTGAATTTTATGAGGCCGGTGTACCAATTGGAGTTGTGTATGAACAACTTTCTCCTGCTTCCAATTACATGAGTCTTGTGAGTACGGTTACCTTAGCAGGAACTCCAGACTCCGTTTTGTTCTATGCTCATTCAGGAGCGAACCCTGGCTCTGTGCTCATATTGGATGATGTTAACTTTATGGGAGGTAACGTAGGATTAGAAGAAATCATTGGAACTGATTTCGAACTGTATCCGAATCCTGCAAACGATCATGTTGTAATTGGACTACCATCTGAATCATCTTTCGACATAGACATCGTGAACATGGAAGGGAGATCAGTAAGAAGAATCTCTTCCGTTAATGGAGTTCATACAGTTGATATTCAGGATCTTGATCAGGGGGTGTATATCGTTAAAATCTTCGACGGCACTTCAAGCACAACGCAGAAACTTGTTGTGAACTAAGTAGACATTAATAAACTTTAAGGAAGCGATCGAAAGGTCGCTTTTTTTGTTTCAGAAAACGATAAATGGATTATATTTGCAGCCACGCTCACGTGGCGGAATTGGTAGACGTGCACGCTTGAGGGGCGTGTGTCTTAGGACGTGTGGGTTCGACTCCCATCGTGAGCACATTTTAAAAGCGAGTTTTTACTCGCTTTTTTTTGTGCCTGCAATTATTGTTTACAACCAATTTATCACAGTACTAGCTTTGGCTTATATGAATACAAAGTACTCCCAAAAGAAAGTTGGACATTCAAATACATCTTCTTAAATAATGACGATGTTCCTGAATTGATAAGGGAATTCAACGAAGCACGATTGTTATTTAATATACAATTGGCAGATGAACCAATCTACAAAGCACTAATTGATCAAGCCTTAATAAAGTATAAATAGTTAATGAAGTGATTGACTGTTTTGTGTAGGAACGGAGCAAAATAGATAAGAAGCCTATCTACTTGCCTTTGGTCCAGTGCAACAAAAATTTATTGAATCACCACTGACCGTGTGATCTCTCCAATTTTTAAGATATAGAAACCAGTCGGTAGATTTCCAAATTGCAAGACAACTTCCCCATTTGCACTTTTAACATTGCTATAATTCAATACCAGAGTACCAAACTCATCATACAAGGTAATCTTCTTTACTTCTTTAGGAACATTTAACAAAGTGAACTTCTCACTAGCAGGGTTAGGGTATATAACGACTCTTCTATCATCCCCTAATTCTTCTACATCGAGGTTGTCAATAACAATGTTTATTGCATCATTTGTTATTATTGCAGGATTGTTGTCAAAATAAATCTCGGCAGAATTGATAAGCATATCACCTAGTGTCAATGCACTATTTCGTAATATTTTAAAGTGCACATATCCACGACTCCCCAGTTCATCAACTGATTGTGGTACCAACATAATACTATCAAAGTAGAAATGAATTGTCTGCCCCATAATTGTTGCATACACAGAATCGCTAGCGCTAATTATCTTCAAAGAAGTTAAGACAAGGTCATCTTCAATTTCATCTGAGACACGTACATTTGTTGCAGGGTAATTCCCCTCATTTTGAAAGTGAATTGTATAATGTATGTAATCAACATCACTTAAATTGAAGTAATCCAAATAGTAAGGCTCCTGAACCACTTTAATGTTTGGATCGTATGCTGCCAGTACGGTTTGCGCAAAGGTCGATGTATTATTTAAAGGAGTTACATCCGTATTGACAGTTGTTGCTGAGGCCGTTGTTGTTCCAATATCTCCAATATTCGTTAACATTGAGGTAGGAGTGTTGTAATAAACTTGGTAATGGACCGTGTCTCCAGGAAGCATTCCCAATAGCGTATCATGATAACTGCCGCCAACATCAGTCAAAGCCCAACAGATTTCAACATCTCCAATAGGAAAAGGGAGGTTTAAGGGGGTGATTTCAACCGCCACATCTTGAACAATAGTACCCACATTCTCAACAATAAGAACGTGGGTGCTTAGTTCAGAAACTATCAACTGATCTTCTGAGAAAAATTCAATCTCTATGTCGTTTACATTTGGTGTTGGTATTATTGGAACCTCCACATAATCTGACAAGTTATAGCCATTGAATGTTACTGATGTTAAAGGAGATGCCGCATTATAATTAACTGGAATTGAAGGCACGGAAAATTCATACGTTCCACTGTCCAAATAGGCAGAAAATGTACCATCCAACTGTGATACGATTAAATATGGAGAAGGATTAATTGACAGAACACTGCCAGCGTAAGGAATATCACCTGAATCATATTGATCATTGTAATTAAAATCGCGAAAGACAATACCTTCAACAAGATTTGCATTCGTTTTATAGCTACCTATGAACCAGTTATGCGGAAAACTACTTGATGTAAATGGTGATACGATATGTGCAATAGACGAAAAGTGATCTCCCTTACTATCAATTAAAATTGACCTTGGCGTGGTACCGCCAGCACCCAACATGATAGATGTATGGTACTTATAATTAAGACTGTCGTCTAAACGCATAATGTAGCAATGGTGGTTGTGATTTGCATTCGGAACCGAAGGGTCTACCTCATATATGTAACCGTTGCTGTACAGGCTTTGAAACGCAACATAAACAGCATTCCCATTGACCTCAAGATCGGTTAAATGTGTGTTTTCTATTTGCCCTGTATAAGGTCCCCCAAGATCATGTACCGCAAGAACATTGTATTGATCATCTGTTTTAAATATGTACCCTTCATTACTATAATTATTAATCGTAAAAACAGTGCCCATAAAACCACCGGTAGTAGGATTACATGTGCCACCAAAGTTATTGTGCTGAAAAGCAAAAATGATGTTGTTGTTCAAATCAAAGTCCATTGACACGATGTGCAGTTGATCTGTTTCAATGACTTCCGTTACGCTTTGACTTCCACAATCTACTTCAGCAATAAACATGTCAAATTCATATGTAGTCGAATTGCACAAGTTGTTTAGAGTATATTGTATTCCCCCAAAATCAAATGTACCATGATAATAGCCATACATATATAATTTGTCATTGTTATAAGCAACACCACGGACGGAACCCGAAGGCCCTTGAAAATTACCGGGGGTAACATTATACCAAGAAACATCACCATTCATTTCAAGTTCACCATAAACAATATTTTCAGTACCACCAGTAATCAAAGTATTTCCTAAGTAAATAGGGGCGCTTGATGGATCTGACATTACCGAGAAGCCGACCTTACCAGCAGCAGTCGTTGTCATATTAACAGTTCCTGGCATCCTTGTCATCCAAGCAAAAGAACCATCTGGATTCATTTTCGCAATGAAATTGGTGAAATTTTGGGAGTTAGGACAGTTTGAAGCTGTTAGAAATCCAAAATTCTGGTATCCTTGGATATAAATATTTCCCAACTCATCAATTTGCATATCGCGGACAGCGGCATTAGTTCCACCAGAAAATTCCCAAATTAAGTTGCCGTCCTTGTCATGCTTGAAATGTTTAGCAGAACCACTACCCGAAACAATTCCTGGTGAGTACGAAATACTCCAACCCGAACCATAATTGTGCACACCATACGTGTTTCCACTTTGATCTACTGCAAATCCTTGTACAGAAGAATCACTTGTTCCGTTATCGCTAATAAGTCCATCGCCATGCTCGTACACCTGAGCAATTGAAGAATAGTTAATGGATAGAAGAATTAAGAATAATAGGATGGGATTCTTCATAATGCGAATTTTTAGTGTAAAACGAAGATAGCAATTTTCATCCACCCAGAATATGGCTTTGGTCATGGTAACAATGGAAGAAGATGAAAAATTGTCCCATCTCAACTTTTCAAACTTGGGCAAAAAGTCAGTCCTGCTATTTCAATTCAGATATTCTCTCATTAGATTCAACGATGTACAAATGAAGCTTTCAGTTGGACTGGCAATTGTAGAACTGTATGACCCACAAGGTAAACGCATTGTTTCTCGAAACATTCAAGCAGGAGAAAAACTAGAATTGGGTGAAATCTCCAGCGGGTTGTATTTAGTGAGTTGTTTCGTAGAGGGCGTATTATATCATTCAAGAATTATTATTGAAAAATAATCTGGTTCTGTCGCATTTATCGTAAAACAAATAAGATATACCAAGGTTTAAATGACCAATACCGAAGTAACGCGTTCTTGTTATTTTATTGCCCATTTCAGATCTATTTATAAAATAATAGGGTACATTCGGATCATCGGGCTCGGTTACACCAGAGAATACTTTAAAATTTAGATTAGCATTAAATTGGACACCAATATTGAAAACCAATGATTCAGAAAGTTCATACCCATAATTAATTCCGATCATAATGGTCATACCATAATAAGGATTGTTACTGTAATCGTATAAATTTTCTGGAGCTTAATCTATAAAGGAACCTGTTGTATACTGGCTACCATACTCATACAATTATTCTTTTTTCTGAACATATGTAGATGTAATGGCAATTCCAAATTGGCCAGAAATTGTAACCGACAATTTTGCAATACCGCTTGTCCAAAATATTTTAGGCATCAAAGAATGAGTATTGATAGATACGGCTTCAGATTTACGCCATTTAATAGAATTAGAAAGTGAAACATTAGAAAAGTCTACACCGTATTCAAATCCAACAGCAAATTTTTGAGTGAGCTTTCTTAAATAAGACAAACGAATTCCAAAATCTACATAGTTGTTACTTGTCACTAGATCGCCATTGCGTTCTCGATAATAAGGATCGTTTTTTATAAAATCCAAAACAGGTGAATTCATTGTAGCATTCACAGTACAATGTTCTTTCTGTAAGTTGTACTGTCTTGGGCATGAAGGTTATTGCTCAATAGTAATACAAAAAGGTGAAAAGCATTTTTTTTCATTTTGTAATTTTAATCGTTGCTAATGTCTGGCTAAACGCCATGACGTTTTATAATTAGCTAAAGAATCCTCTTTTTTCTATAAATTTCAACAGACGCGACGGAACCTAAAGAAGCCTGCCGCATTTATAGCCTGTAACAAGGGCGGTGTCGTGCTAATATGCCCTCATCATTCCCGTTTTTCGATACAGCTCATCTCGGCCAATTTAAAGTTCTATTTGTTTTTGTTGTATTTTCGTCTATACAAATCAACCATATGAAAAGCTTACTTCACCTACTATTTATCATTGCTCCAACATTTTTAAGTGCCCAATGTCAAATTCTTTTGAGCGATACTCTAATTACAACTTGCCCGAACGACTCCTTTGTAATTACTGCTGTAATACCAGCAACAGGAGGGGCCCCGATCGAATCATGTGATTTTAATTCGGGCTTACCTGCTGGCTGGTCAGTTGCAGGATTAGCATCATTCGGACAGGGATGTGGACCAAGCTTAGACGGTACAGATTATTATTGGGCTTCAACTGCTGCAGGTTCAACACCTTTTGTTGCAACTGATGCTGTTTCTTTGTCTTGTGGTGGTTTTATCTCATTTGATTTGGTGTATGCGCTACAAGGAGCAGCTTCTCCTTGTGAAGGACCGGATTCAACAGAAGAAGGAGTTGAAATTCAATATTCAACCGATGGAGGGTTGACGTGGGTCACGTTTTCCTATTTCGCCCCAAGTGGTACCATCTTACCTTTGAATCCTGGTTCGGGTGGGACTGGAACATCAACGCCAACGCCTTTTACGACTTGGGGGAATTACACCATTGATATACCAATTGTAATTGCCACTGCAAATGCACAGTTCCGATGGATTCAAAATTTTTCAAGCGGACCTGATTTTGACAATTGGGGATTGGATAATATTGAGGTTGTTTCATATAATTGCTCGAATACAATTTCTTGGAGTACGGGAGCCACGAATACAAATACAATTAACGTAAGTTCTCCTGTCGACACATTCTATATTGCATATAACTACGATACTTTAGGAATATTACAATGTCAAGACACCTGTTTTGTGGATATCTTAGGCACCGGTTATGACAATGGAGCACAACTGGTAACAGAAACTTTTACAAGTGGATGGAACTCAATCGGATTTATTGACGCTTATAATATTGGTTGTACTCCGACCTCAGGTAACATCACTCTTGTCTTAGATACGATGCTGACTTTCGTGTCTTCAACTCCGCCACCATTAAATGTTAATGGTGATACATTGATTTTTGATTATTCAGGACTAACGCTAAATTCCCCACATCATATAATCCAGTTGGAATACCAATGCAGTGTATTTGCACAAGTTGGTGACTCGGTACTAATTGATTTACTCATCGAGGATACTTTAGGGGACAACAACGTATTGAACAATGAGCATAACTATATTTTTCCCGTAATGGCAAGTTATGATCCTAATGACAAAAAGGTCTATCCTACTGGGGATTGTTTTCCAGGATATGTGTTAAATGATCAACTGTTAACTTATACGATTCGCTTTCAAAATACGGGCACAGCCGCTGCAACAGACGTGATAATTAGGGATGAACTTATGGGTTCATTAAACCCAGCCACATTAAAGGTGGTTGCCGCTTCCCACGATGTTAGTGAAGATTGGATTTCTTCCGATATTGTAGAGTTTAAGTTTGACTCAATCATGTTACCTGATGAGTCTGCCGATCCAATAGGCAGTATTGGATATATTATTTTTGAAATTGAGCAAACTCCAACATTGGCTCATGGAACAGCAATTACTAATGACGTGGAAATTTTTTTTGATAATAACCCCCCAGTTCTTACAAATGAGGTGCTCAATACAGTTTCAGATGGCACCCACATTGTAATAGGAGACACATTAGTAGCTGAAGCTGATAGTCTCTACTTTTGGCAAGGAAATGTTTTAAACACCAGTGGATTGTACAGTCAAATTTTTTCTATGTCCAATGGATGCGATAGCACCGTATTTTTGGATTTAACACTCTTATCATCGAATTCAATTCTTGAATTCGAAAATGGGAAACTCAAGTTGTATCCTAATCCAGCGAAAGAATATGTTTATTTTCAAGGATTCGAGGGACTGGCAATTGTAGAATTGTATGACCCACAAGGTAAACGCATTGTTTCCCGAAACATTCAAGCAGGAGAAAAAATGGAATTGGGTGAAATCTCCAGCGGGTTGTATTTAGTTAATTGTTTCGTAGATGGCGTTGTATACCATTCAAGAATTATTATTGAAAAGTAATCTGGTTCGGTCCCATTAATTATTTTTCAACCACTTTTCTCTATAATTTTTGAAATCACAAAAGTTAAGTGATACATGTTCAGCGGTATACGGTTTTTCCTTTTGTCTAAAAAAAGTAATTTGTAATTCATGAACTATCACAACAGAAAATTCAGAGCTGTAAGCAATTCAGAAAATGGAGAAATCACTACCGAGATGATTTTTCATTATCAGCAATCTGGAAATGTTTTAACCTGTTCATATTCTGGTGGAGTGATTAGCTCTGGACACCTAATAGGTATTGTAAATGATAGTGGAGAAATCGATATGCGATATCATCAAGTTAATACCAGCGGTGAAATAATGACCGGCATTTGCGCTTCAACTCCAAAAATAATGGAGAATGGAAAGATTCAATTAATTGAGAATTGGCAATGGACTTCTGGAGATTGTTCTAAGGGTAGCTCAATTTTAGAAGAAATCTGAAACTACTGCACTCCTTGCTTGTTCCTGAAAGCTAGATCCCATTATCTTTGTCACGATAAACTCATATGCAAATAGCAATTATTGGTGGCGGGGCCGCAGGTTTTTTTTCAGCAATAGCAGCAAAGGAAAATTATCCTGAAGCGCAAGTTGTTATTTATGAGAAATCCCAAAAGATATTAGCGAAGGTTAAAATCTCTGGAGGTGGCCGATGCAATGTCACTAACGGATGTACAACTATAAAAGAACTTTCAGAAGCATACCCTCGTGGATCAAAGCAATTGCGCAAAGCCTTTGGGACCTTCAATAATCAACATACTATGAAATGGTTTGAATCCAGAGGTGTTCCCTTGGTGATTCAGGAGGACGGTTGTGTATTTCCGGTGTCCCAAAATTCTCAAAGTATCATTGATTGTTTTCTCAAGGAATGTAACCGACTGAATATTGTAATTAAAACAGGAACTGGAATTAAAGAAATGATCCCATCCAATGAACAAATTGAGCTAAAGTTTATAGACCACTTGCAAAATAGTGTGATAGTAGATAAAGTGATTGTAGCTACTGGCGGTTCACCAAAAATGCAAGGGTTGGAGTGGTTAAAGGCATGTGGACATGAAATCATTCCACCCGTTCCCTCTTTGTTCACCTTCAATATGCCCAATGAATCGATTACTAAACTCATGGGGATTGTTGTAGAGGAAGCATTGGTGAGTATTCAAGGAACCAAGCTCAAAGGTGACGGCCCACTGCTTATCACACACTGGGGCATGAGTGGTCCTGCAATTTTAAAACTCTCGGCATTTGGTGCAAGAATACTAAATGACATGGATTATCAATTCAAAACACAAGTGAATTGGGTAAACCAAACAAACGGTGAAATAGTTCAGGAAGAGATTCAAAAGCTCATCAAGGAACACCCCAATAAACAATTGGCAAACATTCGCCCCTACTACATTCCTGAGCGTTTGTGGCATTTCCTACTGGAAAAATGTGAGCTTGATAAATCCACTACTTGGACTCAACTTGGAAAAAAAACCATTCACAAATTGGTGAACATATTGATCAACGATGTCTATTCTATTTCTGGCAAAACAACATTTAAAGAGGAGTTTGTAACCTGTGGAGGTGTGAGTCTAGAGAGTATCAACATCAAAACGATGGAAAGCAAAGCCGTTAATAACCTCTATTTCGCAGGAGAGGTAATGGACGTAGATGGAATCACCGGTGGGTATAATTTTCAAGCCGCTTGGACAACTGGATTTGTTGCTGGGAAGCTGAATTGATGCTAGTGAATTTCTTCCACTACAAAATAAATCGCGCCGTAATACGTATTTTGCACTAATGAATCTCATTCAACAAAAACTCATTCTTTCATGGCCCTTTCTTCTGGGATTAATTCTAGGAATGTACCTTTTGGTTTTTGGTGTTTTGGGTATGGATTTGAATTACTTTCCTGGTGATTTAGGTGATGCACGTTTCAATGCTTACATTTTAGAACATGGCTATCAATTTTTTTCTGGACAAGTAGATTCTTATTGGAGTGCACCATTCATGTATCCAGAACAAAATGTGATCACCTTCTCGGATAATTTAATCGGAACGGTTCCTGTCTACTCTATTTTTAGACTGTTTGGAGCCGATGTCTTAAGCTCTTTTCAGGGTTGGTTTATTCTTGTCTCTGCTTTGAACTACTTCTGTGCGTATTACTTCCTCAAGTGGCTCACTAAAAACCGCTATGCTGCAGTTTTGGGAGCATTTATTTTTGCATTCTCCATTGTGCTTCAGTCACAAATGACACATGCACAAATATTTCCTAGGTTTTTCATTCCCCTTGCTTTGTGGATGCTTTTACGCTTTAAGGAATCGCTGAGTCCGCGTCATTTCTTTTGGGCGGTGTTTTTCTTAATTGCACAGTTTTATGCTGGAATTTATCTTGGATTCATGCTCACAATTCCCTTCGGAATAATCCTATTATCCATCTTGTTTTATTCAAAAAGAACCGAGTTCTTCGTCCAGTTAAAAAAACTCAAATGGATAGGCATGATGGCAGCTGCAAGCGCATTTAACTTATTCCTTCTTGGCAAGTTAATGCTCCCATACTATGAGCGATCCAAGACAATGGTGAGCACACCTTATGAATCTATTGTTCATTCAATTCCTACACTAAAATCGTTCTTTTATAGTCAACCTGGGAGTTTACTCTGGGATGGTCTTTCAAATACAGGAAGTGACTATTTAGCTTCTTGGGATCATCAATTGTTCCCAGGAATAATCGTGATTCTTTCCATGCTTCTTGTTACCATAGTTGTTCTTTTCCAAAAACGACTTCATAAATTCACAGGTGAGATTGACGGAAATATTAAGCTGTTGTTTGCAGCTGGACTAATCAGCTTTCTTCTATTCACACGCTATCAAGGATATTCGCTCTATCAATTTGTATACAAGCTTCCTGGATTCGACTCTATGCGTTCCTTGACACGTATTATCAATGTAGAATTGTTGTTCATGGGAATAGCAGTAGCAGTAGTAGCAGTAATAATTTTTAAACGTTTTGAAAAGCTCACCATTCCTATTTTCATCGGACTCTTCACACTTATCTGTATTGATAATTATTTCTTTACCGACAATTCGTACCGAACAGAAAAAAGCATTGCACAAGAAAGAACAGATACTCTCGTAAATCGCTTCTCATACCTTAATGAGGGCAGTTTGATTTCTTATGAACCACTCAATTTTGAATTTCCTGCCCACGTTTATCAGCTAGACGCCATGCTTGCATCTCAAGAATTGCATTTAAAAACAGTGAATGGATATACAGGGAATTCACCTCATGGATACGATGCATTTTGGTGGGATATGGATCAAAACTCACGAAATCAATGGTTTGATGTTGTAGGGCACCCAGAAGACACATTGCACATTATTCATTAATCATTATCTTCACTTTATGATTTTTGATTCAACACTTTACTACATCCTCATTTTCCCAATTGCAATTGTATTTGCAATACTCTTAGGTAAACTTGTGAAACTCATAGAATCGAATAAGAAAGACGATGACACATATAAACCCAGCCATTACGGACTATTTGTGGGTATTGTCTCAGGAGTTCTTGGAATAGTGATATTGTTTAACCTTCCTGCTGATTTAGTTGTTTTAAATAGAGATAGTACTGTTACTAGTTACGCCTTCATTGGAAAAATCACTTTCGAATCAAATGGGATTGAATTTGAACTAGAAAAGAAGGACAATGACGACACATTTATCATCAATAATACTGGAATTCTATTGGTATTCGAAGATGTAGAATATGGAGAACAATGGTTTGGCTTAGATATAGCAAGCTTTTCAGGAGATTGGATTGATGCGATTGAACATGACTCGCTCCGTTCATGTGGAAGTTTACCAGATTATTATCCATGGGATTCTCCTCCAGATGAAATATCAGTTTCTACTGGATCGAGTGGAGATACCAGAGAGTGGTTGCGCTATGCCAAAACCTCGGAGAAAGAGCACTATTTTAATGGAAATGACCGTAACACATTTGATCAAGGTTTAAATTTGGATGTCTTGCAATTAGATGCTATGCGAGACCTGTTCAACGACTAGCTCAAACCATTTCCCAAACAATCAATTTCTTATCGTCTGAACACGAAACGAATTCTTTCTCGTTTAATTTGGCCAGAGCATTTACAGAATGGCGATGTCCACCTTCTTTGAAATCGAGACGCTTGATGAATTCCAGATTGCTGTCCCACACCTTTACATTTTTATCTCGACTTGCTGTGACTACTCTATTGCCATTGTCCATACTGATAATCTCGTAAATGGAAAAAGTGTGCGCTACGATTGTCTTAAGCAGTTCTTCACTCTTCCAATTCCAAAGTTTTAGCAGTGCATCCTTTCCCCCTGTAATCAACTGATCCATATTGGTAGGATGAAAAAGTACCGAAGTGGCGCCGTTTTCATGTGCAACCATTGTATGCAATTCATTGAAATGTTCAGTTTCAAAAATACGAATGGTTTCATCCTGACAAGCGAGTACAAAGTGTTCACCACTTCCAGACACATCAATGGAACGGATTTTACCGCAATCCAAGGGTAAATATATGATCAACTCAAGTTGATCACTCCAAACCGATAGATTACCATCGGCATCACCAACATATATTTGTCCTTTAGTAGCGTTGTATCGAATACTAAAAATTCCTTTGGTATGCTGTACAAAGAACTTTAGTTCCTCCTTAGTTTCAAGATTAAAAAAGTGTAGGCCACCATCAGCTAATCCAACGGCTAATACCTCTTTACCGATAAATTCTAAAGCATAAATAGACTGTTCAAAACGAATAGCGAATTTATCCTGAATTCCTTCATCAATGAGCCATCGTGCAACGTGTTTGTCAGCACTTCCTGAATAAATGTGATCGTTTTGCGCAATACAGGTGTAAACCGCAGCTGCGTGTCCTGAAATTTCTTTTTGCTTTCTAAACGACATCGTCAAAAGACGTAATTAATCCTCGTCGTCTTCAGCGTCATCATTGACTTGCTTTAGGCGTTCAGCGTAATCTGATGGAAGGAAATCAAAGAAAGTATCTCCTCTTAATCCTAAACGCAAGCACTCCAATGGAACAATCTCATTGTAAGCGATATTCCCAAGATTCACATTGTGTCCGAACAATTTAATGAACCAAACTTGTTGTGTCTTCTTTGGTGCCTCCCACAAAATATCGTCAGGATTCACTTTAGCGATAATACGATTGATCAACAAAGTGTGCGCAGTTCCGTTTGGTCTAAAGACTCCAACGTTTCCAGACTCACGTCCCTCTGCAATAACTTTCCATGATCCTGCTTGAAGCTCTGTCGACATCATTTTAATCCACTTTGCCGGTGAAACAATGATACCAGAATCCTTCGATCCAACTTCAGACATTATTGTGCGGTCTTTCGACATTTGCTGAATCAATTCGCACTTCTCATCATGGTCAATCATAATAGAACCATCAGAAATCTCAGCCAATTCTAATTCGTATTTGTCTAAGGTCTGAATAAACTCCTTTACCATACCTCGAGCATAAAATGCTTCGAACAAAGTTCCTCCAAAATAAGGGCGAATTCCTGCTTGCTTGTAAAGGTTTATTTTTTCCTGAAGATTATTGGTTACGTAAGATGTCCCGAATCCAAATTTTACGATGTCAGTCATAGATGCTGAAGAATCAATAAAATCCTCTGTCTCTCTAAGACTCAGTCCTTTATCCATCATCATGGTTAATCCTGAATCTCTTGGTTGGGGTGTTCTTTCTGGTATATGCGATAACTTGAAGTTCATTGTTCGTCTAATTGTCCGCCAAAAGTACTAATTCTCTAGCATTTTTCAACTCTGGATACAATTCAAATAACTCCTTTGCCTTATTCAAATTCGTTGATAAACATTGCTTGAAGATTTCGACTGCTGTATTGTTTTCTCCCAAGTTCCATAAGAGGTTCACTTTCAACAGTGCAATGACTTTATTTTCTTGCGCTGTTTCTTCAAATAACATGAGGTACTCGTACGCTTCCCGAAAAGAATTTAGCGCCAATAAATTGATGTAATCGGTAAGACACTCCTCATCCATTGGGTCCATTGCAAGAGAAAGTTGGTAATTGTCTGAAGCTTCCTGATATTCTTCTATTTTTTCGTAAGCTCCAGCCAAGACATGATAAATCCCTGCATTTTCCGGATCAAGTTCCAATGCCTTTTGAATAAGCACTAGTCCTTCTTTTGTACTTCCTTCCAAATCTTTTACAATCCCAAGTCCGAGCCAAGCATCTGGCAACAATGGAGCTAAATCCAAACTACGCTGATAGAAATGCTTTGCGAGTTCCAATTCATTCAATTGCTCATGACATTCTCCGATATAGCAGAACGCAATAGGATCGTCTCCATCAAGTTCAATGCACTTATGAAATTGCTCTATGGCCTTCGTAAATCGATTGTGTGACAAATATGCATTCCCCATATTAAAGTACACGGGACCAAAATCATCATTGATAAGAATACAGTAATCGTAGGCCCAAATTGCTTTCTCGAAGTTTTCCAACTTGAGATAAGCGTTCCCAAGATTGTACCAAGCGGTAAAAGAGTATGGATTCTCATCGATAAAATCAGAATAACATTGTATCGATTTTTCGTATTCCTTTAACTGATCATAGCAAAATGCCACTTCATAAATGGCCGCCTCGTTGTTTGGATTGTAATCAATGGCTTCACGCAATACGTTCAGGGCTGATTTAAAATCATTCATGTTCTCGTATTCCATGGCCAGATCAAGGTATACTTCATCCTTGTCCTCCTTTGCAGCAAGACCTAGCGACTCTCTGAAATAACGAATTGCATTTTTAGAATCCTTTAATTGACTAAATACCGATGCCTTTGTCAAAACCAACTCAAAAGAAGCCACCCCCAGACGTTCCACGTCATTTAACTCACTTAGAGCCTCCTTTAGTTTCCCAAGTGCAGAATAGCACTGTGCGCGTCTCAAAGTAAAAAGTGGATTGTATGAAAATTGACTGAAGGCCTCTTCCGTACACGTCAAAGCATTTGAATATTGACCATTGATTAAAAAATGATCGATCATAGCCTCCCAACGATCGCTGTCCAGAAAACCAATTGGCTCACCTTTCAGGAACGCATCAAACTTCTTCAAATCTTCTTTTAGATGACTTTCGTAAAAGCCTTCATCTTCTTCTTCGTCGTCGAACATAGGCGTGAAATTACTTAATCTAAGATACGGAAATTAGAAGCTAAAAGCAATTTCTTGATTTTTGTTTTCAACAGGAAATGAACATTTCGTACTGAATATGCGGGTTGACACCACAAATGGAAAATTAATACTTAAATACGTCCCCCCTTTAAGCTAATTTTTACGTGTGTATTATTGTCACCAATAATAACTCCATTGAGTTTTTAAAAATGACTGTTTTGCAGAATCGAATATGCAACTAATTTTGTTTATATGAAGTCTTGGTTAGCATGTATGCATCAATGCCATAGAAAGGATGACCTTTCATTAACAACTTAAAAAACTACTATGACCTCTAAGTTCAATCAACTATCAATCTTATTTTGCGGGATTCTTCTCGTACTATTTTCTTGTAAAAAAGAAGAGATAATAACAAATCCTCTCCCTGGATCACCTCCCATGACAGGAACAAACGTACTTTTTTCAGGTACTACTGTTAGTACTTCTATTGGAGGTACAGTTAAAGATGAATTTGACATGCCAGTTGGTGGCGCACTTGTTACTATTGGCACTCAGACTGGATATACAAACAATGATGGAATATTCTATTTTTCAAGTGTAGCTGTAGATGCAGCCAGAGCCTATGTGAAAATCGAAAAAGCTGGTTATTTCTTAGGAAGCCGCTCTTTTACGCCCAATGCCAATTACACGAATTATGTTCGTGTGAAATTATTGACAAAATCCTTACAAGGAACGGTAGACAATAGCGCAGGAGGAACTGTGAATATTAGCGGTGGTCCAGTGCTTACTTTTGAAGCTGGAGATGTGAGCCTTGAAAATGGAAATGCATATAATGGAGTAGTTAGTGTGCATGCAGCCTATTTAGATCCATTGGCAAATGACCTTGGAGAAATCATGCCTGGTGACTTTACAGCAATAGACAACTCAAATGCTGCTGTAACACTGGAAACATTTGGGATGGTTGTGGTAGAACTAACAGGTTCCGGCGGTGAAGCTTTAAATGTAGCCTCAGGACAAACTGTTGAAATTACTATGCCAGTGGCTGGAGCTCAGTTATCAAGTGCGCCATCTACAATTCCACTTTGGCATTTTGACGAAATCAACGGAAACTGGTCTGAAGAAGGAAGTGCAACACTTCAAGGAAGTACTTACGTTGGAGAAGTTTCTCATTTTTCTTTTTGGAATTGTGATATCCCTGCCAGCTATATTGATTTTGAATGCCGACTTGTGTGTTATGGAACTCCGGTGGCCAATACTATAGTTAAACTAACGATGCCTAGTGGGGCTTCAGCATCCGGAATTACTGATGGAAATGGTGAAGTGAATGGTGCAATTCCAGACAATACCGACCTCTTGTTGGAAGTAATAGATGAATGTGGTGCAACGATTCATTCACAAAATGTTCCTGCCTCTTCAAGTTCAATAGATTTAGGAGATTTGTTCGTTTGTGGAAGTGGGAATTATGTTTCTATTTCAGGAACTGTTGAAGGTTGTTCAGGAAGTCTAGTTACCAATGGAATTGTGCAAATTTATGTAAGCCCCACCATTTATTCTTCTGTCTTTACAGATCAGAATGGGCAGTTTAATACTGTTGTCAACACATGTTCTAACACTACTGTTGATGTTCTCGCATTTGATCTTGACAATGCTTTGCAAAGTGCAACAATGACAATTCCAGTAGGATCAACTATTAATCTTGGAACGATTACTACGTGTAGTCAACTGGATGAATTTGTCAACTATACTATTGATGGTACCCAATATAGTATCGGTGATCTAGGACAAAATGAAGTCACCTCTTATACTACGGTTGATTCATTGGCAATACAAGCTTATTATGCTCCTAATAGCCTCTATCTCAATGCGGAGTACCCTGTACTTGGAAATAATGTATGTACATTGGGTGGAGCCAACGGCTACTCACTTGATTGGCCTGCTCCACCAATGACTATGAACATTACGACTTTAGGAATTATCAGTGGTTCATATGTGGAAGGAACATTTAGTGGTACTTTCAACGAAGCCGGAGGTGGACCATCTCATACAATTTCAGGGAATTTCAGGACAAAAAATTATTAATGAAATACCAACAAAAAAGGCGCGCTATAATTATAGCGCGCCTTTTTATAAAATATTCAGGAGTGAATTATGAAATCTTCATTCCACGCTTACGCTCTGTTTCTTTCAATAGTATTTTACGCATACGTAAGCTTTTAGGAGTTACCTCAACGTATTCATCTGATTGAATGTACTCAAGACACTCTTCTAAGCTAAATTCTCTCGGTGGTACAATTCTCACTTTTGCATCAGTTCCAGACTTACGCATGTTCGTTAATTGCTTCGTTTTAGTAACGTTCACAACCAAGTCATTTGCACGACTGTTTTCACCAATTACTTGTCCTTCATAAATTGACTCACCTGGAGCAATGAAGAATGTTCCTCTCTCTTGTAAGTTATTCAAAGAGAAAGGAATTGAAGTTCCAAGTTCCATTGAGATCAATGATCCGTTCAAACGTCCGGCAATATCTCCTTTGTATGGTTGGTACTCTAAGAATCTATGTGTCATGATGGCCTCACCTGCAGTAGCAGTAAGTAAGTAGTTTCTCAAACCAATGATACCACGTGAAGGAACCTGAAAAGTGATTGTCATACGATTTCCTTTTGGAACCATATTTATCATTTCACCTTTTCGCTTTGTTACAGCTTCAACTGCTGTTCCGCTATTTATTTCAGGTAAATCAATTGTTAACTCTTCAACTGGCTCGCATTTCTTACCGTCAATTTCTTTAATAATTACTTGCGGTTGCCCAACTTGTAATTCATACCCTTCACGACGCATTGTTTCAATCAATACAGACAAGTGCATTACACCACGTCCGAATACCATCCACTTATCAGCTTTGTCTGTTTTACCAATTTTCATTGCTAAATTTTTCTCAAGCTCTTTAGCCAAACGCTCAGAAATATGACGAGATGTTACCATTTTCCCTTCTTTACCGAAGAAAGGCGAATCGTTAATTGTGAATAACATACTCATTGTAGGCTCATCGATATCGATGGTCTCCAATGGTTCTGGATTTTCCAAATCACAGATAGTATCTCCTATTTCAAATCCTTCAATTCCAGTGATTGCACAAAGATCTCCTCCTTGCACAGAATCAACTTTTACACGATCTGTTCCTTCGAAGACAAACACTTCTTTAATTCTATGCTTCTCCTTCGAACCGTCTCTTTTAGACAAAATTATTTGTTGATTTGGCTTGATATCACCACGTGTTAAACGGCCAATAGCAATTCGACCAACGAATGATGAAAAGTCCAAAGATGTAATCAACAATTGTGTATTTCCTTCTTCAATTGTAATTGGTGGATAATAATCAAGGATTTTATCCAATAATGGTGTGATCGAAGTTGTTGGGTTTTGCCAATCTTCAGACATCCAATTGTTCTTCGCAGAACCATAAATTGTTGGGAAATCTAATTGCTCTTCGCTCGCATCCAATTCAAACATCAAGTCGAATACTTTCTCATGCACTTCATCCGGAGTACAATTGTCTTTATCGACCTTGTTCACCACTACCATTGGTTTGATCCCCATTGATAAAGCTTTCCCAAGAACAAAACGTGTTTGTGGCATTGGTCCTTCAAAAGCATCTACTAAAAGACAAACTCCATCAGCCATGTTCAATACACGCTCTACTTCACCACCGAAATCGGCGTGACCAGGTGTGTCAATGATGTTGATCTTCGTTCCCTTGTATGACACAGAAACGTTCTTCGATACGATTGTAATTCCACGCTCGCGTTCAAGGTCATTGTTGTCCATGATCAACTCTCCTTTCGGACGGTTTCTCTCGTCTTTAACTGATCCTGCTTCAATCATTTTATCAACCAAGGTTGTCTTACCGTGGTCAACGTGTGCTATAATAGCTATGTTTCTAATTTCCATTTTCAACTAATTATGAATAGATGAATGCAAAATGTTGAATTTCCGCATTCATTATTTATCATTTTGTATTATTAACGTCTTCTGCGATCTCCTCCTCCTTCTCTTCTGCCACTACTTCCACCACTATCTCTTCTTCCTCTATGACCTTGACCACCGCCACTACTTCTGCGTTCGCTGCTTGCACCTTCACGACGACGTCCTCCGCCTCCACTTCCGCCACGGCTTCCACCGCCACCATCTTTCTTCTTGGTAACTTCAACTTTCACAGAATTACCTTCGTAGTCTGCTCCATTCACCTTTTGGATGATCGAATCAGCTAGATCGTTATCAGCCTCAAAGAATGAGAATGATGCTAAAATGTCAATTCGTCCAACTTTATCAGATTTTAATCCAGTGCTGTCACAAACAACTCGTAGTAATCCACCAGGATTTAAACCATCTCGTTTTCCAAGGTTAACAAAGAATCTTGTTTTGTTAGAATCGTCTCTACGACCACGGTCGCTACGCTCACCTCTATCTCTTCGGTCTCCACGCTCACCTCTATCTCTTCCTCTATCTCTTCCACGATCCCTATCTCGGTCGCTACCTGAACCTTCAGCTGCATTTAAATCTCCTGCACGGTTATAGTATTCGATAAATCGATTAAATTCTGCAGAAACAAATCTCTTCACCACTTCTTCTTTCGTCAAACCGTCGAATTCAGCCATAACCAATGGTAAGAACTCAGCAATGTCGTTTTCCTTTACTTCAGTGGTGATCACCTTATCGACTAACTTCATCAATTGAATCTCACAAATCTCTTTCGCTCCAGGAATTTCTCCTTTTGTAAAAGTTGTTCTGATCTTCTTCTCGATCTGCTTAATCTTATATCCTTCTCTTGTGTTGACAAGTACCATTGACTCACCATGCTTCCCTGCTCTAGCAGTACGTCCACTTCGGTGAGTATAGTTTTCAATCTCGTCTGGAAGGTTGTAGTTGATTACGTGTGTAATGTCATCAACGTCAATTCCACGGGCAGCTACATCAGTTGCTACAAGAATTTGAATTCCTTTAGTACGGAAACTCTTCATTACTTGATCTCTTTGCGCTTGAGATAAATCTCCGTGCAATGGTGATGAGTTATATCCTTCCTTACCTAATTTGTCTGCCACTTCTGCCGTTTCACGACGTGTACGACAAAATACCAATCCATAAATATTCGGATTGTAATCGATAATTCGCTTTAACGCAGAATAACGATCACGTTCCTTTATAGTAAAGTAAATGTGTTCAATGTTTTCGTTCGTTTGGTTTTTATGTCCAATAGAAACCTCTAAAGGGCTCTCCATATAGTTCTTTGCAATACGCTCCACTTCTTTTGGCATTGTGGCAGAGAACAACCATACGTTTTTGAATTGTGGTGTTTTCTCAAGGATTGTATCTATATCCTCTTTGAAACCCATGTTCAACATTTCATCAGCTTCATCCAATACAACCCATTCGATGTCTTGTAATGATAATGCCTTACGATTTGTTAAATCCACAAGTCGACCAGGCGTAGCAACAATAATCTGAACACCTCTTTTGATGTCAGACATTTGCTTACGAATATCAGTACCACCGTAAACGGCAACTACCTTTACATTCGTATGCTTCGCATAGTTTTGTAAATCTTTTGAAATTTGTAAGCATAATTCCCGTGTCGGGCAAATTATGAGGCCTTGTGGGATTTTTCTTCCCTCCTCTACTTTACTTACTAATGGTAAACCGAACGCTGCGGTTTTACCTGTCCCAGTTTGAGCTAGTCCTACGAAATCGCTTTCCTCTTTTAATAAGTGCGGAATTGCTTTTTCTTGGATCGGAGTAGGTGTTTCGAACCCCAGTTCTTGTAACGACTTCAACACCTCACTCTTTAGCCCGAGTTCCTCAAATGTCATCTAATGTTTTTAAAATTGAGTGCAAAGGTACGTAGAAATTAAAGAACCGGCATTCTATCAAGGATTTATGTGAACATTGAGGTGTTAGTTTCGAGAATCGAATTGAATAATTAGCCCACCCAAGTTGATCGAATTTTACGTATTGTATGATATGAAAAGTTCCTTAATTGTCAATTGAAGTAAATCATTTATAAATTATCTCGTCGATTACTAAATAATAATCCCTTTTTTTGATACCATGCAAATGAAGTTTTTTAGCAGTAGTTCACTTTTGTACTTAGGATTAATCACTTTGTGCTTCCTATTTATTTACCCTTTCATCTTTGAGAGTAAGTTATTTCTAGGAGGCGACAACGCTAACTATTATCTCTTAGCAAAAGGACTTTCTGAGGGAGAAGGATACATCAATTATCATTTTCTGAATAACATTCCCGCCAATCATTTCCCTCCAGGTTATCCTTTTTTGATGAGCTTATTTATGCGAATAGGCATAGATAGTATAGCTTATATGAAAATGCTCAACGGCCTTCTTTTGTTGATTTCTTCGTATTTATTCTTTCATATTGCCTATCGACTTTCTCAAAATAAGATACTTGCATTTGTTCTATCGATATTGATGCTTATGAACAAGCATTTGCTTGAATATTCAACATCTCTTATGTCTGAGATTCCTTTTATGTGTACACTGCTCTTGGTTCTCTATCTGTTTTTTATATTCAAGGACAAGGACTATTCTATTAAATCACCCTATTTCTATTTCCTGATCATAGCCCTCATTTTCCTCATTTATCTGCGTACCCAAGGAATAGCCATTTTCGGAGCATTATTATTGACATTAATTATTTCTAGGCAATATAAGGCTACAATCATTTTATTCTCTCTTACCCTATTGGCTCATTTACCATGGCAAATGAGAAGTGCTAACCTAGGTGGAAGCGGTTATATGAAACAAGTTATGCGCGTTAAGCCCTACGACAATACTTCAGAACAAATGAGAGCTGGGGATTGGGCAGAAAGAGTTGGAGAAAATATGGCGCGCTATGTATCCAAGGAGATTCCTCATGCAATATTCCCTGGAATTTCAATAGTCTATAAAAACGCTATTACGGGAGAAAAGCCCACTGCGCCAATCATACACTGGTTAATAGGATTCCTGATAATGATATTCACACTTTTGGGGATTTGGTCAATGAAAGATAACCGTAAGTTCTTTCTTTTGTTCATCGGTATTACTGCATGCCTTCTTCTTGTTTGGCCCCAAGTCTGGAGTGGAGTGCGCTTTTTACTCCCAATGATTCCATTTGTTCTAATGTTCTCAGTGTTTGGAATAATCTATATGGCAGACTTTTTCCGGAAATCTAAAGAAAATGGGCTTATCAGTTCAACAAAATTTGCTTGGATTTTCTCCATCCTTGCTCTTGGGTTTATCTCTCAAATAAAAACACTTCATACTACAGCAGAAGGTGATTACCCAAGAAATTATGGGAACTTCTTTCGTATGGGAACTTGGTGCCAAAACAATTTACCGGAGGACGCTGTAATTGCTTCAAGAAAACCAGCATTGTTCTATTCGCATTACCTTGGAAAATGCGCTTCATTTCCTTATACACTGGATAGAGAGGAGTTTATTCGTCTTTTTGAAGAATCTGGTGCAACACATTTAATAAATGAACAATTGGGGTATGGTCAATCATGGAAATACGCCTTCCCTGTGATCCAAGCCGAACAGGACAAATTTAAACTGATTCACAGTTTTGATGCAGAAATCAAGAAAGATGCTCAAGGAAATCGAATTCCTTCTACAAGTGCAGTTTGGTTATTTGAATTCAATCCAGACTTAGGGTATCAAGGAGATTATATTGATGGTTTGCGAGAAGGAGATGGTCAATACAATTACCATAATGGATCCATTCTAACTGGTCATTGGGAAAATGACACATTACAAGGCCCTGGTGTACTCACTACAAATACCGGAATAATCTACAAAGGAAACTGGGTAAATGGGAAAAAGAATGGACGTTTTGTTCTCACTGATCAAAATGGAACTTTTGAATCAACATGGATTGATGACGTTCTTAACCCACTTGGTTATCGACTTGATGAAGAAGGAAATCGATTAGAAGAGGTTGAATTAAATTAAACTTAGAAACGAACTCCTTCCAATAAATTATAGGTCTCATCATTGATTGCTGAAGTTCCTCTATTGGACAAATCTAGGGTAGACAAATCAGGTAATTCTGAGGTTGAAGAACCAAACATTGGCTGACTGGTTGAATTCGTGTTTTCAGTTATTGCCGTATTTTCATTCACGGCTCTCTCGATAAACTCTGTTCTGTATTCAATAATTGTATCTACAATCACTTTGTCTACGTAGACTGTATCCGTTTGAGCAACAATAAGCTGTTCACCTGGAATTTCGATGGTCGTCTCAGTACGCAAGAGGAAAAAGGACAGAAGAACAGCTGCTGCAATTCCACCAATAGCTTGATACAACGGGATTACAATGCCTCGTTTCTTATTTGGGATAATCAGAGGTAGCGGTACCACATCATCATCCATAGCTTTAGTTTCCAAAAGAATCTTGCGTTGTAAATTAAATTCTTCTTCGCTCATGTGCTCAAGCACAAAACCTTTCTCTTCCTCTGTTAAAGATTCAAATGATTTGGACTCTATCAGTTCCATTAACATTTCTTGCTCTTTGTTGATTTCCTTCTCCATCTTAATTCATTTTAAAAATCATTCCCTCTGTCGTCGGATTAAACTCCTTGAGCTGTTCCGCTACTTTCTTTGTCGTGTAAAACAATCTGGACTTTACTGTACCTTCTGAGATCTCCAGAATTTCCGCAATCTCTTTAATACTCATCTCTTCCATAAACCGTAAAACAAAAGTCATTCTATGTGGGCCTTCCAATTTATCAATCACTATCTTCAACCTACTTCTAAAAGCTTCTTTGTCCAATGTGTTCTCATCCCATTTCACGTGTTCATTAAGTTCATATTCATCCTCTGAAATACGTTGATTTGGTAACTTCCGAAAGCTCGTTTTACTCATATTGCTCGCAATTGTAAACATCCATGTGTAGAATTTCTTCTCAGGATTGAACAAATGGTGTTTTTCTAGGATGCGAACAAATAAGTCCTGAACGAAATCTTGGGATTTATCTACGTCACCTTGAAACATCCGCATGAAGAAGCCAAGTACTTTCTTACTGTACCTGGCGTGTAATTCAGTCAAAGCCTCATTACTTCTTCTCGAAGAAAGCAACTGCACTAGTGCTTCATCCGATAGCTCCGATATGTCCTTACGGAAAATTGTCATCTATCTGTTAACATCCTTCATTGAGGTTTTCTAAATCCAATTCATAGTCAAGCTCTTTATGAATTTTTATAATCAATTCTAGAGTTGTATTCATTTTTTGCTCCTCACCGCTTACTTTATACAGCTTGTACAACTTAACTAATGAAGGAAGATACATATACTTCTGGCGCGTTGATAAATCACCAACATTGTGTGAAAATGTTTGATAAAGATGGTCTGTTAAGAATACTTTCTCGTAGTTTTTTCTAATCACGCTGGCGTTATCAAATGAAGTTTCACTGTATTTATACCCTAGACCGGTTAAGTACAAGTTCTCTCTCCAAATTGAATCTTGAAATTGTCGAATACCGGAAGCTGAGACATATACAGGATGGTCATTTGTGTTTTTAAAGAAGTGATTCAACAATCCCGTCATACTTTCTTCATTTTCTTCATTTTCTTCAAGTTTATAATCCTCTAATCCAAGATTCGTCAGAATCATTGTTCTATAGGAGTCCAATCTAATCAATGACGTGTTCACTACTGTTACGTCTGTTCTATAATTTTTTGCTTGTTGAATCAGCCAAAGTGCATAGGTGTCATTATCACCCACTGAGAAAATAATTGAATTCTCATCCACTTCCGAGAGCAGATTATAGGCCCAGTTCAACATCGAAGCCGGCATTTCATTTAGCTCATAGATACGTTCAGCAATATCTTTCATCTCTTCCGTCATGCCTTGTACTTCGTAATAGATCATTAAATCAGCAAAGGCTCTAGAATCGTTAGGATTAATCTCATGTGCCTTTAGCAAATGGTCATATTTTTGATCTCCCAAACCTGTATCCCAGTATTTGAGATAGTGCCCCTCAAATGTCTCTGGAATAGCCGCGATAGCTTCATTGGCTATTTCTTGACACTTATAAAAATATTCACTTCGAAGCTCTTCATCAGGATAGGCAACATTTTTAATTCCACGAGACGCAGCATAATAGTTCCACCATGCCTCGACATTTTGATTGTCCTTATCAATTTCAGCCTTCCATAATTCCATTTGTGTTTTGTACCAACTCACCTCATGCATTTCGACAATAACGCTATACACCGTTTCTCTTTGCTGTGCGTAGATGTTTCCCGCTAAGCACAATACAATTATTCCTATAATTTTTTTCATGTTTTCAATTTAAAATTAAAGAAGCGGTGCACCACATTCTTAAGATTTACTCGAAGGTATTACTCAGAAAGTTAAAAGAGGTTCATTAAAATCATAAAAATAAATAAATGCACAAAAAAACCTTCACACTTATGATGTATGAAGGTATTTGTTATTGACTCGGAATAGTATTGCAAAAAATCACTTATTCTTTAGTGAAAAGATATTCCCATACTTGACCATTATTCATTATGTGTTCCATTCTCAATTTGTCACTTTTAAGTTCAAGAATATGCATTTCATAGGTAAATCCGCTTTGCTCTGAAAAAGTAATGTTGTCGTTTTTTTTATCTAATTCCCAAGTTCCAAATTCAAAAACTCTATGGTAGCCACCATCAGCTTTAATATCATAAAACACAGCGCCGTCTCCTGGCATCAGGACTCCATCTATTAGATATTCCTGAGAATTCCAATAACCAATTAATTTAGATTCTTTACTACAAGAATAACTCAGCAATAATAGTAATCCGAATACTAAAAACTTATTCATTCTTTTCATGTCTAATTATTTTTAATAATTTTTTTAGTCGTTCGTTCTGTGGCTGATACAATTACAACAGAATAAGCTCCGTTAGTTAGATCGGAAATATTGATCTTATCAAACGTAGAGGTGAATCTTGCCACTTCATTACCAGCAATATTGTAAATCAAAACCTCTTCAATTAATTCTGTATTTCCTTTTATTGCAAATTCCTCGCTCATAGGGTTCGGGTAAAGCTCAAAATGAACAGGTTCGACTTCATTTAACCCGACAAGGCCACCGTTACTCGTATAATAAATCTTATTGCCCGTACCTGCAATCCCATGTGATTCATCTGCGAATGCTATAGAGCCAAAAGGATCTGTCGTAGGCGTTGTTTGCTCAAACCAATATTGCCCATTGTTGAGTGTGTAAAATATCTTTCCATAAATTGAACCAGCGTAAATAATATCGGTTCCAAAAGCCATATCCAGTACAGGTAATACGCCAAAACCATCTAAATCCATTGGGAAATATATTACTTCTCCAAACCATGTTCTTGTTGGATGCGATTGCGCCCCCCAATTACCGTAAAAATATCCATTCAGTGAGTCAATGAAATGCATATGTTTTTGTGGAGTCATATCTCCAAACGTGCTAAATGCTGTATCAATTGTTACAAACCCATCATTTGTTGAATACATCCTGTCCAAGGCTAGCGAATTCATGAAAAAGGCGTTTTGAGCATCCAAAAAGGAAATATAATACTGTTGCGCACCTAATTGATAATTCTGAAACAAAACTATCCAAGAATCCCCGTGATCATTTGAAGTGGAGATGTAGGATGTATCATTACTAACATATGAGGTATACAAATCATTTCCAACAATTTCAATATCATACAACCAGTTCATTGGAGACCATGTTGCACCTCCATCGGTTGTTCTCAAATTTGAATTCCATGATTTAACAAATCCTACGTTCGCGTTCACAAAAGAAAGATTGGACATATTAGAAAATGGACCTTCATCATACAAAACAGCCCAATTTATACCACCATCTGTACTTTTAATAATTTCTCCTCCGGCAACACCATAAGCGGTATTGGGTTCTGGAAATTCAAGTTCAGAAACTGGGTTTGGGCTTGATCCCCCTGTATAGTTCGATTCTATCCATTGACCAAGTGCATTTTGGTATACAATTGAACATATAAAAATAATTAGTAGTTCTCGCATGGTTCTTTGATTAGGTTAAGTAACGTATTCAAAAATAACGGAATTAAACCCTGCAAGCCATGTACAATTGATCTCTAATCTTGTACTTTTCCAAATTCGGAAGGGCTACAGCCTACCTTAGATTTGAAGAACTTACTAAAATGAGCTGGATCTTCAAAATTGAGATTGTAAGCGGTTTCCTTGGTAGAAATACCAGTTAACAGAAGTCGTTTTGCCTCGAGGATGATCTGATCATAGATAATATCGCTTGTACTTTTCCCTGTTCGATGCTTAACCAACTCACCCAGTACTTTCTCAGAAATACAAAGTTGCTCGGCATATTCTTTCACCTTCTTGTACTCTCTAAAATTTGCAAGTAAGAGCTTACGAAAAGATACATAAACATCATTTTCCTTCGGCAAAACTGCCACTCCTTTAACTTTCATACATTCAATGGCCAAAGATTGAACCAGCGCACGCACATTGACTTGATCAAGCTCTGAGGACTCATCAATTGTAGAATTGATAGATTTGGTTACTGCATTGATAAAGTCGCGCTGATCATTCTTAAACGAATAATATGGCGGCATTTCTGTAATAGAACAACACTCGTGTTCAAATAGAAATTCATTGACTTCAGATTGAGCACCCAAAGCATCCAGCTCGAAAAGGCAAACAAAACCATTCGAATCGAGTTCACGCGCAACATGGTGTACTTTTCCAGGTGCAACAATATGTACAGATTGGTTTTGAATTTCAAATTTCTCAAAATCAATAGCATGTGTTCCTCCTCCTTTTTCAAAATAGAAAAACTCGAAATAATCATGGCGATGAGGTTCACTGAAATCATAGTCATTCAACTTTGAAAGTCGATTAACAATAATTTTCTTCTGTGTTGTTTTATCCGAGTTGTGAATAGGAATCATTAATGTTAAATCTACGAAATGTTTACTTGCATGACAATTATCAAAAGCTATGCTTCTTGGACTCCTGTTTCAAAAATATTGGCAACTTTTAAATATTCGGAGCGTTTAACTTTTAGATTTCCGACCATGTTAAAAGCAATTGTCTTATTACTCTTCTTTAATGTCTCAGTTCAAGCACAGGATGACTCCATAACTGATTCTTGTGAGGTTCTTATTCCAAAAGTCGTCACCATTGATTGTCAATTTGGAAATGATTACATGTTTAGAATGGAACATACATGTCTTATTAAGACATTTCACATTATAATATTCAACCGTTGGGGAGACATATTGTTTGAATCGGAAGACCCTGATGAGTATTTTGATGCTACAGAACAACCGCAAGGCACCTACACATGGGAGATTGAATTTCAATATTATTCAGGATCAGGCTGGGAAACACAAGGTTTTTTCCACAAGCTTGATTAAGCCTTTCCTTCGTCTTTCTTGATTTCTTCTTTGATCTCTTCCTTAACTTCATCCGTTTCAACGACCTCTACTGTTTCCACTTCTACAGGTTTTCCCATTGCAGGAATATGAGAATTAGGTTTTCTAGGCTCGTAACGTACAGCATTGTCCAACTCTTCAATTGATTGATCCAATGGCCGGACAATTTCTTCCGAAGTTTCTTTGATGATTCCATCCAAATTCAGGTCCTTTTTCATGTCGGCTCCTGACTTTTTAATTTCACTTTGAATATCCGCAGTGGCATCCTTTATCTGGCGCATTGTACGTCCCATAGTTTTTGCTAGACCAGGAATACTTTTTGCCCCAAAGAAGATGAGCACAAAAAATAAAATGAGTACAATTTCTGAACCGGCAACGCCATTTAGGATCAAGATCATGGAACAAAGATAATCATTCTAGATTGTGTCCCATGCAGGAAATGCGTCTTTTTGCTCAATTAGTCCAATTCATAAAAATCCTCGAATTGCTCCTTAGTTTTAAAATGTTTCGCAATTAAAACATCTAATAACTGAGTTTTTATAACAAGCACTTTATGTTCCAAAACTGCAGGATTCTTCACATAAACCTTTCTCACAAGCTGACGAAAAGTAATAGTTTTTTTAAAGGCTCCCAAGTACATTCTGAGAATTTCATCTCGAATAGTTTTCGCTTCGGCAATCATGGATAGCGAAGCCTCTTTGCTTAAGTCTCCACCAATCGCACTCAGTAGTACTTTGCATTTAAACTTGGAACACACCTTTGGTATTCCTTCATTATAAATTGTGCATTTCTTATCGAAACAGTTGCAAGGAAAACTAAAAACGTTCTGGCCGTCGACTACAGTAATTGGATTATTAAATTTCTTAGAAATAGGACCATCATCTAGCCTACCAACATCAAATAAGGTATTGTCGCAGCAAAAGCCACAGGTCAGGCAGATTTCATGTTCCTCTTTAATAGTGATACTCAAAGGTCAAAGCTTAGGACCACTAATTTAATCAATCTTTCTTTGACGGTAATTTTTAATGTATTCATCAGTTGACTTCAGGTAATAGAAGAAGATTCCAAGTCGCTTAGAAATTTCATTTGACACTTCTAGCTCTCGTTCAATTGCACCAAAATCAATAAAATCTAACTCCTCCTCGTTCTTCAGTTGTTGCCAATCTTCAATATACTCTTTCAAACAATCACGTTGAATGGAAATTGCGTTTTTCATAACCGCGTGATCCCAGCTTTTTGGCAGAAGACGAATTTCATCAATGAGTTGATCTTTACCAAGTGCTCTCATTAAGGGACGGTCCATTGTTTTTCCAACAAAAAGTTCAGAGGGTAATCCAATGCAATATTCAACAATTCGTTTGTCCATTAAGGGATAAGCGTATTCAATCCCGATGTGCTGACCATGGAGGTACCAGTCCTCGCACCGCTGAGAAAGATGCTGGTATTCGATCATGCTTAATTGATGACTTCTTTTTGAAGTATGCCATTGGTGTTCGACAGGTGAAAGCCTATTTGTCACACTTTTGTGGCACATGTAATGATAGTTTTCTGGGTGCATTTTGTTTTTTAGAAATACACGTCTTCTCTTTGGGAAAAGTACCTTGTTCACTACATTCATTGCTAATTTCCTGAATTTCTGTTCGCGGTTTAGCCAATTGAATTGTTTCAGTTTTCCTTTTCTAAGTAATTCAGCATACAAGGCCTCGTCTGGAACACCAATAAACTCATCACCACCCCATCCACTAAGTAGAAGATTTACCTTTTGAGAAACTGCGTTCATGGTCAATCTTCGCTCAAAAAAATGCTCACTTGGAAAGCGCCAACTCGACACAAAAGCATGGTAATCCTCTGTTGTGACATTGGTGAAATGTAATTGAATTCCAGATTTTTCACATTGATTACGGATACTAATTCTTTCATCGTAAGCTAGCTCAATATCCTCATTCATCTGAGAAGGGCTCCATGTGAAGGCATGCAATTCTTTTTGCATATTCAGAAGTTTCTTTGCGCGGACGGTAATCAGGCTAGAATCTAGTCCACCACTGACGTGCGTTCCAACAGCAAAATCTTTAGACCTAACTTTAATAGCATCATCAAGTAGTTCACTCAAGTGATTTGTAGCTTCTAAAAAATTAATATTTGCTTTTTCAGGAATTTCCTCAGGATTCCAATAATTTTTTTGCTCAATAGCACTGTTTGTTATCTCTAGATAGGTCCCTGGAAATACCTTCTGCATGTTTCCATTTGGGCAAAAATGAAAATTCCGTTCGTAATCATAAAAGCGGCTAATTAAATATTGCTTTGATATCGGTTCTTCCCCAAAGAGTGACTTACCTAGTCCGTGCGTGTCAGAGGAGAAATAATATACATCATCTTTCTTCGCCAAAGTCAGAGGGATGATTCCTAATGCATCTCTAATTAGAATGCACTTTTGCACCTTTAAATCAAGAATACAAATGGAAAACTCACCGTTGAGTCGATCTAGAAAAGCTAAGTCATCCTGTTCGTATTGATTCAAAATAGTACTAGAGGCAGATTCAGATGAATCAATACTCAATTCATTTAAATTGAATATGTGACCAACTACAAGGACTATGACATTTTCGTCTTCATTGACACAGTAATTATCTCTTTTTGATTTGGGAAAATTAGGATGGCTGAAAATGGTAAGGTTTAATCTAGGCTTTGAATAACCTGTTTTAATCGAACTTGCAGGCTGAATACACTCAACCGCATATTTATAAAGTTCTTGCTGATTGCTGAGACTTGCTGGATTGAAGGAAAAGGATCCTAAAATCATTTAGCTCCAATTAGGCGATGTTTCCTTTTTGTGAATAATAATCACGCCTGTATCTTCCTTGATTTTTAGATGTTTAATCTCAGGAGAATGCCACACTTTCTTTTTGTTCTTATCGTTCTTCATATAGAATTTCGTAGTAAGTAATGTGTGTAATATACCGATTTAACGCTTGAAAACATAATTGGGTTGCCTAAGATTCTTTAGATACGATTGTTGAACCCAGCTTTTTCGGCAGGGTACGAATTAAACGTTCCTGTTGCAATTGCGATCAACTGACCTTTCTGGTTCTTGATTTCCCCTTCTACAAACAATAATTTTTTGCCACGTTTCACAATTTTGGCCGTTGCTTTGAGTTCATCTCCCAACAAGCTAGGAGCAGTAAAGGAGATTTTCATCTCCATGGTAGATACAACACGATTATCTTGTAGAACTTGCGAAAGAGCACACACTCCCATTGTCGCATCCATTAAAGCGCTTATTGATCCACCATGAGCCGCTATCGGTGTAGCTAATAGCTCTTTCGTGATTGGCATAGAATAAACTATTTCACCAGGTCCTAAAATTGTAAAATCCATCCCAAGTAGAGCACCAAAATTATTGGCTTTGATGTACCCTTGAACCAAGGGATGGTTTACAAATTCTGTCATCTATGATTCTTTCTGAACGTGAACATCCATTTGTGGGAAAGGAATTGACAGTCCAGCGGCCTCAAACTCGTTGTATACACGCTCGTTCATGTCAAAAAATACTCCCCAATAATTTTCGGTTTTAACCCAACCACGAACGGTTATGTTTACCGATGAATCACCCAATTCACCCAAACCGATAAAGTTCGCCTCCTCTTCTAAGATACGACTATCTTCTCTCATGAATTTTGCCAAAAGCTCTTTAGCTACTTTCAAATCATCTCCATAAGCAATACCAAACGACCAATCAACACGTCGTTTATCCGCTTTTGTAAAGTTTACGATTGTTCCATTGGCAACGGCACCATTGGCCAAAATGATTACTTTGTTATCTAAGGTTGTTAAAATCGTGTTGAAAATCAATACTTCCTTTACGATTCCCTCTTCTCCTTGCATATTAACGTAGTCCCCTACTTTGAACGGCTTGAATAAAAGGATCATTACTCCTCCCGCAAAATTTGAAAGTGTTCCTGAGAACGCCATACCAATGGCAAAACCAGCAGCACCTAGTATTGCTACGAACGACGTCATTTCAATACCTAACTGTGTCACCGCAGTAATAACCACTAATGTTTTGATTAAAATACTCGTTAGACTTCTAAGAAACCCAACCAAACTTTCATCAGTTTCACGTCTATGAAGAACTTTCACAACTGCCTTAGTCATCACTTTCGCAATCCAAAATCCGATAACTAGGATCAATATAAACAGTCCGATTCTCATACCAAGATCCATTAAGACTCCTCCTAATTCACCTGCTTTCAATCCAAGTAACTCTTCTATTCTGTGCATTTTTTTTGTTTAAATTTAGTTTTAAGGTTTACAAAAATAAAGGAATGTTTTTAGACTTACTATCGAAATGGTCTATAATTAAATCAATTACCTTTGTACCATGTTCTTCATACTCTCAAAAGCATTGCTGTTTGTACTATCACCCTTCTTTTGGTTGGTAACATTCGCATTCCTTTTCTTTTATGTGAAAAATCCCAAATGGAAGTCGCGCTTCAAATGGACAACCCTAGCAGTATTTATCTTTTTTACGAATTCAGTGATTTTTTCAGAATTTTGTAGATTGTGGGAAGTGCCTGGAAACAAAATAGAAGATGTACAGCACCATGATGTAGCCATCGTTCTTGGAGGAATGTTCGAGTACAATTCAGATGTAGACAATATCAGTATTCGTCGACAGGGAGATCGCTTAATTCAGGCAGTAACACTTTATCAGACGGGCAAAGTTGACAAGATTCTGATTTCAGGAGATTCCGGTTTCATAACGGACCATGGATTGCATGAGGCGAAACAAGTCAAAGAACTATTGATTTCTTGGGGAATTCCTGAACAAGACATTCTTACAGAAGAGTTTTCAGTGAACACTTATGAAAATGCGTTGGAAACTAAGAAATTACTGAGTACTTCCTATCCACATATAGATTCTTACCTTCTGGTTACTTCAGGAATTCATATGAAGCGTGCTTTGGGCTGCTTTGAGCGACAAGGGATGGTTTGCACTCCGTTTTCCACTGACCTATATGCGAATCAGAATCATGGGTATTATTGGGATCAATACATCATACCGAACTCCAGTAACTTGATGACTTGGAATAAATTACTCAAAGAGGTGGTTGGCTATTTGATGTATGACATCGTTGGGTACATATAAAAAACGGAACGAATATTCTTCGTTCCGCTCAATGCGTAATGCGTTAATATCGTGTGATATTAAGAATCAATCTTGGTCCTTCTTTTTCTTCTTCTTATCCTTCTTTGTTGATGGCATTTCATCGTCTTCAGCACCATTATTACTTGTGCCTCCGAATGAATACGTTTCACGACCTTGCTCATCATAACGGTATTCTTCAATCAAGACATCTTTTTTGTATAGCGCTTTCCATTTGGTAACACCATCATGGTAATTCTCAAAGAACCAACCTTCTTTCTTTCCTTTTTTGTAGAACTCTGAAACCATTATTGCACCCTGATAGAAGAAGGATTTAAATTCTCCATTCTTGATTCCCATCGTCCAGTTTTCGCTCTTCAATGGCGTTCCGTCGTCATAGAAATATGCACAGTCGCCATCTTTCTTTCCTTCTCGATAATTCAATTCTTCGATTACCACTCCGTCCAAGTTGTAGATTTTAAATGCACCGTCCATTACGCCCATTTTATACTCCACCTCTCTTTTGAGCTTTGAATCAGGGTAATACGTACGTTTGGTACCGTCTAACAATCCGTTACGGTAATTTTCCCATCGTGTAGTATCTCCATTGCTTTTGTAGAACATGTGTTTACCATGCTTCTCTCCCATCATGTAATTCATCTCCCACGCCAATTGCTCTGTGCTATCGTAATAGAATAACCATTGTCCATTTTCAACGCCTTGAATATGCGTTCTTACTACTTGTGGACATCCTGATTTGTACGTTGTGGTATCTGTTCCGTCTTCCCTTCCATTCACGAAGTTGATTCGACGTTCCAATTGACCGTTCATGTGACACGTTTCACATGTTCCAGTAAAAGGTTTATTTGCACCAGCAGCATTTACTCGGTCTTGATTATTCAAGTAAACGATATCAGAACTTTCGTCGTACTCTAGTCTTTCATTACAGTCAACCACTCCGAGTAACTTACCACATTGCCATTCAGCATAACGGTTGTTTCTTATAACATTGTGCTCTGCATCGTAACGCAAATAGCAAGAATCTTTTTGGGGATCATCATCAAATTGCGCATGAGCAGCTGTCCAAACAAAAATACTTACAAGTACGATTAAAAAATTTCTCATGGTTTTGATTTGTTCCCTTATTATCAATTACTGTTCCTCTTTTCGCCCAACTAATTTGCTTCTCAATTTTTCAGGAATCACTTGTGCTCCTCCAACTGTATAATCATATGCTACCAGAATCGACAAGCCTTGGCAATAGACTTCATCACGAACTGTTAAGCGATAACCAAGCGTAAAACTTTTGTTGCCTACTTTTTGAACATCTATTTCAATAACGGGATTATCTTCTAATAGTACAGGTTTAAGGTATTCAATTTCATTTTTAAGTAAAATAATGCCGTCTTTTTGCCAATCCCAGCCTTCTCCTAAAAGTTGAGTAAAGAAGTCCATTCGGGCATATTCAAAATAGCTCAGATAGACAGCGTTATTGACATGACTCATCATGTCTACATCTACAAACCGAACTTGGATTCTTGTTGGATTAATCATCGCTTGTCCAATTTTTCGTATTGGGAATTATTGCTAATAAACTCTGGAACGATTTCTTTCATTTGAGCTACAATCGCTTCGTTGTTCTGCTCATTGAACAATTCGATCAATGCTTTAATACGGCTCAATTGTGTCTCTTTCTCTTCTCGTACCTTCGCTTTTAAAATCTGAGGATGATGCGTTGGCAATGTATTCTCATCCTTCGCTAAAAGTTCTTCGTAGAGTTTTTCTCCAGGTCTAAGTCCAGTGATTTTTATTTCAATATCTCTGCCTAATTCCAAACCACTCAATTGGATCATTTTTTTAGCGAGATCAATAATCTTTACAGATTCTCCCATATCGAAGACGAAAATCTCTCCTCCTTCTCCCATTGTTCCAGCTTCCAAAACCAGTTGACAAGCCTCAGGAATTGTCATAAAAAAACGAGTGACACGTTCGTCAGTTACGGTAATCGGTCCTCCCTGATCAATTTGTCGTTGAAACAATGGAATTACCGAACCGTTTGATCCAAGTACATTCCCAAAGCGGGTCGTAATGTATTTTGTACGTCCTTCTTTGTTTGCACTTTGCGCATAGATTTCCGCAATACGTTTAGATGCACCCATCACATTCGTTGGATTCACAGCCTTATCTGTTGAAACCATTACAAACTTGTGAACACCATGTATATTTGACAAATCAACAAGGTTTCGTGTACCCATAACGTTGGTTAAAACAGCTTCGGATGGGTTGTTCTCCATCATTGGAACGTGTTTATATGCAGCAGCATGAAACACATATTTTGGTTGAAATGTTTTGAATAGGTTGTCCATTCGATCATAGCTTCGAATGTCTCCAATAACTACTTCAAAATCCAGATTTGAGAAGTCTGATAGCAGTTCGTTTTGTACATCGTACAAGGGAGATTCTGCCTGATCAAGTAGAATTAATTTCGATGGATGGTACTTAGCTATCTGCCGAACCATCCCGCTTCCTATTGAACCAGCAGCTCCAGTTATGAGGATGACTTCTCCTTTTAATTCTTCTTCAATCTTCTTTTCATCAAGCGCAATTGACTTACGTCCAAGAAGATCATCAATCTTGATTTTAGAAATCTGCTTGGTAGAAAATTCACCATCGATCCAACTTTTAGTGCTCGGTACTTTTTGTACCTCAACCTTATTGGCAAGACAGAGTTCAACTATTTTCTTTCGGTTATCATTATCGGGACTTTGAATCGCTATAATTACTAACGTAACTCCTTCATCTTTAATTAATTTTTCAAGATCGCCAGAATGAAAAATATTGACACCTTCCAATCGATTACCTATCAATTTTTTGTTGTCATCAATAAAACCAACAAGCTTACGGGTATTGCTGATGTCTTTTTCCATTGTTCTTTTGGTAATCAAGCCAGAAATTCCTGCGCCATAAATCACCACACGATCTACAACATCCTTGTTTTTTACCGATTCCAAATACAGGAGTTTGATCGCGAAACGCATTCCCACAAGCAATGCCGTTGAAGCTAAAAACTCAATAAGCAAAACAGAAGTAGGGAACATAAAGTATCCATCAACAAAATTGAAGCGGAGCAAGCCGAGAAGTACAAAAATTGCTGAACTCAAGAAAGTAGCTGTAACAATGCGTCTTAAATCTTCGGTAGAGGTATGACGGATAAGTCCTTTGTGAATCTTAAAGAAATAGAATACTGCAAACTTTACTAGGATGTAGACTCCAATAGATTTGGAAAGGATTCCCCACTCTATCTTTATCAATGCTTCATCCGCTTTTAAATCGAAACGAATTAGATAAGCGAAAAACAAAGCCATCATTGACATCAACAAGTCGATAATACTTATGATCCAGCGTGGTATGTTAGACTTTGGTAAAAGCATAAACAAACTTAATCATTCTGATTAAGGAAAATCGTAAGTAGAATACCGAATTATGAATACGGAATTGTTGATCTCGTATAATCAAAAGCTCTCGCTTTTTCTTGCTCGATCAACCCTCAACCACCTCTCGACAGCTCCATCTGATCAGTGTTTAACTGTATAAGCCACCATTGAGGTTAATCGTTTGACCAGTCACATATGCACCTTCATCAGACATAAGCCATTGAATGGTTTTAAAAACTGTTGCTGGATCTCCAAGTTGCTTTGCTGGAATAGAATTAATTACCTCCTTCCGCAGCTCTTCAGGAACGTCGTCGATCATTCCAACACTAAAATATCCTAAGGCGAGTACATTCACTGATATTCCAGACGAAATCAATTCTTTTGATAGTGTTTTTGTCAATCCAATCAATCCTGCTTTAGAAGCGGCATATGCAGCAGTCCCGATAAATCCAGTTTGTGCCACAACAGATGAAATATTGATTATTCTACCTGAATTTTGCTTTCGCATATTGTTCGTTACACCTTTCGACGTGTAAAAGGCAGCATCTAGATTGATTGCCATGGTCGCTCTCCAAGCGTCAGCATCTGTTTTCCAAGATATAGAACTTTTAGAAATACCTGCGTTATTGATCAGCACATCAATTCTCCCGAAGCGCTTCACAACATTTTCCACTAACCCAAGTGCTTCTGATTCTTTCGTCAGATCAGCTTGAAAATGTGCAATAGAATCGGACTCTTCAATGGTAATAGGATTACTGTTGTAATGCAAAGCCATTTTCACATTTTGCCCAGCAAACAAATTTGCCAATGCGGTTCCCATACCTCCAGAAGCCCCTGTTATCAATACTACTTTTTCCATGCGTGCTTTATTCTTCTTGCGAATTTAAACCAAAACGGTGTTTTGTCAACTTTATAATTGAAATAGTGTACATCTGTTCCACCAAGGTTTTTGTTGAACCGACTTACACCTTCTACTCTAGAGCCTCCGAAATCAAATTTCCTGTGTCCTTCTAAGGCTTTTGTAACCGACTCATTCAAAAGGGCATACATTCCTCCATTTGATTTAGTTTCTACGGTTGTTGTTCCCTTTAAATACAACGTTTGTCGATCATTTTCAAAACAAGCAATTCCACCATTGTTCTCAATTTCATACACTTGAATTACGCCAGCAGATCCACCGGCTTCAAAAAGCTTAAGCAATGACATCATGGAATCATCATCCAGTCCATCGTGCTTACCGCTAAGTTCTTTTTGAATTATTTTGAAAACACGCATAAAATTGTCGGTCGTCGTAATGGCAATATCATTTTTAACGGCCTTGTTCACCATTCTCTTGGCCTGAGAGTTCAGTTTTCGTTCAGCATTCGATTGTATAGCTTGATATTCAAATGTTGTATGGTCGCTTCCAAACAAATCCTGTTTAACAGAAATGTTCATGTTTTTAAACCGTTCAAATACCAATGCCTTGATTGAAGGCTTCATCGCTCCGTTTCCAAGAAGTTCGATATAACGAACAAAAATAGGCGTGTACAAGGTTTCAACACCTAATCTTACACTGTAAGGTAGAGCTAAACCAAAATTATATTCCTCGTCGATGAGTGCACACCAGTTCTCCGCCGTTGCGTCTAGATACCACGTATAGGAGAAAAAACTTGCATCAGGAGTCCTATCCACAAGCGCGTTCCAACGAGCATCGTCTAATGTATTTCTGTCGATAATTTTCACAGCACTTACTAAACGCTCAATATTTTGATTTCGTGTATCCATGACTCGGAAATACGAAGATAGCCGAATTCTAAACGCAACGATTCTAAACTTTGAATTAGTTAACTTCGGAGTATGAAATCACTATTAATATTCATTGCACTGGCCGTAACGCTTCAATGCAATGCCCAAGAAATCAGTCCCAAACAGCAAAAATTCATCAAAGGTTTTGTTGAGGCGGTCAAGTCCCACAAAGTGAACAAAGTGCTAAGATTTATGGATAAAACATATAAAAAAGAACAATTGGCATTTCTTGGTGGAAACAAAGAGCAATTTGTCAACGAACTTTTCGGAGGCACTGATATACTAACAGATCAATGGGTTAATATTCAATTAAAAAATATTCTAAAAATTGAAATTGCAGAGGTGATTGCACTAAAGGATGGATCGTACACGTATATATTCAGAATTTGGGATAGCGAGCATGACATATTAACGAGTTTGCTACTATTGAAAAACAAAAAAATGGGCATAGAAGGAGCCTGGGGATAATGCAAGAAATTGAATACAAATTTTTAGTTGACAAGTCAAGGTGGGCAACTGTACAAAAACCAGTTCCAACCTTAATCGTACAGGGTTTCATTTCCAAGTCAAAAGAAGCAGTTGTACGTGTACGAATCAAAGGCGATAAAGGATTTCTTACAATTAAAGGCAAAAGTGAAGGGATCTCACGTCAAGAGTTTGAATATGAAATTCCTGTGATCGAGGCGGAAGAACTATTATCGAACTTCACACATAAGCAAATTCGTAAGCATCGTTATGAGATTGAAGTTCATGGAAAAACTTGGGAGGTAGACGAATTCCATGGTGCCTTGGAAGGGCTTGTCATTGCGGAATTAGAAGTTGAATCTGAAAGTGAATCTTTTGAGAAGCCAGAATGGGTTACCGAGGATGTTTCAACTGATCCGGCGTATTACAATGCCGTTTTGATTGATCGATGCTGAGCACTTCGAGAGCCTCAGTGCACATAGATTTTCAGACAATTAGACGGTCAGACGGTCAGTTTTTAGTTTAAATCAGAATCTTCGCAATCGAATACAGTATTTCCAATTTCTATTGAAAACCACTCATTAAACGTATCAAAAGTGATTTCTGGGTAATTATCTGCATCATCATCAACCATTTCGAGTTCATTCAGAAAGATCTTCTTAAAATTAGATTTGATCAGAGGTTCTACATCAAAAAAATCTTCTTCAATCAAATAGATGTTTGGCTCAATATCATTGTCCAAATGAAACTCTTCATCCTTCGTATTTGCCCACTGAATAAATGGTTGAAGCGCTTTCACCTTTATAAATCCTCTATTGACTATGTTCATTTCTTGTATGTTACTTTTTTATCATCTTCATATACGTACCATTGCACCTTTCCATGTTTCCGCTGTTCCAAAACATAGTTCCAGTCAGGCGCATATCCAACAGATTCATAAAAGGAATCCCATTGTTCAAAATCAAAGTTTTCCATTCCTTCCAAGTAAATGATTGTAGTGTCACTTACTAAAATTTTGAAAGGTTTCTTTTGAAAATTAGCATCTTGCCCGATATAATAAGAATCACATACAACCCCATAGCAATCTATCCAATTGTAAAATGCATTGACCGTTTTCGCTGAATCTGCAAAATTCCATTGACAAGTAAAAAGTGAATCACTTTGAGAAAACAGGCTATATTTCGTTGCAGGCTCAACACTGAATCGATCTGGGATCATTCTACGACTCATATAGATTATGCTGTCCGCCATTATTCCGTGGTCATTGAGCCAATTCTTAACAACCAAAGTGGAATCCAATTCTTCAACTACTGCATTTACGTCGTCCTCTCGATAGTTTTCAGATTCCGCCATGATATCTTCCAAATTAAGCGGCTCTGGTTCTTCAGAAACACATGCATACGTTAGAAACAGCGTACAAAACAGAAGATATGTAAATTTAGTTCTCATTAAATAGTTAAGGCTTTAAGCACTTCGCAAGTTTGATCAATGTCCGAGGAATCAATATCTAAATGCGTCACAAATCGAAGCATACCTGGTCCAAAGGCCATAATTTTAATCCCCTTCTGTGACAAGATATCAATAATAACGTCTCTTTTTGAATCATCGTTGAGAATTGCCACAACAATATTTGTTTCTACTGGAACCGTTTCCTTTACCCAAGCACACTCGTTTAACGTTGATTCAAGTGATTTAGCGTGTGTATGATCGACTTTCAATCGCTCCACATTGTATTTCATTGCGTACAATCCTCCAGCTGCAATAATTCCTGCTTGTCGCATTCCTCCTCCAAATACTTTTCGCACTCTTCTCGCCTGCTTGATAAAATTTTTCCCGCCAACAAGAACTGACCCAACTGGAGCGCCTAGCCCTTTTGACAAACAAAGTGAAATGGAATCGAATTGACGCGCATATTCTTTCATGTCAACACCATTTTCAACCATGGCATTCATTAATCGAGCTCCATCCAAGTGAATTGGTAAATTGTTGTTTCTGCAAAACGTACTAATACGTTTGATTTCTTCAAAATCGTAAATAGCTCCTCCTCCTCTATTTGAGGTATCCTCAAGACTTACCAATTGCGTAACGGGAAAATGAACATCGTCAGGATTGATCCATTGTTCTACATCTTCTAGTGTTAAACGGCCACGATTTCCTCTGATCAACCGAACGGAAGCACCTGAGTTTTTCGCGATCCCTCCACCTTCATATTTGTAAATATGACTGTCCTCATTGGTAATTACTTCACCACCAGGACTTGTATGAATGTTGATTGCAATTTGATTCGTTTGAGTACCTGAAGAACAATAAATTGATGCCTCCATTCCAAAAAACTCTGCTGCGTAACGTTCAAGTTCATTCACGGTAGGATCTTCCACAAATACGTCATCCCCAACGGGAGCAGTGAACATAGCCTCCTTCATTTCTTTCGAAGGCTTGGTTACCGTATCACTTCTGTAATCAATCATGTTGTCAATTTTTTGTGAAATTAATGTTTGCTTAACATTTGGCGCCCATTTTTTCTGTTTTTTTGTACTGTGGAATATCAATACATCATAGTTGCAATAACTGTTCTTATTGGAGCAGGTCTCACCTTCTTCTCTGGATTTGGATTGGGCACCTTGATGCTTCCTGTTTTTAGTCTTTATTTCGATTTGCCTGTTGCCATTGGAGCGACAGCCATTGTACATCTCGCCAATAATCTTTTCAAATTCTTGATGGTCGCGAAGTACATTCATTTTAAAACACTACTACTCTTTGGAATCCCAGCATTCTTTGCAGCAGCTGGTGGTGGTATGCTTTTGAATAAAGTAGACAGTGGAGAAATAATGTATACCTACATGTTGGGAGACCATCAATTCGATATGACATTGCTCAAAATAGTGATTGGATCTTTGATGATCTTTTTTGCATGGTTTGACCTTGATCCACGCTTCGGAAAGCTAAACATTGCTGAAAAATACATTCCTTTTGGAGGAGCTCTAAGCGGTTTCTTTGGAGGAGTCTCAGGGCATCAAGGAGCATTCCGAGCAGCATTTCTTACAAAGGCCGGACTGACAAAAGAACAGTTTGTTGGTACATCAAATGCCGTATCACTTATCGTTGACATAGTTCGTTTGACAACCTACGTATTCTTTGCAGAAGCCCTAATAGAGGGAGATAATAAATTTGTAGCTGCTCTAACCGATGCAAAAATGATGCTCATCGTAGGAATCGTATTTGCCTTCATTGGATCGTATTTTGGTAAAAAATTGATTCAAAAAGCTACTATCACTGGTATTCAGAGAGCTGTGGGAGTACTTTTGTTTTTAATGGGTACACTGATGATTGTAGGAATTCTGTAATTTTGTCAAATGAAATCACTACTAACACTGTTCATCCTTGCGGTTGGATTTCAACTTTCCGCACAAACGCAAACATATTATGTCCCACCTTCTGACATTGATGCAGCATACATTGTAGATCAAGATAGTCATGCCATTATTTTAAATCCATTGGTAGAAATCAACCGTATTTTTCTTTGGATTGGTGGAACCGGCAGTAATCCCACACAATATCCCGCTTTAATGGATGATGCCGCTGACCTTGGGTATCATGTTATCAATTTGAGTTACCCAAATGAAGTAACGGCTAATAGCCTTAATGCCGATCCAGATTTATACGTTTTTGATAAATTTCGACAAGAAATTTGTTTTGGAACACCAGGGAGCGATGCGGTAGATGTCGACACACTAAACTCCATTTATACGCGATTTGTTAAGTTGATCACTTATTTGGAAGCAAATAGTCCTACAGAAAATTGGTCGCAGTTCTTTTTAGCTCCCGGAGTTATTGATTGGAGCAAGGTTGCTACGGGTGGGCATTCACAAGGTGCTGGTCACGCCGCCTATCTCGCCAAAGTGTTCCCTGTAAATCGAGCTTTAATGTTTTCTGGTCCTAACGATTACAGCACCTTTTATTCAGCTGGAGGGAATTGGCTAAGTTCCAATAGCGTTTCAGAGATTGAGCGCTATTATGCCTATTTGAGCTTGTATGATGAATTCGTTGATTTCTCTAAACAATTTGCAGACATAGAAGCGTTGGGAATGCTCAACAATGATGACACTACGCTGGTAGATGTTAACTCTTCGCCCTATGGTTTTTCTAAATGCCTTTACACAATACAACAACCGGGAATTGTTCTGATTTATCACAATGTTCCGGTCAAGAATTCATTTATAAACCATGATGTTTGGGAGTATATGCTTACTGATCCGATTACAATTGGAATAGCAGAGGGAGAAATTGATCAACTCACACTATTTCCCAATCCATCATCTAACACACTCAACATTGGAGGAATTGGCGCCACACAAATGGTCGACATTGAACTTAGGAATAGTAGTGGTCGATTAATTCTTAATTATAGAAATGCTATTGATCACTCCATTGATATATCTCATTTAGCAACCGGAGTCTATTTTATTGCAATTAAGTTCGATAATAAGGTAGTCAACAAGATCTTTATCAAAGAGTAAGCGTTTGACATTCTGCTGATTTCTTCTTAACTTTTGGTTCTAATTGACCAAAGCTCTATGAGGAAAGTTCGTTTAAAATTTAACTGTGATCAAGATTGGGATGGAATGGCACCCACCGATAGAGGTAAGTTTTGCGAAGTCTGCAACAAGGAAGTATACGACTACACCTCATTCTCATTAAAGGAAATTCTTGAAGAAAGATCCAATAACGCAGGAGAATTGTGCGGCTATTTCAAGGCAGAGCAGGTCGATCATCGATTAATTGAACCCATTGAAACACCTCGGAAATTACGAGTAGCTGCATTTTGGTCTGCCTTTTTACTGAGTTCTACTGGAGGAATAGCTCATGCACAACAAGCCGAGCCCACAATAGTAAACGTTGACCCGAATAACAATCAACCCAATCTACCAGAAGGTGAAATAAAGGAGAAAATACAAAATGGTGAACGAATTAATATGTCAGTTGGACATTCAGCTGAGGCAACGCCAATAGAACATAAAAAAGGGAGGTTGAAGAAAGTTAAAAACAAAAAATGGTATTGGGATAGGCGGTTTCCTTTTATACATAGGACCAGAACCAGATTCATGGGAGTCTCTGCTTATCATTAAACACTCAACTCTTCATGAAAAAAATCAAAAAAATGGTATTGGAGTAAACGTTTTCCATTTATACACAAACGACGGTTCCACATGGGAAAAGTTCTTTCTTGTCCAAAATTTTAATTTTAACCGCTCGTCTGACACTTTCGACCATTGATAAATTATTGAATCTTTGAACTAATACAATTCTGTATTTTAGTACCGATTAAACACACCACTATGAAATCTATACTGATCCTTTCGACCTTTATTATTGCCACAAGTAGCTTTGCACAAGAGATTCACAGATGTATGACTCCTCAAGCAATTGACTATCAAAACTCAATAACACCAGGATTTATTGACGAAGTTAACGCGGTATTTGACGCGGCTAAATTGTATTCTGAGAACGATCAAACGAAGAGCAATCATCTCTACACAATTCCCGTAGTAGTTCATGTGGTGTATAACACACCTGAGCAAAACTTGGCTGATTCAGTTGTATTAGATCAGATTCGTGTGCTCAATGAAGATTACAATCGTTTGAACGCCGATACGGTGAACATGCGTCCAGATTTTGACATAGTGAAAGGAAGCCCTCAAATTGAATTTGTGTTAGCACAAATAGATCCTCTAGGAAATCCTACAACAGGGATTACTAGAACTAATACTTCAACTCCATCCTTCGGTTCACTATTAATTTTAGGTGGTGATTTTAGTGATTTGGAAAAAGTAAAAAGTACTGTTGACGGTGGTGAAGATGCATGGGATCAAACACATTATTTGAATATTTGGGTTTGTAACATGTCAGTTGATTTTCTTGGAACAGAAATAACTGCTTTACTTGGTTATGCTACACCTCCTGCTGGACTTCCAAATTGGCCTCCTGGTTCTATACCGAACTTAAGTGACGGAGTTGTGATACAGTATCAAGCTTTTGGATCAAACAATCCTAACGTGTTAGACGCTGGTGGAGGTCCAATTGATGTGCGTGGTAGAACTAGTTGTCACGAAGTGGGACATTACTTAGGTTTGCGTCACATTTGGGGAGATGGGGACTGTACAGAGCAAGATGGAATTGACGATACTCCAAATGCTGATGCTCAATCTGACCAAGATTGTAATCCGTTAAAAAATACGTGTGTCGATAATATCCAAGGAGTTGATTTGCCGGATATGATTGAAAACTACATGGACTATTCTTCAGAAACTTGTCAGAATAGCTTTACTCAAGGGCAAGTAGACTTAATGCATGGAGTTTTAGAGAACGAACGCTTTGATCTAGTTCACGGAAATCCTGCTGGACTTGACCAAATCTCTTCTATTGCTTGGTCGATTCAACCGAACCCTGCAAATGAGTTTGTATCTATTATCTCAGAAATTACTAAAGGGACAATTCAATTATACACCGTTTCGGGACAATTGATAGAGTCACATAGGATTAATTCAAACACAACTACGTTGAACGTTCAAGACCTTGATGCGGGAATGTACATTGTTGAAATCGTTGGAGAAAACCAGGCGAGAGATTCGAAGAGAATTGTGGTTGAGTAATTCGCACTTCTGAACGTTTCGGCATGCTCAATGAAACAACTCAGTGTTCTCCTTGAGAATTAAGGGAACTTTGGGAATTTAGAGAAGTCACGTTTACGTTTTTCCAAAAATGCATTACGTCCTTCTTCGGCCTCATCAGTACCGTAAGCCAAACGTGTAGCTTCACCGGCGTATACTTGTTGACCAACCAAACCGTCATCAATAAGGTTAAATCCAAACTTGAGCATTTTGATCGCCGTAGGACTTTTAGTCATTATTTCTTGTGACCAATCGTAAGCCGTTTGTTCGAGCTCTGCATGAGGAACAACCTTATTTATCATCCCCATATCAAATGCCTCCTGAGCAGAATAATCAAATCCTAAGAAGAAAATTTCACGCGCTCGTTTTTGTCCAACCTGTCTCGCCAAATAAGCAGATCCAAATCCTCCATCGAAACTTGCTACATCAGCATCTGTTTGTTTGAAAATCGCATGTTCCTCACTCGCAAGGGTCAAGTCACAAACCACGTGAAGACTATGTCCACCACCAACTGCCCAACCCGGCACAACTGCAATCACCACTTTATTCATGAAACGAATTTGGCGTTGAACATCCAAAATATTGAACTTGTTTACTCCGTCCAATCCTTGATAACCACGTTTTGCACGCACACGCTGATCTCCACCAGAGCAAAATGCCCATACACCATCTTTTGGTGAAGGACCTTCTCCAGTAATTAGGACAACACCAATTTCTTGGCTCTCGTGACAAAAAATCAAAGCTTCCAATAACTCGTCAACCGTTTTTGGTCGAAATGCATTCCTCACCTCAGGGCGATTAAAAGCTATTCTTGCAACGCCATCGGCAAATTTAAAGGTAATATCTTCGTATTCTTTGACTGTTCCCCAGTTGATCGTGCTCATACCAAATTATTTGATCTCAAATGTACGGAAATGATAGATGAGATAATAGAGTTTAGAATTTAGAATTTAGATTGCCAGACTTTTAGATTGTCAGACCGTTAGATTGTTAGATACGGTGGAAAGATAGATGTTGGATTGTCTGATGTCTGATTAGCTGATCGTAGAAAGTTAGCACGGACTTCTTAATGATGCACTCCGTTTGGTGTATACATTGTTACCTCGAACGATTCATACTCTTCAATCATACAATCAAGGAATTTCTTCGCATCTACTAATAAGGCTCTTGCTTCACCAATTGTCACATCTGCCATTACTCCTTTTTCAATGAACAATGGAATTAATCCGTCGCATTTTCGCTTTGCTGATTGTTCAGGATTGTGCACTTTGGTTTTCATGGATTTTGAACTCCCATCCGGAAACTTAACATTTGCTTCAAATATCTCATCGCAATATACCGGATACATGAAATTGTCAACCGCATCTTCGAGTGTATGCAGATTGGTTCCTGCATTGTCTAAGGTGACTCCCAAGTAGAGAATTTTACCTCCACGTTCACTTACCCTGTAAAACGGGCTATTAGAAGTATATGGAGTTAATTCTCCAAAATGATCTTTGGTAAAATAATCGGCATCGGGGCCAATACAAGAAACAGGCTCTGTTGGATGTGCGCTTCTAATTGCATTCGGAAGTACTCTGAAATACTCAGAGATTGCTCCCAATTTAGAAGGTGAATTTTGAACATTAAATTCTTTCAGTTCTTTTATATAATCCAATTGCAAAGAAGCATTTGGTGAATTCGGCATGAGAATATTGCCCTTCACACCAACCGCTTCCATTAGCGCTTCAACTACTGTTTTCGGTCCTTCCTCTACATAGCCAATCTTGGACAAACTTGAATGAACAAGTAGCGTGTCTCCTTCAACTATTCCAATTTCCTTAAATGATTTAATTAAATCTTCTTTGGAGAGGACATTTCCCACCTTACGACTGGACATTAATTCCTCATTACGCTTTTTCTTCTTGGAAGAGCGGTACCATGAGAGGAGAAATTGAGGTATTATTTTTCGGATAAAATCTCTCATTGAGAAACAAATCTATAACTGATCCAACCTGATACTTTGGAAGGGTCGCTTGAATGGGAAAATCTTGACTTTTTCGCATATTCCAATGCGAAATTTATCATTTGTTGATTGGCGGCATGGCTTCTGGAAGCATCATAGGTCGCAGTAACAACATTTCCATTTACATTCAACTTAACGATTACCATAACAACTCCACTTGATCCAAAGCCTGTCATATATCCAGGAGATGGAAGATGTAAGGCATTTCGTCCATCTGCCTTCCCTTCAACCATCACAGCTCCAGCTGCCACATTTTCTTGTCCAGGATTATTGTTTTGAGTTGCATTTTCATTTTGAGCAGCAAGTTCTAGATCATGATTTCTTCGATTCTCCATTTCCTGACGAATTTCGTCACGTGTTTTATCTCCTCCTGCTTCATCATACATCTCCTCTTCCAATTGTCTGTACTGCTCCTCAACTTGAGCCTGCGTTAACGAGGTTGAAAAATTATCATAGGATCTTTCGCGTGGATCACCGGCATCTCTTGAGACATTTGTAACATCTCCTCCAAATTCTGCAGGAACCTGAATGTTATCTGCTGTAAGTTCAATTTCGTTTTCTGGAATTTCAACATACGCTCCTTCTTCGAAAGGTTCAAAATAAACAGGTTGCTCATACGAACTCATTGTTAGGTACATGAAAATGGATACATAGACAGCTGTAACAGCCATTATGCCATACTTGTATTTCTCTATAGAATCAAATACACTATTCATCTTTCACCTCCAATTCGATCAAGGTGTTGCGCTTTATATCGTAATACTTCAACTCTTCACCTTTTAATAAAAATACGAAATCGTTATTAAAGACACCAATTTGCTCATATTCCAATTCGGCTACAATCGTTCCTGCATCAAACAATCCCAACTGCCCATTTTTACGAATAGCAAAGGTTCCATCAATTAAGTATTCCACAGAATTAAACGTAAAAGGCAGAAGAATGTTTCCCAACAAATCCATCACCCCTAATGAGTCTTCCTTTCTGGCAATCACGTATTTATCGTCAACGAGATCAATAGATTCATACAATGCAGAGATCATCACCTTATTAGATGCACTCATTAATCCCCATCCTCCTGATTTTTGGAATGGGAAATAAACGCTGCCAATTCCAATATTATCATATTCAATGTCTGTGACGACATTACCATATGTGTTGACTTTTCCGTATTTCCCACGTCTGTATACCACTGCTGTTCCTTCCTTGAACTCACCTTTGGATAAAAAGTTTGGATAGGTCTTGTACCCTTTTGAGATTACAATCTCCCCATGAATGTTGATATATTCTACGGTATCTGTTTTTGCAACAATGGCCAAACCGTCCATAAAAGCTCCAATCTGATCGTAAACAGGTTGAATTACAACCGTTCCATTATTGGTGATCACTCCGTGCTTTCCGCTCTTTTTACAAATCATTAAACTATCCGATAATGGAGTTACGTTTTCGTAAATTGCTGGAATCACATATTCTCCTTGTGCGTTGATCATTCCAAACAATCCATCCTCCTCAACTTTTGCTAAATCACCAATGAAATCAAAAGCTTCATCAAACTGTTCCGGAATAACAAGTTGACCATTCCAATCCGCATAACCATACTTTACCCCTTTAGATACGTAGGTTAAATGGTTTGATACTTCTCCAATTTCTTCATAGATAAAGGGAAGGAGTAAATTATTGTTTCGGTCAATCATTCCAAGCTTTCCGTCTCGTTCCACTACTGCTCTACCTTCGTGGAAATCATCAACAGAACTGTATTCACAAGGAATTTGTAAGTGTCCAAATTTGTCAATAAAACCGAACATTTCTCCTTGTACTACAACCGCCAATCCGTTATTGAATCCTCCAGCGAAATCAAAACTTGGAGTGATGATCAGCTTCCCCTTATTTCCCATAAAGCCATACTTCCCATCTTTGATTATTGGAAGTAGTTCAACGTCTACCCATGCCAATTCTTGTTCAATTCCCTCAAGATTTGGCGCCTCAGGATAATTGTCAATAAACGACTGAATTCTTGCTTTGGAATAATCAGCGATGTACAATTGAAAAAACTCATCCCATGCTTTGGGGGCATTGGTGTTTTCTGAATACCCCAATACAAATAGCTCATACGCTTCTAAGGTATTTGGTGCTGTCACAAGTGTATAGACTTTTCGCTCAGCTTCGCCTCTCATAGGGCTCTCAGGAAATTCCTCCAAAAACTTAAGGAAGGAGTCAAGCGAACCGTCAGCTGTTTTCTCATAAAAATGAGAATTGTAGTAATTATCATTTGCCATTGGAGCAAACTCACTTGTAGGATATTTTTCTAAGAAGATTTTGAATGCTTCCGCAGAGTTTTGTTCCATTGCCGTATAATAAGCAATTGAATCCCTCAGGTACAGAGCCTCTTTGAAGTCTGTTGACCAAGAGTGGTCTTGGAGAAAAGTCGTGTAGCCATCTACTGTAAAAGTTTCCGTCGCTTCAATGTAAAATAGTCCACTGACTACCTGCAACATTGAATCTGTTGATTCTCTAGTGTAGTTAAATTCTATCCACTTCTCCTTTTTCTTCTCTTTCAATCCTGCCCAAGATGTATCTGCAGTAACGACATATCGATACGCTGAATCCAAGTCGTAAAAAGGATTGTCATCTCGAGAATAAATAATTGACAAACCGAAAGAAGCCATTTCAGGGCAGTACTTTAGAGCTTTATAAAACGTTTTCTTCGCTTTAAAATAATCCAATTGATTCAGTGCTTCATCTCCACTCTTTATACGACACGATTGTGCGTCAGCCTGTGCATGGCCTAGAAGCAAAAAGGTTCCAATAAGAAGGGTTTTAAAGTACAGATTCACGTTATAAAGATAATTGTTGCGGGCAATGCAGCAAAGATTACACCATATAATATGCAAACAAAAAAAGACCATTTGTTCTTCAACAAATGGTCTTCAATATTTTGGAAAAATAATTTCTTATTTCTTACGCTTACCGTAACGCGTGTTGAACTTATCAATACGACCTGCAGTATCCACAAACTGTACAACTCCTGTAAAGAATGGGTGCGATTTGTGAGAGATATCCAATTTGATTAGAGGGTATTCGTTACCATCTTCCCACTTTACAGTTTCACTTGATTCTGCACATGAAGGGCAAACAAATGAATAGTCGTTTGTCATATCTTTAAAAACAACCATTCTATAATTCTCTGGGTGTATATCTTTTCTCATAACTGTCTATAATAATTCTGTCAATTGCCTAAAATAGGAGTGCAAAGGTATATAACTTTTTATAATCGCACAAATTTCAGGATATAAAATAAATCAAATACAAATTACGTTAATTTTGACGAACACACATTGTAATGAAAAGAAACTACATCTACTTTTATTGCATAGCGCTGATTGCTGCTATGATTAGCATTACCTCTTGTAAGAAGCCTATCAATTTTTCAGGTGGAAACCTTTCGTTTAGCGCTGATACTATTGTTTACGATACAGTATTTACTACTGTTGGATCAACGACTAAGATCTTAAAAATCTATAATGAGGATTCGAAAACTCTGCAAATTGATCAAATCGAACTTGTTGGAGGAGCAAATTCTCCCTTTAGAATAAATGTTGATGGATTGTCTGGAACGAATTTTTCAGGCATTGAATTAGAAGCAAATGACAGCCTATTCATCTTTGTGGAGGTTACAATCGACCCTAATAACGCAACAAACCCATTGATCGTAGAAGATCAGATTAGGTTCAATACCAATGGAACTGATCAATTCGTGCAGCTCGTAGCGTGGGGGCAGGACGCCTATTTTCACAACAGAGATCTAAATTCAGGTACATGGCCGAATGATAAACCCCATGTAGTATACGGATATGCAGCGATAAATGAAGGTCAATCATTAACGATTCAGGCGAATACTGATATTTATTTGCACAAAGGTGCCGTGTTGTGGTGTCATAAGGGAATATTGAATATCGAAGGAACCTATGGAGCCGAAGTGACATTACAAGGAGATAGACTGGAGGCATCGTATGATGATGTATCGGGTCAGTATTTTGGAATTTATTTAGACTCCGTGATTTCAAGTAAGATCGATTATGCCATTATTAAAAATGGAACCTCTGGAATTCATATCGTAGGTAAAGATCCTTCATCCCCGCCTTATACTTTAGAATTGACGAATACCATCATACAAAACTGTTCTTCTTATGGACTGTTCATTTCTAAACTAGGCAGTGTACACGCTGAGAATTGCATAATTGCTCGTAACGGGGTTCAATCGGTGCTCTTTTACGGTGGATCGGCCTTCAATTTTAATCATTGCAACATTTTGGGATACGGTATAGACAGTAGTCCAGCATTGGGAATTAGTAACTATTACGTAGATGACAATACTCAATACTTGGTAGACATTTCTGAAGGGACAGTCACCAATAGCGTGATTTATGGATTACTTGATTATGAATTAGCCATGGATACTGTTGTGGAACTCGGCGCTACATTCACATTTAATTTCAAGCACAACCTCATCCGCAGTGAAACCGAAATTTTGGATATGTTCTTTGACAATACCAACCTTTGGAACCTAGACCCCTTCTTTAAAGACACCCAATTGGGAGACTTCGAATTCTGGTCGATGTCGGCGTTAAAAGATGCTGGGAATGGATTCTATGCGAACGATATCAATACAGCTATTGGAGTTGATATTAAGACACATACACGCCCTCCTGGGTTTCTAGCGGATATTGGAGCATATGAGTATTGATTGACATCTCGGCTCGGCTCGATACCCATGGACTTATTATATTTGTTCGATGTAATTGGCATGTCAATAAAAAAGCCGTCCATGTAACATGAACGGCTTTCTAACTATCTTAAGTATACCCTCTATCTCGTGAACAACATTTCACGGAATTTTGGCAATCTCCACTCTTCATCATCAACAAGTAATTCTAATTTGTCAGCGTTGTATCTGATTTCATCGAAATAGATTCGTACTGTATCGCAGTATGCAATCGCACGCTTCTCCATATCCTCAATCTTGTTTGCCTTCTTTCTAGCAACTAACATTTTATCGCTGAGATCTTTCATTTCATTCAAGTGCTTAGAGATACGCTCAATAACTTCTACGGAACCTCTAGCGGCTTCCTTTCCAGTTTTTGCTCCAAGAACATCTGTCAAACCTTGTACATTCTGGATCAATTTGTTTTGGTATTGAATAGCTGAAGGTGCAATGAAGTTTCCTACCATCTCTCCTATCACACGTGCTTCAATTTGAATTTTGTAGACATAGTTTTCAAATTCAATTTCTTGACGTGCTGCTAATTCAACTGGAGTCAATACATTCATTTTGTCAAATAACTTAATGAATTTCTTATCGCTCCAAACTTGCAGTGCTCGCGGTGTATCCTTCAAGTTTGAAAGCCCACGTTTCTTCGCTTCTTTTACCCACTCTTCACCGTATCCATTTCCTTCAAAACGAATTTTCTTCGACTCTTTGATCATCTTTTGCAATTCCTTCAAGATTGCCTCGTCTTTTCCGTCACCTTTCTTAATTCTTCCATCAACATCTTTCTTGAACGTCATTAATTGATCGGCCATAATTGTATTTAAAACAATCATTGCTGAAGAACAGTTCGCTGAAGAACCAACTGCACGGAATTCAAATTTATTTCCTGTAAAAGCAAATGGTGAAGTTCTGTTACGGTCTGTGTTGTCCAACAAAATTTGCGGAATCTTACCGATGTTCAATTTCAACTCTGTCTTATCTTCAGGAGTCATTTTCCCAGCCTTCACATTCTTTTCAATCTTATTCAATAAATCTGTCAATTGAGATCCAATGAATGTAGAGATAATTGCTGGTGGAGCTTCATTCGCACCCAAACGGTGATCATTTCCGGCTCCTGCTATTGCTGCTCTTAATAAGTCAGCGTTGTCGTGAATTGCTTTAATGGTATTAACAAAGAATGTCAAGAACTGCAAGTTGCTCTTTGGATTCTTCCCAGGTGCTAATAAGTTTATACCTGTATCTGTACTCAATGACCAGTTGTTATGTTTCCCTGATCCATTAACTCCAGCAAAAGGCTTCTCATGCAACAATACTCTAAAGTTATGCTTACGTGCAACTTTTTCCAAAATATCCATCAACAACAAGTTGTGGTCATTGGCCAAGTTACATTCTTCAAAAATTGGTGCGCATTCAAATTGATTTGGTGCTACTTCATTGTGACGTGTTGTTACGGGAATTCCCAAACGAATTGCTTCAGTTTCAAACTCACGCATAAATGCAGTAACGCGCGCAGTAATAGAACCGAAGTAATGATCGTCTAGTTGTTGACCTTTTGCAGAAGCGTGCCCAAACAATGCTCTACCCGTCATCATTAAATCTGGGCGTGCATTGAACAAAGCTTTGTCTACAAGGAAATATTCTTGCTCCCACCCAAGAGTGGCAGTAGTTTTCTTTACATTCTTATCAAAGTACTGACAAACGTCTACAGCCGCTTCGTTAACTGCATGTAATGCTTTTAATAATGGCATTTTATAATCCAAAGCCTCACCAGTGTACGCGATGAATATTGTTGGAATACATATAGTCTTATCTATAACGAATGCAGGTGAAGAAGGATCCCAAGCAGTATAACCTCTCGCTTCGAATGTATTTCTAATTCCTCCATTTGGAAAAGAAGATGCATCTGGCTCTTGTTGAACTAACAGATCACCATCAAAACGTTCAATTGCCTTTCCAGGTCCAACTGGCTTAAAAAATGCATCGTGCTTTTCTGCTGTTGACCCTGTTAATGGTTGAAACCAGTGCGTGTAGTGCGTTGCTCCTTTTGTCAGTGCCCAATCTTTCATTGCAGAAGCAACTTGGTCAGCCATTGCACGATCCAATTGCGTTCCATCTTGAACTGCTCTTTGCATTGACTTGAAAGCCTCACTTGGCAAATACTCTCGCATCACCTCCATATGAAACACATTCTCACCAAAAATTTCAGAAATTTTACCGTCAAAACCGATTGGCTTTGGAGTCCTGTGAAGAACATCGTAGTACGCTTGCATTCTTTGATTCGCCATGACAAATATTTTTTTTGGCAAATGTAAATGAAATTAAGGGGGGAGTCGTGAAATAATTACCACTTTTTATCAACACCCCCTATTAATTTTAGGGGGTGAATTATAAAATATACAATTTCCAATAGGAAAATGCTCTATTTCACGTCATCTGCAAGTGAGTACCAGCGTAAAGGATGATTTAAAAGGTCAAAATGATATTGTTGCAATTCAGTGTCACCCCAAGAGTTCAATGCTTCTTTAACAATTTTCGTTGCCTCAACAAAGTAAGTTGATCGACAAATTTCTCTATCCGCATCATCACCAACCAATAGCGCTGGAGATTCATGAATGAAATTTGACAGTGAATTAATGGATTCATCATTCGCATTTTTATGCGACCATAATCCATTTCGATCATTAAATAAATAACTCTTAAGTAATTTCCATCCATGTTCCCCTATCCACTCTATTGCCCTCACTATAAAATCAAACTCCTCTTTTGGAATGAAATAGTTGAAACTCAATCGTACCCAACCTGGTTTATTTCCATTGTTGCCATCCATCAAATCACAAGTATGTTGCTGTGACAAATCTTCAGTAATATCTAGTAAATCATGACCATAAGGTCCTGCACAACTACAACCACCTCTTGATTGTATGCCAAATAGATCGTTTAACAATGCCACTACGAAATTATGGTGCAAGAACTTATTCTCATGCTTAACATGAAAAGAGAAAAAGCCCAATCGTGGTAACTCTTTACTCCCCAGTATGTAGATATTCTTATCAGTTTTGAAGATATTTATTGCCTCAGTGATGTAAATTTTTTCAAGTTCTTCAATTAATTCTGGCCCTACCTCGGATTTTAGTTTAAATGCCATGGCCGCGCGGATCGACTCTATAATTGCCGGTGTACCACCATCCTCTCTAGTTTCTATGTCCTCGAAATAGTGTTGTTGAGATTTTGTCACAAACTGAACAGTCCCGCCACCAACTACAACAGGCAAGCCTTCATTGAAGATTGACTTTTTCACAATCAACAATCCAGGAGTTCCAGGTCCGCCTATCAATTTATGCGGTGAAATAAAAATAGCATCTATTGCAGGTGCATCCATAGGATTCATGTCGATAGGGACGTATGGTGCAGCTCCAGCATAATCCCAAAATGAGAGCGCGTCATATTTCTTTATTAACGCTGTAATTTCTTCAACAGGAGCTTGAAGACCTGTTACATTGGAAGCCGCCGAAAAGCTCCCGATCATAGGTCTTTTCCCAGCGTATTTTTTCAAGCCTTCTTCAAGAACCACCAAATCAACATTACCTTTTTTACCCATTGGGATTTCAATCAATTCAAATGGACCTTCTCTCCAAGGAAGGATGTTTGAATGATGCTCATAAGGTCCGATAAATACAACTGGATAAGACTCTTGTGTGTCATAGAATTGCAACAGCTTTCTCACCATCAAATCTATTGCCCCAGTACAACCTGAACCTCTAAATAGAATAGCGTCATCCTCGTTTGCATTCACTGCATTCCTGATAATATCTTTGGCTTCTTCTCTATAACGTGAAGTTTGAAGTCCAGTGAAAGATGACTCCGTATGTGTATTTGCATAAGTAGGCAGAATCGTACTTTGAATATATTCTTCAATAAACCTCAAAGGCTGACCAGATGCAATATAATCCGCATAAGTAATGTAGCGATTCCCAAAAGGTCCTGGCAATTGATAATTACAACTGTATTGTGCTTTGTAAATCCTAGAAACTAGACTCTGACTGTTCTTTTCCATACGACTATAACTTTGAGCGGGAAAGTTAGTAGTAAAGCGATTAAGTAGGTTTTCAAATAATCCATCATCCTTGAAAACCTATAACGAATAACCTCCTTTCAAACTAGACTAACATCAGCCAGTTACTCTCCAAAACTATCCGTTAAAACCCTTTGTTTGAGCAACTCTACATCCAACTTGTTGAGGAACTCTAGAATGTTCGGAAACCACTTTTTATTGTATCCATATTTCTCTTCTTGGAATTCTGAAATCGCTTTCTCTTTCTTCCAGTTTTGAAATACCATTCGATAGCAAGCTACAACGCATCCTGCGCGGTCTGAGCCGTGCAGGCAATGGATGAGCATAGGTTTTTGAGCATGCATGATAAAACGTAAAGTGATGGCCATATCCTTGAAGGTAATTGATTGAGCTTTCATTGGCACTCTAATCTGTACCATACGAGTACCTTTAATCTTTCTTTTATTACCTACAGACATTCGCAGGTTAATTATAGTGTTAAACCCTATATCTTTTAGCGACAACATTTCTTCCCTAGTTGGTTGTCCAGATCGATATACCCCCTCGTCTATTTCATGAAAATTCTTGGGGTAGATAGAATAAGCTCGTGTAGTAGCATGGGTACCCACAACGGTAAACAACATTAATGCTATTAAAAAAAATCGTTTCATTTTAAGCGAAATTGACCTCTATCAAAGATATAGATTCCTGGAATATATTTACCCACCATTTCAGATGCGCCTTCTATCCCACTCCCAATGGGATCATAATGATGCTCACACGTATTATTCTCAGTTATTTCTAGTCCTTCTTGTGTGATACGGACTTTGCAATAGAAATGATAATTATATGTTTTGTACGTTGGGTTATCACCATATTTGTCATGTTCATAATGGGTGCATTTATCGATAATTTCAAAATAACATCGCCTCCCTGCTCTGTCCCAGAGGATTTTGCCACTATAAACTTCCCCCATACCACTTCCTCTTGAGCTATCACTCCATCTCATATAAATTAGAGGTTCCGAAATCCCAGATATAGTAATCAATTGAATTTCCGCACTAAAACCGTCGTAAATGCTTCCCGGCACATTCCATTGATACCATTCCTGCCCGACAGCAGAAACCACAATCAATTGATTATTGTTCCCATCATTCATCTGCAGGACAAATACTCTATTGTTCTTATTCACTATGGTATCACAGTTCTGAGGAAAATGATCTATTCGAATTGATGAATTTGACCTCATTTTATAGTGATCATCACAATATTGACCAAAAACGATATTTGTCAAGAGTAATAGAAAGCAGGTAAGTGTGCTACGTAAAATCATCTAATAGGGCGACTCAATTTTTAAGCTAATCTCTTCTATGGTTATTAATAAATTCTGTTGGGTCAAGATAGCCATTAGTATTCGAACTATAACCTCCACCAATTGGCATTCCCAATCGTTCTCTAATCTCCAAATGCAGATGGGCGCTATATTGATCATTAGCTGTTCCAATGGTTGCAATAGGCTCACCTATATTTACCCATTGATTTGCCGCTATTATTATTCTATCACAATGTGCATACAATGACTCTACACTAGAACCGTTGGGCAAGTAATGGCTAATTCTGACAACGTTCCCCCAACCACCTTCAATGTCTTCAGCAAAATTGATATAACCGTTGGCAATAGCATAAATCGTATCTCCCAAATCCGTATTTCCACCAGTCAAAGCGTTCCAGTCATCACCGAGGTGCGTATTTTTGCCAAAAGGTTGAGCATTGTAATATCCTCTAGCATCGGGTCTCCCCACTGGATAATCAAATGCAGTAGCAAGATTTGACGGAAGTATCATATCAGAATCTACATTAAATTCGGAAACCTGATCGAGAGAAAAAACTTGAGCCATCGGAGCATTTTCACAACTAAATAAAACCGGAATTAATAGAAGCATGAGTTTTTTCATACTCTATTAATGCGCAATACTTTGGAAGTAACAGTTCTTACTAGAATTTAAACCTCAAGATTAATTCGAGTCTTAAAATTGGTAGATCAACTCGGCCATATTGTCTTTGGCAAAGCTCTTTTTAGCAATAACGCTCAATTCCTCCAAACCAATTCCATCTATTTGAGAATATATTTCTTTGATAGAATCTACTCTGCCGTGAATCATTATGCTCTTACCAAGACTAAACATAAGTTCTAGGTTGCTGTCCAAAGACAAAGCAATATGACCTTTTAATTGTTCTTTCGCGTGCTCTAGCTCCGTTTCTGTGAGATTCGTTTCGCAGATTTGATGAAGTTCAGCATAAATTAAATCAAGGGCCTTTCTGAGGTATTTCTTATCAGTCCCCACATAGATACTCCAGAATCCTACGTCTGAATATGAGGTATAACTAGCTTCTATATTATACGCATATCCATGTTTTTCACGTACAGAAAGTGTCAACCTTGAATTTAATGCCGGCCCACCAAGAACATTCGTTAATAAGGCCATCCCCCTACGATCGGAATCATTGTATGAAGGTGCGCGACCACCAATGATTGTATGTGTTTGAAAATTTGCTTTCTTTTCTTGAACCTTAAAAGGCTCGAAATTGCCAACTTCAGAATTTTCAGGAGTAATTCCAATCCGATCAATTTCGCCGAAGTCCTTTTCTAGTACAGTTTTGAGTTCATCCACCGAAATATCTCCAACATAGGAGATCACCATATTTTGAGGCGTGAAATAACGCTCCACATAGTTTAAAATATCTTCTCGCTTAAATCCATTCACCGACTCCTTCGTTCCGAGAATGTTATACCCAAGGGAATTCCCTTTGAAAACATGGGCTTCAAATTCATCAAAAATACGTTCAGCGGGACTGTCCAAGTATGAGATGATTTCATCCAATACTACTTCTTTCTCTTTTTCGATTTCCTCCGCTGGAAAAGATGCGTTCCAAATAATATCCCCTAATAATTCCGAAGCTATTGTGAAATGATTTCTTCGAAAAGACGCATGAACACAAATCTCTTCCTTGTTGGTATATGCGTTTAATTCGCCACCGACAGAATCTAAATCCGTGAAGATATCTAGTGCTTTCCGCTTTTTTGTTCCCTTAAAAATACTGTGCTCAATAAAGTGCGCCAAACCTTCTTCGTTCGGTTTCTCGAACCTCGATCCAGCGTTAATCATTACCCCCATGTGTGCAACAAATGCGTCACGTTGAAGATAAACTACCCGAATTCCGTTGGATAATTCGAAAATTACTGGATTGATTTCAAACATTTATGGATTCAATTTTTGCACGTTCCACTGGTCATTCTCAGCGGTAAATGTAATTCGATCGTGCAGTCTTGATGGCCGCCCCTGCCAAAATTCAAATGCCACGGGTTGTATTCTGTACCCTCCCCAATGCGGTGGTCGAGGTACATTTTCGGTAAACTTATTTTCGAAGGTTTTAACGCGCTCTTCCAATTCTGTTATATTTCCTAGCTCATTGCTTTGCTCAGATGCCCAAGCGCCAATTTGACTTCCTCTTGGTCTCGAGGCAAAATATGCATCGCTAATTGATTCATCCACCTTCGTACAAACTCCTTCAATTCGAATCTGTCGCGAAGCATTTGGCCAGAAAAACAACATACTCACATTGGAATTTTCCGCGATGTTCTTTCCTTTCTTACTATTGTAGTTCGTGTAAAAAATGAAACCCTGTTCAATGACATCCTTCAAATAAACGATCCTTGAACTCGGTACATTATTGCCATCTACAGTTGATAAGACAAATGCGTTTGGTTCTCTCTCCCTCGTATCAACAGCCTCTTGCATCCATAGCTCAAACAGATCATAAGGATCAATTCCTTCGATTCCTTCAAGACGCCCATTTTCAAATTCATGTCGCCCCAATCTGAACTGATCAAGCAAGTCTCTCATTTATTACTCCTCCTCTTCGTCGAAATCATCTTCTACTTCGCTTTCTTCTTCATCGTCAACATCAGATCCGGCAGCTGAAAATACTACTCCGCTGTTTTCGTCCTCCTCTTCCACTTCATCTTCCGTCTCTTCAACAACCACCTCTTCTTCAATTGGTGTACGAGAAAGCTCTTTGTCCAATTCTTCGTTGTAAGGGAAAATATCCACTATTGGTGAAACACCAATAGTTGGGATTTGAAATTCAACCAACATTCCTTTCAAGCTTTCAGTTAAACGCTCATATGCCTCCTTAACAGAAGATGCTTCAACTAAGAAATTTTGAGAAACCTTTTGCGCTTTTTCAGTGTCAGCGTCAATGTTATCATATGTCGCTTTACACTTGTACCAAATTCCTGAATCTTCGTAGGCAAAAATATCATGGATCTCTGTTCTTGAAATTCCTGTGACATTAAATTCTCCACGAATGATCGCGCCAAGCTCTTCATAGATTCTTGCTTCGGCATCCGTGAATGTCATTGCCGCCAATAAATAAGGTTCTGATACTCTTTTAAGAGCTCCGTTATCAAGCTGCTTTGTATATTTTACTTTGACTGTAAACCAGTTGTTCATAGCTATGTTGTTATTAAAATTGAGACAGCGAAGGTACGGAGAGAATTTGGTTATTTACGTATAAACGAGGATAGTTGAGGCCCAAGTTCTTCAATAGTTTTCAACGATTTTAATTAAATCGAGTACTTACGACCTTCTTTGAAAACGATGTATGAATCATTGAAAAGCTTCACCAACACGGAATTTCCGTAAATTTCGAATTCAGCGTTGAGTCCATTAGAGATTTGGTGAATTTTTCCATCCATCAAAACACTAACTCCTCCCATCTGGTTTCGGAACACAACGATGTCGTTCTTAATGGCGTAATCTTTCACTTGATATTTTGCGAGTTCAAATTTTTGACCGTTCTGCAAAGCGTAGGTTAATCCATTCTCTTCCCAAATAGCGACTCCATCTTTCACATCCCAATAACGTGCTCCAAAATTGGAAATTGTTCTCTTGTTTCCACCGCCATAAAACATCAAATCTCCATTTTGATTTTCGTACAAAACGAATCCATTTCCAGCTTTAAAGATGGGCATATGAAAATCTTCTACATCAATAAATTCCCCTTTATCAAATACAGCAAAAGTACCCGTCATAGGATCATTGAATGCCACGATGTCGGTGCCGGCAACGAACCCCAAAGGATTATGCCAAACATCTAATTCGTAGATTTTCCCTTGCCAAAAGATCTTATTTACATCACCATTGTCGCGAAAAGCAACAACATTTTCTCCAACCATATCTGGATAATCTAAATCCCCTACACTTGTATAAAGAGTGTGAATCTCACCCCTGTAGTATGCATTCACTGAATTGTATCGTAAATCCTCAAAAACAACTAAGCTATCTCTTAGCCAATACTTGCCAGCGGTATAACATAATGTTCTTTTATGTCCAGAATCCCACATGTTTAGGGTCTGTCCAACTTTCCAAATCAACAAATTATCAGATACCTCATATTCAACATTTACGTTGGAAAGTGTCATTGAAGTATTCCCATCGTATACCTTTAAGTTACCACGAATGTCTATGTATCCGACAACATTATCACCGGCCTTAAATCCTTTAATTTCTTGAAACTCAATTTGACGAAAAAAACCATTTTGAAAACTTTTAAAATACCTACTAAAATCAATTAGAGGCACAACATTCTGGGCATTTGCTAAGGAAGTAAACAATAAAAATACTGACAGGATGGTAATTTTCATAGTTCCAAAAGTAATCAATTTTCAAGCCAACAATGAAGGGGCTTAAAACGATAACGTTAACATCATATGCTTAAGTATACAATACAAGCTGTTAAAGAAGTGATATGATTGAAACTGTTGATTTTTATTATCTTGCCCTCTTAAATTAAATTTTACATCATGGATGTTTTATTCGCCGTATTGATAGGTGCCATAGCCGGATGGTTGGCTGGAATTATTATGAAATCTAAATCGGGTGGCGTTCTAATGAACATTATTTTGGGAGTCGTCGGAGGATTTGTCGGTAATTGGCTTTTTGGAGTTCTTGGTTTTGCGAAAAACGGAAGTTTCCTAGGGTCCATTATCACTGCAACCATCGGAGCCATTGTTCTAATTGCAATCGGTAAATATCTCGGCGCTAAAAAAAAGTAATTCGACTTATTTGATTTTACACATGCATTTGCGATCCATTCTTTTTGCTTTCGGACTTCTGTTCATGAGCAATGGAATGGCACAAAATCCTGAACCACTTCCCTATACAATTTCAGAAGACGATACCACAAAATTTTTATTTGAATACAAACTGTACTATGTTGGCAGCAATATTCATATTGATTTGAACTATCAGTATGTGCTTGAACATTTGGCGGAATTGATGCATATTAATCCTAAATGGGAGATTGAAATTCGTGGACATGTTTGTTGCGGACCAAGTCTTCGAATCAGTAAACGAAGAGCCAGAAAGGTCTTTAAATTCTTAAGAAGTTGGGGGATTGATAGATCCCGAATTACGTACAAAGGATATAGTGACACAATGCCGATGGCATTTCCTGAAAAAACGGAAGAAGACGAACACAAGAATCGCAGAGTTGACTTTGTTATCACACGATAATAAATGTCCAATTTTAATCGTTCGGAATTCAATTATTTATCAATAATACTTACTACCTTTAGTAGATGGGGCATAATCATGGACATGTAGAAAGCGCTGAAACGAAAAACCTTCGTCTGGCATTTTTTCTAAACTTCTTCTTTACGATTATCGAAATTATTGGTGGCTTTTTCACCAATAGTGTGGCCATACTATCCGACGCCATTCATGACTTAGGAGACACTTTCTCCCTTGGACTCGCTTGGTATTTACAAAAAGTTTCTCAAAAAGAACGAGATGAACATTTCTCATACGGTTACAAACGTTATTCGGTACTTGGCGCTTTAATTAACGTTACAATTCTGCTTGTTGGATCCGTTTTTATTCTTTGGGAAACAATTTCACGTTTACTTGATCCTCAAGAGGTTCATCCTGAAGGAATGATCGCACTCGCTCTACTGGGGATCCTTGTTAACGGGGTTGCAGCGCTCCGACTGAAAAAGGGAAGCTCAATGAATGAGCGTGTCGTTGCACTTCATTTGTTGGAAGATGTGTTGGGCTGGGTTGCAGTTTTTATTGGAGCGATAATCATGCTTTTCTGGGATGTTCCGATTTTGGATCCAATCCTCTCAATTTTAATTACTGGCTACATTTTATTTGGTGTATTTAAAAATTTAAAAAAGGTTCTAGAAGTAATTTTGCAACGAATCCCGTCCAATGTTGTTCTAGCCGATATTGAAAACTATCTCTCCTCAAAAGACGGAATTAAAGGGTATTCCGACATTCACATTTGGTCACTTGATGGAAATTTCAATATTATGACAGTAAACATCCAGACTAATGAAGAGTTATCAATCGACCAAATGGCAAAAATTAAACAAGACATTCATGAAGACTTGATTTCGATGAATGTACAACATTGTACGATAGAACTAGTTTTTTAGCCTTTTTATTCGTATTTTTCAGTAACTAAAACACTTCATGCTAGTGAAATCTGCGAACTGTATCGCTCAAGTTGAGAATGAGGAAATTGTTGTATCATTAAGAATTGATGGTATAATGCATGTCTATCTCAAACCTGGAGTAAATATTACAGTCGAATCGCAAGCAAGAATGCTAGATGCCTATGGAAAACTAACGGAAATCCCTCGCCCTTTTGTCTTTGAGCCTGGAGAGTTTTCATCGATAACCAAAGAAGCTAGAGCGAACGCCATTAAAATAGAAAGCAATTCTCCCGTTTTAGCAAGTGCAATTGTTGTAAATAACCTTGGACAACGAATTTTGGCCGATTACTATTACAAGTTTAACAAGCCGAAAACTCCGATTAAAATTTTCAAAAATATGGACTTGGCAATAGAATGGTTAACTGAACATCACCTTCAAGATATTCATAAAGTATAAACGAGTAAGAATTTCTTTTCTTGTCGGTAAGCACATCGCACTTGTTCCTCTTCTACTTTCGCATCAATGAATTCTTCTCCTATTTCTAAAATCACGAGGGACTCTTTATAGCGCTCCACTCTCCCTTTCTTGAGTTTATAAAGAGCCTCCTTTGCCGACCAAATAATCAAAAGTTGATCATTGTTTAACTCGAAAATGGACTCTTCTGTCTCATTCACAAAATAATACCTCCCCTTGTACAGTCCATCCCTTGGTTTTTGAATATCTAGACCAATCTGAATGGACTTGGACCATTGAACGGCGATGAACTCTCCAGAGTGCGAAATAGAGATATTGATTTCAGGGAATTCCTTTAGAATTGGAGCACCTTCATCCGTATGATCAATTGTAACTTTACTTCCAAGAACTATCTCGAATTTTTGACAAACCAGTTCATGTTGTCGCACGCGCACTTCTTTTGCCGACAAATTCAGAATATCAGGATCTGACAAGATGAAAATTGAAGATTCATCAGTATTGATTTCATCGTATGAATGTATGGCTCTCATGGTGCTGTGTAAAATTAGCATTCTCCATAAATAAACTATTATATTTGACTTCTATTCAAATAGAACACTAAGAACTTGGTAAAGAAAATAGCCCTCTTTTTGGCAAAAGCGATTCTTGGAATCTTCGAACTTTTCGTTGGGTTTCTGATTGTTATGATTTTGTACATAATCTTAGTTTCTGACATCACTCCTCCAGAAGTTACTGAAATTGATATTGGTGAACGGGTACAGGTTTCTGAGAATCATTTCACTTTAGGCAATAATTGGCTCAAGAAGAATGATCACGGAATATGGGAAATGTACATTGAAGGTGGCCCTTATGAACGTGGATTGATTTACGGAGAACTTGCCAAGGAATTAATTCAAAAGCAGGAAGAAATTTTTGTTGGTCAAATCGACAATTTTGTCCCGAGCGACACCTGGCAGCAATTCTTACGATTGATGTTAGGCTTTTTCAACAAAGATTTACCAGACAATATTGCTCTTGAAAATCAGCAAGAAATATATGGCGTGTCGCAAGCCTTTTCAGACGAGTACGATTATATCGCTCCAAAATATGATAGAATTCTAAATTATCACGCAGCGCACGATATTGGACACGCGCTCAATGACTACAGTATGGTTGGATGTACATCATTCGCCTTGAAAGATTCAATGACAAAAGATGGAGCATTGCTCGTTGGTCGTAATTTTGACTTCTACGTAGGAGATGATTTTGCAGAAGAGAAAATTGTTCTTTTTGTGAAACCTGATGAAGGAATTCCTTTTGTATCGTATTCATGGGCTGGATTTACAGGAGTTGCATCTGGTCTCAACAACGAAGGATTGAGTGTAACCATCAATGCTTCAAAGTCGGACCTACCAACTTCTTCCAAGACTCCAATCTCCTTATTGGCAAGAGAGATTTTACAATACGCTTCAACTCTTGAAGAAGCCATCGCAATTGCTAAGAAAAGAGAAACCTTCGTTTCAGAAACTCTATTGGTGAGTTCTAAAAAAGATGGAAAAGCAGTATTGATTGAAAAATCGCCTACGAAAACCGGTGTTTTCTATCAAGAAACTAGTTCATTGGTTTGTGCCAATCATTATCAATCAGACACATTCATCAATGATCCGATTAACAAGCAAAACATCTTGGAGAGTGATTCAAAATTCAGATACAACCGTGTCTCAGAATTACTTTCATTAGGCGATTCCTTAAGTCCCTATGACGCTGTAACAATTTTACGTGATCAGCTTGGAGAGAATGGGGACACCTTGGGAATGGGAAATCCAAGAGCAATTAATCAACTGATCGCACACCACAGCGTTGTGATCCAACCTGAGAGTTTCTTATTCTATATTTCTACTAATGATTATCAATTGGGAGAATATCTGGGCTATGATTTGAAACAAGTGTTCTCAACTGGAATGGTGGAACGCATTGGGATAATACCAGAAGATCCTTTTATTAACAGCCATTCTTATCGTTCATTTTTAGACTACCGAACTACTAAAGCAACTATTTCAGCTTACCTGACTTTCGGAAAAGAACTCGATTTAACAGATAATCAAATAGCTCAATTCATTGCATCAAATTCTGAATTATACATTACATACGAAATGCTTGGACGCTACTACCTTGAAAAGAAAAATCCAAGTGAAGCGCGCAAATATTTCGAAATCGCATTGACAAAAAATGTTGCTTCTGAAGCTATTCGAGAAGAATTTGAAGGACTTATCAAAGAATGTAAGTAATGACTAATGAATCCGCATCAACACAAATGAAGACGCTTGAGAAGGTGGTCAAGCATGCATTCGAAAATTCGGCGTATTACAAAGATTCATTGACTACTGTTTTTAATCCTGACGTAGAGCTAACGCTGGAGACCTACAAACAGTTTCCCTTCACGACAAAAGAAGATTTAGCGGCAAACAATGAGGGATTCTTATGTGTTCCTAAAAACAAGATTGCAGAATATGTAACAACTTCAGGAACTACGGGAGATCCTATTTCTTTATACCTAACGAAGAATGATATTCAGCGTTTGGCTAAGAATGAACGCGATTCTTTGGCTTTGATGGGCAATACTTCTGATGATTTGTTTCAACTATTGACAACTATTGATAAACAATTCATGGCAGGATTGGCATATTTCCTTGGTGTTCAAGAATTGGATGCAGGAATTATTCGCATTGGCCCCGGTGTACCTCAATTACAATGGAGTTCTATTCTAAAATACAAGCCTACGAAACTCATTGCTGTTCCATCGTTTATTGTCACATTGATTGAATACGCAAAAGAAAACAACATTGATTACAAAAACAGTTCGGTGGAAGCGATCGTGTGTATTGGAGAGCCAATTCGCAATGATGATTTGACCTACAACGTGCTTGGAAAGAGAATCACTGACAATTGGAATGTAAACATATACTCAACCTACGCCTCAACCGAAATGAGTGCCGCATTTTCTGAATGTACTGCTCAAAAAGGATGTCATTTAAACGAAGATCTTCTCTTTCTCGAGGTTCTGAAGGAAGATGGATCTGAAGCCAACCAAGGAGAATCTGGTGAAATTGTAGTAACCACTCTCGGCGTAGAGGGTTCTCCTGTAATTCGTTATCGAACTGGAGACATCGCGAAAATATACAGAGAGACCTGCGAATGCGGAAGAAACACCCCACGATTAGGGCCTATTATTGGGCGTAAAAACCAGATGATTAAGTACAAAGGAACGTCGCTTTATCCGAAGGCCATTTATGAAGTACTCGATACTTTTCCTGAAATTTCTTGTTACAAAGTTCTAGTTGACAAGGATGAATTGGGCAATGATGAAATTACCATCTTGTTGGAGGACAAAATAGAATTGATCAACAAAATTTTCGATGAAGTGCGTGAATTGTGTAAAGCTAGACTTCGTGTTTTACCAAAATTCAAATTCATCGAAACCGACAAATTGCGCTCTCTGGTTTACAAGAAAAACATGCGCAAACCGGAAAAAATAAAGTTTACGTTGTAATTGAAATCACCTTTGCCAATGTTGGAAGCAAAGTATCGTGCTTCTTCACAAATGGGTTAGTTTTATCCCAAACATACCCTGCAAGAACAGAACAAATTTGTTTTTTAAACTCTGGATTTCCATCTGGTGCGAAGAAGATCGTATGTAGGTTACCATTATACCAACCGTCAACATAACTTCGGAAAACTTCAATTCCATCCATCATGAACTGAACGTAGTCAGTGTCCCAATCAACTTGTTCTCCCTTCAATTGTTTACAAACCAAATCGGCCGCCTCATATCCAGAAGCAACAGCGAGTGTTACCCCCGAGCTGAACACAGGGTCCAAGAATTCTGTACTATTCCCGCACAAAACAAATCCTTCACCGTACATCTTCTCCACTGAAATCGAATAACCTAAAATTTGTTTCGGATCAAACTTAAATTTCGCATGGGAAAATCGGTCTTCCAATCCAGGAAAAGTATTCACCAAGGTTTTGAACTTTTCACCATTGTTCTCACCACATTCTTTGATGAAGTCAACATCACCCACTACTCCCACCGAGGCAGTATTATCAGAAAATGGAATCGACCAAATCCAAGCGGAATTATTTCTAAATGCATGAACGAAAATATTATCTCCAGCACTTTCAGATCTATTAACATCTTCAACATGTGAAAAAATCGAACCTCTAGGAATTGAAACTGCTGGCTTTTCAAGATTAAACATGCGCGGAAGTACTCTTCCATATCCACTGGCATCAATAACAAAGCGAGACGATACTTCATGTTCAACTCCAGATGCATCTACATATTTAATTTCTTGTTTATCGCTTGAAGTTTTCACATCTGTGACCTCTGCATTGAAAATAACATTCACTCCCTGTGCTTCTGCTTCTTTAATTAATGCAAGATCAAAATCTTCACGTTTAACTTGGTACGTGTAATCCCACCCCTCTGAATACCTGTCTTTGAATAAGAATTCGCACACTTCCTCATTATGATAGAATGTCACTCCTGTTTTGACTTGGAATTTCTGTGCTTTAATACAATCAAGCATGTTTACTTTATCCAAGTAATCCATACTTTGAGGCAAAAGGCTTTCCCCAATTACAAATCTTGGGAATTCCATTTTCTCAAGAACTAAAACCGATAGATTGTCTTGAGTTAATCTTGCTCCGGCAACTGCTCCCGATGGCCCTGCTCCTATGATAACTACGTCGTATTGATGTTCCATTACGCCTGATTTATTTTATGAATTAGCTCCTCACTATCAATAAAATGAAAGCAGGTAACAAGCGAACCAATGGTCGCCCCAAGAATTCCGTGAAAGACTAAATTCTGTCCTGTTTGGAACAGGTTAGGTACTCGGGTTCTTGCGTTTATTTTCGAATAAGTTATGTTGTTTACATCCTTGAGTATCCCATATAATGCTCCATCATCCGTTCCGATGTAATCTTTGTAAGTCAAGGGAGTTGAAGAGTAAACGTTTTTAATTGCCTTGCGAATGTCTGGAAATGTAACTTCCAATTGCTCAATCATCAATTCTTCATGGCGCCTTTTGAACTCCTCATAAGATTCACCACGTTCTGACGGATTAGCAATTGTACTAAATGACTCCTTCCACTTCTCTACCTCATCATAGTCCATATACGCCATCACATTTAAGCATTCCGCGTATTCCCCCTGATTTTTCACAGCAGGGGTACAAATGAACATAGATTCAGGCCACTCTTCTTTTTTGTAATCAACTGTTTCCCACACCTCATCCTTGTTGTAAGCGTACATATTATAGTTGAGATAAGGAAAGGACTCTTCGTGAAAAGAAAGGTACAGCATAAATGATGACACTGTATTCTCCAATTTCTCAATTCTATGTCGGTAGGCTGCTCGGAAGCGGTCTTTACCAAATATTTCTATGGTTCGTTTTGGATGAATTCCGGAAATGAAAGTCTTTCCAAAATGTTCCTCTCCGTTTTTGGTTATCACGGAGCGAATTTCGTTTTCATCATACGTTGCACTGACTACATCTTGATGTTTTAGCACATTTCCGCCTAGGGCATGAATACGTTTCGTCAAAAGCTTTGCAATTTGTGAACCTCCGTTTACCATCCGATAACTTCCCTTCAAATAGCTGTTCATTATCAAAGCAACGACATACATCGGTGTGGTCTTACGATCACCGGCATATAGTGGTCCACTTCCTAGAAAGACAGCTTGCAAACGTTTATCGTCAGTAATTGATTCAACGAAATCCCATGCACTTATCGAAAGAACTTCAGGATTGTTAATATAATCCTTTGGTGCGTCCACTTCTAAATTATACAAAGGGAAATAATCGCAAATCTCTTCCATCAAATCACAAAAAGCATCAATCGCTTTTCCTTCTTTAGGAAAATTCTCTAAAAGCCCCTGTTTAAACAAGTCGTATCCTTGACCATGTTTGTAGGTTTTCCCATCTGGGAAGACAATCATATCAAAACAATCTTCATCCAAACGCTTGATTTGAAGATCATCCATAATACCTAAATATTTGAATATCTTATTGAGATTTTCTCCTTCGTCTAGACTCCCAATGTAGTGTACACCTGTATCGAAAATACATTTGTCGCGACTAAACACTTGAAGGCTTCCTCCTATTTGATGATTTTTTTCCAGAACCAAAACAGAATGACCTTCAAGCCCGAGGAGAGCGCCTGAGACCAAGCCTCCTACACCACTTCCAACGATAACATAATCATATTGTTTATTCGTTTCTGTCATTTCCAGTTTTTCGGAGCAAAAACAAAACATTGGATGTCTTCGATGATTGCTCAACCATTTCACATCCCAGTTTACGCTCCTCGGCGAATTTAAAAATATCTTCTGATGAAAAAAATGATAATTGCTCTGATGTCTTATTGAAATTCACAATTTTAGTAGAATATTTCTCTGTTCTCTCTGTAAGATCATGTCGTTCAGAAAGATCTGTAACACCATCGCGAATAATTAAAATACCTCCAGGGTTCAAATTATTCACTGTATTGTTCAATACTTTCATCTGTTGTTCCTTGGTGATATAATGAAGCACATCATTGTATATCACAACATCCGCTTTTTCGATTACCACTTCACGGATATCTCCAGTGTCGAACTGTAAGTTCTCTGATTTATCGTAGCCGTTTTGCGCAACACCTATCTTTTCTTCATCGTAGTCAATTCCAATAATTTCTCGGTCTGGATTTCGATAATGGAGGAAATAACTTAAATATCCCAATCCACATCCAAAATCATAGACTTTCGTACGGTCCCCAATTTGCTCATCGTAAAATGCGAAATTCTTTTCTTCAAAGCCCCACTTGATCCGTACATACCATTCAATGATTGGACCTTTGTATAAGTAGTTGTATTGCACACGATTCTTAAGGTACTTGGCATCCTCGATCGTACTTTTGGCCTTAACCATTTCCTCGCGCATCAGGTTCTGGACATCTTTGGCCAACAGACCAAAACGTTGTTGATAAATTGCATCATCTGGCGTTATCCTCTCCAAAGCCACCAAGATCAACGATCCTGATTTAATGATCAAGTCATTCTTCGGATTCACGTAATGTGCTCCAACAATTAATATTGGTTGAATGTCCAATTTCAATTCTTGAGCTAGATAGAAAGCTCCCTTATGAAATCGTTTGATTTTGCCATCAACACTTCGAGTTCCTTCAGGAAATATCATTACAGAATAACCATCATCGATCCGTTTCTGAATCAATTCTAGATTATACTCTGTTCCCTCCGCTACGAATAAATAACCCGAATACCGAATAAACAAACCGAAGAAGGGCGAATTGTACACCCATTTCTTGACCATAATGATCACTTTCGGATTCATCATGATCATTAAGAGGATATCTAAAAATGACGAGTGATTTGCAACTATAATGGAAGGTTTGGAGAAGTCTAAATTCTCAGGATTGATTAAGTCCTTTTTAATATGCAAGCCTAAATTTATAGTTGATCCGGCCAATTTTGAAACAAGAAAATTTAATAGCTGACGCTTCTTTTTTTTCGGTGCAGGAAATGGAATCAACAGCAATAAGAAAACGTTTAACAGCAGACATCCGACAACAAAATAAGTGAATAGGAAAACACTCATTAATAAGCCTAAGAATGTCATTGGCGTTTTTTTCTTCTTAGTTCTGTTAGTAACGAAATACCTAAACAACGAAGGCTGAATGACCAATGTCACTAAGAGTATACAGCCTATTCCAACAACACTGATAATTGCTATCGAATGAATTGCAGGATGTTTTGCAAAATAAAGCGCACCTGTCCCCAAGATGGTAGTGATTCCAGACAGTATAATGGCTGACTTGTATGATTTGAGTGAGTCGCTATTGAATTTGTATTTCTGCAACAATCCATCCGTGACGAAGATGCTAAAATCGTCTCCTAGTCCAAAAATGAATGTAGCGACAATAATGTTTACAAAATTGAATTGGATATCAAAGATTCCTGCAATTCCTAGAATCCAAATCCAACTGATGACCATTGGAAAAAAGGCAAACAATGCCAATTCAACCCTACCATAGACCACAAACAATGAAATAAGGACCAGTAAGGAGGAGAAAATCAAGAGATAGTTGAAGTCGTTTTGAACGGTTAACATTAGAGCATTTGCCATTTCAGATACGTCAAAAATGTATACGTCTTCGTTCGTCTCTAAATTAGCCTTCAATTGATCCAATTCAGAACGCTTAACCACTACATTGGAAATAATATTCCAGCCGTCCTCCCCTTCATAAATCAGCTGGGTCAGATCTAATTCGTTCACTAAATTAATATCATCATCTAAGATTGGTGTATTTGAAGAAGTCCATTTTTGAAAGGGTAAAAATGCAGAAGATGAAAAATCAAGTTCCGCAGCAGCGCTTCCAATTAGATGAAGAGTAGAATCTATGTGATAGTCCCAATATCTATTCCATTGCTTATATCCAGAATGAACCGCGCTCTGTGGAATAGCATAAGGAGCGATTGATACCAATTCCTCCAATCCATTTTCATTACGATAATTTGCCAATTGCTGAAAAAGAGCAAAGTTCCTCTCTAGCGCAATTTCGCGTGTTGGGCCAGTCACAAACAGGTGTAATTTTTTCTCGTCTTTAGGATTGATTCCAGTAAAGAACTCTTCCTTCTGTACTAGTTCGTCAGTATGGAAACTTAGATTGTTCAGGTCTGAATCGAACTGAAATTGATTTGACTGAAAAATAAAGAAGATACTTGTCCCTAAAATGGAATACATAGCGATTCGGAACATCCATCCGGAAGACTTCTTTTCCTTTCCATCTTCATCATTGCGCGGTCTTGGCTTGTATCGCGTAACCTTTAAGAGTGTCGGAAGCATTAGCAAAGTGAACAACGCAGCCGATGTTAGCGTACATAATGCGATGAGTCCAAAATTCTGAAGTACTACAGAGTCTGTGAACATCAGTGCAGCAAATGCAGCTACAGTTGTAAAACTACCTACTAGCATTGGAAAGCTCAATTCTCGGACTGTTTTCAATACATCCCCAGAATGCCTCAAATGCGTAAAAAAGTGGAAAGAATAGTCTAGAACAATCCCCATCAAAACAGCTGAAGTTGCTATTGAGATTGCAGAAATATTCGGATTGATATACCCAACCATTCCAAGTCCACAAAACCCTGAAAACAATGCTGGAAGCACAAAATACAATGGCGTTAAGAAGCTCCTATAATAGACAATGAGTAAGAGTAAGATGAGACTTAGACTCACCATCATCGTCACGAAAGTATCTGCCTTTACTTGTTTGGAGTTCTCATAAGCAATTTGGAAAGTTCCAAAATAATCAAAGCCGATTTTGTTTCCTTCACCAGCATTCATATTCTTCTTAAATTCCTCAAGTTGAAGATTCAGTTCTTCATTTTGAATGTTATCTCCTAACTCGAAATTCAAGGTTCCAGTAAACAAAACGCGTGTTCCGTCTCCTGAAAATAGAATCCCCTCATCAACATGCATCGAATTCGAATCGGATTGTGGATTAAGATTCTTTAAATGATCCCATCCTATTCCCAACGGATCTTGTGCAATAACTTTTCTGAAAAAGAACCCATTGACAGAGGTAAGCTTATCATACGCACCTTGAATCGCTGTACCTATGGAGTCGGAATTCAATCGTTCTTCTATTCTTGAATAATCTGAACTGTCTAGAAATGCTGGTAAATAGGCATAATGATGATTCAGTATTGCCTCTTCTTGGCTATAATGGTAAATTTTTAAATCAACAACAAGATCTCCAAGTTCACTTTCCAAGGCTGCTGCCACCGAATCAAGTTCAATGGATACATCAAACACATCTTTATTCTCAGCATCAATCGAAAAAACGATCTGTTTATTCAGGTTATTTTCCTTGAGTATTGAATTGAATTTTTTGAACTCTTCTCCTTGAGGAAAAATTGAATAAATGTTTTCGTCTGTATTTAGATTCGTAAATCCAAAGAAAAAGAATGAGATTAAACCAGCAAGCACAATAAGATAACCAAGCAAATGCCTGTTGAAAAATGCAACAATATTTTCGAAATATTTACCCAAATCCTCTTTAACTTTTTGATAATAGCAGCTAGTTGATTTTTTCCAGCAGTTTAAAGTCTGTCAAAAGTAGAAAATTCAGGTCAATTAATGATTTCATAACACAGTCTTTATTCAACCCAATAAAAACAATATTTTTTTAGCTTTGCACAACTTCAATCACTCACTGAAGCTCGCTTGGCTGTTGGGAAAGAAGTATAATTCAAAATAGATCATATATGAAGGCAATAAATGCACTGTACGAAGCTCATAAAATAGCATTCAATCCGTTTGTTTTCGAAACGGCATACAGTATGCTTGAACTTGGAATATTCGATACACTTCTAGACAATCGTCAAGGATTAACCATTGAAGAAATTGCAGAAAAAACAGAAGTTTCTGAATATGGAATTCGCGTACTTATTGAAATGGCAGAAGCTGCTGAAATAGTTGAAAAAGATGAGAACGATCGTTATCGTGAAACTAAGATTGGCTACTTCATTGCAAAAGATGAAATGACCAAGGTGAATTTATACTTTACTCATGATGTTTGTTACAAAGGATTATACAATTTAAAAGAATCCATTCAAGAAGGGAAGCCAGTTGGTCTCAAAGTTTTCGGAGATTGGAAAACAGTATACGAAGGGTTATCACAATTGCCTGAGCAAGTAAAGAAGTCTTGGTTTGATTTTGATCATTTCTACTCGGACAATTCATTCGATAATGCTTTGAAAATAATTTTTAAAGATCAGCCAAATCAAATTTTCGACATTGGTGGTAATACTGGTAAATGGGCTATTGCGAGCACAAAACACGATGCCAATGTTAAGGTGAAGATGTTTGATTTACCTGGACAGATTAAAGTTGCTCAAGAAAATATTGGTGCAATTGACGAAATCAAGGACAGAGTTGAATATCAAACAATTGACTTACTAGATCCATCTTCGAAAATTCCTGCTGGAGCAGATGTTTATTGGATGAGTCAATTCTTGGATTGTTTCAGTGAAGAGGAGATTGAACAAATTTTACTTAAGATTCGTGAACAAATTTCTCCTGAGGCCCGTATTTATATCATGGAAACATTTATTGATGATCAACGTTTTCCAGCAGCGAAATTCAGTCTGGTGGCAACATCACTTTATTTCACAGCTATTGCAAATGGGAATAGTAAAATGTACTCTTCGTCAGCCATGAAATACATCATAAAAAAAGCAGGATTTGAATGTGTGGATGAGCACCATCTTCAAGGGGATAGTTTCCATACAATTTTAGAACTAAAAATAAAGCAGTAAAGTCCCCGTTTCATTGAAAAATCTACCGGTTAATCAATACTTGATTCAAGTGGTTTTTTTTTCGGTCAAAAAGACTATTTTTGCATATTAATTTTGCTACTGCAACTAGAAATTTAAATAAGACCAGACTTATAACCAATTATGAACGAAATAAGCTTAGCGGATATTGAGAAGTACGCGCTGAATTTTAAAGAATTCAAACTGAATGAAGATTTAATATCAAAGATCAACGCTTCATTCGATTTTTTAAAAGAATTTTCTAACGACAAGATCATCTATGGAATCAACACTGGATTTGGACCAATGGCACAATTCAAAATTGATGATGATAAACTCAATGAGCTTCAATACAACCTAATTCGTAGTCACTCAAGTGGAGCTGGCGCCGTTTTAAGGGAAGAATACGTTAGAGCGACTCTAGTTGCTAGAATTAACAATTTCTTGCAAGCAAATTCTGGAATTAGTCTTGGTGTAATTGAGAAATTAGTCGAATTTTTAAATAACCGAATCAATCCTGAAATTTATTCTCACGGTGGTGTTGGTGCTAGTGGCGATCTTGTTCAGTTAGCACACTTGGCCTTGAACCTCATCGGTGAAGGTCATGTTTATGTTGATGGCGAGAGAAAAGAAACAAGTGAAGTTTTAAAGGAAAAAGGAATTGCACCTTTGAATGTTCAATTACGTGATGGCCTTGGATTAATGAATGGAACTTCTTGTATGACGGGAATTGGTGCCATTAACCTAATTTATGCGTATCGTCTATTAAATTGGTCTGTTGCCAGTTCGGCAATTATCAATGAAGTTATGGAAGCATTTGACGATTCTTTTTCGGAGGGACTAAACAAAGTGAAGCGTCACAAAGGTCAGCACAAAATTGCAGCTCAAATGCGTTCTTTCCTTGTTGACAGTAACTTAATTCGTCAACGCGAAGAGTTGTTCAAGGACAATGCAGAGATGGGACGTAAGAAGTTCAGTAGAAAAATTCAAGAGTACTATTCAATAAGATGTGTACCACAAATTTTAGGACCAGTTCTTGAAACATTAGATAACGCTAAGGATGTTCTTGAAAATGAATTGAATTCAACAAATGACAATCCAGTTGTAAGTGTTGAAGACCAAAATGTATTCCACGGAGGAAATTTCCATGGAGATTACGTTTCTCTGGAAATGGATAAAGTGAAGATTGTCATCACACGTTTGACAATGTTGGCTGAACGTCAATTGAATTTCTTGCTGAATTCTCCACTAAATGGGAAATTTCCAGCATTTTTAAATAAAATGACCTTAGGATTCAACTTTGGAATTCAAGGAATGCAATTTACTGCTGTTTCTACTACGGCTGAAAGTCAGACACTTTCGAACCCAATGTATGTTCACAGTATTCCAAACAACAATGACAATCAAGACATTGTAAGTATGGGGACAAATAGCGCCATGATGGCACGCCACGTAATTGAAAATGGTTTCCAAGTAATGGCTGTACATATGATGGCCGTTTGTCAAGCAATTGACTTATTGGATGACGATCAACGCAATAGCCTTGGCCCTAAGACTCAAAAGATATTCAAAATGGTTCGTGAAGTGGCTCCAGTTGTTATGGAAGATGTGCCACAAGCTGGAAACATTCATAATGTGACAGATTTATTAAGATCAAATAACATCGAATTATGAAATGTGCGCTAGTTACAGGTTCTTCTAGAGGTATTGGAAAGGCTATCGCTATACAATTGGCGAAGGATCACGGATTACATATTTTAATCAATTTTTCATCGAATGTAGATGCAGCCAATCAAACACTGAAAGAAATTGAAGAAAATGGTGGTTCCGGAGAACTTCTGCAATTCAATGTTGCTGATTCAGCAGCGGTTGAAGGTGCTATGAAAGAATGGACAGAAAAAAATCCTGAAAGTTACGTTGAAGTACTGGTCAACAATGCTGGAATTACAAAAGACAACATATTCCCAATGATTTCTGAAGAAGATTGGGACAGTGTAATAAATATTTCGGTGAAGGGAATGTACAACTGCACGCAAGCAGTATTGCGCAAAATGTTACGAAAGCGCTCTGGACGTATTATAAATGTGGCTTCACTTTCTGGTTTGAAAGGAAACCCTGGACAAACAAATTACTCTGCTGCAAAAGGAGCGATGATAGCATCAACGAAAGCACTTTCCCAAGAGATTGCTAAACGCAAGATCACAGTGAATGCAATCGCTCCAGGATTTATTATTTCGGACATGACTAGTGGACTGGATGAAGAACAATTGAAAAGAATAGTACCGGCTCAACGATTTGGTACTGCCGAAGAAGTTGCTCACTTAGCAAGTTTCCTTGCTTCAGATAAAGCATCTTACATTTCAGGTGAAGTAATTAATATTAACGGAGGATTGTACGCTTAACATGAATAGAAGAGTTGTCATAACAGGAATTGGACTTTACTCGTGCATTGGTAACGGGAAGGAAGAAGTTTTGCATTCTCTTCGAAATGGTAAAAGTGGAATCATCTATGATACAGTTCGTGAAGAATTCGGTTACCGATCTTGTTTAACTGGGATGGTCGAAGATCCTGATCTAAAGCCATTTTTATCTAGAAGAGAGCGCGTCGGAATGCATCAACCTGCAAAGTTTGCATACATGTCAACAAAAGAAGCGCTTGAACAAGCAAAACTTGATGTTGACTTTTTGGAGAAAAATGAAACCGGAATTATTTACGGAAATGACAGTACTGCTGGAGCAGTAATTGACACCGTTGACAAGGTAAGAGCTCGTAAAGACACAACGCTTATTGGAAGTGGAGACATTTTCCAAAATATGAACTGTACGGTTAACATGAACCTCTCAACTATTTACAAGTTGAAAGGAATCAATCTTACGCTAAGCGCTGCCTGCGCATCTGGATCACATTCTATTGGAATGGGATACTTACTTATCAAACAAGGATTACAAGACCGTGTTGTTTGCGGTGGAGCGCAAGAAATCAACGTATACGCTATGGCAAGCTTTGATGGATTGGGAGCGTTTTCTGTAAATCACGATGCACCTGAAAAAGCTGCTCGCCCATTTGATGCTAATCGTGATGGATTGGTTCCTTCTGGCGGTGCTGCAACAGTTATCATTGAATCATTAGAATCAGCACTTGAAAGGGGTGCACCTATTCTAGGAGAACTAATTGGATATGGATTCTCATCGAATGGAGAACATATCTCGAACCCAAATTTTGATGGTCAATTCAGATCGCTTTCGATGGCTATGAAACAAGCCGGCTTAAGTCGAGAAGATATTGACTATGTGAATGCACATGCCACATCGACACCAGTTGGAGACTCAATGGAAGCACAAGCAATTCACTCTGTACTTGGAGGCTCTGTACCTGTAAGTTCAACAAAAAGCATGACTGGTCACGAATGTTGGATGGCCGGAGCAAGTGAAATCGCCTATTCATTATTGATGATGGAGAACGATTTTGTCGCGCCAAATATTAACTTTGAAACACCGGACGAAGATTCTGCGAAAATTAATGTAGTTGCTGAAACTCAAGAGAAGAAAATTGATTGCTTTCTATCAAACTCTTTTGGATTTGGCGGAACAAATTCTTCATTAATTGTCAAAAAATTCGTAAAATAACAGACCATTGTACATCACATTATGAATAGAGAAGAGATTATCACAACAACAAAACGATTCTTATCAGAGGAATTCGAAGTAGACGACAGTACTATTTTGGAGGAGAGCAATTTACAAAAGACGCTCGATCTTGACAGTCTTGACTACGTTGACCTTGTAGTTGTTATCGAAGAGAATCTTGGTTTCAAACCTACAGCTGACGATTTCAAAGCCATCGATACATTTAACGACTTTTACGACCTCGTTGAAAAGAAACTAGCCGAAGCGGCATAGAGTCCAATGGATAAATGGGACGGAAAAACGAAAGGCTCCCTGTGGGGATATAAATTCTTCATATTCTGTATCCGCACGTTTGGACTCAATATTTCCTACTTTTTTTGTTACATAGTATCAGCGTATTACGTTTGGTTCATGCCAAAACAACGTGATGGCTTGATACGTTTTTATCAGGTTGGATTCGGATTTACAAAAAAACAAGCACGCAAAATCACCTACAAGACATTCTATAATTTTGGACAAACCCTGATTGATAGAATTGCCATGCTCACGAAAAAGAAAAAATCATTTACGCATACCTTCAATAATGAAAAAGTGCTGCGTGAACTGCACGAAAATCAAAAGGGAGCAATCTTAATTTCTGGTCATGTTGGGAACTGGGAAAATGCAGGAAACTTAATACATCAGAGAATTACCAGTACAATCAACATTGTTATGATGGATGCTGAAGTAGAAAAAGTGAAGGCCTTTTTAGAATTGAAAACTGGCGGATCAAAGTACAACCTCATCCCTATCAGGGACGACTTGTCACATTTAATTTTGATGCATAAAGCGCTGAAACGAAATGAATTTATTGCCATTCATGCAGATCGTGCACTGGCAAAGGGGAAAAACTTCGAAATGGATTTTTTAGGTGGAAAAGCAAAATTTCCTGCTGGTCCGTTCATTTTAGCTAAAAAATTCAAAGTTCCGATTACCTTTGTATACGCTGTAAAAGGTTCTAAATTTCACTATGATCTCTTCGCAACTGATCCAATCACCGAAGCTGATTCAGAAGAAACGATTGCACAAGCATACGTGAGTCACTTAGAAACTATGGTACAAAAGTACCCAGCGCAGTGGTTTAACTTTTACGACTACTATGTTAATTGAAAAAGAAAATATTACACGATTCATCCCACAGCGAGCGCCATTCGTTATGATTGACAGCTTGGCTTCCGCTGATGAAAAAGGATTTGAAAGCGCATTTACCATTGAAGATGATAACATCTTTTTGGAGAATGATGTGTTATCAGAATCGGCTGTAGTTGAAAATATAGCACAGACCTGCGCTGCTGGATTTGGATATGTGAATAGCCTGAAGGGAGAAGGAGAAGGTCAACTTGGATTTATCGGAGCCGTGTCTAGATTGACCGTTGAGTCGTTACCTGAAAACGGTGCTACTATTGAGACAAAAATTGAAATACTGAATACATTTGACGCAATTCACTTAGTTCAAGGAAGTGCATATGTGGGCGATCAAAAATTGCTTGAGTGTCAAATGAAAATCGTCATTGCATGAAAATACTTGAATCATCCATAGAAATTTCTGTTCGCTTCAGTGAAACAGATGCAATGGGAGTTGTTTGGCATGGTAACTATCTGAAATTTTTCGAAGATGCGCGCGAGCACTTTGGAGAGGAATTTGGAATGGAATACCTAGATATGTACAACAAAGGATATTTTACACCAATTGTAAAGTCAGAGATCAACCATAAAGCTTCTATTTATTACGGTCAAAATGCCGTAGTTCGTGCAATCTTAGAAAAACATCCGGCTTCAAAAATCGTTTTCCGATTCGAGGTTACGAACTTGTCTACTGGTAAAATAGCCGCAAAAGGTAAAACGATGCAAGTATTCTTGGACAAGGAAACTGATTTGTTAGAATTAATCAAACCTAAATTCTATACGGATTGGGAAGCATTGCAAAATTGGAAAGAAGAATGAGTCAAATCTACCTGTCATATGGTGGACTAATTACTCCACTAGGAACTACGGTTTCAGAAAACTTTGCCAATATGCGTGAAGGTAAGTCTGGCGTTCAAAAAATAAAAGGCTCTGGTTTCAATAAAGAAGATTGGCCATTGGGGAAAATGGAAACATTGACTTCCAACAACCGATACAGAGAATTACTCAATCTTACGTGCGAGAAGCTCATTGAACAAAATGGTGAACAGCTGTTTTCAGATCCGCGCACGTTAATCATATTGAGTTCCACGAAGGCAGATATCACTGATCTTCCCAATGACACTTTCGCTTCCACTCGACAAATTTTAAACGAAAGACTCAATCCAGCTTCAGCGCCAGTTATTATTTCCAATGCGTGCATATCTGGAGTATTGGCAATTAACACGGCATCAGATTACATCAATGCTGGAAAATATGATACGGTTGTCGTAATTGGAATTGACGTTTTGACCGATTTTATCATATATGGTTTTCAATCTTTGTTCGCATTGAGCGCAGAGCCGAGTCAACCTTTCGATAAAAACAGAAAAGGAATTTGCATTGGCGAAGCCTCAGGAACAATTATCGTGAGTAAGCACAAACCAGAAAACTTGTTTCATGTTGAATATTTGGGGGGTTCTTCATCGAATGATGCCAACCATATTTCTGGTCCATCAAGAACCGGTGAAGGCTTATACCGATCAGTAAATAAAACCTTGCAGCGTTCAGGCATCAACAGTTTTGATATCGATTTCATTTCGGCTCATGGTACTGGAACTCTTTTCAATGATGAGATGGAGAGCATTGCATTTGATCGATTGGGATTGAACAATGTCCCGATGAATAGTCTGAAAGGATACTTTGGGCATACACTTGGTGCAGCCGGAGTTATTGAAATCATCTCTACGATGCTCATGATGGAACATGGTCTACTCTTAAGGAGTATAGGATTTGAGGAGACTGGAACCAGTAAACAGATCAATGTTTTAAAAGAAAACATCCAGAAGAATACAAAAGTAGCATTGAAAACGGCATCAGGATTTGGTGGTGGAAACGCTTCTCTAATCATTAAAAAGAGCGTATGAGAATTCTAGGAGCCTGTAAAGTTAGTAAAGAAGGAGTTATTGTTAACAACGAGTCAAAAACAGAATTGCTGGCCAGCTCAGATGATTGGAAAAAGGAATTGTATTCTTCACTGAAGATCGATTACCCAAAATTCCATAAAATGGATGCTTTGGCCAAAATGGCTTTTTTATCTTTCCAGTACCTCGAACAAGTTATAGAAACGGACAGATTTCAGGATGACGAGATCGCAATGCTTTTCGCAAATACATACTCGAGCTACGATACTGATCAAAAATACTTGGAAAGCTATACGGTAAAAGGAAGTCCAAGCCCTTCCCTATTTGTCTACACTTTACCAAATATTTTAACAGGAGAATTATCCATTTTTAAAAAATGGTACGGTGAAAATATTTTCTTTATTCATGAAAATTTTGATCCAGAGTTTTTCATAGATCAAATTAACTTTTACCTTAGTAAAGGTGCAAAAGCTTGCCTTTGTGGATGGGTTGATGCGGCGAACGAAAATGAAGAATGTCTCTTGTTTATGGTAGACAATACAACAGGAGAAATTACAAAAGACGAATTACTTAATTACTATAAACAATAAGAAGATGAGTGATCTTAAAGAAACGCTTAAGGAACAAATTATTGAACAACTGAATTTGGAGGATTTGACACCTGCAGATATCCAAAATGAGATATCACTTTTTGGTGATGAAGGACTTGGTTTAGATTCAATTGATGCCTTAGAGTTTATTGTTTTGCTAGAGCAGCATTACGGTATCAAAATTGAAGACCCAAGCGAAGGGAAAGAAATTTTCCAATCTGTAGATTCACTAGCTGCCTACATTGAAAAGAACAGATAACGGATGAAAATTCACGTTACCGGTTATGGCTTAATCTCTTCCATTGGCTACGGAGCCGACGATAGTATTCAATCACTTCGCAATGAAAAGACAGGGATTGAACGCGGTCGACTTGCTCATAGTAAAAAATACAATGTTGGAGCCATTCATTTGAGCAACTCGGAACTGAAAAAACGTTACAATTTGTCCACGGATGGGTCACGCACTGCCCTTCTGGGAATGGTTGCAGCAAAACAAGCCTTTGAAGGACATGCCTTACTAGACGACGTTCGTACCGGATTAATTTCGGGAACCTCCGTTGGTGGAATGGACATCAGTGAGGCAGAGTACAAGAAATACTTGGATCAAGACGGTCACAATCCTGACAATTACAAGCATCATTCAAGTGGCGTTGGAAGCGAGCAAATAGCTCAAGAACTTGGAATAAGTGAATTTATTAATACCATTTCAACTGCCTGTTCATCCGCTACAAATGCAATAATGATGGGCGCACGGATGATTCGAAATGGATCTTTAGATCGAGTGATTGTTGGAGGTACAGATGGACTCACGGCATTTACAATTGCTGGATTTAAATCCTTGATGATTTTTGATGACGAATGGTGTAAACCATTTGATGAATCTAGAAAAGGATTGAATTTGGGAGAAGGCGCTGGTTACATTGTACTGGAATCGGATAAGTCAATTTCCATTACCAAAAAAGAACCTTTGGCCGTACTTTCTGGCTGGAGTAACGCTTCAGATGCTTTTCACCAAACAGCCTCGTCGCCTGACGGTCATGGAGCTCAATTATCAATGGAAGAAGCATTGAACGTCGCTGGATTATCTGCTAGAGATATTGATTACATCAATGCTCATGGCACAGCAACTCCGAACAACGATTTGTCAGAATCACAAGCCATCAAAGGAATTTTTGGTGATAATATCCCTCCATTTAGCTCTACAAAATCCTATACGGGACATACACTAGCAGCTTCTGGTGGAATTGAAGCAGTATTTGCCATTCTCGCAATTCGAAACGGCTACCTCTACCCTAATTTAAATTTCAACAAGGCGATTGAAGAAACTGGACTTATACCCCAACAATCGTTCGAAGAAAATAGAACAGTGAAACATGTACTTTCAAATTCATTTGGATTTGGAGGAAACAACTCAACAATAATCTTAAGCGCTGTTTGATCATGTATTACATTCACGCCATATCATCAATTTCGCATCAAGATTCATTTAGATCTGAGAATATTTTTGATGGACTCCAGATACTTGGAGAGAAAAGTGAACCTATCGCTCCTGCTTATAAGGAATTTATTCCTCCAACTTCGTTGAGAAGATTAAGTCCTGTTTTACGTATGGGGCTTACAGCATCAATAGAATGCCGAAAGACTGTAGATAATGACTTTGACGCAATTTCAGTCGGAACTGCTTTGGGTTGCTTAAGAGATACCGAGAAGTTCTTAACTACAATTCTCACGACAACAAGTGACTTTTTATCGCCAACTGCTTTTATACAGTCCACACACAATACAATTGGCGGACAGATTTCATTAGGATTAGGAAATCATGCGTACAACATGACGCATACACAAAACAATCTGTCATTTGAAGTAGCGATGATAGATGCAATACTATGTGTTGATGAAGGAAAAAAGAACGTACTTGTTGGTGCAGCAGATGAGCACATTCCATTTCTGGAATTACTTCAGCCAGATTTAATTTCTGATAAATCCCCTTTGACTTCTGGAGCGTCATTCTTTGCGATTTCTTCTGAAAACAATAAGTCGAATATTGGAGTTAAAGCTGTTTATACCAACTTTAACACAAAAGACGTCGAGACCTCTGTACGTGAATTTCTTGCTCAACAAGGCTTAGAGATTTCAGACCTTGATCTTGTGCTTTCAGATGATGAAACTCGTATGAATATTCCTGCTGGTGTTACATCTATGAATTATTTGGCTTATTCTGGAACTCACTATAGTGCTCCAGCTTTCGCCGTTCATATTGCTCATGATTATCTTGCTTCCAAGGATGCTAAATACGTCTTAGTTGTAAATGAAATGTGCAAAGGGAAACTTGGACTTACATTGATTCAAAAAGGATGAAGCACAGAGTAAACATCCTGCTCTACGCACTCTCAGTAACGCTTATATGTCTCTTTTTGCGCGACAACGACTACTTCGTTCTAATGCTGATAGGAGTTACATTCATTTTCTTCGTTGCGCTCAGTTTGGGAGTATTGTTTATGCAATACAATTACTTTCTTAAATCAACCACCGAACTTAGCTCTGACAAATGTTTGTTGACATTCGATGATGGTCCTCACCCAACAAACACAATTAAAATCTTAGACATTTTGGCTAAACATGAAGTGAAAGCCTTGTTCTTTGTCATTGGAGAGAAAGCTGAACAACATCCAGAAATTATAAAACGAATAGTGATTGAAGGACACTTAATTGGGAATCATTCGTACAATCACAACAATTTCATGTCGATGTACTCCAAATCACGACTCAGAAAAGAATTGACAAAAGCCCAAGAAGCACTTTGGAAAATTTCTGGACAGCAAGTTCAATTCTTCCGTCCGCCAATTGGATATACCAACCCCAATTATGCCAGTATTCTCAAAGAGATGAAACTGAAGTGCATAGGCTGGACAGTTCGAAGCTACGACACGGTTCACAAAGAATCAAGCAAATTGAATGAGCGCTTAGTTTCTATGACAAAACCGGGAAACATTGTTCTTTTACACGACAACTTGGATGTCTCAGCAAATGCCTTAGACACATACATTACATCGGCAAAGTCGAATGGTATACTATTTGCTTCGTCCGATAACATTAAAACAATATTCGATGCGTAAATTTTTGTTATTGATCTTCTTGTTTGGAGCCCTTGGAGCGAATGCCCAATCGTACACAAGAATTAAAGATCCAACTGATTGCAAGAAAAAAATCAATGCTTCAGCGACCAATACCTTGACCATTTCAGCGAAATTTAAGGAGGAAGTATTTTCAAGTATGTTCAATAGTACGAAAATCGGAACTGGAATACTCAAGTATAAGAAAGACAATAAAATTCGTTGGGAACACTTTGCACCAAAGAAGCAGATTGTGCTAATAAACGGAACGAAAGTTCGTATGCAAGAGGATGGACATGAGGTTAAAAATGCCGCTTCCAATCAAATCATTAAGAAAGTACAATCATTGATGATTCAGCTTTTTAGCGGTGAATTCTTGAACGAACGTGAATTTAAAATTAGCTATTTCGAAAACAGCGAAAGCTATAAGCTGATCCTTGTTCCGAAAAGCTCTAGAATGTCTAAATACATTGCAAGCGTTGAGATGATTTTTAACAAAAAGACACTCAAATTAAGCCAGATGACTTTAAAGGAAAGTGACGCTGATAAAATTGTCTATTCGTTTTCAAATGTTACTTTTAATGGCGAGTTAAGCGACACAAATTTCACCAAGTTCTAATGTTATTCAAAGACGATTTCTACACTATCATTTCATCTTCTCAAGATGAAGAAGCAGTAACTTTCGCGATTCAATTGAACGCCGAACATGCCATTTTCAAAGGCCACTTCCCTGACAATCCAGTAACACCAGGAGTTGCCCAAATGGAAATTGTAAAAGAATTAATGAAAGTTCACACTGATAAGGATCTTGCTTTGAAATCTATGGGAAACTGTAAGTTCTTGGCAATTTTGAATCCGGAGAATGATGCTGACGTGAACGTTTGGCTGAAGATAAGCGAACAAGAAGACGGAAGCTTAAAGGTTGCAGCAGTGATCAAGAATGAAACTACTTCGTTTTTGAAAATGAGTGCGATTTATAGCTGATTCTTACTGGCTTTATAATTCAACTCGAACATTTATCGATTCGGCTCCTTTCTAAGGATTTTCAGTAAAATAAAGCTTACAATAAACCCTACAATAAAGGCAGAAATGGCCAGTAATGTTGCTCCTGCAAAATACTGCATCACGTTGTCACCAAGATTATCCATAGACAAAGAGAACATAGTTGCATGGTCAATTTCACCTGCTACAACCTGCTGTCCAAATAAAAGACTCGCATAGATAATGAACGGAATCATTGGAGGAATAGAAATATTTGCTGCGGTAATGAACAAAACCTTATTTAATCGAAAAACGACAGCCAAAGGAATTCCAATCAGCAACTGAAAGCCCCATAAAGGAATTATTCCCATAAAGAAACCAAATCCGATTGAAAGCGCTTTGCGCAAATTAGATTCCTGAGGTTTGATAGTTTCTTCCTTGATCTTACGCAAAGTATCTAGAGAAAATAACTTCTTCGGATAAAAGTACAATAAGGCTCCAAGCACCAATATTGAATTCAATACGCTAATTCTGAAAAAATCACGCCCAGGTCGAAAGTGAGAAACGCGCTCATCCATGTCATAAGTCACCCTAATCGGAACGGCATGAAATTTCACTCTCTTCCAAGCCAATCGAACGATGATCTCAATTTCAAACTCAAATTTCTTTGTGAAGAATTTCATTTTCTTCATCGGTTGCAACGGATACAATCGGTAACCAGTTTGTGTATCTGGCAACGTGATTGATGTCTCTAATCTAAACCAAAAATTAGAAAATTTGTTTCCGAAAGAGCTTTTGCCTGGGACGCCTTCCTGATCCATGTTTCGTGACCCCATCACAACACAACCTGGATCTTCCTTCGATTTCTCGATAAGTAATGACAAATCTTCAGGGAAATGTTGACCGTCTGAATCTATGGTGATCGCATTGTCGAACCCAAGTTCTATTGCCTTTCTAAATCCCTGCTGTAAAGCATATCCTTTGCCACGATTAGTTCCGTATTCGATGATTTCAATTCGGTTTTCGTAAGATTTCAGAACCTCAGAAGTGTTATCAGTACAACCATCATTGACAAGAATCAATGTTCCATCACCAATCATTGTCAGAACTCCATCCAAGACACGGCTCAATGTCTTTGCATTGTTATACGTAGGAACGATAATACATCCGTTGATTTCGGAGAGCATAGTGTGACTTTTCTTCTGTTACTGCAAAACTAGAAGAATTCCTAGCATTCGAGTTTCAAAATCTTTCGGAAACTTCAATCTATCAACAAACTTGGCAAAATCATTGTATGTTTGTGACAAACACAATAAACGGATGATTAAAACACTGGCTATTTTACTTGTTTCATTCACGATTTCGGTTCCTGCTAAAATCGACAGACTTGGCTTTTACAGAGCCTTTGAGTCTAACTCTCAGAAAGAGATGGAAGGCGAGTTAAATAAATTAAAAAACCTGAAGCCAAATTCTGAAATGGATGCATATATTGGAGCATTGACCATGAAATGGTCTCAATTCCAAAAAACACCGAAAGATAAAATGGCTGTTTTCAAAGAAGGTAAAGAGCTTTTGGAAAAAGTCATCGCACTATTTCCTGAAAATGGCGAATTTAGATTCCTACGTTTTGCAATACAGGAGAACAGTCCTAAGATTTTAAAGTATTCAGATAACATTGAAGAGGATCTAGAAATTATTTACAAGTCATACAGTTCGCTCAACGTAACGCTTAAAAAAGTAATTCGTGAGTATGCAAAACAATCGGAAAATTTATCTTCGAGTAAACTTAAATAGCGAACAGCTACTTTATGAAAAAGATTCTAAGTATCAATTATTCTCAGTCAGGGCAACTTGATGAAATTCTAGACAACTTCCTCTCTCCACTTGAGAATGTTGAAATGGATAGAATAAAAGTTGAATTGGTTGAAGGTTTTGAATTCCCATGGAGTACTGACAATTTCTATGATGCAATGCCTGAGACGGTACTGGAAGAGCCAATTGCTTTGAAACCGTTCGAATTGAAAGAAGAGAAATACGACTTAATAATTCTCGGTTATCAACCATGGTTTCTCTCCCCTTCACTTCCTGCAACATCAATTTTAAAGCACCCATTATTTAAAGCAGTAGCTAAAAACACTCCAATTATAACTGTGATTGGTGCGCGTAACATGTGGTTGAATGCCCATGACAGTGTTGTCAAATTAGTTCAGGAAGCTGGTGCAGAAATGAAAGGAAATGTTGCTTTAATTGACCGAGCACCAAATCATTTGTCGGCCGTTAGCATTGTACATTGGATGTTAACTGGGAAGAAAACACGGAAATGGGGAATATTCCCGTTACCTGGAGTTTCTGATGAAGATATAAACGGTGCTTCAGTCTATGGTGAAGTCCTCAACAATTGTCTTGAAGAAGACAATCTCGAAAATTTTCAAAAACGGTCAATAGACACAGGAGGCGTACGCATTAGCACCAACATATTATTCATTGAAGGAAGAGCAAAGAAAATATTCAATATCTGGGCTGCAGCTATAAAAAAGAAAGAATCAGAAGGGAAAAACAGAAAATTCTGGATTCGCTTTTTTCGCTTCTATCTCAACTTTGCATTGTTCGGAGTTGCACCAATATTACTGCTGATTTACACCATTTTAATTCGCCCATTTACAGGTGCATCCATTCGTAAGAAAAAGGAACATTACAGCTATTTGGGAATTATTAAGAAATAGGAACCAAATCTTCCCGTTTTTTGCTGGTGAAAAAAAATAAAAAGAAGTACTTTTACGCGACCAATTTTAATACACGAATGTCAGAAGTTTATATAACAAGAACTGCACACTTCCTTCCAAACGAAGCCGTCTCAAATGATGAGATGGAATCTTTCTTGGGATGTATTGGAGAGCAAGCTTCTAAATCACGACGTATCGTGTTACGTAACAACGGAATTCAAAATCGTTATTATGCGATCGACAAGGAAGGAAATGCGACGCATACTAATGCAGAAATGGTTTCTCTTGCAGTTCGAAACCTTACCAACAATAATCCAGAGGAGTTAAAAGAAATTGAACTTTTGACGTGTGGGACTTCATCTCCTGATCAAATGATGCCTTCACACGGTGTAATGGTTCATGGATGGTTACCAGAAACTGGTGTCATAGAGGTAACTTCTCCTTCAGGTGTTTGTTGCTCTGGAATGCACGCGTACAAGTACGCATACATGGCATTGAAACTTGGTGAAGTAAAAAAGGCCGTTTGTTCAGGATCTGAGCGTTTGTCTCGTTCTCTCCATGCAGAGCAGTTTGAATTGGAGGTTCAAAAAATGGGTGAGCTAGAGCAAAATCCTTACTTGGCCTTCGAAAAAGACTTTTTACGTTGGATGTTATCAGATGGTGCTGCTACTTTCATGATGCAGTCTGAGAAAAGTACTGAAGGCGTTTCTTTACGTGTTGATTGGATTGAAGCATTTTCTTTCGCCAATGAAGCGGAACCGTGTATGTACATGGCATCGGACAAATTAGAAGATGGATCGCTTAAGAGCTACATGGATTATTCTCCAAGAGAATTGAACGAACAATCAATATTAAGCATCAAGCAAGATGTTAAACTTTTAGGTGAAAACATCATCAGTCTTGGATTTAGAAAATTAGAACGATCAATTAAGGATAGAGGGATTAATGTGGACGATATTACCTATTTCCTTCCGCATATGTCTAGCTATTTCTTTGAAGATAAGATTTACGATATGCTTGTCGAATGTGACATGCACATTCCAAAAGAACGTTGGTATACGAACCTTAAATCAAAAGGAAATGTTGGAGCTGGTTCAATTTACCTAATGGTCGATGAACTATTCAACAGCGGTAAACTGAAGGTTGGCGACAAGGTTTTATTAGCTGTTCCGGAAAGCTCACGTTTTTCATACGTGTTCAGCTTATTGACAGTTTGTTAATCATGAAGAAAGAAGAACTTCCTCAAGATAAAAGCGCACTAGAGAATTTCACTCGGGAAGTTTGTTACGTTAAAAACAAGGACGGAAAATACGAAACGGACCTAAGCACAGGTTGGGAAACAAAAAAAATCGCCCTTGATAAAGCTTGGGAAGAAATCGATCGTCGCGTAGAGGAAGCAAAACAAAAAGTCCTGAATGACAAAGCTAGTCCTGTACTCTACTACTTAGAGTTAAAATTAATGGACCTTCCTGTATTGGCTGGTTATACTGGTTTCAGAAGTTGGCAAATCAAACGTCATATGAAACCATCGGTATTTAAAAAACTAAGCGACAAGAAACTCCAAGTGTATGCGGACGTATTTGAAGTAACTTTGGAGGACTTTAAGAATTTCAATACTTAGTGGAAAATTTCAAACACATACAAACGGCACATTGTGAAAACGGTGTGACGGTTAACTTGCTTCAACAACAAGGTCTGGACTTTATGACAGAACCGTTGGCGTTCGGAATAGGTTCTGGATTGTTCTACATTCATATTCCATTTTTGAAAGTGAATGGCGGACCAGCTATTTCATTCCGTTCTATGCCTGGTGCAATTTTCAAGCGAACATGTAAAGTCTTAAATGTACCTGTCGTTCACAAGAAATTTAAAACTCCAGAAGCTGCACAATTATTTCTAGATCAGAAAGTTGATCAAGGAATTTCTGTTGGATGTCAAGTTGGTGTATTTCATCTAATGTATTTCCCAAAGGAATACCGCTTTCACTTCAACGCGCACAACCTTATTGTATTTGGCAAGGATGGAGATGATTATTTGGTGAGTGATCCAGTCATGGAAACAACCACTTCCTTGACCAAAGCTGAGCTAGAAAAAGTTCGTTTTTCCAAAGGACCAATGGCTCCTAAAGGTCATATTTACTATCCTGAGAAAGCAGGCATCGTTACAGATGAAATGCTGCGCAAAGGGATTGTCAAGGGAATCAACAGAAACGTACGTGACATGTTGAGAATTCCTACAAAAATTGCTGGTGTTCGTGGAATCAATCATACGGCGAGCAAAGTACGAAAGTGGAGAGATCAATATGGTGAAAGAACTGGTGGATTATTCCTTGGTCAAATTGTTCGAATGCAAGAAGAGATTGGAACCGGTGGTGGTGGATTTAGATTTCTCTATGCGGCGTTCTTAGAGCAGGCAAGCGAGAAATTAGGCAATGACAAATTAATCGGCTTTTCAGAACAATTCACGAAATCAGGTGATCTTTGGAGAGACAGTGCACTGCAGATGGCAGGAATCTACAAAGGGAGAATCACCGCTCAAAAGGACTTTGACGATTGTGCGGATATCATGAACGAAATTTCAGCATTAGAGAAAAAAGCCTTTCAGGATTTGTCAAAAATCAAACTCTAGTAAAATGAGCGCCTTTGTTGAGATAATAGACCTTTCGAAAACCTACCCAAAAGCTTCGGAATGCAGTCTCGACGGTGCAACATTCACCATAACAAAAGGAGATAAACTCGGGATATTTGGGCCAAACGGCGCGGGAAAAACTACCTTGATCTCAATTCTTTGTGGTATCATTCCTCAATCTAGCGGCGACGTCAGCTTTAAAAAGGATGGTAAGGCAGTTCCATTGAAGTCAATGTTGTACAAATTGGGATATGTGCCACAAGATTTCTCTTTCTATCCAGAATTAACTCCTTACCAGAATTTAATGTACTTCGGAACATTGTATGGGATTCCCAAAATGAAACTCAAACAAAAAATAGAAGACTTACTCGGTGTACTTGGATTATCTCATGTGACACATAAGAAGGTAGGCAAGTTTTCAGGAGGAATGAAACGACGAGTGAATTTGGCAATAGGAATCATCAACGATCCCGATATTCTATTTTTGGATGAACCAACAGTTGGGGTTGACGTGCAAAGCAAGAATGCCATCATGGCGTACTTGGAAGAATTAAACAAGAACGGAACAACAATCATCTATACATCTCACCACATGAATGAGGGGCAAGGGTTCTGTAATCGAATTATACTCTTGGACATAGGGAAAGTGATTGCAGATGATACCTTACCAAACTTGCTTAAAACACATGATGAATCAAATTTGGAATCATTGTTCTTAAAACTAACAGGAATCGAATACCGTGATTAAATGACAAAATTGTTAGCAAGCATAAAGAAAGAATTTCTTCTTCTTATCAACGATAAGGTAGGCTTGCTATTAATGTATATGATGCCTATCCTTTTGGTCTTCATCATCACCCTCGTTCAAGACAGCACGTTCAAGTTGGTCAATGAAAATCAAATTGAGATCATCGTTATCAATGACGACAAAGGACCACACGGAGACACGCTAATTGCTTATCTGAATAGCTCTGGGTCATTTACGATTGACGAAAGAGAAGGTCTGAGTCAAGAACAAATTCAGCAAACATTGTTAGATGGTGACGAAATGCTTGCTATTCATATCCCTTCTGAATTTTCCGCTGATTTGGACATCAAGGCAATGAATATCAGTATTGGCATGCTGCAGGAATTCGACATCATCGAAGGAACAGAAATGAGTGAAGTTCAAATGGATGAACTGATATTGTACTACGACCCTGTATTGCAAGAAAGCTTCCGTTACTCAGTTTTGAGCACTGTATATTCATACCTCAGTGTTCTAGAAAACCGCCTTATGATTGAAGGACTCTACGCCGAAATGGGGTATGTTCAAGTACCCGAGGATATGGAAAGTCAATTCATGGACAATCGAGTAGAGATCAATCAAGTATCAGCGAATACTTCGTCAAATCAGGTTATTCCAAATTCAACACAACACAACGTTCCGGCATGGTCCATATTTGCAATGTTCTTCATGGTGATTTCATTAGGAGGAAATATAGTGAAAGAACGTTTGAGTGGTAGCTTCATTCGACTGCAAACGATACCGGCAAGTTTCTCCTTGGTTCTGATCAGTAAGATTGTAATGTACGTAACTGTTGCTTTGACACAGCTCGCCATCATTTTCGCATTGGGGAAATTCGTATTCCCTTTACTTGGACTACCATCATTGATGCTTCCTTCAAATATTCTAGGGCTCATCGTCATTTCTTTTCTTTCCGCCATGTCAGCAATTAGTTTTGCGATGCTTGTAGGAACTTACGCCAAAACTCAAGAACAAGCGAATGGGTTTGGTGCAATTGCAGTCATTATTCTCGCAGCAATTGGTGGGATTTGGGTTCCTTCATTCGTTATGCCAGATTACCTTCAAACGATAGGAAGTATTTCACCTATGCACTGGTGTTTGGAAGGCTATTACACATTATTTTTAAAAGGAGGAGATTGGTATTTGCTTTCACCTGCACTTATCTTCCTAATTATATTTATTTTAGCGTGTCAGTTATTGACATTCATTAAACTTAAAATCCAAAACTTCATTTGAAATGAGCCAAAGCAAAGAAGAATTAGCACTTGAACTTAAAAAGCACATCGTTGAATACCTAAACCTTTTGGAAATTAAGCCAGAGGAAATCAAGGGTGACGAGCCATTATTCGGACCTGAATTAGGGCTTGACTCTATTGACTCAGTTGAAATGATTGTTCTTTTGGATAGAGAGTACGGAATTAAGATCACGAACCCAACTGAAGGGCGTACAATTTTAGTTGATGTAAACACAATCGTTGATTATATCATAGCCAACAGGGAAGAAAAGTAATCCACCATTCATGGAGAAGGTTTTTGTAACGGGAATTGGGATTATATCTGCAATTGGTAATGATGTTACATCCAACCTTACTCAGCTGAATAATGCTCAATCTGGAATAGGAAAAGCAAAACATTTCAATTCTAAATATACCTCTTCCCTAAACTTCGGAGAAGTTAAATTGAGCAATGAAGAACTAATAGCAAGTGCTAAGGCTCAAAACGAAACAGGTCTTAGTCGAACAACACTGCTCGCATATGTTGCATGTCAGGAAGCAATTGACGGCGCAAACTTAGGCTCATTAGACATGATGAGTACTGACTGCGGATTCATTTCATCTAGTACCGTTGGAGGAATGTCCAATACGGACGAATTGTATGCAGATGCCAACATGAAAGGCGAGCCATCAGAGTTTGTTACTTCCTATGGCGGTGGCGAACATACTTTACGAATCATTAAGAAATTTGGTTTTAAAGGCTATACCTCAACAATCAATACAGCGTGTTCATCTTCGGCAAATGCCATCATGCTTGGAGCACGATTAATTAAAGCTGGCAGACTGAAACGAGTAGTAGTTGGAGGAGCGGATTCTTTGGCCAAGTACACCGTGAATGGATTCAATGCCTTAATGATCTTATCCGAAAATCCATGTAAACCATTCGATAATACGAGAGATGGATTGACTTTGGGTGAAGGAGCGGGATATCTTGTTCTGGAAGCGGAAAGTGTTTGTCAGGACAAAGAAAAATTGGCCGAGGTAACGGGTTATGGAAACTCGAACGACGCCTTCCACCCTTCTGCAACTTCTGATGAAGCTTTTGGCCCAAGATTAGCTATGGAACGAGCGTTAGAGAGCTGTGGAATTGAAAGTTCTGCAATTGATTACATCAACGCACATGGAACTGGAACACCTAATAATGACACAACGGAAATGTTCGCTTTCAATGAAACATTCGAGCAAATCCCGCCTTATAATTCAACTAAATCATACACAGGACATACTTTGGCTGCCGCAGGCTCCATCGAAGCAATTTTTAGCATTTTCGCATTGCGCAACAACGCCTTGTTTCCAAGTTTGAACTGTGCAGACCCAATAAGCGATTATGGTACACGACCAATCGAAGAAATTGGAACCAAAGAACTACATCACGTAATGTCTAATTCCTTTGGATTTGGCGGCAATTGTACATCACTCATCCTATCTAAATCGTAGTATGTACATCACTGATCTTAAAGCTATATCGCCACAGTTAACCTACAACAACGAATTGTTGACTGGAGAAAAAGTAGATCACGAAGCGAAAGTATACAATGTGATTGAACCTGACTACTTGGAAATCATTCCGAAAGGATTGCTTCGTAGAATGGGGCGTGCGATTCGTATGGGGATTGGTGCAGGGCTTCCTTTGGTGAAGACACATGAAGATCTCGATGCGGTAATAATTGGGACTGCAAATGGAGGATTGGAAGATTGTATTAAGTTTCTCAATCAAATTGTAGAATACGACGAGGGTATTTTAACTCCGACCAACTTTGTACAAAGTACACCGAATGCTGTTGCTGGACTGTTAGCCTTGATGGGAAAAAATCGAGGATATAACATCACCTATACTAATGGTGGTTTGGCCTTCGAAGATGCAGTTTTGGATGCTTGGTTACTCTTCCATGAAAATGCCGTAAACAAAGTGCTGATTGGTGGAATTGAAGAGATTTCCGATTACAATTACAACATAGATTCTTTGGCTGGTAAATACAAAGATGAAATCGTAAAGGATACTGAATTAATCCAATCGACAACAAAAGGAACTGTTTGTGGTGAAGGTTCTAGTCTATTTGTTCTAGAGAAATCTCCAGCGGATTACTATGCGAAGATTGACGATGTTGCCCAAATTACCTATCCTACGGAAATGGAATTGGACAAATGCGTCAATGACCTTTTGGAGCGTAACAACCTTACCACCGAAGATATCGACTCAATAATGTTAGGGTACAATGGAGATGTTGAGCCATCAAAGTGGTATGGTCACGTTGAAAATCATCTCCTGCCAAGTACAAATAGCTATTCATTCAAAAATCTTTCCGGAGATTATCGTGCTAGCTCAGCATTTGCACTTTGGCTTTCTGCACATATGATGAATGGAGAAAAAGCATTTCTTCCACACATTGAGTTGAGAAAAAAACACGAAAAGGAAATTTCTCGTATATTGATTTACAATCATTTCGACGGAGTGAGACACGGTTTCATTTTGCTATCAAAATAAGCTACACAACATGACTATAACAAAAGACAACATTGCTTTTTTAAAGAAATTAAAAAGTAACAATGATAGAGATTGGTTCACTGCCAACAAAAAAACGTACGAAGTTCAACATGCCAATACCATCACTTTTGCTGAGAATCTTCTCGCAAAAATGAATGAGCATGATATTATTGAAACTCCTACTGGGAAAAAGAGCGTTTTACGCATTTATAGGGATGTCCGATTCTCAAAGGATAAATCACCCTATAAATCACATTGGGGAATTAGCTTCAAACGTGCTACAAAATTACTCAGAGGAGGATATTACTTGCATATGGAGCCAGGTGATAAATCATTCGTTGGTGGTGGTTTTTGGGGCCCGAACAAGGAAGACATTCTAAGAATTCGAGAAGAAATTGCAACAGATGCATCCGAAATGAGAAGCATTATTACAAGTAAGGAATTCATCGACACATTTGGAGAACTGAAGGGAGATCAGCTAAAAACAGCTCCCAAAGGATTTGACAAAGAGCATCCTGATGTAGATTTGTTGCGTTACAAGCAATTCATTTTTGGAAGAAACTTTACAGATGAAGAAGTAATGCGTGATGACTTTGTGGACCGCGCCAACGACACCTTCATGAAGATGCGACCATTCTTCGATCTAATGAGCGATGTTCTGACAACTGACGCGAATGGCACTCCCCTCTTTTAATGCTTATTGAAACAAAAATCATTGATACACCCCTCGGGAAATTACACGCCGGAGCAACACCCAATGGAATTTGCATGCTCGAATATGATGATCCGAAACGTATAGAAAAGCACACCACCGCTTTTAAAGAACATGATCTAAAGGAGAACAATTCGAATTCGTTAATTACGCAACTCGAGCTCCAACTGTCTGAATATTTTGATAAAACCCGAAAAAAGTTTGAGTTACCGCTGGAATTCGTCGGGACAGATTTTCAATGCAAGGTTTGGAATGAACTCTTGAACATCCCGTTCGGATCTACCCGTTCCTATCTTGAACAATCCAGAGCTATTGGAGACATCAATGCTATTCGGGCAGTAGCCAATGCCAATGGACAAAACAGAATATCGATTGTAGTTCCATGCCACAGAGTCATCGGAAGCGATGGAAGTCTTACTGGTTATGGAGGTAAATTGTGGCGCAAAAAATTCTTGCTTGAGTTAGAGAGTAACCAAGGGTCTTTGTTTTAGATTTCAATTATTTCGGGTTGACATTCAATCAATTATTCTGTACATTTAAACAATCAATTTAACTACTATGAAAAATATTATCGTTACTGCGGCACTGTTCATTACGACATTTGCTGCATATTCTCAAAAAGTTTATACGACCAATAGCGAGTATTCTGCTGACATAAAAGTGTACGTTGTAAGCAGTGAGTACAATGCTGATTTGAAGGTCTACAAAGTGAGCAGTGAGTACAATGCTGACGACAACAAAGGACTTTGGTATTTCACTGACAGTGAATATTCCGCAGACAAAAAAATCTATTTTGTAAACAGTGAATACTCAGCTGATTTAAAGATTTTCTTCGTGGATAGCGAGTACAACGCAGGTTGGAGAGAGAGCAGCAAGAAGCATTTGTTGTACTAGCATGAAAAAAGGGATATTAATAGTATTAATCATCCTCAATCTCATTGTATTACTTGGACAAATTTGGCCAGAAGGAGCTCCTCCTTTTGCGCGTTCAGTAAATGTTGTTTTTCTCTCAATATCCATTGTTTACTTCCTATATGCTTTGAAAAAATAATATATTGAAGACTAAATAGTTCAAACAGTGAGATTCATTTTTGCATTTTTCTTTGTGGGCATTAGCTCGGTCTTTGCTCAAAGTTCAGATCATCTAACTAAAATTGCATTTGGCTCTTGTGGCCATCAGGATCACCCTTTGCCTATTTTTAATGTCATTGCTCAACACCGTCCTGATCTATTTGTATTCCTTGGAGACAATATTTATGGTGATACACGCAACATGGATGTTCTGCGGGGCAAGTACGAACAGCTCGCAGCGAAACCAAGTTATCAAAAACTAAAAGAGAGTATCGAGATAATTGCCACTTGGGATGATCATGACTACGGTGAGAATGATGCTGGTGCAGAGTATCCACTCAAGAAAGAATCCAAAGAAGTATTCCTAGATTTTTTTGATGAACCTGCCAATTCAGAGCGAAGAAAACGTGAAGGAGTATATACCTCATCTTACTATGAGAACGATGGGAAAGTAATTCAAGTAATTCTTTTGGATTGTAGAACATTCAGAGGGAAATTAGCTCCATACACCAATGAATTCGAAGGTGATCGACGGTATTTTTATAAACCGTATTATGGAATTCATCAAAATGACAACGAACCATTTCTAGGAGAACAACAATGGGCTTGGTTAGAGCGGGAGCTTAAAAAGCCGGCTGATTTACGCATTATTGGTTCTGGGACACAATTTGGAATTGAATACAACAGCTACGAAGCATGGGCCAATTTCCCTCATGAACAAGTACGCATGCTCAATCTGATTAGCAGTACAAAAGCTAACGGAGTCCTATTTATCACTGGCGACGTGCATTATGGTGAAATCTCTGAATTGAATGTTAGAGGCCTGTATCCTATTTACGACATTACTTCAAGCGGGCTTTCTTCTACTTGGCATTTTGCTACTCCGAACAATGCAAGAATTGAAGGTCCGGTAATGGAAAATCACTTCGGAATGATCACGGTTGACTGGAGTAAAAGTGATCCGACTGTTGCAATGGAAATCTGGGATATAAGAAACAACCGACGGGTCGAACACACGATTCTGTTGAGTGAAATTTCCTTCGATGCTCCAGCTTATAATGGCAGGGATTAATCCGTGTCAGTCCCAATTAGCATCTTGAATGAAACCGGAACATGGTCAGAAAAACGTGTTCTAAAGGTGTCGTGAACGTACGGTTCATAAGGGAATGGTGACTCAAAGCAAGGCTTCAACATACCCATCAAGTCTTCAACTCTGAAAGATCCTCCTACAAGATCCTCTTCTGTTGCAGTCTGATAAAATACATGATCATATGGTCGACCCTTAGACGCTAGCTCGTACAACTTGGTATTCGTACTCTTGCATTCTCTATTCAAACTAAACATGTCTTCAGCTTCGAAATGCACGAATTCTTCCAACTTATAAATGTTACAATCACCCAATGTGATAAAATCCAAGTTCTCTTCGTTTTGCGCATCTACCCAATCGAACAATGAAACCAATTCATGCTGACGACGAGCACGATCAGCCCTTCCGTCCCCAGGTTTAAGGTGAACAGATATTAATGTGAAATCCGTTCTTCCATCCACAGATTTAAATGGAAACGCATATGGAACTCGATCGAAATTGGCATTTAAGATGCGCGTCGTATCCAAAAATCCGTAAAAACGAGAACTATCTGGAAGAACCTTCTCCGCTCGGTAAAAAGTAATCCACCATTCTGATCCTGTTGAATTATTGTGATTCTTCTTGGGACCCGTATCTTCTTCAGACAGCCAATAAGAAAATCCCTGCTCTTCCATCTCACCAACAAACGAAGCACTTTCATCATCAGCTGAATACGTTGACCCATCTGGATAAACTCCATCACACGGTGGTGAAACCAACTCCTGAATAACAACTATGTCATAGGGAACTAATATTTGGGACAAAGCACTATCTTGTCGGTTCTTGAATGAACCTAGGAACTGAATATTGAATGAACAGATATTCAGTGTATCTATCGTTTCAACAGCAATCATAGAATCAGATGATTCAACAATGAGCTCTGTTCCAGCAGTAATCTCTGTAGTTGAAGATTCTACTTCGGTGGCTGACCCGCAACAAGACATGAGAAAAAAACCGAATATAAATGGTGTAAATTTCATAGTGATAGTTTGCTCAAATGTAAGTTAATATTCAAGCAAATCACCACCCACATTGAAAATCAGGTATAAATACCCTATCACTTTACGTACAATTACTTTGTATTTTTTCTATCTTCCGAGTCAAATTAACAAAGGTGATATTTACTCCAAACAACATTCAAGGGCTTGAATTAAAAAACAGAAGCATTCGTGCTGGTTGTTTTGAAGGTATGTGTCAAAATGGACAAGTCACCGACAACTTAATTGAACATCACAGAGCGGTTGCTGCAGGAGGAGTAGCCATGACAACCGTTGCCTACTGTTCTGTAAATTTTGAAGGAAGAGCATTCGATCATGAACTATGGATGCGTGATGAAGTTATTCCTGATCTCAAACGGTTAACGGATGCGGTTCACAAGGAAGGCGCCAAGGCATCTATTCAGCTTGGGCATTGTGGATTTTTCACCAACAAATCTGTTATCCAGAAACAACCAATGGGTGCCTCTCCTAAATGGTGCATGTTTATGTTGTCGAAATGTCGCTCAATGACCACAGACGATATTGAGCGCACCACAGATGATTTTGTAAGAGCTGCTCTTGAGGCAAAAAAAGCAGGATTTGACGCCGTTGAAATTCATGGTGGACATGGCTATTTATTGAGTCAGTTTTTATCTCCTTGGACCAACAAGCGAACAGATGGATACGGTGGATCCTTAGAAAACAGAATGCGCTTTCCTTTAAACGTTGTACGCAAAGTTCGGGAGGCACTAGGTGATGATTTCCCGATTCTTGTTAAAATTAATCAGACCGACGGGATGAAGGAAGGAATCCAGTTGACTGATGCAATTCAATTTGCTAAAGCTCTAGAACAAGCTGGCGCCAGTGCATTGATACCGAGTTGTGGATTTACGTCTAAAGTTCCCTTCCTGATGCTAAGAGGTAATTTACCTGTGAAAGAAATGGCAAAGAACCAACAAAGCACAATGAAAAAAATTGGATTAAAACTCTTCGGAAAATTCATGGTGCCTAAACATGAATACAATCACCTTTTCCAATTCGAGGGTGCACAAAAAATTCAAGCGGCCATTCAAATTCCTGTCATCTATATTGGCGGTGTTGAGTCAAAAGATGATATGGACACAGTATTGTCTGCTGGAATTCCTTTCTTTCAAATTGGTAGAGCAACGATTCAAGATTCTGAATTCATGAATAAAATTGCATCTGGTGAAATATCTAAATCAGCCTGCGATCATTGCAACCGTTGTGTCGCAGCGATGGATGGTGGCGGAGTTTATTGTGTGTCGAATAAACTCGGATATCTTCAGTGATTACCGTCTGAATTAAATTCATAAGCTCGCTCCACTTTGGCAATCATAGTTTATTAATTGAATAATCTAAGATACAACAATGGTTGACAGCTTACGAAAGTTAAAAAGTTCGTATTTTCGTAAAACAAAAAATCCAATATGCGCTCAATTATACTTACACTCGCAATTATACTTACTTGTTCATTCTTATACGCACAGTACGAGAATGTAGATCAAGATGAGTTTGTTTCTGAAACTCAGCACCTTGACACCGACAACAGCAACATGAAAATGGTATGGTGGATTCCAATTGAATTTTGGAAAGTGATTATGAGTCAAGAAGAATCATTGAGTGACGCGCAAGTAGTAGAATTGGTTGATGCGTTAAGTCCATATGTTATCTTTGGTGTAATTCACGGTGAGATGAGTAATTATGGTGCAATTCGATACACTCCACAAGACGAAATTAAGAGCTCCATTCGATTTGTTGATGCAAATGGAATGACTCAATTGCCAATTCCCGAAGAAAACTTGAATACAGAAACACAAATATTGTTGAATGTATTCGAACCATTATTGAAGAATATGATTGGTGAAATGGGAGAGAATTTTCGATTCTATGTCTTCAAAGATATAAACGGGAGAGGCGTTCGTGTTGCAGATCCATTAGCCGAAGGAACATTGACACTTACGATGATGGGAGAAGATTATAAATGGGAAACACCGTTGTCCTCATTATTACCACCAAGAAAATGTCCAGTCGATAATGCACCAATGAATGGTTCTTGGAATTATTGTCCGATTCATGGCGATAAATTGAGCAAATAATCAATTCAAATTCACGCATGGGCGAAGAATCTCTTGTAAGAATCAATAAATACCTTAGTGAAGTTGGCTACTGCTCAAGAAGAGCCGCCGATAAATTAATTGAGCAAGGAAGAGTTACCATCAACGGTTCTGTACCAGAAATGGGGACTAAAATTTCTGCAACTGATGAAGTGTGCGTTGACGGTAAAAAAATCTCTAGCAAGAATGAGTCGCCAGTTTACATCGCTTTTAACAAACCAGTGGGAATTGTATGCACCACAGACACCCGTGTAGAAAAGGATAACATCATTGAATACATCAACTATCCGAGTAGAATATTTCCAATAGGCCGACTTGATAAACCAAGTGAAGGATTGATCTTTCTTACCAATGATGGTGACATCGTGAACAAAATATTACGTGCACGCAACAATCATGAGAAGGAATACATTGTGTCTGTAAGTCGTCCGATTACTCCAGATTTCATTAAAAAAATGTCGAACGGTGTTCCTGTTTTAGACACCGTTACACGCAAATGTGTCGTGGAACAGATCAATCGAAACGAATTTCGTATTATTCTTACACAAGGTCTGAATCGACAAATTCGCAGAATGTGTGAATACCTAGATTACCGTGTAACAAAGCTCAAACGAATTCGAATTATGAATGTGCACTTGGATGTTCCTGTTGGAAAATGGAGAGATCTAACGGAGACAGAATTGAATGAAATCAATCAGCTTAGTTCAGATTCGAAAAAAACACATGACAGCGATTAAATCTTTTATCTTTATAAAAAAAGAGTAAATGAAGCGGCCAATACTAGTAACAGGCTCTCACAGATCAGGTTCTACATGGGTGGGGAAAATTATTAGTGAATCAAAGGACGTTCAATATATCCATGAGCCCTTCAACAAGGATATTACTCGATTCAACGCTCCTTTCAAGGAACAATTAAAATATGTTTCAGAACACTCAACGGAAAATGAGCAAAAGAACGTTGAGAAATACATGAACTCTTTCTCTCGTTTTCCTTCCAGAATTGCATTTTCTCGTTTCCTTAATACCAAATCTGTTTATGACCTTTATTTCAATCTTTGGGATGTTGGTGATTTAAATCGGCGGTTCCTAAAACGCCCTTTATTCAAGGATCCAATTGCACTTTTGTCAGCAGAATGGTTGTATCAGAAATACAATTGCGATGTCGTGATAATTATTCGTCATCCAGCGGCTTTTGTCGCAAGTTTGTCCGTGAAAAATTGGAAATTCGATTTTAACAATTTACTTGATCAAAAAACACTTAAGCAATCGTGCATTGGTAAATATTGGGACGACATTGAAAAATACGCCAAAGATCAGCCAAATCTAATTCATCAAGGGATATTACTTTGGAACATCCTTTATTCGATGATACATGATTATCAAAAGAAATACGGCGATAATTGGATTTTTGTAAGGCATGAAGATCTGTCTCTATCCCCTACTAAAGAGTTTAAAAAAATATTTGCAACACTAAATTTGGATTTTACCTCAAGGGTTAAAAAGACCATTATTGCTTCATCAACAGCTACCAACGAGAATGACAGTATGCGTGATTCGGCGAAAAACATCAAAACGTGGAAGAATAGGTTGACCGACGAAGAAATAACTCGAGTAAAGGAAGGAACGCGTGAAGTCTGGACATATTTCTATGATGAGAGCGATTGGGAATAACTAGCTCCCCCACTTCAGATGGATCTTTATTTTTTAACATCTCAAGAATACCAAAGGGTAATTTATTGCGTTTTAGTCACATAGCTAAAACCTGTATCATGAAAACAACTATCCTCGGAGTACTTTTAACATTTTGCGCTTCTCTCTCTTTTTCACAAGATGTTGTAACGCAACTTAATGGAGAGAAACTAGAGTGCAAAGTTCTCGAAATAACCGACGAATACATTAAGTACAGAAGATATCAAGACACGAATGGTCCGATTCGAAATCTTTCCCTTGCTAAAATAGTCTCCATCGCATATCAAAATGGAAATATCGAAGAGTTCAATACGTCAACTTCAGATGTTGATGAGGCAAAGGCTGATCCACTGATGGACTTTTTAGCTGCCATTAGAAAGGCCAATTTATCTCGGGAATTTATTTACAAAAATGGCTTTTTCTTTGATGGATTGACTGGCGTAAACATCCAACGCCGCACCTCCAACAGCTTTTATCAATATGAAACTGGATCTTTGGGATTTAGAGTTGGACAAAAATGGTATTTCGGTAAAAGCTTAAAAAATAGAATTGGAATTCAGGTTACTTGGATGCGGGTCGGTTTTTACTTCTCCGATGGAATTGACATGGTCAGCATTTCTCCTCTAGGTGTCGGCCTTACCAATATAACTGCATTTGGAAAGAACAAAAATTCTGGAATGGAAATTAATTTTAGTGTCGCTCCTGTTCTATTTGGGGACATTGAAGATCCTGAACTTTATCTCGCGTTTAATCCAGAAATCAAATTTCGTTATCACTTCATGAGTTTTGGTGTAGACTACCGCTATTCTCAGGGCGAAGTAGGTGCAAGTTATCGCTATGCTAATCACAACCTGAGCATGAGTATTGGTGCAAAGTTCTAATTACTTCTTTCGCACGATCATCAGTCCATCACGGATCGGGAGCAGAACTTCCTGAACACGATCGTCTTCATGAATAGCCTTGTTGAGTTCGATCAGCACCTTTGTATCAATGTCGTCAGCTGCAGGAGCTTCCAGCACCTTTCCTGACCATAAGACGTTGTCGACTATTATATAACCACCCGTTCGAACTTTATCGATCACCATGTTATAATAATTCAGATAGTTTGACTTGTCTGCATCAATAAATACTAGGTCGAACTCACGTTTCATACTAGGAACAATTTCCATAGCATCACCAATAACACATTTGATTTGATCCTTGTAAGGAGATTTCGCTACATATTCGTTTACCAAATCTTCCAGCTCCTCATTTTTATCAATCGTTACTATATGCCCATCATCGGCCAATCCTTCAGCAAAACAAAGCGCTGAATACCCAGTATATGTTCCAATTTCAAGTACATCTTTTGGTCGAATCATATGCGAAAGCATACTCAATACTCTTCCTTGTAAATGCCCACTTAGCATTCGAGGACGAAGTACATTCATATGCGTTTCTCTGTTTAACTGACGAAGTAATTCAGGTTCATCCTCTGAATGAGTACAAATGTAATCGTCGAGTTCTTGACTGATGAATTCCATGGCTGTTTCTATTTGTCATCAAAGATTCTAAATTTTGATGACTCATTGCTTTAAATCCGTGAATTTTTAATTATTCAAAATTAAAATCCGACATTTGCCCTATGCAAACCGTTAACATAAAAGGTTATTGCGCAATTGGCGTATATCAAGGTAAAACACACCATAATATTGGGACCTTATGGCGCTCTGCATACATTCTTGGAGCAGCCTTCATATTTACTGTTGACGGTCGTTATAAGAAGCAATCATCTGATGTACTAAGAACATGGTCGAGAATTCCTTTGTTCAACCACAAAACTTTTGATGACTTCCTAGCGAACATTCCATACGATTGCCGATTGGTTGGTGTCGAAATGGACGAGAGATCGGAAATGCTACATGAATTCGAACATCCCAAACGGGCCATTTACCTATTAGGAGCTGAAGACACTGGATTGCCAGAATTCGTTAAAGAGAAATGCCACATGTTGATTAAGTTGCCTGGAAATACTTCCTTGAATGTAGGTGTGACGGGTTCTATCGTTTTGCATGACCGCGCTTCAAAAGTACCAACTGACTTACCTCCGAATCACAAAGAGTAAATGCCAAATGTTAAAATTTTGACAATTGGCAATATGACTGAACCATAAGCGTTAAGTGGAAAAACCAACTACATGCGCCTTCTTAAAACACTTTTTTTTCTTCTCATTCCTTTCGCACAATGGAGTCAAACTTACAATGATGTCGCTGTTATCATTAATGACAGTAGTGATGTTTCATCTGCCGTTGGACATTACTTTAGAATAGAAAGATCCATTCCAAATCAAAACATCATTCATATCTCAGCTTCACTAAATGAAACTATTGATAGTCTAGAATTCGAAGCTATCCGACAACAAATAGAAGACCATTTGATTGTGAATGGACTTGAAAATACAATCAATTACATTGTTACAACCAAAGGTGTTCCATTATGGATTGAACGACATACTTGTGACTTTTCTCAATCTGGTCCAAATCAAGTAAACTGTACTACTGTTGATTCTGAACTAACCTTGATCCTTTCTTCAAATAGTTCAGGCATCAGCAATGTTGGAGCCATTATAAATCCATATTTTGAAGAAAATGCTCATTTCAGCAAAGCCGTTTATGACATGTATATAGTAACTAGGTTGGATGGATATACTTTTGATGATATTAAAAATATGATCGACAGAAGTGGGCCGAATACTCCCGTAAATAAATTGAGCCATCAAATAGTTCTTGACCCAAGCTTAACTGTTCCAGATTCGACCTATTTCAATGACCAAATGTCTACTTTAAATCAATCTATGTTGAATGATGGATGGCAAACAACTTACCATCCGGATACCACTTGGATATATAATCAACCACAAGTATTAGGTTATTCTAGAATAACTAATAACCTATCCATCAACCCTGTGAACAATGAATGGGTTGCTGGATCAATTTCAAATGTATTAGATTTTAATTCAGAAATCAGTTTTGTTCCCAATACCATTACTGACACTCAAACACTCGCTGATCTTATTTCGGAAGGATGTACCGGAGGCCATACAAATGCTGCTCCAACCTATTATTCATACCAATTGAGGGATTCCATTTTATTCAATCGCTATCTGGATTCATTGGAAAATTACAATCTTGGAGAATCTTATTATATGGCAATTCGCCCACTTTCATGGAATGACTTAGTGATTGGCGACCCAAAAACAACCGTAATCATCGATAATACACTTTCAATACCAGATCCTACATTGGATGAAATTACTATCGGACCAAACCCTTCAACTGGACAAGTATTCGTTCAGGCAAATGATTTGCTCATAAATGCTATTACGGTAGTGAACTATCTCGGACAAGTCGTTTATCGTGAAACGCCAAAAACAACTGGCAATATTCATTTAGACCTTGGACATTTGAGTTCCGGAACCTATTTCATGCAGGTTGAAACTGACACACAACTGTATTCCAGCAAGATCGTAATAATGGATTAATGCCTTTATTAACCACTTCGTCAGCTCTCGATCTGATCAAGCAACCACTTTATCCAAAGAAACTCTTACTTTTGCGCCCTTGTAAGAACGATTAGGTAGCGTACATGAAGAAAATATTCAATCTCTTTGACCTGAAACAAAAGGTCAATTATAAAAATGAAATCCTTTCAGGTTTAACAGTTGCGCTGGCCTTGGTTCCCGAAGCAATTGCCTTTGCCTTAATTGCTGGATTATCACCAATTACAGGACTTTACGCTGCATTTACTATTGGACTTGTGACTTCAATTCTTGGAGGCCGTCCAGGTATGATTTCTGGTGCTACAGGTGCAATTGCTGTAGTTTACGTAGGAATGGTAACCATTATTAAAGAAACTCAACCTGATATCAGTGTCGATCAAATAACACAGTACATTTTTGCTACTGTTATATTGGCGGGAGTGCTTCAAATTATTGTAGGACTTCTAAAACTTGGAAAGTTTATTCGGCTTGTCCCTCACCCAGTAATGTTTGGATTTGTAAACGGACTCGCCATTGTCATTTTTATGGCACAAATGGATTCATTTAAAATCGATGGGAGCTGGATGCAAGGCTATGACATGCTGCTCATGCTTGGACTCGTCCTTCTTACGATGTTAATAATCTGGGGACTACCAAAGTTAACGAAAGCAGTACCGTCCTCATTGGTGGCAATTATTGTAGTTTCTGGGCTTGTAATTGGATTAGGTATCGACACTAAACTTGTAGTAGATACAATTCCTGAAGGTGAAAAAATTGCTGGAGCATTTCCAATTCCAGATTACCCGCACATACCATATACATGGGATACCTTTCTGTTGATCTTTCCCTACGCTTTAATTGTAGCCGGAGTTGGTTTGATTGAGAGTCTCTTGACACTGAACCTTATTGATGAAATTACAAACACACGCGGAAATGGTAATAAAGAATGTGTGGCTCAAGGAACAGCAAACATTGCCTCAGGTTTCTTTTTAGGAATGGGTGGCTGTGCAATGATTGGACAAAGTTTAATTAATATTTCTTCTGGTGCTCGCGCTAGACTTTCTGGAATTGTAGCGTCTCTCGGCTTACTCTCATTTATTTTATGGGGCGCACCAATTATTGAAAAATTACCAATGGCGGCGCTTGTTGGAGTAATGTTTATGGTAGCCATCGGAACATTTGAATGGGCAAGTTTACGTGTATTCAACAAGATGCCACATTCCGATGTTATCGTGATGATCTTGGTAACCTTAATCACTGTCTTCCTGCACAATCTAGCATTGGCCGTACTCATTGGAGTAGTGGTTTCTGCTTTGGTATTTGCTTGGGAAAATGCCAAGCGCATTCGTGCTAGAAAATACATTGATGAAAATGGATCGAAGCATTACGAAATCTTTGGACCATTGTTCTTTGGATCCATTTCAGTTTTCAACGATAAATTCGATATCAAGAATGATCCTGATGATGTTATCATAGATTTTTCGGAAAGTAAGATCGTGGATATGTCTGCAATTGAAGCTGTGAATGTGCTAACAGATCGCTATTTGAAGGCCGGCAAGAAAGTACATTTGCGTCACCTCTCCCCTGATTGTCAAAAGTTGTTGAAAGATGCGGACAAAATTATTGAAGTGAATGTTTTGGAAGACCCAACCTATCACGTTGTTGCGGACACAATAGAATAAGTTATTCTACGAGCCGTCAATCATTAGATTCAACCATTCGTATAAAAGTATTTATCTACCTAGGAAAACAAACTCAATTTTAACAGAATAAAATTGGGGAAACCATTTTATTTTCTCCAATTTTGCACAATAAAACTACCTCGTGCTACATTATCAATAATGCTGCACACATAATAATTCGTATTACATGAAGTACTTCATTACATTAATCTTATTCCTGCTGGTATCGTATTCCTACGGACAAAAGTTCACCTTGAGTGGATCCATTCGTGACGGCGAAAACGGTGAAGATTTATTCGGAGCTGTTATAAAAGTAAAAGAGCTTTCCAATGTTGGAACAATAACGAACGCTTACGGATTCTATTCGCTTACGCTTGATTCTGGTCAATACACAATTGTTTATCGATCTACTGGATTTGAAACACAAGAAATTGTAATTGATCTGAATGACAACATTGAGAAAAATATAGAATTAGCTATACCTGCCGATGTTTTACAAGTTGAGGAAGTAACCGCGAATGCTGAACGTGAGAACGACAATATTACTTCATCAGAAATGAACGTAACGCGTTTCGATCCAAAGAGTATTGAGACAATACCCGTTTTATTTGGAGAGAAGGACATAATGAAAACCTTACAATTGATGCCAGGTGTAAAAACTGCCGGTGAAGGAAATGCAGGGTTCTTTGTACGTGGCGGTGGTGCGGACCAGAACCTAATTCTTTTGGACGAAGCTCCTGTATACAATGCTTCTCACCTTTTGGGATTCTTCTCTGTATTCAACTCCGATGCCATCAAAGACGTTGCGCTATACAAGTCTGGAATTCCTGCTGAATATGGTGGCCGCGCTTCATCTGTTATGGATGTTAAAATGCGTGAAGGAAGCACGAAAAAATACAGCGCTTCTGGAGGATTGGGGTTGATTTCATCTCGTCTTACGATCGAAGGGCCAATTGTTAAAAACAAAGGCTCCTTTATTGTATCTGGACGTAGAAGTTATGCAGATTTATTCCTTGGATTATCAGATCAAGCTCCTCCAGACACTAAGCTCTTCTTTTACGATTTAAATTTAAAAGCCAATTATAGAATTGGTAAAAAAGACCGTATTTTCCTATCAGGTTATTTTGGTCGTGATAAATTTGCTCTTGGTGATCAGTTTGGTTTCAGTTGGGGAAATGGCACTGGAACCTTAAGGTGGAATCACATTGTGAATAAAAAATTATTCTCAAATACATCCGTCGTGTACAGTAATTTCAATTATGAATTTAGTATTGGTACAGGAGACGATGCTTTCGGTGTACGCTCATCTATTCAAGATTGGAACCTGAAGCAAGATTTTCAATTCTTTCTGAATAGTAACAATACTTTCAAATTTGGAGTGAATGGCATATATCACACGTTCAAGCCAGGTGCATTGACAGGCAGTAATGAAACATTCAATGAACTTATTCTAGACACAAGATATGCACTCGAAGTTGGTGTTTACGTACAGCATGAAATAAAAATTGGATCACGTTTCAACATGATGTATGGCTTGCGCTACTCTGGTTTCGATTTGATGGGTGAAGGAAACGCTTATGAGTATGATGAAGATGGACATCAAACTTCCGAAACGCAATACTCAAGCGGTGAAACAATTAAATACCATCATGGGTTAGAACCACGTCTTTCTGCTAGTTTCATTCTATCAGAAAGCAATTCAATCAAATTTGGCTACAACAGAAACCTACAGTACTTGCATCAATTATCCAATTCAACTACGAGTAGTCCGACAGATGTCTGGGTGCCAAGTTCAAACAATGTCCGTCCTATAATTGCGGATCAAGTAGCACTTGGGTATTATCAGAATTTGAACAAGAACATGTTCCGTATTTCAGCAGAGATCTATTATAAATGGATGGACAACATGATTGATTACAGAAATGGTGCTAGTCTTATATTAAACAATGATGTTGAAGGAGAACTCGTTTATGGAACTGGGAGTGCATACGGATTTGAATTACAAGTAGAAAAAAAGAAAGGGAAAATTACTGGTTGGATCAGTTACACGCTCTCGCGTTCATTGCGTAGCTTCGATCAAATCAATAATGGGGAAGAATTTTCAGCACGTCAGGATAGAATTCATGATCTTGCAGTTGTTGTTATGTACCGTTTGAACAAAGCTATTGCTTTCTCTGCGAGTTGGATTTACTATACTGGTGATGCCGTTACCTTCCCTTCAGGGAAATATGAAATCAACGGTACTCAAGTCCCATATTACACTGAGCGTAATGGTTACAGAATGCCTGATTATCATCGTTTAGACTTTGGATTTACGTGGTACATGAAGGACCGCAAGCACTTTGAACACAGCTTAAATTTCTCAATCTATAATCTATATGCACGTGAAAATGCATACACAATCACATTCGAGGAAAATCCTGTTGATCCTGATTATCCTGATGGTCCACAAGAAACACAAGCAATTCAAACGACATTATTCAAATTCGTTCCATCATTAACGTATAACTTTAAAATTAAGTAAGATGAAAAAGATACTATTCGCACTTAGCTTACTAGCAATTGCCTATTCTTGCCAAAAGGAAATTGATATTGACTTGAATGAGGCAAATCCAATAATTGTTATTGAGGCTAATTATACGGCTGAAGACAGTATTGTTCGTGTCGGCATATCCTTAACTTCGAATTACTTCGGCACAGACCAACCAACAACCATAGATGCGGCTGTAGTAACAATAACCGATGCCTTAGGGAATGCCCAAAATGTCCCAAACATTGGTGATGGAAATTTTGAATTACTCAATTACCTTCCACTATTTAACACGACGTACACATTGAATGTTGTTTACAACGGAGTATCATATACTGCGGAAAGTGATTTGCCAAGCCCTGTTTCTTTGGATGAAATTACCTATGACTTTTTTCCCAGTTTTTTCGGTTTGGATTCTGGATATATTTCTAATTTGAATTTTGTAGATCCTGCGGACACAATTAATAACTACCTCGTAATTTTAACAAGAAATGGTGAGGAATTGAATAAATTGACACAAATCACTCCGCAAGACGATCTATTAACAGATGGAAATCCGGTAGCGCGTCCTTTGTTTTCTCAGTTTTTCGATTTTGGTGACACTATTGGGATGGAACTGCAATCTGTAGACCAACAAGTTTTTAACTACTACTCAGAGCTCATTTCAATTGCTGGTGGTGGCGGTGGTGCGGCTCCTGCAAATCCGACAACTAATTGGGACAATGACGCACTTGGATTCTTCTCAGCATACAGTAATTCTCGTACAGAAGCGGTAGTTCAGTAAGCGGGGAAACAGCTATTAGTAATTAGTCGTTAGATACTTGAATCTAGTTCATTCTAAATTCTGATAGTCTGAATTCTAAGATTTATCCAAACCAAACATCATTGATCATTTGAAATCCCGCTGTTTCGTTCACGCGCTGAATGATCACTTGTTTGCCATGTGCTAACTCGTCGCGAAGCACAGAAGATTCCATTTTTATGTAAAGTGTTTGATTTCTTATAGTGAGTTCTTTTGTACGATGAGCCACAGCAGTCCCCATCATTTCAGGCCAAGACTTAATAACGTCCAGTTCCTTCATTTTACCATCAAAGCGATACGCCTTCAGCCATCTATCGATGACGTCTTTTAATGGTGCTTCATTGGAGTTACGTTTTAAATCACTCATTATGCTTCTACACTTTCTAGTTCTTTAACGGATCCGCTTTCCACTTTGAAAAGTTTGCAAGCTAAATCACTTTCCGCAAATATTTGTTGAACTCTGTTCAGGTCTGTATCTGTCACCAGTACTTGTCCAAAGAAATTATTTGCCACAAGTTTCATCAATCGCTCAACCCGTGAATGATCTAATTTATCAAAAATATCGTCCAATAACAACACAGGAAGAACTCCCAAGTGATTCTTCAACCATTCATACTGTGCTAAACGAAGTGCAATAATAAATGATTTTTGTTGACCTTGAGAACCGAATTTTTTCACTGGATGTCCCTTTATCTGAAAAACTAAATCGTCCTTGTGCGTTCCCGCATTCGAATAACGCGTATATGCATCTTTACGAGCGTATTGAACCAACAAATCTTCAAAGGAAGCATCCTGCAGCTGAGATCTATACTCCATATGCACTTCTTCGTTTTCATGACCAATAGCGTCATAGTGCTTTTGAAACACTGGGATAAACTCCTCTAGAAAGTTCTTTCTTTTGGCAAAAATCTCCTTTCCTAAAACGATCATTTGCGCATTCCAAACATCAATTGATTCCTGATCAAACAATTGATGCTCCGCCATATTCTTCAATAATGCATTCCGTTGAGCAAGAACTTTTCCATATTTCTGAATGCACTCAAGGTATTTTCTATCGAACTGGGAAATGATCCCATCCATCCACTTTCTGCGTAATTCACTTCCTTCAGAAATTAAATCACGGTCGTATGGAGAAATCATCACAGCCGGAAATTGACCTATATGATCTGCTAATTTTTCGTATTCCTTCTTATTTCTTCTAAAAACCTTTTTTGCTCCTGATTTAACAGCGCAATGGATGTTTACTACCTGATCGTCTTTTTCCCAATCTCCTTGAACTACAAAAAATGGTTGATCGAATCGAATATTTTGTCTGTCAATTACATTCATGTACGACTTGCAAATACTCAGATAGTGAACTGCATCAAGGATATTCGTCTTCCCCGTTCCATTCTTTCCTACAAAGCAATTGATCCCATTAGACAAAGAGATTTCCGACTCTTCGTAATTCTTGAAATTGACCAGGTATAGATTTCTCAAATGCATCCAAACAAATTTAGTTCAAATCCAACGATTATCTTTCATTCTTCACGCTTCTTTTATCGAAAAAAAAAACTATTTTTGCTCCGCTTTAAAGAAAGACAATGTTAGAAGATATTTCAGGAGAAAAAATAAAGGAACAATTCAAGACGAACAACAAGCTTCGCATGACGACAATGATCGTTGGTGCATTAGTGGTAATCGTCTTAGGATATTTCGCATACCGTCAATTAGTTTACATTCCAGCAAATGAGCAATCGAAGGATAGCTATTGGCCAGGATTAAATTTTGCAGCAGCAGATTCAACAGATGCTGCAATTGATGAATTGAGTGCAAACGTGAATAAGTTCGATGGAAAGATCGGAGGTGAAGTTGCACAATTCGTTTACGGGCGTCAATTGATGGAACTAGAAGATTTCACTGGTGCAATCTCAGCTTTGGAAGAAGTTGACGTTGAAGATACTTACCTTTCTGCAATGCGTATCGGATTGATCGCTGATTGTTACTCTGAGCAAGGAGAATATGAAACAGCTGCCGTAAAGTACTTAGATGCTGCTGATTTGCAAGAAAATGAACTAACGACACCAATGTATTTAATGAAAGCGGCACTTTGTGCTGAAAAAGTTCAAGATTTCAATACAGCTATTGAGTGTTACAACAGAATTAAAGATGATTTCCCTGGTGCTGCGGCAACTAAGCAAATAGATAAATACCTTGCCAGAGTGAGCAGCAAAACGGCTGAGTAATGGCTACGGTGAATAAAAATTTATCAGAATATAACAAAGACCTTATTCCAAGCGGTGCCGATTTTAAAATCGGCATTGTTGTTTCTGAATGGAACGATTCAATCACCTCCAACCTTCTCAAAGGAGCCATTCAAGCATTAACAGACAACGGAGTAAAGGAAGAGAACATCGACGTTCGTTACGTTCCTGGAGCTTTTGAATTGCCATTAGGGTGCCAACTCATGTGTGAGAATACAGACGTAGATGGTGTAATCGCAATTGGGGTAGTAATTCAAGGTGAAACAAAACACTTCGATTTTGTTTGCGAAGGAGCAACACAAGGAATCAAAGACGTAAACTTAAAATACAACACGCCAGTATCTTTCTGCGTGTTAACTGACAACAACGAGCAGCAATCGATTGACCGCTCAGGAGGAAAGCATGGAAACAAAGGCATTGAATGTGCCATTGCGTGTTTAAAAATGATTGCCCTCAAAAAAAGCTTCTAAATATGACGTTGATTAAATCCATTTCCGGTATTCGTGGTACGATTGGTGGAAAAGTTGATCAAGGCCTAACTCCACTCGATGCTGTGAAATTTGCATCTGCCTATGGTACATGGCTTATCCAAAGAAATAATTCTACGAAAGTTAAAGTTGTCATCGGACGAGATGCACGAATTTCTGGTCAGATGATCTCAGATCTTGTTTCAGCCTCGTTGGTTGGATTGGGAATAGATGTAATCAATTTGGGATTGTCTACGACGCCTACTGTTGAAATAGCTGTTCCTTTGGAAAACGCACATGGAGGAATTATTCTAACTGCTAGCCATAATCCAAAGCAATGGAATGCGCTTAAGCTATTGAACGAAAAAGGCGAATTTATTTCTGGTGACGAAGGCCAAAAAGTTTTAGCGATTGCTGAGCAAGAAGCATTTGATTATGCAGAAGTTGATGATTTAGGAACGGTTACCAATGATGACACGTACCTACAAAAACATATTGACGCAATTTTAGCTTTGCCATTGGTAAATCGTGACGCAATTGCTGCGGCAGATTTCTCTGTGGTTGTTGATGCGGTGAATTCAACAGGAGGAATATTCGTTCCAGCGATGTTAGAGGCTCTTGGTGTGAATCAAATCACAAAACTATACTGTGATCCCACTGGACACTTTCCACATAATCCAGAGCCGCTTCCTGAGCATTTAACAGATCTTTCGGACGCTATTAAGACTTCTGGAGCAGACGTGGGTATTACCGTCGATCCAGATGTTGACCGTTTGGCCATTGTATGCGAAGATGGTTCAATGTTCGGAGAAGAATACACATTGGTAGCAGTAGCAGACTACGTGGTAAGTAAAACACCAGGAAGTACAGTTTCTAACCTCTCCTCTACTCGTGCATTGCGTGACGTAACAGAAGGATATGATCAATCGTATTTTGCCTCGGCTGTTGGAGAAGTGAATGTTGTGAACCTAATGAAAGCTGAAAATGCAGTCATTGGTGGTGAAGGAAATGGCGGAGTTATTTATCCAGAACTTCACTATGGAAGGGATTCTTTGGTTGGAATTGCCTTGTTCTTGTCATTGTTGGCAGAACGTAAGATAAGTGTTAGCGCATTACGTGACAGCTATCCAAAGTATACGATTTCTAAAAACAAAATTCAGTTAACACCAGAGATTGATGTGGATGCAGTTCTATCTCAAATGGCAGCCAAATATGCACACGAAGAGGTTGACACAACAGACGGTGTGAAGATTTACATTGCGAAAGAATGGGTGCATTTACGCAAAAGTAATACTGAACCAATTATTAGAATCTATTCTGAAAGTAAGTCCTTGGATACAGCCAATCAATTGGCTGCAAAAATAATCACGGAAATAGAGTCGTTGATAAACTAAATTCAAATTACTCTTTGCACGGGTTATAATTGAATTACATCACGAATTTGTGCCACATTAAAACCCGCATCAATTACTCTTTGATATTGTTCGCTTTCTGCATTAATAACAGGATTCGTATGGTTGAAATGTATGAAGAAGATTTTCCTTTTTTCAGATGGTTCGAGGTTCTCAAACAATGCTAAGCTCTCCACAATGAACGGATGCGGAATTTCAGAAATATCTCTATTGTTGATTTCCTCCTCATCAAAAAAGGTAGCATCCAAAAAAGCATAATCAACTGTAGTTATCATATCTATGATGTCTCGGTTCCATTTGCCCCATTTATCAATATCCGGAATAAAAAGTGCTTTTTTTGAAGGTCCACTAATAATGAATCCAACTGTTTCTGAAAATTCGTCTCGATGTGGAACAAGTATGGGCTGAATAGAAATATTCTCCGTCAATTGGATAATTGAGTCCGACTGAAGTTCTTTTAGAACAATATTTTGATCTTCCACAAGTTGACTCCAAGGTCCATTCCCAGAAAGAAACGCACGCATTCGGGGCATTGCATATACAGGAACCTTAGAAGCATTTACAGCTTCCTTTCCTAAGTTCATTAATCCAGTATAATGTCCAATATGTGCATGTGTTAAGAAAATTCCATCGGGCATTTCCAATACTGAATCAAATCCACTCATTTCTTTCAAAATACGCATCTGAAAAGTAATATCAGGGCTTGCCTCAAGCAAATACTTCTTTTGAAATTCAGGATCAATGAATCCCAACGAAACGATTTTTCTATCAAGGTCAGGCTGTTCAAACAACCCTTTGCAGCAATCTTTTTGACAACCGGCTTGAGGAGATCCAGCATCTTGTATTGTACCCAATACCACAATTGAAACTTCACTTATTTTGTCGATTGATGGTTCAAGTATTTCTGATTGAACAGAGTTAATATCAGAATTTTCACAAGAAAAAAAGGTCATTAACCCTATCAATAAAATTGCTTTTCTAACCATTTACTAAAATTACATTAAAGATTCTATAGGTGTTCATTTTTTAAAGAAATTTGATACGGTCATTGAACTGATTCGAAACATATCTGTACAAGCTTTTGGATTTGTTCTTCTACGATCAATCCAAAGACTACGCACTACTTGTTGAAACTAATGCATTGTTCAACAAAAAAAAGAAATATGAAAAGGATCTTATGTTTAATATGCGCTGTATTATTGACTACCACAGCAGATGCATCTGATGAGAAAATTGTGAAATCATCAATCAAAAAAGTCACAGTTTATTCGCAAGGAGCACAAATTTTTCGACATTCAAGCTATACCATAACCAAAGGTGTTACTGAAATTATTATCGAAGGAGTAAGCCCTAACATTGACCCAAAAAGCCTTCAAGTAAAGGCAACAGGAGCTGTAATAATTCTAGACTCAAAGTACAGTGTGTTTTATCCTGAACCAGAAATCAAACCTTTGGATGGACTTCCCCTTAAAGTTCAACAAGACATAACGAGATTGGAAGATTCCATAAGTGACATCGCATTTCTAATTCAAGAATACCAAGATGAAATCGGTGTAATGAATGCTACAAAGAACATTTTAACGAACAATGGAGCTATTCGTGGTCAAGGGAAAGTCAATGATTCCATTCCTCTTTTAAAAGAAGCCATCGAATACTACACAGTTAAGATGATGGAAATCAATCGAACATTGCGAGAACTCAATCGAAGTAAGCAACGAAAAACGAAAGAGAAATCTGGCATGGACCAGCGGTTAATTGAATTACGCAATTGGCAAGATAGCGCGGACTTGAACCCTGAGCCCGCTGGGCCGTCACATCGTATTACTATCACAGTAAAAGCATCTGACTATGCCAAAGGGAGCTTAGATATTTCCTACTTGGTGTCAGGTGCCGGTTGGATTCCGATGTACGATCTACGAAGCGAACTTTCATCTGGGAAGGTGAATTTAAACTACAAAGCACACGTGTATCAAAATACTGGAGTTGATTGGGAGGACGTTCCTTTGAATATTTCCACAAACAATCCTTACCTCAATAAAACAAAGCCAACTTTACATCCTTGGTATGTCGATTACAACATGTACGTGCAACAATACCGAGAAGAAGAAATGTTGGAGCTTTCATCGGTAGAGCTCAAAAAGGTTGCGGTTAACAATGGTGCAGAAGCCGATATAGTTTCGTCATTTAATCAGGAGCCCCAAGGTCAATCGATTACCGCTGATCAGTTCGTTACCGTCGTGGAACACATGATCTCGGCAGAATTTCAAATTGACCTACCATATACGATTGAATCGAACGGTGAGCAGCATATGGTACTGATTAAGAACATCGATTTAGATGCGGACTATAAATACTATGTTGTTCCCAAATACGACCAGGCTGCGTATCTCGTTGCTCAAATCACAAAACTGGATGAACTTCAGCTTGTGCCAGCCAAAGCAAATATTTTCTTTGATGGAAGCTATATCGGAGAAACATACTTGGATCCAACAACAATGGACGACACTCTACAATTGAGTTTAGGAAAAGATCCAAACATCATTGTTAAGCGCACTTTACTGAAGAAAGAATGTAAAGTGAAGGTTGTAGGAACAAAAACTGAACGCACTTTTGCTTATTCAATTGAAATAAAGAACCTCAAATCAAGATCCATCGAAATTGTAGTTCAAGATCAATTCCCTGTTACTCAAAATGCTGATATTGAAATTGAAGCTTTAGAAACGAGTAGAGGGAAAATTGATGAACGAACCGGCATCATTGAATGGTCGTTCACTCTCAAACCGAGGGCTGTAAAAGATATTCTATTCGGATATAAAGTCAAATTTGACAAGGACAAAAACCTACCACTACAATAAATCACTAGGGCTAATCGATAAGATTGGCCCTTTTTTATTTCGTTAATTCGAACGATGGATTTTCTTAACTTTGGGTTGCATGAAGAAATTCGACATCCCTGAATATTATCGATCACCGATAATTGCAAAGGTCAAGGCTAAACGAAAATTAGATGATCCAAGAAAAAAGGACTTCTCTCCTACTTCGTTATGGTTTGGTAAAGTTGAATTTCTGATTAGTCGACATTTTGGTTTTTGTTACGGTGTTGAAAATGCAATTGAGAAATCCTACAATGCCATCCAAGCTTTTCCCGAGAAGCGCATTTTTTTATTGAGCGAAATGATTCATAATCCCGAAGTGAATAATGACCTACAACAGCAAGGTGTACGATTTATTCAGGACACGAATGGTGAGCAACTCATTCCTTGGGAGGAAATAACCTCAGAAGATGTAGTTATCATTCCAGCCTTTGGCGCGACAGTAGAGACGCTAAAACTTCTCGAACAGAAGGGAGTTGACGTTCAAGCCTATAATACGACTTGTCCATTCGTTGAGAAGGTCTGGAATAGATCATCAACGCTTGGCTTAGACAAGCATACGGTAATCATTCACGGAAAGCACCAGCACGAAGAAACAAAGGCCACATTTTCGCACAGTCAGCAAAAGGCCCCTTCGCTTGTTGTTCTCAATATGGAGGAGACAAATTATCTTTCTGAATATATTTTAGGACGGCACTCGACCCAAGATTTTCTAGCATTTTTCAAGGAACGATATTCAGAAGATTTTGATCCTGAAAATGACTTAACACGAATTGGCGTCGTGAATCAAACTACCATGTTGGCAAGTGAAACACAAGATATTGCAGATCACCTCCACAGAACAATGATCAATAAATTTGGGAAAGAAAAAATCAAAGATCATTTCGCCGATACGAGAGATACATTGTGCTATGCAACCAATGACAATCAGACTGCTACACTCGAATTATTAAAGGGAAATGCAGACATTGCAATTGTGGTTGGAGGATACAATAGCAGCAACACAACCCATCTGGTTGAATTGTTAGAACAGAAGTTCGCAACATTTTTTATAAAAAATGCAGGAGAAATTGAATCTAAAAGCGAAATTCGTTCGTTTAATATACACACGAAGGAATTAGAAACTAAACAAGCATTTTTACCAGATACAAATTCACCAAAAATCATCATCACTTCAGGAGCATCATGCCCTGACTCTGTGGTAGATGCGGTGATTCAAAAGGTGCTAAACACTTTGGGTATAAATTATTTGGAAGAAAGTATTGATTTATAATGGAACGGTTTATAAATATATTGATCATCGACAACGATCCTAAAATTAGGATTGGACTTAAGGAAATATTGGCCGGAAGCGGTAACAATGTGATCCTTGCAAGTACTATTGATGAGGCCGTTGAAATCGTTGACAAGAAAGAAGTTGGTATTCTGACGGTAAACATCGATGAATCATCAGAAAGCCTAGAGAACATTAGACGATTAAAGGAGAACAGTCTCATCAAAAATAATTACATCATCATTGTATCCAAGGAAAATGGATCGGGGATGAAATTGGTCAAAGGAATGCGTGAGGGAGCTGTTGATTACATCACCTACCCTTTCAATCCGAACTTGATTAAATCGAAAATAGAAGTCTTCAAGACACTATATTACAAGGATCAACGAATCGGTCAGTTGTTAGGAAATATTTTTCCCACATCTGTTTTGGAAGAACTCTCAACTTCAGGTAAATTTTCGCCTAAACGAGTAAACAACGGCGTAGTAATATTTACTGACTTCGTAGATTTTTCACTGAAAGCTAAGGCGCTTAAGCCTTTAACCTTGATTCGTAAGCTGGAGAAGTATTTTACACGCTTTGATGAAATCATGGAGAAGTATAACCTCGAAAAGATAAAGACAATTGGAGACGCATATATGGCTGTTTCTGGTGTAACTGAAGAAAAACCTGAGGCGGCAATTCGTTCATGTCTGGCCGCACTAGAGATTAGAGATTACATGCGTAAAGAGCGAGATATCGCTATAGCTACAAAAAAAGACTTTTGGGAAATTCGAATTGGATTGCACATGGGACCTCTCGTAGCAGGAATCATTGGATCTTCTAAATTTAGTTTTGATATTTGGGGCGACACTGTAAATATCGCATCAAGGGCCGAAGGAATGACCAAAAGCGGGAGTATCAGCATCACCTCAACTATACATGAGCATTTAGATGACTTCTTCGTCACTGAATCCAGAGGTAACGTTGATATTTTGAAACGTGGCGGCTCAATCGAAATGTTTTACTTGCAAAGCCTAAAGAAAGAACATTGTATGTATAACGAAGGCCTGTCTCCTAACGCCCAATTACGATTAAAATGTGGACTTCCTTCGATGGATTTCGAGCATATGCGTATGGATATACTCAACCGTTTACGATCCTTACTTCCCGAAGATATTTCGTACCACGATGTTCCCCATTCTTTAAATGTAGAAAAGGCGGCAATGCGCTATTCTCGCCTTGAAGGCATCTCAGAAGATGATATTATTTTACTCCGAACTGCAGTTCTGTTCCATGATGCCGGATTTATACTTCGCTACCATGAAAATGAGAATTTTGGAATCGGAATGGCGAAAGTTATACTTCCAAGGTTTGGCTACAGTGAAGATCAGGTAAAAATTATCTGCGGAATTATTAATGCTACAAAATTCTCAGTGGACCCAGAAACTCCACTCGAAAAAATAATGTGCGATGCAGATCATGACTATCTAGGTCGACCTGATTATCATGTGATTGCGAAAAAATTGCGAAAAGAAATGGAAGTATTTGGAAGCACATTCACTGATTATCAGTGGTTAAATCATCAAATTGAATTTTTAGAAAATCGCCATGAATACCACACTGAAACCGCGCAAAATATTCGAGCGTATGGAAAAAGTGCGCGAATAGAAGATCTAAGAAAAAAACTTAAATCATTGGAAGAATGAAAGTCTACACGAAAAAAGGAGACACAGGAACTACTCAACTGATTGGTGGAACAAGAATTCCTAAAAACTCACTTCGTATTGAAGCATACGGAACTGTGGATGAACTTAACTCCTACATCGGACTCATTCGCGATCAAGATATTTCAGACGAATACGTTCAGCAGCTCCTCGAAATTCAAGATCGACTTTTTACATTAGGAGCATTATTGGCTAGTGATCCAAACAAACAAAAGATGGAGCTACCTCAATTAGCTGAAGGAGATATTACTGCACTCGAGCAATGGATTGATAAAATGGATGAAGCCCTAGAACCAATGAAAAGCTTCGTTCTACCTGGTGGTCACACTACAGTATCTTATACGCATGTTGCGAGATGTGTATGCAGAAGAGCTGAACGCGTAATTACGGAATTAAGCCTGAATGATGAAGTTTCAGCAACCGTCCTTGCATACGTTAATAGATTGAGCGATTACCTTTTTGTTCTCGGTCGAAAATTAACTAAAGACTTAGGTGTTCAAGAGCAACCATGGCAACCTCGCATGTAAGACTTTTTTTCACTCTTTTTCGAAAGTTTTTCACTAAATATTTGGAATCACTCAAATTAAATTTACTTTTGCGCCATTAACTAGACAATAAAAGGAGAAAAATATGTACTGGACATTAGAATTAGCATCATACTTGGAGGACGCACCTTGGCCAGCAACAAAAGACGAACTTGTTGATTACGCCATAAGAGCTGGAGCTCCTTTAGAGGTTGTTGAAAATCTTCAAGCACTTGAAGATGAAGGCGAAACTTATGAAAACATTGAAGAAATCTGGCCGGATTATCCTACCAGAGAAGATTTCCTCTTTAATGAGGACGAGTATTAAATATTAATCCTGGTTTCGACCAGGATTTTTTTTGGCCCATATTTTCAAGTATATTGACCTATGAACTATTTGGGGCATTTGTATTTTTCGAATAATGACTTAGAATTAATGTACGCCAACTTGTTTGGTGATTTCGTCAAAGGGAAAAATTACACGCAGTACTCTAAGAAGATTCAATTAGGAGTGCGTCTTCATCGAACTATAGATGACTACATCGATAATCATCCAGCCGTTGTTGAATTACTCCATGAACTTTATGAACCGTTGCCAAAAGTTGCTGGAATTGCTATCGATTTGATGTTTGACCACCTTCTTGCAAAAAATTGGAAGGATTATCATGAAGTACCATTGGAAGAATTTCTAGATAAGTTTCATAACTACGATATTGAGCTTAATCAATACGACAAACCACAATTTTCCTTTGTGATAGATAAAATGCGGGAACATAAGTGGATCTATCATTACAAGACAACGTTTGGCTTAACTAAGGCGTGTGAAGGGCTCTCAAAGAGAATTTCCTTTCCAAACGAATTGTACAAAGGCGCTCAGGTATTTGAAACTCATGAAGAAAACATTGAAAAAGCATTTCGGAAATTTATGGACGATGCTATTCCTTTCTATGCGAGCTACTTTGAAAACCTACAATCTGATTTGGGATAACTGTTAATAAGTATTGGAGCTCTGAAGGAAATGATTTCAGAAAAAAGTCATAATTTACTATCATCTAAACAAAATTATTCAAACCTTGGGATTTAAAAAAATAGCGATTGCATTCGTGCTCATTACTGCTGCTTTCTCTCTTAACCAGTGCGTTATGGAAGAGGAGATTCCTGAGGAAATAGAAACGTTTGAACGACCAGATCTTCAGATTGATCTTCCCGAAATCATAGAAAAAGAAAAACTGACTGTACTGGCTGAAAACAGTTCAACCTCCTATTTTTTTTACAAGAACCGTAAAATGGGATTTGAATATGAGCTACTGAAATTGTTCGCTGAAGAAATCGGAGTTGAGTTAGAGATCATTGTCGTGAACAACCTTGACAGCCTAATTTCAATGCTTAACCGTGGTGAAGGAGATATCATAGCATGTAATTATACGGTTACCCGGGAACGTAACAAAGTGATTAATTTTTCTGAACCCTTTATGCAATCACAGCAAGTTCTTGTTCAGCGCAAGCCAGACGGATGGGAAGATATGGATGAAGAGGAATGGATGGAGGAAATGCTCAATGACCCTGTTGATTTGGCACAGAAATCTGTTCAAGTTTGGAAAAACTCAAGTTACTATGAACGACTGATGCACTTGCAGGAGGAAATTGGCGACACGATCTTTATTGAAGGATTACAGGGGAATATCGGAGGTGAAGAGCTAATTGAAATGGTCGCAGATGGAATCATTGATTATACCATTACCGAGAGTAACGTAGCAAGTGTGAACGAGCAATTTTTCGATAACATCTACACAGGACTGGAATTATCCGTAAAGCAAAAACTAGCCTTTGGGTTACGTAAATCAAGTCCTCTTTTGAAAGCTAAATTGGACGAATGGCTGATTGATTTCAAAGAGAAGTCCACTTACAAGTACATTGCACGCAAGTATTTCGATTTGCCTCATATGTCTAAACTGGCGAAAAAGGACTTTACGAAGCTAAATGGAACTTCTATTTCTCAATTCGATGATGCCTTTAAAAGAGCTGCCGAAATGAGTGGTTGGGATTGGCGCATGATTGCTTCCGTTGCCTATCAAGAATCGAAGTTCAATCCTGATATTCAAGGATTTGGTGGCGCTTATGGAATGATGCAGTTCATGCCAAATACTGGACCGCACTATGGTGTTTACCCTGATTCACCGGCAGAAACTCAGATTATGGGTGGTGCAAGGAAATTAATGGCGGACGAAATACATTGGAGTAGTATTCCAGATCCATATCAACGTAAGAAGTTTGCATTGGCCTCCTACAACGCCGGACGTGGTCATATACTAGATGCACAACGCTTGGCACAGAAGTATGGCTTAAATCATCTCGTATGGGACGACAACGTTGAAGCAATGCTCTTGAACTTATCAAAACAAGAGTACTACCAAGATGAGGTTGTTCGTCATGGAGTAATGCGCAGTAAAACCACCTACAATTATGTGAGACAAGTAACCACCAGATATTTTGAATGGGCTGCTGTTTATCAATGATAGTTGCTATTTTTACTAAAAAAACATCAAGCACTTACTTGTCATAGAGGGTCCAACAGCCAGTGGTAAAACTAATTTAAGCGTTTCCTTGGCCAAACATTTCAACACATGCATCCTTTCTGCTGATTCCCGCCAATTTTATACAGAATTAAATATCGGAACAGCGAAACCAACAATTGAAGAACAAGCAGGAATCAAACATCATTTCATACATTCTAACAGCATAACTGATGAAATGACCTCTGGGCGTTATGAACAAGAGGCTTTAGCTCTTCTGGAAAAAGAATTTCAGTCGAAAGATGTCATAGTTCTCACAGGTGGATCTGGAATGTTCATTGATGCTTTGTGCATTGGACTGGATAATATTCCTTCTTCAACTGAACTGCGCGATTGCATTCAAAATGAATTTGATACAAACGGAATCGAACCGCTTCTCGAAGAACTAAAGCTAAAAGATCTTGTATACTTCAACGAAGTCGATCAAAGCAATTCAAAGAGAATCATCCGAGCAATTGAGGTAATTCGCCTGACAAACAAAACGTATTCAGAACTCAGAAAGGCTGAACCAAAAAAACGTTTTTTTGAAGTGCATCGCTATGTAATAGACCACGACAGAGAGGTACTTTACGATCGCATCAATCAACGCGTTGACCAAATGATGGCCGCAGGATTGTTATCTGAAGTAAAATCGGTGGTTGAACATAAATCACTTGCATCGCTTAATACAGTTGGCTACAAAGAGCTTTTCGATTATTTAGAAGATAAATGCACTTTGGACGAGGCTATTGAGCTGATTAAACGAAATACGCGCAGATATGCTAAACGACAATTAACGTGGTTTAGAAGGCATCCTGATGCCAAATGGATTGATTACATTACGTCAGAGCAAATGAAAGACGAGATCATCACTCACTTCAATAGTAAATACCAGACAATGAACTAACTGGGAAATTGGAATGATTCTTGAAAAAACCTTGAACCAAACAACCATTCATGAACATCACACTCGACAACATCATGCCCACTCCCCTTGCATCCATTCAACATGGAAGCGACAGTATCTGGGGCAATAAGATCGAACTTCGGAAGGGGAAACGTATTCTACTCAATGCGTCAAGTGGTAAAGGTAAATCGACATTTACAACGACAGCCATCGGTCTTCGAAAAGACTATACTGGCATTTTAAGCTATGATGGACAAGACATTCAAAATCTCACACCAGATGATTGGGCTGAAATTAGACAACGTAAAATCTCCGTCGTGTTTCAAGATTTACAACTCTTTCCAAAGTTAACAGTACGCGAAAACCTTTTGATAAAAAATGCTTTGACCGATACGTTCACGGAAAGAGAATTGATGGACATGTTGGAGAAATTGGAAATTGAAAATAAGTGGGAACAACATTGCGGTCTCCTTTCAATGGGACAACAGCAACGAGTAGCGATTATTCGAGCGATGGCTCAACCTTACCAATGGTTAATCATGGACGAGCCATTTTCTCATTTAGACGTCGACAACTCTAATCGTTGTTTGGAGATCATACACAACAGAACAGTTGAACAAGGTGCTGGGTTCGTACTAACGACACTCGGTAACGACCATGGATACGCATACGATCAAGAACTAAAACTGTAATCATGCTAAATAAATTGCTCTTCAAAAATCAAGATGGACCGCAACTCATTATAGCAATGATTGGAGCGTTCATGGGAATCACCTTTCTAATTACATCCATCCATTACCTCATCAAAGTCAATGAGTTTGGAGAAGGAGAAGAAATCTTAGGTCCAAACACGATCATCGTTCAAAAGATGATCTCAAACTCAAGTATTTTTGGATTAACTCAAACAGACTTTAGCATTTCAGAGATTGAAAAAATGAAAGAAGAATCTTTCATTCTAGACGTTAAGCCAGTTGTGGCAAATAACTTCGCTATTTCTTTTCAAACAAATGATTCACTGGTTCCTTATTTCAGATCAGATGTTTTTATTCAAACCGTTGATCCTGAATTTCTAGATGTTAAATCGGATAATTGGGAATGGGAAGAAGGAGATACAATAGTTCCTATTATCATGCCGCGAGATTTCCTCGTGATGCTCAACACATTTATGAGTGCCCAGAATATTCCGCAAATTTCAGACGAAATTGCAATGAAACTCAACTTTAAATTCACCCTGTCAAGTAAAGACAATTCAAAGAAAGAATGGGTCAACGCTAAAATTATTGGATTCACGAATTCAGTCGCGTCCATATTAGTTCCCGAATCATTCATGACGTATGGAAACGACACGTATTCGGATGGAACGGATCAAAAAATCACCCAGATCATGATTTCGGGAGAAGAAAGTGAATTTGGGTTGGTAGAGGAAATGTTAAATGAACGAGGACTGGAATCGAAAAATTCTCAAATGGTCATTGGACGTTTAAAAAGTATGATTGGAACGTTGTTCTTAGTTGTTCTCGGTATTTCAGTAATTGCCGTATTTGTTTCAGGACTTGTAATGATTCAATACTTACAATTGCTAATGTCGAGAAATGCGTACGAAGTTAGAACCCTATTGCGCATTGGATACAAACCGAGGGAAATTATCAATAAGTTCTTCATCTATTTTATTAAGATTTTTGGTTTGGTCGCGTTACTCGCACTTACCTCCTTCTTTCTCTTAAAACTATTTTTGGACACAATGTTCGAGGAAGGAGGGCTTTACATTGATACTAACGTAACGGTAGGAAGCATGCTGGCACTGACCTTGGCTTATGCACTCTTTACCCTATCCAGTTATTTAACTGCGAAAAAAGGCATCTTTAAAGAATATTGAGACGTTAAAGAACTGTTAACAGCGGCACGAAATTTATAATTGCCTCTGAATTGATCTAATTTTAGTCAGATAAAAAATAAAGCATGAAAGTAATACTGTCATTTATTCTTGTTCTCGTAACAAGCATTTCCTTTGGTCAAAAGCTCAAATTTAAAATTGAGAATTACGACATGGATACCACCGTTAATTTGGTTCGTTACTTTGGTAAAGGACTTTATTACGCGGATACGGCGGTAATAAAAAACGGAGTAGTTGAGTTTGATGCTAGTAAGCAAAAAGCTGGAATTCTAGCCCTATTTCTTCCTGGTCAAAACATGTTAGAATTCGTATACAACAACGAAGATGTAACGATGGAAGCTACCTATCCTGATTTGATGGGAACCGCTGTTGTAAAGAAGTCTGAAGAGAACAAGATTTTTCACGCCTATGTTCAGTTTATTAGCTCAGAGCGTAAGAAAGCCAATGGGTTTTTGGAACAAAGAAAAGGCCATGATGAAGGCTCAGAAATGTATAAGACTTTAACTGATCAGATGAACCAAACAACTGAGAATGTTGAGGAATATCAGGCGGAAATAGTTAAAAACCACTGGGACAAATTAGTAGCGAGAATTGTTAAAATGTCTATGGACGTAGAGATTCCTGATGCTCCAACTGATGTTGATGGAAATATCATTGATTCCAATTTTCGATTTTTGTATTTCCGAAATCACTTCTTCGACAACATCGACTTGACCGATGACCGATTGATCAGAACACCTATATTCCATACCAAGTTGGCAAAATACTTCAGCAAGGAAATGATGTTCCAACACCCTGACACAGTAATTCGACATGCAGTTGAACTTTGTGACAGATTGAAGAAGGGATCGGACGCCTATCATTACATCGTTTCTTGGATTACTAGTTCTTACGAGAAAAGTAAAATCATGGGAATGGACAAAGTGTTCGTTGTGATGGCCGACCGTTACTATATAACAAAGAACGAAGAAGGAGACTACAATGGATTCTGGGTACCGATCGAGTCAATGAAAAAGATTGAGGAAAAGGTTAAAACGAACAAGAATTTGGTTTTGGGAGCAATTCCACCAAATATCATTCTACAAGATTCAACAGATGCCAAATGGAGAGACTTTTATAGCCTCGACAGCGAGTACACCATCTTGTATTTTTGGGATCCGAACTGTGGACATTGTAAGAAGATTACTCCAAAATTACAGGAACTATACGCTCAAAAATTCAGAGATCGAAATATCGAAATATTTGCCATTGGTAAAGCGGTTGGTGAAGAATTTGAGAAATGGAAAAAATTCATTCGAGATAATAACTTAGAATTTATCAATGTTGGTGTTACAGATCGTTTGTATACAGCAGCCATGGACAAATCAAATGGACAAGCTAAATTGAAGGAAATGCTTCAATACACAACGATTGAATCTTTGAATTATCAACAGACGTATGACATCTACACCACTCCACGTGTGTTTATTTTAGACAAGGATAAGAAGATCATCGCCAAGAGTTTATCAGTTTCTCAATTGGAAGACTTATTAGATCGACTACAGGGCATGCCGGACTTAGAAAAGATCTTTCCTCCTGAAGAAGAAGATCCCGAAGAAAGCCAAATGCATTAACATTAAGCCACTGAAAAGTGGCTTTTTTTTGTTCAAAACTTCATGCCAGCCGAACCTAGTCAGAGCGAAGAGTTTCGTACTTTTGTAGGGACAAAACCTACATTATGAAACACATTCTTACACTACTAACACTAGCAATTTTAGCAAGCAATGCTTCTGCTCAATGTTCAGATTTATTCTTTTCCGAATATATTGAAGGCTCTTCAAGTAACAAAGCCCTTGAAATTTACAATCCAACTGGAGCCACGGTAGACATGGCTGATTATGTAATTTATCGTTACAACAACGGCTCACTTACTGCAACAGACAGTATTCATCCTATTGGAGCACTGTTGGCTGGAGATGTTTTTATCATTGGCAACCCGTCAGCTGTACCCGGTATTCTTGCAGAATCAGATACTACTCACACTTTGACATTTTTCAATGGAGATGATGCCCTATTGATGAAAAATAAAGTAACTGGTGACACTTTAGACATTCTTGGAGAAATTGGAGTTGATCCTGGAAGTGGATGGACTGTTGGAACTGGCTTTACAAACAATTTCACACTAATACGACAAATTGGAATTCAACAAGGGCAACTCAATTGGGCAATAGGCGCGACTGAATGGGATGTGTTCCCAATCGATATGATTGATTCATTAGGGTCTCATACAATGACTCCATGCGCATCTGCCTGTCCCGAAGAGTTATTCTTCTCAGAATACATTGAAGGATCATCTAGCAACAAGGCATTTGAAATCTATAATCCGTCGGGAAACAGTGTTGATCTTTCGGACTACGTCGTGTATAGAAACAACAATGGATCCTTAGTGCCTACTGACAGTATTTTCCCTGTAGGAATACTCGCAAGCAATGACGTTTTTGTGGTAACCAATCCAAGTGCTGCGCTTGTGCCTATCACTACTGAATCTGACACAACTCATACTTTGACCTTCTTTAATGGAGATGACGCCGTATGGTTAAAGAAAATAAGCACCGGTGACACATTGGATGTTATCGGAGAAATTGGTGTCGATCCAGGAAGTGGATGGCCAGTAGGAACTGGAGCTACAAATAACTTTACTTTAATTCGAAAGATAACAGTTAATGAAGGAACTAGTAATTGGTCAATTGGAGCTTTACAATGGGATGTTTACCCTATTGACATGGCAGACTCAATTGGATTTCATACGATGACAGGATGCACTGCTGTTAGTTGCACAAATACATCTAGCTCAATCAGTGAGTCAGCCTGTGATATTTATACTGCACCTGACGGAATCGATTATACTGCAACGGGTATTTACATGGCAACAATTCCAAATATAGAAGGATGCGATAGTTTGATTACGATTGATCTAACGATCAACAACTCAACAGCAGATGTTATAAACGACGCAGCTTGTGGATCATATACGTACAACGCACTAACTTATACTTCTACGGGTACATTTATCCAAACGTTAACAAATACGATAGGTTGTGACAGTATTATCACCTTGAATTTGATTATTACTCCAGTACCCAATGCACCAATTGTACTTGGTGACACCGCATATTGCGCCGGAGATACACCTAGCGATCTCGGAATTGCTGCCGCCAACTATGACTCTCTAATTATTTCCGGAGTTGTTGATGCCACATTGACTGGAGGTCTTCCTAAAGCTATTGAGTTTTATGTAATCAGTGATATTGCTGATTTGAGCTCATACGGGTTTGGTTCTGCAAACAACGGTGGTGGAACAGATGGTGAAGAGTTCACATTTCCTGCAGTGGCAGTTCCTGCTGGAACTTATATTCATGTAGCAACGGATTCAGCCAATTTCTTTACCTATTTTAATGAATATCCTGATTATGTAGCTTCGAGTCCAGCAAATATAAACGGTGACGATGCAATTGAGCTATTCCATAATGGAACTGTAATAGATGTCTTTGGTGACATCAATACAGATGGAACTGGTGAAGCTTGGGAATATTTAGATGGTTGGGCTTACAGAAATACTGATGCTCTGCCTAATGGTGGAATATGGAACATTGCAGATTGGACCTTTAGTGGGATAAATGTACTCGACGGAATGGCTAATAACGCAGTGGCTACCACTCCATTCCCAATCAATTCATTTAGCACATCTGTTACACCAGGAGTTTTTACATGGTATTCGGACCCTACTCTACTTACTTCTGTTGGAACTGGAACCACATTTACTCCAAGTGGGACTACAGCAACATATTATGTGGCAGAAACGAATGCTGGAACAACGACTTGCGAGGGACTTGCAACGGAGATAAACGTTACTTTCAATGCACTACCCACAGTAATCGCTAATGCCTCTACACAAACAGTGTGTGAAGGTGAAAATATTGTTCTTACAGGATCTGGTGCTGATTCATATGTTTGGGATAACCAAGCAGTAGATGGAGTTGCTTTTCCTGCGACAGTGACTACAGATTATACAGTTATCGGTACGGATGCAAATGGATGTTCAGGACAAGACATGATCAACGTTGTTGTTCTCCCACTCCCAACAGTCACTTTTGGTGCGTTGGCAGACGTTTGTGTTTACGATGATGTATTTACATTGACGGAAGGATCTCCAGCTGGAGGTTCGTACGATGGAATAGGAGTTTCAATTCTTACAGATGAGTTTACTCCCGGAGCAGCTGGAGCGGGAACGCATACATTGACGTACGAATATGTCGACGGAAGTGGATGTACGAGTGTTGCCACTTCTGACATCGTTGTTGACAGCTGTTTGGCAATTAATTCGATTGAGTTGATCGACTTGAACATATTCCCAAACCCGACAAGAACTGTGTTGAATGTTGAAAGTTCAGTGAACATTAACGCAATTCAAATTGTAACGGTTGCTGGAACTTTGGTTGAAGAAATAGAAGGAACTGTATTCTCTGTTGAGCATTTGACAAACGGCGTGTACGTTCTTAGAATTTCTACAGATCAAGGAATTGTTTACAAACAGTTTATTAAAGAATAGAAAATTCCGTATTTATTGAAAAGTTGGCACGTTTCGTGTCAGCTTTTTTTGTGAGGTATTGAATGGAATTAATCTGTTTAACTTGTATCTTGCAATACGCTGAGAAAAATTCAAGAATGATGAAAGCAACAAAATTATTGGTAGTCCTTTTGGTATTGGCTGGAGGACTTTGGAGTTTTACCAAATACTCCACTCCAGAGTTAGATGATGAAGTAGAAATAGAAAAAATTGAATGGTTAACCATTGAAGAAGCCATGAAGAGACATGAAACACAACCAAAATATTGGATTGTCGATGTCTACACCGATTGGTGTGGTTGGTGCAAACGCATGGACGCTACAACATTTACAGATCCTCATGTCGTAAGCGAAATAAACAAGAACTATTATGCAATTAAGTTTGATGCCGAGGCCAAGCGTGACATTACGATTGACGGCAAAGTCTATAAGTTTGTTGCAGAAGGCCGAAGAGGCTATCACGAGCTTGCTGCATTGATGCTAAATGGAAAGATGAGTTACCCTAGCATTGCCTATTTGAGCGATGAAGGAAAAATGATCCAAACGATTCCTGGATTTAAAACCGCTGAAGAAATTCATCCAATTCTACAATACTTCGGAGAAGGCACATTCAAAAGTGTTTCTTGGGAAGATTTCCAAAAGAGTTATACGTCTCCGTTTGCTCCGGAGTAAGGAAAATGACTTGTATCAAGGGGGCACAATGAAAATATAAAGAGGTGTCTTTAGCTAGACGTTAGCTTTAATTTAAATCAGAACCTTTACATAATAACAATTTCATAAGAGTACATATTTGTATACTTACTATTTGTTTATCATACATATTTGTATACATTTGCTGTAGTTTATATACTTATATGTATAAAATATTCAACAAATGAGAAACAAAAAAAAACTACTAATAGAACAACTGGAACAAAAACTAGCTGAATTTAAAAATGCAGCAACAGTGCCTGTCCCACAAAGAGGATGGGTAAATACTATTAGGACTACATTTAATATGACGAGGGACCAATTAGGTGCCAAGCTTAATATGACAAAAGGAGCAATACAAAAAATCGAAGAGCGTGAGGCTACAGGCCAAATATCCATCAATAAATTAAGAGGTATTGGCAAGGCACTGGACATGAAATTTGTATATGGTTTTGTCCCAAAAGATGGTACAATTGAAAATCTTATAAACATAAAAGCCGAAAAGTTGGCCCAGAAAATAGTTTTAAGAACCAATCAAAACATGAAATTAGAGGACCAAGGGATTGGAGATGACAAAATTAATAAAACAATAAAAGAGTTAGCAGGTGAATTAAAAAGAGAGATGAAAAAATCACTATGGGATTAGAATTACATTATAAAGATGGACAAACGCCTTTAGATGAAGAAGAAAAGGAAGGCCTCAAGATAAAGTCAATAACTACTCAAGGAGAATTGGATGAATTTGAACAGTTAAATATTGAAAAGGCAGTTGAGTGGACTATTCACGCCAATTTAAAGTCCGAAAGAATATTGACAGAAAAATTTATCAAAGATTTACACAAAAAAATGTATGGTGATGTATGGAGATGGGCAGGCCAATTTCGAAAATCTAACAAGAATATTGGTATTGAATGGACACAAATTGAAATCGAATTAAAGACCCTCATAGATGATGCAAAATATTGGATAGTCAACAAGATTTTTCCGCCAGAAGAGATTTCCATAAGATTTAAACACAGGATCGTAGCGATTCATTGTTTTCCGAATGGGAACGGACGACACTCAAGAATGTTGGCTGATATTGCTATGGAATATATTTTTGGGTTAGAGACATTTTCCTGGAATCAATCAAATATGTTTAAAGCTTACGATACTAGAAAAAAATACATTGTGGCTTTAAGAAAAGCTGACCAAGGAGATGTAACCCAACTGATTAAATTTGCAAATAACTAAAGCTAACACACGCTAAAAATCATAGTCGCCCTCTGGGTCGGCAACGCTTTTTAGAGCCAACCGTTAGGCTTAATAAAACACATGATCAAATATATTTTTCCACTTCTACTAATTTTCTGCATTTCTTGTCGATCTGAAAAAGCAATAATTAGAGATAATGTCTGTATAAAAATTTATCCGTACGAAGACGCAAATGAAATGCGGGCATCTGCTATGCCTGAGCTTAAGGCAGACAGTGAATTGATGAGATATAGGAGAAGGCTTGAATATCTACTAATAAATGTGCCTGAAATCCATCTGCCTGAGAAAGCAGAACAGAGAAATGAAATTTGGAATTTATTTCCAGACACTACAAAGCTTAAACGACTTTATCTAAACAAATACATTCAGGATAAAAAACTAGCTGAATATTTCGGAGAAACATTTGCTCCAATTAACGATACGAATTTGGAGATAACTAAGACTTACACCGTGGATGAGTTAATGGAGGTTGCTTCAAAATTTTTCTATTGCGATAAGATCTTTCAGGACACCACTGTCCAAGCTCATGTCTGTGTAGGGTTAAATGGTATTAAAGAAGCTAATTGGGATAACGATTACACATTACTAGAAGCATTTTGCTATGAAGCAATTTTCAACGATTTTGATAAAGATTCATCTAAGATTTGGACATCCTTCAGCTCTTTAAAAGACCTATCCGTTCAAAAGTATAAGGCGGAGATTAAATCGCTTGATCAGTATTTGGAAAACGTTAAATTGGAGTTGTTTGATCAAATGAAAAAAGATGAAGTTTTAAAAGAAGAACTTTTAGCATACTACGAATTGAATAAAAACAATTTAGCCTTTAAAATAAAAAACTAAGCCTAACATACACTGAGCAAAACGTTATATGCAATCACGAATAGTAATAAATTCACAGTTAAATAATCTGAATGTAAAACGAATACCATGAACAGATTTCTATTCCTTAAAGAAAAATTAATCATAAAAGTTTTTTATTGGTGCGTTAGAGCTGGAATGGGACTAACGTTTATTCTATCAGGTATAAAAAAACTTCCTGGGGTTAAATTTACCGAGTTGCCTCTAGATAATCCTGTTGGATCATTCTTCAATGCTATGTATGAAACAGGCTTCTATTGGAACTTCATTGGATATTTTCAGATTGCTGTAGGTGTTTTAATATTCTTTAAGCGATTTGTGGTTGTTTCAAGCCTCTTAATGATGCCCGTCACTGTAAATATTTTTTTAGTGTCAATATCACTAAATATGCAAGGAACTCCCTTTATAACTTCCGCTATGTTATTAGGAAATCTATTTTTAATCATATGGAATTATAAAAATTATATGACTATACTTAAAAACCCATTATAAAACTGCATTAAAACACAGTTTGGCTAAGTATTATCTAAGATAGATGCACATATGAAAAAAGATATTATCAAAATAGATGTAGTCTCCGATGTTGCATGTCCTTGGTGCTATGTTGGGAAACGACGATTAGAAGCTGCTTTACAACAATGGAAAGGCGCTCCCGTTGAAGTGAATTGGCATCCATATCAACTGGACCCTTCTATGCGTACAGAAGGGATGGATCGAGACACGTATCTAACAACTAAATTTGGTAGTATTGAACGCGTTCAGGAAATGACGTACCGTTTAACGGAAGTAGGGAGAACTGTGGGGATTGAATTTGATTTTGGAAAGAATTGGTTAGCAGTAAATACCCTCCCGTTGCATCAATTATTGAATGTCGCACGAGAAGAAGGGTTTGGAGGTGAAATGAAAGAACGCCTTCTAGCAGCTTATTTTGAAGAAACTCAGCATTTAAACGAACCTGAGACTCTCTATGCAATTGCTGGGAAATTTGGATGGAATAGCGAAAAGGTAGATGCAATTATCAATGATCAGAAAATTGCGGAAACTGTAAAAGCTGAAATTGCTCACTACCAACAACGCGGCGTTTCAGGCGTTCCCTTTTTTGTCATCAACGACGAATTCGGAATTAGTGGTGCTCAACCGGTTCAAGTGTTTTTAGAGGCGTTCCAATCCGTAAGTCCTAATGATGTAAAAACCACTGAATAATAGCTCCATGCAACACTGGCGATGCTCAATAACTTTAAGGCTTGAAAATGCCATTATTTGATATCCATACTGAATTATCCGGTGCTACTCAGTTAATCTTTAGTCCAGATTCTAGTATTTAAGTCAAGGTCTTCTACGATATCAACGCAAAGAACGAGATAGTTAAAGTATTCTTTCACCAGTTCAAAATCTAGCATTGATTTATAAAAAGGAGGTTCAAACAAATTTTTAGAAACATCAATTGCAATGTAAACATTGGAGTTCAAAAAAGACAGACTCACTTTTCCAGTTTTTTTCTTAAAGTCAACTATACGGCTCATCATTGCTGGGGTAAGTATGTAGCGTGCTTCAACTTGATCTGTTCCGTAAACAGCAAATTCCTTTTCAAATGTTGGATCTTCCAGCTTCACCAATTTGGGTCTGCTAACATTCATCTTCTGTAGCATCGTTCCAAGTTTTCCGAACATGCTTTCCGCGGTATCCACTAACACCATCGTTTCGCCAATGAAGTGTTTGTTGAAATCTGCGATAAAGAAAATCCCTTTAAAAAGGATGTGGTATGTCCTATTTCCTTTACTATTAGTAGTATAATATTCTGTTTTAAGTTCAGAAAACCGTACGGAGGTTTCGCCTAAATTACCCTCAACTAAATCATCACCGGTGTAACGATCAGCTGATTTTAAAAATATCTTACTTCTCTTAAATTCCCCTTCAGAAATAAACCCTGATGGAGAGTAGTTAAGATCCTCGCTTAAAAAACCGATCATTTCGCGGATAACCTCCTCCTTATATTTGGCCTTCATTGGCTTTTTTATACCCACTATTTTAACAATGCAAATAATTGTTATTACCAACGAAGCAATGGCGAGAATTATAAACAGAAGTGGCATAATACCAGACATGAATCCAACTACACCTCCAATTAACCCAATTATTCCCAAAACTACCAGAGGAACAAGTTTTACAGCTCTTTTTCTCTCCAGTTCTAATTCGTTAAGTGTTTTGGTCAAGTCTGATTGATAAAACGACTGAAATTCTTCTAATGATTTCATATTAGTAGTACTATAAATTAATTTCTGGTGTTTGATCCATTTGAGCTCTCTCAGCCAAAGGAAGCGTAAAGACTTGTCTTCGTTTGTAAGACATCATGCTCGCCACAATCGAATTCGGGAATTTCTCCACTCCATTATTATAGTTAGTGACAGAGGCGTTAAAAGCTCTTCTTGAAGCACTCAGTTGAGCCTCAATCTCGTTTATCGAACGTTGCAACATTAACACGTTCTCACTTGCTTTTAAATCAGGATAAGACTCAACAGCAATAAATACTTTCCCAATACTTTCAGTTATCTTATTTTCGGTTTCAATCCTATCATTAGAATACTCCGAGTGAGCATTCGCTTGACTTCTCAGTTCTGTTATTTCCATCAACAGTTCTTTTTCATGATCCATATACCCTTTCACTGCTCCAACTAAGGAAGGAATCAAATCACTTCGTTTTTTCAAATAAACATCGATACTCGAAAATGCATTTTCAACTTGATTCTTTCTTCCAATCAAACTGTTGTAAATCAAAATAAAAACAAGGAGAATAAACCCTGTTACGCTTAAACCAATTATCATAAATATTTTCTTTTGAAGCGAATAAGGTAAGTAAAATTGAAAGACCTCATTTAGTATTTAAGTATCTCGGAGGATATTTGTTCCCTATTTTCGGTCTAGGTATAGAATTTCATCCCTAGCGATTTCTACATCAAGCTCATTGAATAGTTTACTGAGTTCAATCAAACACTGGCTTCTTGCATTCAAAAACTCACCATCTACATTGGTGAACTTCATCCAAACCCTCAAAGTGAAATCAACTTTTTCCTTGTGAATCTCATTGTATACAAAGTTCGGTGGTTTCTCTTCATAGAGAAAATCAAAGTTCATCATTCTCTCTTCAGCTTTTTGTCTAATCTCATCCAGATTCTCCCTGAAATTTATTTTACCAATTACATCAATTCTTCTATAGCCTGTTTTTGAAAACTCTTTGTAAGTAGTATCTAAAAGGAGCCTATTCGGAATATCCACATTTTGTCCTTTTACATTTAAAATTGTTGTAGACCGTAACCCTACTCTCACTACATTTCCGAAAGAATCATTCGAGTCAATAAGATCCCCCACGTGTACTGAACTTCTGATGGATATAATAATTCCTGATATGATATTTGCGGCTGTATGCTGAAAAGCAAAAGAAAGTGCCAAACCCATTATTCCAATTCCGGCTAGAAGAGAGGTTACAGTTTTGTCAAGATGCATGAGCCCCAGAGCAAAAAAGACCCCAGACATAATAATTAATATCGACAGAAGTCTAGCAATAAGCTTGTTAGTGAGTTTGTTTTTAGAAATTCTTCCCAGCATTCTAATGACTAAATGACCTGTCCATCTACTCACCAGATAGAAAAGTAAAAAAACGACTAAGGCGATAATGACATTAGGGATCATCTCTATCATTGTGCTCAACCATCCCTCCAATTTATCGTATAACTTATCGAAGGCTACTTCAAGACTCTTTGTTTCCATAATTAACTATAAGGTAAAAATCAAAATTGTGCATTAATACTAGAATATCCAAAAAATTAAACACAATAAGCAAATTGGTATCTTGCATCAGATATTATGCAATTTCAATGAAAGATTTCTTACTCATTACTCCACCATTTACGCAACTCAACACTCCTTATCCAGCAACCCCTTATCTCAAAGGTTTTTTGAACACGAAAGGATTTAGTTCCTATCAAATGGATTTGGGTATTGAAGTAATTCTTGAACTTTTCACTTCTAAACGCCTGCATTACATATTTGAAGCTGCATTTGAAAACGATGATGTCCATTCTGAAAATTCGCAGCGAATCTTAGCCTTGAGAGAAGATTATATTAAATCAATAGATCCTGTGATCCTATTCTTACAAGGCAAGAATCCGACCTTAGCACGGCAAATATGTACAGGCAACTTTCTTCCACAGGCTTCTCGATTTGAGCATTTGGAAGAACTCGAATGGGCATTTGGATCGATGGGGATTCAAGACCAAGCTAAACATCTAGCAACGTTATACCTCGAAGATATTTCAGATTTTATTACGGAGTGCATTGATGAAAACTTTGGATTTAGTCAGTATGCAGAACGGCTTGGACGAAGTGCTAACACTTTTGATGAGATTCATAAGCAGTTGGAAGAAGACCTGAATTACATTGATTCTATTTCACTTAAACTTCTTGATCTTCGACTTCAAGAGTTTCAGCCCAAAATCGTTTGTATTTCTGTGCCTTTTCCCGGTAATTTATTCAGTGCTTTTCGATGTGCTCAATACATCAAAAAGAAGTATCCGAACATCAAGACAGCAATGGGTGGAGGGTTTCCAAATACTGAATTGAGATCGCTAACGGAACCTCGTGTTTTTGATTACTTTGATTTCGTCTCATTGGATGATGGTGAATTGCCAATTGAACTCATTTATAACTCCCTGAGTTCTTCGGATGAAAATTTCGATTTCAAAAGAACCTATACATGTGAAAATGGAGTTGTTGTGTACAATGATTCATCAACAAAAAGTGACTACCGCCAAGCAGACTTAGGCACTCCCGATTATTCAGATCTCTTTTTAGATGCATATATTTCAGTCATCGGTATTGCGAATCCTATGCACAGTCTATGGAGCGATGGAAGATGGAACAAACTTACAATGGCACACGGATGTTATTGGGGCAAATGTACCTTCTGCGATATCTCCTTGGATTATATTAGACTCTATGAGCCACTAACAGCTGCACTTCTTGTGGATAGGATGGAAGAAATCATTGAGCAAACTGGAGAAACTGGATTTCACTTCGTAGATGAAGCCGCGCCTCCAGCCTTAATGCGGGCCTTAGCAATAGAAATTATCCACCGGAAACTGGTAGTAACATGGTGGACTAACATCCGCTTCGAAAAAAGCTTCACACATGATCTTTGTACTTTACTAAAACACTCTGGATGTATTGCGATTTCTGGAGGACTGGAAGTTGCTTCTGACCGACTGCTCGCGTTGATTGACAAGGGGGTAACTGTTGAACAGGTCGCTAGAGTGACACGTAACCTAACAGATTCAGGCATATTAGTTCACTCCTATTTGATGTACGGATATCCTACACAAACGATACAAGAAACAATTGACAGCTTGGAAATGGTACGCCAACTTTTCGAATTAGGCATCATCCAATCTGGTTTTTGGCACCAATTTGCATTGACGACGCATAGTCCTATTGGGGAACATCCAGATAAATACGGTTTAATGCCGGAAAATGAATCCATTTCCTTTGCGCATAATGACATCCAATTCAAGGACAAAACGGGAATTCATCACGATAAGTTTAGCTTCGGATTAAAAAAATCGTTGTTCAATTTCATGCATGGAATCGGATTTGAAATCCCCGTGAATGAATGGTTTGATTTTAAAGTTCCAAGAACCAAAATTAGTCCAGATTTTATCGAATCTTCAATTAATTCTGAACCATTTCCAATATCAAAACCAAGTTCAAAGCCAATATGGTTAGGCGGGACTCCTTTGACCTCTAACTATTCAGACTCAAAAAAAGGAAGAACAATAGAAATGACTCAATTGACAATGCATTTAAAAAATGATTGTATTGAAATAAACTTAGAAGAAGCAAAAGCTGAATGGCTAATGAAGCAACTAGAGGATCTCTCAATTTTCAAAAAAGATCAACGCACTCTATCTCAATTAAAGTCTGACTTCGAATCCAAGTTTGGAGATTTCGAAATCTTCTGGTATTCAAAGCCAATTATGACATTAAAAGAAACTGGATTACTAATAATGTAGATTTAAGACAAACCGCTAACTATAATCATCAATATGAAACACTTTTTAGCCATATTCTCTCTGCTCATCATGGCATCATTTTGTTCAGCACAGGACCCAGGGTTTCCAAGTGAAGAAGCATCTAGGAGAATGCAGATGATGGCCGACTCTGCAAATTCTGCCTTTCAGCATGAACATAAAAAAGAGCTAAAAGTACTTGAAAGATTAATAGCTAATAATAAGCCTGAAGAAGCCTTGGAGATTCTCATAGAGCTTATAGAGCAACATCCTGGTATTGAATGTCTTTTTGCACTGGCTGAACAAGCGTATCGTAAAGAATCCCTTAACAAAGAATATTTGGCTCGTTTTAATTTTGAATTAGAAAAATTAAAAAAAGAATATTCTGAATATCTTGAGATTTATCCTGACGATAGGGAAATGAAAAGAAGACTAAAACGATTAAACTCAATAATCCATTTTTCTATTCATGAGAACAATCTGATAACCAACTGATGCTAATCATGTTGATTTCATATCTCAATTAATACTTTTGGAATAACAAAAATATTGTCATGGCTAAATTTGTCTGGAGAATTGCTAGTGCACACACCATTGCTTACTTCATTGCAGGTATCTATGCAATCACTTTTTTAAACTATGACGAACTGTTTAACACTGGCTCCTTGAGTTTCATGCGAGACACAGATTCAGCTTGGGTTGCCGCTGGACCTGGGCTTCAATTATTAAAAGGTGTTCTCGTGGGACTAGTTCTATACCCATTTAAGGCTGTTTTCACCGAATCAAATAAGGGCTGGTTGAAATTTTGGATTCTGATATTCGGTTTGAGCTATATATTACCCCTTTCTGCTGCAATAGGTTCATTTGAAGGCGTAATTTATACTACTATTTCCCTTAAGACTCATTTTCTTGGTCTGCCGGAGATTCTATTGTACGCGACAATATTTTCGGCAATTCTATGGGGTTGGTACAAGAAGCCACTTAAAGCATTTAACATAGTCGCAATAATTTTGGTCTCAGTGATTGTGCTGCTCAGTACAATGGGGGTTCTATCATCTATTGGGTTCATTCAAGCTGGCTAGAAGTTAGACCTTCGAGTAGAGTTCTACAAACTGTTTTCCAATAGACTCATATCCGTATTTTAAAGCATCACTAAGGATTGCCTTCGAATTAAATTTCTGATCCTCGCGTATGAAACTAATGATTGCCTCGGAAAAATCTGTGTTTGATGAAGGTGTTACCGCCGCTCCATTTATTTCATTAACAATCTCTTGAACTCCACCTAAATCCGGCACAATCACTGGAATACCGCACATTAATGCTTCAAGAACCACGCAGGACTGAGTCTCGTGCGAACTAAACAGTATCATGAAATCACTTTCAGCAATCTCTTTAGCTACAATCTCTTTTTCCAGATATCCTCTGAAGAACACACTGGAATTATGCAATCCAAGTTCCGTAGCTAATTGTTCCTGCTTCCCTCTTTCCTCACCTTTACCAATAACATGCAACTCGAAGTTTGTTTCAACCTTTACAACCTCAGCAATGGATCGTAAAATATTTCCAAAGTTTTTTGGATAATCATCTAGTGTGGAAATATGAATGATTTTTTTCTTTTTACGTTGAGTTCTTTCTCTTGGATAGAATACCTTTTCGTTAACGGCATTTGAAATAATAGAATACCTCGCATTAGGCGCATAGGATTTAATCTGTTTAAGCAAGTAATTTGATACCGCTGTTGAACAAACTGCATTGTTCAATACAATCCTGATAACTGCCCTTTTGATCTTCCCTATTTTATATTTCGTGCTAGGGTCGAAACCTGACCAATGTTCTGTTACAAAAAATGGAGTTCCTTTTACCCACTTCAACCAAAGCGACAATATAGACGACCTTAATAAGGTATGAACATGGGTAATGTCAGGTTGACCCCAAATCTTTTTCACGCTTTTATAGGCCTTGAATTGAGTTCGAATATATTTTATCCCAATCAGTAGTTTATCTATTGCTTTAACACCTACATTTCTATGACGAAAGTATACTGTTAATTCAGGATATCCATTCACCTCAGAATAGACTTCTTTTCTTCTCTCTTTAAGATCTGAATCAGAATGCACAAACAGTACGAAGATGTCACAATATTCAGCAGCTGACTTTGCATGATCAACAGTAAAGACACCATCAAGTAGATCGAACTTGTTAGGATACCATTTAGGTAACCAAAGAACTTTTTTCTTAAAGGACTTCATTTAATGTCTCGTAGAAATATTAAATCCAGGTATCATCTTCCTTACTTTTGAATACAATTTTTTAGCTCCCTTTTCATTCTTAAAATCAGAGTGTTTACGTATTGGTTGAGTCATCCATTCTTCAAACTCCTCCTTGCTAATGCGATATTTCTCAAATATCAACTTCATATCTTCATTGAGATTATCTTTATACACAGGTTGATCTAATTCGACCAATGCTTCATCTCTAGTCATTACACCTGATAGAATCAAATTGGAAAAATGAGCTCTTCTCTTATCGACACCAAATCTCGTAGGAAGAATATAACATTGATAAAATCGAGTCCAAATAGACTCTCCATGTTTAACACGAACAGGCTCCCAACCATAAAGAGATTTCATTTCTTCAGAAGCTTTTTCCTTATTATAATTCAGATAGTTGAGAATAAAAATCATCTCAATTTTCTTAATGTTGTAATTAACAAACTTTCTCCTCAGAGTTTGCAATGGAAATGATTTTAATGGCATACCTTCTCCGTATTGGCTATATATGTCCAATAGATTTTTACTGTCAAGCTTATCTGTAACCCAACTTTCCGGCATTATGCATTCAGTTTCAAAATTATGCCCCGTCAAAATAAATGGAACATTTTTATCTACTGCTACCTGGTACAATGATCCGTGTAAAGCGTGATCCGTTGGAACATCAAGGTCTATTACTCCAGCTTTTAGATAAGATATCTGAAGAGCTCTAAACTCTTCAAAATCTACTGTGTATTCATGTAAATCTACACCAATGATTTCGGTCATGGATTTGACATTGTGACTTGCTTCATCACTATTCCATCCGCCATTATAGTGGGTCGCCAAAACTCTAAGACCACAATCTTTGAGCTTATGTAACATATAAGAACTATCAGTACCACCGCTAAACGCTACAATACAATCATAAGGATGCGATCTACCTCTTTTTTTGATTCGATCAATAACGGCCTGAAATTCTTTATTTGAATTCTCATACTGCACGTTACGCAACAGATCGTATCTCTTACAATGATTACATTCTCCTTTTGAATCAAAGTAAATATCCGAATCGGACGTATCCATGACGCATCTTATACAGATTTCATAATTATTCATAATTCGCAATAATGTAGGTAGTGAATGAAACGGCAAGAGTTTTATAAAAATTGTATTCAGAATGTTAATTCTCAGTATTCTAATTAAAAAGTAATATCACGGGCTATTTGGGACACCATGTACATACCGTGAGGATTACAATAATCTAAGTTGAAAATCTATTCTATCTTTAAAATAAATCATGGTTGAAGCCCCGACCGTTAAACACTATTAATTGAATAGTCCAGCGACATACTTTATTATTGGAATGGGAATACATCTTACATTCTTGCTTGGTCATAAGCTATTGCGTAAAAAACGTATAATGATCGGTGCTTCTGTAATAAGTGCTTGTCTTGCTTTTACAGCATATTACTTCCCATATATGGAAAGCTTACAAATGAAAAATGGGTACGCTATGAATTCTCTCTATTCACCAGCTATATTTCTTGTCATCTACGTACTTAGTCGATACTTGTTCAAACTAATATTTAAGAATGAACCTATCATGGCAGGATATATGTCCTTGAGCTGGGAACAAGGAGAATATCGAAAATTGCACTTAGGTGATTCACTATTTACTGTTGCAACATTGATTCTTCCGATGATAATTCCTCTGTTTCTCTGAAGTGTATAAATAGCATCTATATTTCAAATCTTAAATTATTATCTTGTTCCAGCAGTTAGAAAGTGCGGTTTCAAAACCTTATGTATCACTGAAAATTAAACGGTCCCATGGCATCAAAACAAGAACAACATATAAAATTCATTATTGTCGATGCGATAAATGACGACATTCGAGGATTGTATGAATTAAACTACGCTTTAGACCCATTTTACCCAAAAATCGACCATGAAATCGAATTACACAAGAAAAATGTGCTGATAAATTTAATTAGGGAAGGTTTGATTTCTCTTGTAAGAATGAGTGATCCTAAATTCGAAGAAATCGAAAGATTTGACAATGAAGAATCGATGCTAATCCTTTCTAACAGGGACAATTGGGCATTAGCTGACAGGGACTGGCTATATGGAATTGTAAGCAATGATTATGATAAAACCATCGCGCTTGAAAACGAATTATACAAAGAAATAAACACGTGATTATTAATATCATACGTAATTACTAGTCTATATGACGATATTATATTAAATTTGCATCTTAAATATATATACATTATATCATGAGTAACGGAACAGTAAAATTTTTCAATAATTCAAAAGGATTTGGATTTATTACACCAGAAGACGGTGACAAGGACGTATTTGTACATGCAAATGGACTAATTGACGAAATCAACGAAGGAGACAAAGTAAGCTACGATGTAGAAGAAAGTCCAAAAGGATTGAACGCAATAAATGTAAAAATCAACTAATCGATTAATTTCGAATTAATTGTTTAAATGAAGCCTGTCATCACTGATAGGCTTTTTTTTGTGTCAAAAAATAAGGGTAAATAAAATAACCTCGCAAAAAAAGCTGTCGCTTCAATAGGTCACAGACACTCTTTACATTTCATTCACACTAATTTACATTTGAATAAGTTCAAGGAAGATATATCATCGTACCTTTCCAGTTAGATTTAAACACTCGAAACATGCGTAAATTTATCCTTCTTTCTGTACTACTTCTAGCTCATTCGATGTTCTCATTTGGACAAGATATGATGAAACCAGTGTTACTAGAAAAGCCAGCTACATGGGGAACAGAACTATTCTTCTTTCCCTTAAATTTTGCTCCAAAAATCGAATACGGCGGTTACGAAATAGCAGCGTTCCCTAAAGATTGGGCAAAGGTTGACAGTAATATGTTTTGGACGTATACTTTCGTTTGGAATATTAATCTCAATGATGCTCTTACCGAAAGTGAATTAGAAAATCACCTCCAAAATTATTTTGATGGTTTATCAAGTGATGTGAATAAGCACCAAGATTTGATACCTCCTAGTGCCTCTGCTCTAATTCTTGAAATTCCTAGTACCGAGGGATTGGCCAGTTACAAAGGGAAAGTTTTGATCTATGATTCTTTCGTTACAGAGGACCAGATCGTCTTACATACTCGCATTGATCATTACTATTGTGAAGAACAGAAGAAATCAATTGTTCATTTTAGATTTTCCCCGAAGCCATTCGAAGATGATGTTTGGCTAGAACTGATGAATATCAAGCCTGTTAAAGACGTATGTGATCAATAGTCATCACAGATAATCCATTTTCAAAATGGACGATACCTGAACTTCGAACAAGTTTAGATTATCATTCTTATATTTAACCATTATAAGTAATTCTAACCATCTTTAACTAGCACAATGCTGGTATCAGTCGTAATAAATACTAATCACAAACCCCCTGTTAAAAGGAGAGCAGGAACAATACCCTACTCTATATCGTAATTAATTAAGTTATTTTGTGTTTTCTGATTATTCGAATTACAAGATATTTACCACTTACTAATTGATAGTTATCATTTGCTATAGCACGAAGAATTATGTCAGATAACCAGCAACGTATAAATGAACTCATGAAGAAGCTTGATTTGTTGATTGATCAACAAGCAGCTTTTTCACAGGAGGTCAATCAGCTTAAATCAGAAATTCAAAACTTGCAATCTGATGAAGTTGTGAATTCTGAATCGACCGTAACAACTTCAACAGTCATTGAGCCTCCAACTCAGGTAGATACCTCATCAGAGGAATTTCCCGATTACATTGATGTTGATTCATTCAAAAGATCAATTGAAATTTATGATATTGGAATCACCTCTGGTGGCAATGCATTCATTTCATTCGATATTATCTCTGATTCTACTCTTTTTCCTGCATTCTTCTCTTCCAACGGTAATTGGATGGTGAAAAATGATGCTGATCGCATCATTGCTAAAGGTCGATTTGAGCAGAAAGGAAAAGTTCTCGTCACAACGGAAGGGGCTTTTAAAGGCAAACAGTTCCGTAACAAGGACATTATAGAAAATTTAATTGAAGCGGCTGGCCTAAGCCCTTCACAGTCTCTGTCTAATGGAGAACCTGAAGTATCTAAAACCGATTTATTATCTCCTTCTCAGCCAAGAACTAAGTCTAATCTAGAGCGTTATATCGGAGAAAACCTGATTACTGTTATTGGAATTATTATTGTTTTGATTGGTGTAGTGTTTGGTGTAAAATACTCTATTGATCACAATTTGATAAGCCCACTGATGCGCATAATGCTAAGTTATGTTCTTGGTATTGGAGTGCTTGTAACCGGAATAAAACTAAAGAAGAAATACGAGCAGTTTAGTGCAGTGCTGGTCAGTGGAGCTATGGCTATAATGTATGTCGTAACCTATATAGCATATAGCATGTACGATATATTCCCGCAGCTTGTAACATTTGCAATTATGGTACTATTTACCATTTTCACTGTAGTAGCCGCCATAAGTTACAATAAACAGATTATAGCACACATCGGATTAGTTGGGTCTTATGCAGTTCCTTTCCTTTTAAGCAATGACTCCGGAAATGTAACGGCCTTGTTCATCTTTATGACTATTATCAATACCGGTATTCTTGTAATAGCATTTAAAAAACACTGGAAGCCATTGTATTATCTTGCTTTCGGTTGTACTTGGGCAATCTACCTCCTCTGGTTTGTTGGTGATTATAAAGAAACCGAGCATTTCGCCATAGGACTCTTATTTGCATCACTCTTTTTTCTAATGTTCTATTGTACTTTCTTAGCCTATAAGCTAATTGAAAAGGAAAAATTCGCACAAGAGGATGTGATGATGATTGTTCTAAATTCTGCCATTTTTTATGGATTCGGCTATGTCATCTTGGATCAGAGTGCCTTTGGTACTCATTATGTTGGGTTGTTCACAGTCGCAACGGCTTTGATTCACTTCATTGTGAGTGTAATCCTATTCAAATCAAAATTAGCCGATCGTAATTTATTCTACCTGAGTTCTGGTATGGTGCTCGTATTCCTTACTATTGCCGTTCCAGTGCAGCTAGACGGTAACTGGGTGACATTACTTTGGGGAACTGAAGCTGCACTTCTATTTTGGATTGGACGGACAAAAGATGTACGGTTCTATGAAGTCCTTTCATACATAGTTATGGGGATAGCTCTAGTGAGTTTGTTTGAAGACTACAGCCGCATGTACATTTTTGGTCACAACCTAGAAATTGAGCCCTTTAAAAATGCCATGTTCATGACGACGGCTATTATTTCTGCTGCCTACGGATTTATTCTTTACATCAATACGCGGGAAAAATATGGTAAAAAATTGCGCACTTCCAATCCAGCAGGTTATAATCTGTTAACTACAGGACTTACAGTAGTTCTTATTGGTCTTGTATATAACATGTTCCGCATGGAATTTGACATTCTAGGTAACCAAATGTACGTTGCAAGCTTAATTAAAGAACCAAATCCAGCTTATGACATGTACTATTTCGATTACATATATGCTAAGGACATTCTATTCTTTAAAAACGTTTGGATTCTGAACTACACACTTGTTTTCGCATCTGTACTTGCTTTCATCAATATTAAACGTATTCAAAATGTCAAATTGGGTAAAGCCATCATTCTTATAAATACGGCATTGGTCTTCATCTTTTTGGTGTTTGGATTGTACGAATTGAGCGAATTACGTTCGTACTATATAAACCAGACTAATAGTGAATTCTACACGTATACTAGCTACAACGTTATCATGCGTTATATCACGTACTTGTTTGCTGCAGGATCAATCTATACTATTTACAGAATTCTCAAAGAACATTATTCAGAGAATAAGATGATCAAAATGACGTATGATCTGTTAAAACACTTGACAATATTATGGGTGCTCTGTAGTGAATTAATCAATCTTATGGATTTATCTGGTCATCATGATAATTATAAGTTGGCACTTAGTATTCTCTCAGGTTTATACGCAATACTTCTTGTGGCACTAGGTATTTGGAAGAGAAAACAATATTTACGCATAGCGGCAATATCGCTTTTTGGTATCACCTTGTTAAAGCTCTTCTTTTACGACATGGCGCGTTCTACAACTATTGCCAAAACAGTAGTCTTTATAACATTGGGAATTATTTTACTTATTATATCATTCATGTACAACAAGTACAAACACCTGATTATCGATGAAAAAGAATAGCCTATTAATAACCTTCCTGTTCTTTCAGTCATTAGTATTCGCTCAACTGTCTACGTATAACTATCAACGAAAGTTAAGTGGAATCGAAAATGAGTGGCACAGGATTACTTTACCCGATGAGATTTTCAATAAGGTAAGTCCTTCGCTAAATGATATACGCGTATATGGAGTTACTGATAGTAAAGATACAGTCGAAGCACCGTTCTTCATTTTGACTCAGCAAGAGGAGATAGTGGTTGAAACTGTAAAATTTGAATTGATCAATACGGTAAAAACCGCAGAAGGGCACTATTATACCCTAAAGATGAATAAGGGTGATATTATCAACTCGATTGATCTTGATTTCGGAATGACCAATTATGATTGGAAAATTCGCTTAGAAGGAAGTCATGATGAGCAAGAATGGTTTACGGTTACAGATGATTATCGAGTGCTTTCTATTCAAACAGAATTTACGCACTATTCCTTTAATCGCGTCCTCTTTCCTAATGCCAGCTATACCTTTTATAGAGTGTTTGTTCCGGCAAAAGAGAACCCCGAATTTATTGCTCCAATTGTCACGTTGACAAAGCATATAAAAGGGAATATGAAAAGCTACCCTATTTCTTCACTTAAACAATCGGAAGATAAAGAAGAGAAGAAGTCCATCGTTAATGTATTGCTAGATCAAACTGTCCCGATCAGTAGTATTCGTATCAAAAGCGATGCTGAATATGACTACTATCGTCAAATAACAATTGAATCTTTGTACGATAGTATTAAATCGAATTCTGGATACCTGTACTTGTATAAGACTGTGGCGAGCGGGACTTTTAGCTCTTTAGAGGACAACGTTTTCTATCTCAATAATACGATGGTTAAAAATCTGCGAATTACGATCCAAAATCAGGACAACAAGCCCGTTCAAGTTAGTTCAGTGGAATTTAAGGGACCCGTTTATGAATTAACAGCTCGATTCACCGATCCTGCTGACTATTTTATAGTATATGGTAAAGCTGATTGTAGAGCACCCGTTTACGACATTGATCACTTCAAGTCAACCATTCCAAAAGATCTTAAAGCCTTAGATGTAGGACAAGAGGCGGCGATTGCAAAATTGACAGCTACAGATCAGGAAGACTCCTCTCCGCTCTTTGAAAGCAAGATGTGGATTTGGGGAATCATGTGTATCGCAATTGTTATTTTGGGTTGGTTTACCTTTAAAATGCTTCGATCAGAAGGTGCTGGTACGGAAGACTAGAAATATGCTTGAAGAAAATAATTAGACAAATTCAGACAACTCCAACCAACGATCCGATTTCTTATCGAGATTAGTGACAACAACAGAAAGTCGTTCACCAGCCTTCATCAAGTCTTCATTTGAACCATCAGGATTGGATAACACTTCAGTTAACTCGGCTTTTTCCTTTTCCAAACCTTCCATATCTTTCTCTAAAGAATCGAATTCTTGTTTCTCCTTGTAAGAGAGCTTCTTTTTATCCTCTGGTGCTTTTGGAGTCTCAACAACTGGTTCCTCTACTGATTTTATGGTCATTTGTTTACGTTCATCGCGCTGAACGGATTGCTTTTTCTTTCTGAAAACTGTGTAATTACCAAGAATATCACTGATCTCCCCATCTCCTTCAAAAACAAACAAGTGATCGACCATTTTGTCCATGAAATAACGGTCGTGTGAAACAACGATTAAACATCCTTGAAAACTACGGAGGTAATCTTCCAGCACACCCATCACAAAAATGTCGAGATCGTTCGTTGGCTCATCGAGAATCAAGAAATTCGGATTCTTCATTAAAATCGTCATGAGCTTCAAGCGTCTCTTCTCTCCTCCACTTAGCTTATGCACAAAGTTGAAGTGCATGTTTCGTGGAAATAAGAACTTCTCCAAAAATTGCGCTGCTGACATTTGTCGTCCTTTCTCCAACGGAATAAATTCCGCTATATCACGAATGACATCAATTACTTTTTGATCGTCATCACATTTCAACAACTCTTGGTTGTAATATCCAAAAACAACAGTCTCTCCAGTTACTACTTTTCCACGATCGACAGGCTCCAAGCCCATAATCATGTTCAAGAAAGTTGATTTACCTGTTCCATTTTGCCCTACAATTCCCATGCGCTCTTGACGCTGAAAAGTATAGGTTAATTCAGAAATGATATTAATATCGCCAAATGCTTTTCCAATCTTGTGCAATTCGAGGATTTTTGTTCCCAATCGCTCCATTTTTACTGGAATCTCAAGCTCATCTTTATCGATACGCTGCTTAGCAACCTTTTTCGTCTCATGGAACGCTTCAATACGTGCCTTTTGTTTCGTTCCTCTTGCCTTTGGTTGGCGGCGCATCCAGTCCAATTCTTTACGAAATTGATTCTGTGCTTTACCTATGGTTGATTCACGTTGTTCTTGACGTTCAGCTTTCTTCTCTAAATAGTATGAGAAATTTCCTTTGTATTTATAAATGGTTTGGTCCTCCATTTCAAGAATCCCATCACAGACAACCTCCAAGAAATAACGGTCGTGTGTTACCATCAATATCGTTGAAGATGATTTTGAAAGGTATTCTTCCAACCATTCAATCATGTCTAAATCCAAATGATTGGTAGGCTCATCAAGTATTAAGAAATCAGGTTCAGCCACCAAAACTTTCGCCAGTGCTACTCTTTTTCTCTGACCACCTGATAATTTTTCAATCAATCGATCCGTATCAGAAAGTTTAAGCACAGAAAGGATTTGATTTACCTTCACTTCCATGTCCCAAGCGTCAAGCTCAGTAATTTGCTCAAACGATGCTAAAATCAACTCCTCATCCTCCATGCGCATGGCATGATTGTAAGCCTTTACTGCTGCGAGTTCAGGCAAATCATGCGAGAAAACCTCTTCCAAGATGGTATGCTTTGGATCCAAATTTTCTGATTGCTCCATAAACGCAATGCGAATGTCCTTGCGAAAAACAATTCGACCATCGTCGTATTGTTCTTGCTCCAATAAACACCGCAAAAGTGTTGTCTTTCCACTTCCGTTTTTTGCTACAATAGCCACTTTCTGCCCTTGATCAATACCAAAGGTTAAGTCTTCGAAGATCGTGCGATCGCCAAAAGTTTTTGTGAGATTCTCTACTGATAAATAATTCATGGATTAACGAAGCCTGTCTAATGATTCCAAAAGCTTCTTATCTCTTTTAATGGCGGTGTTTGAAAGAAAGGTAAATGGGAATCCAGCTACTAATAAGTAGAATCCTAGTCCTAATTCTCGTGTGGTTGTCTCTGTATCGATCAGGGCGTCACCATAAAAGCTCAATACGAGCACGGTAACAAGCATTACGAAATAGAGATAAAAAATAGTGCGTCCCAATTTAAATTGCCGTGCCAAATTCTTATAGGACATAACCGCCAAAAAGCACAACAGTGCTAGTGCTATTGTTCCGACAAAAATTGGAAAGGTCTTGGTATTAATCACCTGATCATTCTCCAATGAATAAGTGGTGATACCGTATGAGCTAAATGTATATCTAGCAGTCTCATTTACAAAGCTAAACAAAGTGCTTCCTACTGTCACAATGGACAAAAGAATAATTGTAATGGCAAGGTAAACGGTCTGAATGCGTTGAATCATGAGTATTATTTAATAAAACAAAGATACGAGAAAGAAGCAAAAAAAAAGCCCATCCGAAGACAGGCTTTATAAAAAGATCTATAAAAATTAAACGACTTTCACGTTTACCGCATTCATTCCCTTTTTACCTTCTTTCAATTCGAACTCTACAGTGTCTCCTTCACGAATTTCATCGATCAAACCTGTTACATGCACAAAGTGCTCTTGTTCTGAACCTTCTTCCTTAATAAATCCAAATCCCTTGGATTCGTTAAAAAACTTTACTGTACCTCTATTCATAATGTAGTTAAATAATATTGCCGTAAAAGTACTCTATTGAATTGAACAAGCAGCATAACTTGCTAATTAATTGTTGTTCTAAATAGCCGAGACGATAAAAATCAGTAGTTTGAAAACCACTAATTCTAGCTATTTTTAAGTCATGAAACGTGTACAATTATTCGAATTTGAAGATTACAAATGGTTCTCAAGCTCAATGAGAGCAAGTCTTACACGGCTTATCGTCGTGCTACACAACATGTTAGGCATTGGAAAGGTTCTTGCCGATTTAATTGGTAAAGGTCTCCGGAAAACTAATTCAAAAAAAATTGTCGATTTAGGGTCTGGATCAGGTGGGTCTATGGTTAAAGTGATGGATTTGATCCGTTCTCAAGATGAATTTTCAGATGTTGAAATGACTTTAACAGACTTATACCCAGACAAAAACACTGTTGAAAGATTCAGTCAACTACACGCCAAAAGCATAAGGTATCATCCGGATTCTGTCGATGCAACACACTTGGAAAAAGCTCCAAAAGGATTAAAAACGATGATCAATAGTTTTCATCATATGTCTCCTGATCAAGCCAAGCAAATACTGTCATCAGCAAGTAAAAACAAGGAAGCTATATTAATATATGAAATGGCTGAAAATAAAATACCACTCGCAATCTGGTGGCTTATGCTTCCCGTTTCACTGGTTGTGATGATTATTATGGTAATCTTCATGACACCTTTTGTTCGACCATTGACTTTTCATCAATTGTTTTTTACGTACATTATACCTGTAATTCCGATTTGTTATGCTTGGGATGGACAGGCTTCAATGCCACGTATTTATGCACTTAGCGACATTGACGAACTTCTAGAAGGAATTGAAACTGAAGGATACACATGGGAAAAAGGATCTGCTTTGAAGGAGAATGGAAAACCGCTCGGCTACTATGTGTTGGGCGTTCCGGAATAGTAAACTACATTCTTGAATTTTAAACAATTTCTTGCACTACTGGGAATTTTCGCTTTTACGGTGTTGATCCGATGGCCAAATCTTGACCGCCCCCTTTCTAAGCACCATGAATTCGTAACAGCTATATCCTTACGTGTCTTGCAAGTTTGGGAACAAGAAGGAGCGGGAACTTTTAATTGGTCACCTGCAATGAATTATTCAGGTAGAGCCAACAAGTTTATTGATAACCATGCTACCTCATTGCATCAAGTAATGGATGAACACGGTAACTACTACTATACGTCTCATCCGCCTCTGGCCTATATTTTACCACACGTATTTTTTACAACTTTTGGACTTGAGGCGAATGTGCTCAATCTTCAGTTGTTTCATCTACTTATCAATTTGTTGACTGCTTTTATTGTCGTCTGGATTGTAAAAGCGCTGAATGGCAGTTGGCGACAACAGCTATTATCCTATACCATTTATCTTTTTCTTCCCGCTGTACTTTGGTTTCAAAGTAATACATACATGAGTGACATGCTTGTACATTTCTTCTTTGCATTGGGGATTCTCGTTTGTATCCATTTGAATAACGCAATGAGGAAGCGCACCATCGTTGCCTATTTCCTAGTAATATTTGCAATGATTTACACTTCTTGGTTGGGGATTTTGTTTGCCGCGGTTAGTGGAACATATTTCCTTTTCAAAGTTCAGCGCAGAAGTATATTCTTCGTTTCTTTAATCGCTAGTGTGGGTGCATTAGCATTGATCTATCTTCAATATTCTTCTATCAATGGTAGTCAGGCCTTTTTGGATCAATTGTCTCAACGGTTTTCCGCAAGAGGATCAAATTCAAGCGATGCTTCCTACTCTTTCTTCAGGCAAAAAGGATACGAAGTTGGGCTGATAGCTTTTAATTATATCGTGAATTATGCTTCGTTAATAGTCCTGTTTGTTGTAATACTCTTTAACCGTAGCACCTTGAAGAATGTCATTCAATCAAATAAGATGCTCTTCATTTTGAGTGTAATTCCTGTGATTCTATTGCACCTTTTACTTTTAAACTACTCTGGACATGATTTCACCGTACTTTATCTGAGTTTATTCATCGCATTAATTGCCGGTAAATTTCTTGCTGAGATATCCTCCAAACAAGCTACCCTGACATTGATTAGTATTATCGTCCTCGGCTGCGCGAATTATTATGTGCTCAATCTTCCAGGTGATACTTCCATTAAAGGTGATCGTTACGATGTTCATCTAAATCAAGCCAATTACATCCTAGAAAATTCGACAGAACATGTAGATTTGTTTTGGGAGGGTCAGGAGGTCAATCCAATGGTTATTGTTTACTGTAAACGCAACATTAAAACCGTGACATCTATAGTGGAAGCAAAAATATGGCTCGGAAACCCAGGAGATAGAGTTGGATATTATTTCTCTGGTGATTCACTGTATACTGTAGAAGAAATAAACAATCTTTTTGATTTTGGTAGACGCCATTAAGTGAGTCTTCATTATCGTTTAATTCTACTTTTCGAAACAATAGTCCTATATTTAACGTAATCGACTAATATGAAACACTTTATATTATTTACGTCAATTGTTGTAGCAGTCCTAATTTCTGGTTGTGTTGCTGGAAACTATACTTCAGAACAATCGATGGCCACTTCGTCTGCACAGACATGTAATTCAATTGCGCCGATGAAGTTAAACTCTATGAAGAAGGTGATTTGGACACGTTATGCATTTACCAATTCCTATGCAAATCCGTACGAAGAACATGCAAAGTGGAGACGCAAGGGCGATACGCTTTATATGCGTGGTGCGATTTACAACGGAGACGATGAATTAGAGTCTAAGATCTATACACCTTCATTTTTAATTCAAGGTGACACGTTGATCTCACTGAGAGCGGATTGCTCGAATTATGTGAAAGCGAAGTAGACAATTAAGTTTCTTGATTCAATTGTCGCTTGATTCAAATTTGAAGTCAAGTCTCCATTTGGTGAACTCATCCTTTAATAATTCCAAAGTATGAAGATCTGTACTTGAATGTAAACGAATTATCTTAACCCAATTAAAATCTGTTGAATTAGAAAAATATTTCTGATTCAACATTTTTTCAAAACCTTCCATATAGGTGCCGACATTTGTATCTGTTGCCGCGCAATATCCAAAAAGGACTAATTGAAAATCTTCAACATTATTTACTAAAAACATACCGGGTCTGTTCAATATGTTCATTGCGAACTCAAAAAAATCTTTACTGTTTTTCATAAAGTATTAAAGTTGAGTAGCCTTGTTTCGAAGATAGAAATCTAAAATCGTCATTGCCGCCATTGCTTCTACAATTGGGACGGCTCTTGGTACCACACATGGATCATGACGCCCTTTTCCTTGAACCTTCACAATCTCTTCCTGGCTGTTGATAGAATCTTGTTCCTTAACAATTGTTGCGACAGGTTTAAAGGCAATTCGCATAGTGATAGGCATTCCATTAGAAATACCTCCTTGAATTCCACCTGAGAAATTCGTTTGTGTACTTCCATCAGGATTGAAAATGTCGTTGTGTTCAGAGCCACGCATTGAAATACAATCAAACCCACTTCCGTATTCAAATCCTTTTACGGCATTGATGGATAACATTGCTTTTCCTAACTCTGCATGCAAACGATCGAAAACTGGTTCTCCAAGGCCAGGAGGAACATGATTGATTTCACAACGAACGCTTCCACCAATTGTATCTCCGTCTTTTCGAACTTCTTTGATCAATGCCTCCATTTCGGCTGCAATTTCTTTGTTCGGACATCTTACTGGATTGTTGTCGATTTCATTCAGGTCAATCGCATCATTCAATTTAATTGATCCAACTTGATCTACGTAAGCTACAATATCAACTCCTACTGCTTCCAAAACTTGCTTTGCTATAGCGCCTGCTACAACTCTACATGCTGTTTCTCTTGCGGATGATCTACCTCCGCCTCTGTGATCTCTATTACCGTACTTTTTATCATACGTGAAATCTGCATGAGATGGTCGATATACATCTTTGATATGATCGTAATCGCTTGAGTGTTGATCATCATTGGGAATAATAAACCCGATTGGAGTTCCTGTGGTTTTTCCTTCAAAAATTCCTGAGAGAAATTGAACAGTATCAGATTCCTTACGCTGTGTAACAATGGATGATTGTCCAGGTTTTCTTCTGTCCAGCTCCGCTTGAATAGCATCAAGATCTAAAACAACATTACTCGGAACGCCATCTACTACTCCGCCAATAGCTACTCCGTGAGATTCTCCGAAGGTGCTTAATTTAAAGATAGTACCGAATGATGAACCCATAATTTCGATTATTCGATTATTCGATTGTTAGATCATTCGAAGTATCGCCCCCTCTAACAATCGAATCATCGACTAGTTACATATTGTTTCCTCTGTCATTTTTAAAATCTTTCTTACCTCTTCCATTGTTGGGGCTTCGGCGTATGTTCTCAGAACTGGTTCAGTTCCAGAAGGTCGAATCATTACCCAACGGTCGTCATCAAAGAAGTATTTAAAGCCATCTATTGTTCCTAATTCTCTTACTTGGTATTCACCAAATGACGTATACACATTGTTCTTACAGTTTTCTACGATTGTCGTCTTTAAGGATTCAGTGATATGCAAATCGCTACGCTCAAACTTAAATTCTCCAACGATCTCGTATACTTCAGCAATTAAATCATCCAATGTTTTACCAGATTTCGCCATGAATTCCCAGATGATTAATCCCATCCAAATTCCATCACGCTCAGGAATGTGTCCCTTCGTTGCAATACCTCCAGACTCTTCTCCTCCAACAAGTACATCTTCTTCCACCATGATGTCTGCGATATACTTGAATCCGATCTTCACAACTTCATTTGGCAGATTATAATGTGCTGCCATTATTCCAACTCTAGGAGTTGTACTAAACGCTGTTGCTACTTTTCCTGTAAGCCCTTTGTACTTTGCCAAATAGTGGATTAACAAAAGAATAATATGGTGAGAATCGATAAATTCTCCTTTTCCATTGTACAACCCAATTCTATCAGCGTCACCATCCGTTGCCAAGGCACAATCAATATCTCCGCGTTCTATGATGAAGGCTTCCAGTTCTTTTAAGTTCTTAGCTATTGGCTCTGGGGCCTGTCCCATGAAAGATGGGTTATCCTCACAATGCAACAATGCAGTATTCGGCAACAAGCGTTTCAAAGCATTTTGTCCTGAACCGTACATTGCGTCATAGGCCAATTTCAAACCTGACTTTTCAATCGCGTCCAAATCAAAATTCGCACGAGCATGATCAACATACATTGTTTCCAAGTCAATAATTTCTACCAAATCAGAATCAAGTGAAATCTCGGCTAGATCAATCACATTCGTATCTGGAATAATATCTTCTATTTCTTGTACTTTCCCAGGAGAAAGAGGTCCACCGTGGTGAGACTTCAATTTGAAGCCATTGTATGATGGAGGGTTATGGCTTGCAGTAATAACAACACCCAAAGAACATCCCAATTTAACAGCGGCCAATGAAACCATTGGTGTTGAAACAAATCCTTCAGCCATTTTTACGGCTACTCCTTCTTTTACAAAAACCTTTACAGCGGTGCGCATGAACAAATCTCCAGCAAAACGACAATCATGTCCGATTACAATTGACGGATTCTCAAAATTCTCTTTCACCCACTTCGCAGTAGCCAATGATACACGTGCAACATTGTCCACAGTATATTCCTCTGCGATGATCGCTCTCCAACCGTCTGTTCCAAATTTTATTTTACTCATGTTCTATTATTTCTAATCCTTTGTAATACTTCAATTTCCGAAGCGTAACTTCTATTATCTCAAGCCGTAACGGTCTTTTCGCAAATATAAGATATCCCTAGTTATTCAGGTAATGAGAACGTTATTTTATATGTCAATCCAGATTTAGAATTATCCACTTCTAATTCCGCATTTAGTTGATCACATAAAATCTGAATGAGCACAAGCCCAAGTCCTTTGGATGTAATCGATTCGTCATATCCTTTACCATTGTCTCCCATGACCAAACAATACGTTCCATTGTCTTCACTGAGATTTACCTGAAATTTACCTCCGGAGATGAGTGCGTGTTTGTATGAATTACACGTAATCTCATTCATTACCAAAGCTAGAGGAATAGAGCGTTCAAGATCAAATTCTCTTTCTTCAATATTGATATTTACTTCAAGCTCTACATTGTTACCAATGTTATACAATTGAATAAGTGAAGTTGTTAGATCGTTGAAGTACGTTTTCATACTCATGCGGTCAAAATCCTTCTCTTGGTACATGAGCTCATGCACTGTGGCCATTGTGGTAATTCTGTTGATGCTCGCTAAAAACTCTTCTTTTAACTCCTCATCTTCAATCTTGTCCATTTGCAAACGCAAAAGACTCGTGATCACTTGTAAATTATTCTTTACACGATGATGAATCTCCTGAATGAGCATTTCCTTCTGAACAATAGAATCCTTTAATTTTTCTTCGATGTGCTTGCGTTTAAAGAAAACAGGGATTTCAAAGTTTTGAATTTCTGATAAATCGATTTCCTTTTCTATGTATTCTTCGATTCTATCAGAAGGTGCCATTATGAAAGTACACGCTTCGTCTCCTTTCGCCTCGCAGGTCACCTCAACAGTTGTCAAAGGAATTCCAAAACTTTCCTCACACCATCCCGCAGAATAACCGCAATTCATCGTGCAAACAGGGATTTCAGATTTTTTCTCGGCTTTGATCCAAGATTGAGCTTCAAAAGAATTATGGTGCTGGAATTTAAGCAAGAAATTTTCATCTGCAACGGGTCTACTTTCATCGGAAATTTCAACATTTGCCCAGCCAGTGTAAGCAAAATGGATTGGACCTGCAGAAAGTTTTTCTACTGGCCCCTTCAAGTCTAAGCGCTCATGAAAGGCCACTGCGTCTTTCTTTCCTATTACTTTTGCATTGTCAAAAAGGAAATTATTTGCGATGCTTATTGCTTCGTGCTCTTCACGGTCTTCATATCGTTCTTTTACAAATTCAAGGAATTCATACGACACCGAAGCAGAGCGAAATAAAACATAACGTTCTCCGTAAACAGTAATCTCACCTGAAAGCGGGTCGAAATGAAAGTCTTTGAAGTAATCACTTACTTTTTCCTCAACACTTCCAAAAAGTTCTTGAAATTGTTCTGGAACAGACACCGTAACTGGGCGCACTAATTCCTTGCGCAACTCCTTTTTGAGATCACTCAATTCAGCCTCAAGGACTTTGATTCTCTTTTCTATTTTCGACCTGCTACTCATTAAAGCAAAAGCTCCAATTTCTTGGAGCCTTTAAATTTATTTTTCGAATGCGTTTATTGTTTCTTCAATGATTCGTACACAATCCATTAATTGTTCTTCCGTCATAACTAATGGTGGTGCGAATCGGATAATGTTACCGTGTGTTGGCTTGGCTAGTAATCCATTTTCTTTTAAAGCACAGCATAAGTTCCAAGCTGTTTCGCTTTCTTCAGTGTCGTTTACAATGATTGCATTCAATAATCCCTTACCACGTACTTTAAGTACCAGATCAGAACTATCAATGATACGTTGCATTTCTTTTCTAAAGATTTGTCCTAGATGCTCAGCATTTTCTGCCAAAGCTTCATCTGTTACAACTTCCAAGGCTGCAATAGCAACTTTCGATGCAACTGGATTCCCTCCAAATGTAGATCCGTGTTGTCCCGGCTTGATTACATTCATAATTGCGTTATCCGCGAAAACCGCAGAAACAGGATACGCTCCACCAGAAATAGCTTTACCAAGGATTAAGATATCTGCCTTCACATTTTCGTGATCAACTGCCAATAATCTTCCTGTACGCGCAATTCCTGTTTGAACCTCATCTGCAATGAACAATGCTCCATTCGCTGCACACAATTCTTTTGCCTTTGTTAAATATCCTTCATCCGGCACATAAACTCCAGCTTCACCTTGAATAGGCTCTACTAAGAATCCTGCAACGTTTTTATTTTCTTTCAATGCTTTTTCCAAAGCGTCTGTATCATTGTATGGAATACGAATAAAGCCTGGTGTATAAGGACCAAAGTTTTTGCTCGCAACTGGATCACTTGAGAATGAAACAATTGTAGTTGTTCTTCCATGGAAGTTGTTTTCACAAACTATGATTTGAGCAGCATTCTCAGAAATTCCTTTCACTTCATACGCCCATTTACGACAAAGTTTAATCGCAGTTTCTACCGCTTCAGCACCTGTGTTCATTGGTAATACCTTATCATAACCAAAGTATTCTGTTACAAACTTCTCGTACGGTCCTAATGAATCGTTGTAAAATGCTCTAGATGTTAATGTCAATCTTTTTGCTTGATCAACCATTGCTCCAACAATCTTCGGGTGACAATGTCCTTGATTCACTGCAGAGTATGCAGAAAGGAAATCGTAATACTGCTTTCCTTCAACGTCCCAAACGTGAACTCCTTCGCCTCTTTTTAAGACTACCTCAAGTGGATGATAATTGTGCGCTCCGTGCTTATCCTCCATTCCAATTAAATCTGCTGATGTGATTTTTTCCATCGTTGTGCTCATAATATATTGTTTACTTTCATTTACATTGCTTGTATTGAATCTGCACGATCGCTCGATTCTCAAAAGCAATGCTTTTTCTTCTCATTCACGGAGAGAAAATCATCCTGAGTGATTGCAAAAATAATGTAAAGTGAGTAGAAAGTCAAGGAGTATCATTGAGTAGCAACTCTAATGAAAAGAATAAGTTAATGATCTCCTTTAAACGTAATTTTTACGTTGTGCTCTTTTAATACATCAAAGTATTTTTTTATTTGAAATTCCGAGGGTTTAAAACTTTCCTTACGAATTCTTGATTGACTTTGCCGTTCCATGCTTCTAGCAAATCGACGAATGCTTTCCTCTGTGTCAAGAATCAAACCTGGCACTTCAATACCTACTCCGTTCTCATCCTTAGAAACCATTGTGAAATATGAGGAATTACAATGTTTCACCTTTCCAGTTCTGATGTTTTCCGCTTCTACTCTTAAACCTACAACCATAGATGTATTTCCAGTGTAGTTAATAGAAGCTTTCAGATGCAAGAGTTCACCGACATCAACAGGATTTAAAAAATCAACTCGATTAACCGACGCTGTCACACAATAATTGCCAGAGTGTTTTGATGCACAAGCAAAGGCAATTTCATCCATTAAGTTTAATATATATCCTCCGTGAATCTTTCCGCTGAAGTTAGAATGCGAAGGAGTCATAAGAAGACTCATGTTGATTTGTGATTCACTGGAACTTTTGAAATTCTTCATATTCATTCCTTAAAATAACTTCGCCTGATCAGAATCTTCCTCGTCATCCTTAGAAACATCCCACTCCACTGATTCAGAAGCTTCATCTTCAACTCCTTCGATTGCTTCAGTAACAGGTGCTTCTGGTTTCTCAGGTTCTGGCCAAGGCTCATCTCCTTCAATGGGACCATCCAATAAAATTTCCTTTACTTTCAACTTAGTCACCTGATTCCCCTGTGCTTTCATCCCTTTGATGTCAATGAATTCATCAAGATTCATCTCCGTATCTGGAAGGTTTTTAGTTGCTTTTAAGAGCTTATTGTATACGATTTTCGCCTTAGGTTTAAATGCAGTTGACACCAAATCCATTTGTGAACCTTCAGACTCAGAAATAAATGACACCTTTTTGTCTGATGTTACTTCACACAGGAAGCGCTTACAGTAATGAAGATCCTTATCAGCATCATAATACACTACTGACAATGGGCGGTCTGGATGCCATTTCTCAATGTGAATTAAATCATCATCAAAGTGCGTTGACAAATCGAAATTGGTCAAACGGTATTCTCCCGTCTTGTACAACGTAAGAATTTTATCTTCTCCTTTAAAATCACCTAAGAATTTATCTCTACCATCGTCATTCAAACGCCCTACAGTTCTATCGAACCAAACTTTACGTGCTGCTAGAGTTGAGCCTCCAACTTCTTTTTGAATGATCTTAGATACAATCTCCTTCGTTACTCTATTACCTCCGGCACCACGACCTTTGATCAATAAATCTCCAAGATCAACATCGAACTTCAATCGTTTCAAATGCGGACGCGCTCTCAATAAAATTGTCACCACTTCACGCTCTCCATTCGGATGCACCGTGAAATATAACATCTTGGAACCTTTCGTGCCTTTTGTTAAATCGTACTCAGTGTCTCTTGTAATGGAATTCACGTTGAAACGCTTCATCATTGTCGATCCACCTTTTCCGTCTTGGTACATCAAATGATACACTGTACGTTTATCACCTTTCTTCCAAACGTTGGCATAGACAATTCCTTTTCCAACAAACTTCTTGTCCGAAACTTTGGTAACCATCATCTTACCGGTAGCAAAGAATATGATGACATCATCGATATCAGAACAATCTGCGATGTATTGAGCCTTTCTTAATCCATGACCAATGAATCCTTCTTCGTAATCGACATACAATTTCTTGTTAGCAATAATTACTTTGGATGCGTTAATTGAATCGAAAGTCTTCAGTTCTGATTTACGTTCTTTTCCTTCTCCAAAGCGCTTTTTCAAGTCTTTGAAATAGTCAATTGCATAATCAATCAAGTTGGCAAGCTTATCCTTTACCACCTCCATTTCAGCTTCAATCTTCGCTATCGTGTCATCCGCTTTATCGGCATCGAAACGTGTAATACGAATCATTGGAATCTGAGTCAACTTGTGTAAGTCTTCATCTAGAATCTCGCGAATCAATTGCTTTGTGAAGGGCTTGAATCGTTTGTGCAAATATTCATACAGGGCTTCTTTATCACTGTAATTCTTGAAATCGATGTACATTTCTTCATTAATGAAGATTCTCTCCAATGTTGAGAAATGCCATTGTCGTTGAAGTTCATCTAAGCGAATTTCCAATTCTCTTTTAAGCAATTCGACCGTGGTATCGGTATTTACTTTCAAGATTTCAGACGCTCCCATGAATCTCGGTCTATCGCCATCTATGACAGAAGAATTGGGAGAGATTGACACTTCACAATCGGTAAATGCATACAAGGCATCCACTGACTTGTCAGGTGAAACACCTGGTGCCAAATGAATCATTACTTCCGCAGTAGCAGCTGTATTGTCTTCAATTTTCTTGATCTTGATCTTTCCTTTATCATTTGCTTTAAGGATAGAATCAATGAGTGAAGTTGTTGTTCCATATGGAACTTCTGTCACTACTAATGTTTTATTATCTTCTTTTCGAATCTTCGCCCGAACACGAACTTTTCCACCCCTTAGTCCATCGTTGTAATTTGATACATCGATCATACCTCCATTCGGGAAGTCAGGAACTATTTTCACTCCTTTCCCTCTGAGGTGATTGATGGATTGTTCAATCAATTCAATAAAATTGTGCGGAAGGATCTTGCATGCCATACCAACTGCAATCCCCTCGGCTCCTTGTGCCAATAACAATGGGAATTTTACTGGTAACTGTTCTGGTTCATTGTTTCGACCGTCATAACTCTTCAGCCAACTTGTTGTTTTCCCATTGAACACAACATGTGCTGCAAATTTGGAAATTCTTGCCTCAATGTATCTTGCTGCTGCTGCTCTATCTCCCGTGAGTGTATTCCCCCAGTTTCCTTGACAGTCTACCAAAAGATCTTTTTGCCCCAAGTGTACTAAAGCATCACCAATCGACGCATCACCATGTGGGTGATACTTCATAGTATTTCCAATGATGTTTGCCACTTTGTTGTAACGTCCATCATCCATTTCCTTCATCGAGTGCATGATTCTACGCTGTACAGGCTTAAACCCATCGTACAATGAAGGAACCGCTCTTTCAAGGATTACGTACGATGCATAGTCCAAGAACCAATTCTCGTATAACCCACTAACCGGAATAATGTTATCATCTAAAGCTCTTTCACTAAAAGGCATAGAGTTTTCTTGGTTTTCATCTTCACCTCCGTTGTTCAATTCGTCGTTTTCTAACTCCTCGTTTTCCTCGGCCATGTTATGAAGCTTTTTCTAGTTGTTCTGATTCGTCCTTTTTCTCTATTGACTCATCAACAGCATCTTCAACGCGAAGATTATCAATGATAAACTCTTGACGTTGTGGAGTGTTTTTCCCCATAAAGTAGGACAATATGGAATCGATAGATGATTCATTTGACAATATTACTGGCTCTAGACGAATGTCTTCCCCAATAAAATGTTGGAATTCATCTGGTGAAATCTCACCCAACCCTTTAAATCGTGTGATCTCAGGATTCTTTCCTAACTCCGACATTGCATCAACGCGCTCCTGCTCGGAGTAACAATAGATCGTTTTCTTCTTGTTACGCACTCTAAACAATGGTGTTTCGAGAACATATACATGGTTTCTTTTGATCAAATCTGGGAAGAATTGCAAGAAGAATGTTAAGAGTAACAATCGAATGTGCATTCCATCGACATCGGCATCTGTTGCAATCACAATCTTACTATAACGCAAATCATCCATGTCGTCTTCGATGTTCAATGCAGCTTGAATAAGGTTAAATTCCTCATTCTCGTAGACCACCTTCTTCGTAAGACCGTAACTGTTGAGCGGCTTACCTTTCAAAGAGAACACTGCCTGTGTATTTACATCTCTAGATTTCGTAATAGATCCACTTGCTGAATCTCCCTCGGTGATGAACAAGGTAGTATCTTCGCGTCGATCGTTCTTCGCATCTGTTAAGTGCACACGACAATCTCTCAATTTTTTATTGTGAAGATTTGCCTTCTTCGCTCTATCTCTAGCAATCTTTCGAATTCCAGAAAGTTCTTTTCTTTCCTTTTCTGATTGCTTGATTTTCTTTTCTAAGGTTTCAGCAACATCAGGATTTCTATGCAGGTAGTTGTCGAGCTTTTCTTTTAAAAAATCATTTATGAACGCACGCATCGACTTTCCTTCTGGTTCAATTTCAAGCGATCCTAGTTTCGTTTTTGTTTGTGACTCAAATACTGGCTCAATCACTTTTACAGCAACTGCAGCTACGATGGATTGACGAATGTCTGATGCTTCGTAATTCTTTCCGTAAAAATCCTTAATGACTTTCGCCATAGACTCTCTAAACGCACTTTGGTGAGTACCACCTTGCGTAGTATGTTGGCCATTTACGAATGAGTAATAATCCTCACCATACGTTTTACCGTGTGTAAATGCTACTTCAATATCTTCTCCTTCTAGGTGAATGATTGGGTACAATGGATCACCGTCCATATTGTCTTCCAACAAATCTTTCAATCCATCCTTTGACTGGAAGCGCTCACCATTCAGTTTAATTACCAAGTTACGGTTCAAGTAACAGTAATTCCACATCATTTTCTGTAAGTACGCAGTCTTGTAGGCATATTTTTTAAAGACCGTCTCGTCTGGAATAAACTCCACATACGTTCCGTTCTCCTCATCTGTTTTTTCAATCTTAGGATCATCCGTCAATACTCCGCGAACGAAGGTTGCTGATTTCTTCTCACCATCTCTCACAGAATACACCAAGAAATGAGAAGACAAAGCATTTACTGCTTTCGATCCTACTCCGTTTAACCCTACCGACTTTTTAAATGCTTTGGAGTCGTATTTACCTCCAGTATTGATTTTAGAAACAACGTCTACGACTTTTCCCAATGGAATTCCACGACCGTAATCGCGAATGACAACTTTTCCTTCTTTGATTGTAATGTCCACCTTTCTCCCATTCCCCATCACGAATTCATCGATACAATTATCGACAACCTCTTTCACGAGAATGTAAATTCCATCATCTGCAGAAGAACCATCTCCTAATTTCCCGATATACATACCAGGACGTAGGCGAATATGCTCCTTCCAATCGAGTGAGCGGATATTATCCTCAGTATATTGATTTTCTGCCATTTAAAAAGAATTATTGGAAAACTCTCAAATATAAGCAAGAATGAGAGCCATATCCCTTGTAGTTACTAGAACTTATTCACTAAAAACGGTTGAAAAGTACTAAAGAGAAAGAAAAAGGGATGTTAGGTGTTAGATGTTAGAATCTAGAAGTCAGAACACCTCTCGCGACCATAAGTAAGGACAACTTTTACTTGTGTCAGGTTCAGTTTTACTCGCGTCAAGCTTTCGCGACCAGAAGCAACGACGACTTTTCCTTGTGACGGGACCTGTTTTACCCGCGTCAAGCTTTCGCGACCAGAAGTAACGACGACTTTTCCTTGTGACGGGTTCAGTTTTACTCACGTCGAGCTTTCGCGACCAGAAGTAACGACGACTTTTCCTTGTGACGGGTTCAGTTTTACCCGCGTCGAGCTTTCGCCACCAGAAGTAACGACGACTTTTGCTTGTGACGGGTTCAGTTTTACCCGCGTCAAGCTCTCGCGACCAGAAGTAAGGGTGACTTTTACAGAAGATTTTCGATCATACTTGATAGGTCTCCCCATCTTCTACTGCTATGCAGTTCTCAAAAACGGTTGATGCTTCTGCGATGTGTTCTTTTCCTGTGTCGTAACGAGCGCTGAAATGGCCCATCAATAACGTTCCCACCTCAGCTTTCATAGCAATTGTAGCCGCTTGTACAGCTGTTGAATGTGAGGTCGCCTTGGCACGATCAATAAACTTCTCGGTGAATGTAGCTTCATGGTACAAAAGCTCAACACCTTGAATAAATGGAACAACAGGCTCATGATACTTAGTATCCGAACAAAAAGCATATGCTTTCGGTTTGTCAGGAGCAAAGGTATACTTATCGAACTCCAAGGAGCGCCCGGTCTCATCAATAACGTTCTCACCTTTTTTCAATCGATGGAAGTACTCAATCTTTACCTGATCTTTCATGGCCAATTCGATATTCAACCTACGCTCTTTTTCTTTCTCACGGATAACAAACCCATTTGTAGGAACTCGATGCGAAAGAGGAAAGTGCTCGATTCTGACCTTTTTATCTTCAAATACAACCCCACCTTTAGAATTCTCCAATTCAGTGAACTGAATATCGTAGTCCAAACGAGCCCCATCGTAATTCAACTGGGATTCAATTATTCCTTGTAAACCTTTAGGTCCATATACCTGTATTGCTTTCACACGCCCCATCAAATGCATTGTGCTCAACAAACCTACAAGACCAAAATAATGGTCACCGTGCAAATGTGAAATTAAGATATGCTCTATACGTTGGAATTTGATTCCGAATTTTCTAATCTGTAATTGAGTGCCTTCACCACAGTCAATGAGAATATAGCGATTGTTGCAATCAACAAAATGAGATGTAAGTCCTCGACGCGAGGTCGGCACTGCCGATCCGCTCCCAAGCACTGTTACAGAAAAACTCACTAAGAAATACTTGCTTTGGCTTCATCTTCTGAAGCGACGATTGTTAGCACTTTGTCTAACTGTGCAATTTCAATTAATTTTTGAACATTTGGCATAAGCCCGCATAAAACAAACTTACCATTTGTGTCTTTGCACATTCTATTTGCAACAAGAATCGCACTTAATCCAGAAGAATCGCAGTACTTGGTATTTGACATGTCAATCACAATGTTGTTTACACTGCTTTTATTCAATAAAACTAATTCAGCCTTCAATCCTGATGCGTTCGAAGCATTCAAACGTTCAACATTTACTTTAACGACTGCCGTCCCATTATCCTGATTAACTGCGAAATCCATTTATGCTTGTTTCTTTCAAATTTAACAAAATTTACTGTCGTTTTATCTTTGAAGCCAACAAATAAATCACCGACATACGAACGGCTACTCCATTCTCAACTTGCTGTAAAATGATTGCTTGTTTAGAATCAGCCACATCACTTGTGATCTCCACACCTCTGTTAATTGGACCTGGGTGCATAACTATAATTTCTTTCGACAATCCGTCCAGTATTTCTTTTGTCAATCCGTATTGCATGGAATATTCACGCAGTGATGGAAAGTACTTTATATCCTGTCTCTCCAATTGGATGCGCAACATGTTAGCAACATCACACCATTCAAGTGCTTTTATTAAATTGTGTTCGACCTTCACTCCGAGTTCGTGAATGAACTTTGGAATTAGAGTTGTAGGTCCACACACCATAACTTCCGCACCAAGCTTCTGCAAGCAATAGATATTTGAAAGTGCAACTCGTGAGTGTAATATATCCCCAACAATGACCACTTTCTTTCCTTCAACGCTCCCCAGTCTTTCTCGAATTGAGTACGCATCAAGTAAAGCTTGTGTTGGGTGCTCGTGCGTACCATCTCCAGCATTCACGATTCTTGCATCAACCCGTTCCGAAAGAAACTTTGCTGCTCCTGGGTTTGGATGACGCATCACTACCATGTCTACTTTCATTGAAAGTATATTGTTCACGGTATCTATTAAGGTTTCTCCTTTCTTTACTGAGCTACTTGCAGCAGAGAAGTTTATCACATCCGATGACAATCGTTTCTCCGCTAGTTCAAATGAAAGTCGGGTTCTTGTTGAATTTTCGAAAAATAAATTAGCAATGGTGATGTCTCTCAGTGAAGGAACTTTCTTAATTGGTCGATTAATCACTTCCTTAAATGCATCAGCAGTCTTGAAGATGAGCTCTATATCATTCTTCGTTAGGTCTTCGATTCCAATTAAATGATCTACACTTAAACTATCCATTTCCCTCTGGTGTAAAAAGTACAACTTTATCTTCTCCTTCTATCTCTTCCCATTCAACCGACACTCTTTCGGAAACTAGTGTATCTACTGTTTTCCCAACGTAATCGGCCCGAATCGGGAGATCTCTATTAAATCTTCTATCAATCAATGCGAGTAACTCAACTTTAGAAGGACGTCCGAATGCTAATAGCGCATCAAGTCCAGCTCGAATGGTTCTACCTGTGTAGAGAACGTCATCGATGAGTACTACTTTTTTATTTTCAATCACAAAGTCAATGTTGGTAGCACTTGGAATCAGAGGAGTTTCTCTTCTTCTAAAATCGTCTCTATAGAAAGTGATATCCAAATTCCCACACACGATTTCTTTGCCAAGAATTTCTTCCAAGCGTTCTTTAACCCTAGTAACAACATTGATTCCTCTTGGTTGAAGGCCAATTAGTACTGTTTCTGAAAAGTCGTTGTGATTTTCGATGAGTTGATAACAAAGTCGATTAATTGTAAGTTCAAAGTGCTTAGAATTAAGAATGACTTGTCGTTCCATCAGGAACAAAGATATAAAGTATTTCGCTTACGAGATTTATTTTCCGCAACAATTTATTTATTATTCAAGCGAAGAATCTCCATTCATGCTGAAACACTAAATCATATATATGCCTTTTCCAACAGGATAAAATTGAAATGACACCTTTAAATCAATGATTAGTGCAGTTTAAGTTTTATTTTAAAATCATCGAAACAAAGGCTGTATCTTAGTTGTGTTAGGTTAGTAGAATATGAAAACTTTCAAAAGTTTTCGTTTGTTTTTGGTTTAGGTTACCTGATTTTACACGCTCATTTTTCTGTCGAGGTTTTGGTTGATTTCGATACAAGTGTAAAGTCAGGTATTCCTTTTTTAGGGCCTTTCTAGTATCAAAAACTACATGAAATTCAATTCGTGGTACACAAACCCTTCAACCCTCAGCTTTAGCAATAATTCCACGAATCCACTCATTTGGAATCATATCAATTGTTAGATTGATTCGTTCTGTACCTCCTCCGTTAATAACCTCATGTGGATCTGTTAGTCTTAAATACCAGCACTCACCATTTTTCATTCCTACTTCAACCCCGTTAAGCAAGAACTTCACATCATCGTTGTTTTGAATAGGCACAGTCAAACGGACTACCGATTTCTCTACCTCCAACCCTAAAGTAGGATCAGTGTGCTCAGCAATAACTGAATTTGGCGCAAGCCGCAATAACCGAACAAGAGTGACACTCGTATGTTCACGAAAAGTATCGATGACGCTTTTCAAGTAGGGTGTTTTGTCCAAGTCTGGAGAATTCATCCATTCAGTCCAAGATCCATCAGCGTAGTCCTCAGCTGGAGGGGGGAGTGGTAAAGACGTGTCCATAATATGAGCAGGGCCTCTTAATTGGATACAATTATAATATTCAAAATTGAATCCGATTAGTAGCTTAACTTCTTCTAATAATCTTTGTGGATCAAATTTGAAAGGAAGAATAATGCGATCTTGTTCCAACGGTGTTGTCTGCATATCTTTTGTTTAGGACAAATCCAGAGTTACTATGGATAAAACAAGGTACATAATCGAATTTAATAAAAAGGACTGCTAACACCAATTTGGGGGAATTCAGGTATTTGTTGCAATTAATAAAAGGGAGATCACTTCACCACTACTAGTTTCCGCCTTTCTTTTTCACAGAATATCCTTCCGCCACCAGCAGATCGTACACTTTGTCTTTGAATTTACCTTGAATAAGAATTTCTCCATCTTTGGCTGCACCACCAACACCGCATTTACTTTTAAGCATTTTAGCAAGTGCTTTTAGGTCATCATCATCACCAACAAAACCCTCAACTAAAGTGACTTCCTTTCCTCCGCGTTTCTTACGATCTATAGATACATAGAGATTTTGCTCATTCTGAGAAAGTGTCTCTTGCGATCCATCTTCATCGTGTGAATAATCAAAATCTGGATTGGTGGAATACACTACGTTGACTCTTTTCTTCTTGCTCATTACTAATTGAATTGAATACAGCACAATATTAGGAAGGAATACTTGAAATTGAAAATCTATGGGCTAGAGTTTGGGACACTTCTTACAGTTCACTCCGTGATTCTTAAATTTTTTACAGCATTTTTTCTTTTTGCATACTGAATCAAATTGCTCGATTGGCAATGATGAGTTCTTGTCTACAATTTGCTGTTTCATTATTTAGAATAATTCTAAACAAATATACGAATGATATGATCCACAGAGATAAACTCTACCGATTTTTTATTTACGCGTTACTCGTACTTCAAAAGTGAACAGCATTTTCTCATCTTTCAAATTGAAAAAACTATACACCAAAGGATTCCCAGATTTCATGCGTGTTGTAATAAAGCCTAGCCCAGCTCCTCCTTTATTGCTCAAAAATTCATTGGACAAAATATCGATATACGTTTCTCTCAAATGGGTCTCAGAGAGATCATTTATCCCTTCCAAGTATTTCTCGACCTTCTGGTAATCTTCGAAATTGATCATGTTAGCCATCGTGATTTTATACTCCGTAGGGTCTCTACTAACAATGAGGTATCCAAGTTGGCGATCAAGTTCATCTTTTTCACCATGGAGACGAATATTTTGTAATCCTTCAATAAGGATAGAAAATATCCTTTTCACAACCAATCTGTCATCACCTGCAGATTTGACAATTTCTTCTGTACTCTCCGAAATACTACTGACCAAATCCTGTGAAAAAGTGCCCAAATGAGAAACCAGAACTTTCCTCGCCTCATGCTTGATGAGACGATCCTGTTGATTTTGATATACTTCTCTTATTTCAACAGCTGTTAGGTTACTATCTATTTCAGACATTCTATTTTTTAATCTATCTATTTGGTCTAATCATTTAAAATAATGGATACTGTTCCGGATGATTGCTCAGTACTTCCATCGTTATAATCAATAATGAAATAATATGACGCAACTGGCAACACGGCTCCATTGTACGTTCCGTCCCATTGACTTAACGAATAAGGATTCGCAGCACTTGCTTCATGCTCATACAACAATGATCCCCAACGATTATATACTCTAACTATACTATTTGGGTAAATATTGTCCAAATTCAAAATTTCCCATCCATCATTGGCGCCATCACTATCTGGTGTAAATGCCGTTGGGATAATCACATCTGGATCAATTGAACAATCACTTGAAGTAACAGATTCCACTGAACTGTTAGGACATAGACCAGCAGTAGTGTACATAACTGTATAAGTAGTATTCTCCGTTCCGCCCGTTATCGCTCCTGTTGCTGGGTCGATTGTAGCGGCATCGGTTGGTGCTATATCAAATGTGAATGATCCACCAGAAGTTCCTGTAACTGTGGCTGTTCCTCCATCACATGTTCCTGACATTGTAAAGCTTGCATCATCAATAGCTAATGCTACAACAGTCTGAGAAGAGCTTGCAGGACATGCACCAGTAGTTGTGTAAGTAACATCATAACTTGTTCCTGATGTTCCCCCACTAACGGTTCCCGTTGCTCCATCTATTGTAGCTCCATCTGTTGGCGACGTTGTAAATGTAAATGTTCCACCTACTGTTCCGGAAACTAATGAAGTTCCACCATCACAAGTAGCAGTCATCACAAACGTTGCGTCATCCGAAGGCAACACATTCACAATTTGCGTACTTGTACTTTGACAAGCTCCTGCTGGTGTTGTGTATTCAATTGTCACTTGATCTCCCGCAACATAATTTGCAAGAACTCCAGTAGCAGCATCGATAGTTACCAACCCAGAACCGGTCTGAGCAGTAATTGTAAATGTACCGCCTGGAGTTGCAATTCCACTAACAGTATTCACAGTTGACTCACAGAAATCTACACTTGCAAATGTTGCATCGTCCTGTGTAGTAACATTCACGACTTGTGTACTTGTATTCTGACAACCTCCTGCCGGCGTTGTGTATTCGATGGTAACTTGATCTCCCGCAACATAATTTGCAAGAACTCCTGTTGCACCATTGATTGTTACCAATCCAGAACCTGTCTGTGCAGTAATGACATACGTTCCACCTGGAATTGCTACTCCACTTATTACATTCACCGATGAAGCACAGAAGTCAGCACTTGTGAAAGACGCATCATCCAATGCAGTTACGTTTACTATTTGAGTACTCGTATTCTGACAGCCACCTGCTGGTGTTGTGTATTCTATTGTTACTTGATCTCCTGCAACAAAGTTTGCAAGAACTCCTGTTGCACCATTGATAGTTACCAATCCAGAACCAGTCTGTGCACTAATTGTATATGTTCCACCCGGAAGTGCAACTCCACTTATTGTATTGACTGTAGACTCACAGAAATCGGCACTTGTAAACGAAGCATCATCCAGTGCGGTAACATTCACAATTTGAGTACTTGTGTTCTGACATCCACCTGCTGGCGTTGTGTACTCAATCGTAACTTGATCTCCTGCGACAAAGTTTGCAAGAACTCCTGTTGAAGCATTGATAGTTACTAATCCAGAACCAGTTTGTGCAGTGATTGCATAAGTTCCTCCTGCAGTTGCAACTCCACCAATGGTGTTCACTGTTGATTCACAGAAATCAGTACTAATGAAACTTGCATCATCCAAGGAAGTAACATTTACCACTTGCGTACTGGTGTTCTGACAACCACCTGCTGGCGTCGTGTATTCTATTGTTATTTGATCTCCTGTAACAAAGTTTGCAAGAACTCCTGTAGAACCATTGATAGTTACCAATCCAGAACCGGTCTGTGCAGTAATTACATATGTTCCACCAGGAACAGCAACTCCACTTATTACATTTACTGATGAAGCACAGAAATCAAAACTTGTAAATGAAGCATCATCCAATGCAGTTACGTTTACTATTTGAGTACTTGTATTCTGACAACCGCCTGCTGGTGTTGTGTATTCTATTGTTACTTGATCTCCTGCAACAAAGTTTGCAAGAACTCCTGTTGCACCATTGATTGTCGCCAACCCAGAACCGGTCTGTGCAGTAATTGTATATGTTCCACCTGGAAGTGCAACTCCACTTATTGTATTGACCGTAGACTCACAGAAATCGGCACTCGTAAAGCTTGCATCATCCAAAGCAGTTACGTTCACAACCTGAGTACTTGTATTCTGACAGCCACCTGCTGGTGTTGTGTATTCGATAGTTACTTGATCTCCCGCAACATAATTTGCTAGAACTCCTGTTGCACCATTAATAGTTGCCAACCCAGAACCAGTCTGTGCACTAATTGTATATGTTCCACCTGGAAGTGCAACTCCACTTATTGTATTTACTGTTGACTCACAGAAATCTGTACTTGTGAAACTTGCATCATCCAACGCCGTTACGTTCACGACTTGAGTACTTGTATTCTGACAGCCACCTGCTGGTGTTGTGTATTCGATGGTAACTTGATCTCCCGCAACATAATTTGCAAGAACTCCTGTTGCACCATTGATTGTTACCAATCCAGAACCAGTCTGTGCGGTAATTATATATGTTCCACCTGGAATTGCAACTCCACTTATCGTGTTTACTGTTGATTCACAGAAATCTACACTAGTAAAGGATGCGTCATCTAATGCAGTGACATTCACTACTTGAGTACTTGTATTCTGACAGCCGCCTGCTGGTGTTGTATATTCGATGGTAACTTGATCTCCCGCAACAAAGTTTGCAAGAACTCCTGTTGCTCCATTAATTGTTACCAATCCAGAACCAGTCTGCGCTGTTATCACATATGCCCCACCTGGAATTGCAACCCCACTTATCGTATTCACTGTAGAAGCACAGAAATCTACACTTGTGAAACTTGCATCATCCAATGCAGTGACGTTCACTACTTGTGTACTTGTATTCTGACAACCACCTGCTGGTGTTGTATATTCGATGGTAACTTGATCTCCCGCAACAAAGTTCGCTAGAACTCCTGTTGCACCATTGACAGTCGCCAACCCAGAACCCGTCTGCGCAGTGATTGTGTATGTTCCTCCTACAGTTGCAACTCCACTGATAGTATTTACTGTTGACTCACAGAAATCTGTACTTGTGAAACTTGCATCATCCAATGCAGTTACATTCACCACTTGAGTACTTGTATTCTGACAACCTCCTGCTGGTGTTGTGTATTCTATTGTTACTTGATCTCCTGCAACATAATTTGCAAGAACTCCTGTTGCACCATTGATTGTTACCAATCCAGAACCTGTCTGTGCAGTAATGACATACGTTCCACCTGGAATAGCGACTCCACTGATTGTATTTACAGTAGAAGCACAGAAATCTACACTTGTGAAACTTGCATCATCCAATGCAGTAACATTCACCACTTGAGTACTTGTATTCTGACACCCACCTGCTGGTGTTGTATATTCGATGGTAACTTGATCTCCCGCAACATAATTTGCAAGAACTCCTGTTGCACCATTGATAGTTGCTAATCCAGAACCTGTCTGTGCAGTAATTGCATACGTTCCACCTGGAAGAGCAACCCCACTAATAATATTTACCGTTGAAGCACAGAAATCTACACTAGTAAAGGATGCATCATCCAAAGCAGTGACATTTACTACTTGCGTACTTGTATTCTGACAACCACCTGCCGGCGTTGTATATTCGATGGTAACTTGATCTCCCGCAACAAAGTTCGCTAGAACTCCTGTTGCACCATTGATAGTTGCCAAACCAGAACCTGTCTGAGCAGTAATTACATACGTTCCACCTGGAATTGCAACCCCACTTATCGTATTCACTGTAGAAGCACAGAAATCAGCCGAAGTAAACGATGCATCATCCAATGCAGTTACGTTCACAACTTGTGTACTTGTATTCTGACAACCACCTGCTGGTGTTGTATATTCGATGGTAACTTGATCTCCCGCAACATAATTTGCAAGAACTCCTGTTGCACCATTGATAGTCGCTAATCCAGAACCTGTCTGTGCCGTGATTGTGTATGTTCCTCCTGCAGTTGCAACCCCACTGATAGTATTTACTGTTGAAGCACAGAAATCTACACTCGTAAAGGATGCGTCATCCAATGCGATAACATTCACAACTTGTGTGCTCGAATTTTGACATCCGCCTGCTGGCGTTGTATATTCTATTGTTACTTGATCTCCTGCAACATAATTTGCTAGAACTCCTGTTGTACCATTGATCGTTGCCAACCCAGAACCAGTCTGTGCAGTAATTGCATACGTTCCACCTGGAGTAACAACCCCACTAATAATATTTACAGCAGACGCACAGAAATCTACACTTGTAAATGAAGCATCATCCAAAGCAGTAACATTTACTACTTGTGTACTAGAGTTCTGACAGCCACCTGCTGGTGTTGTATATTCAATTGTTACTTGATCACCTGCGACATAATTTGCTAGAACTCCTGTTGCACCATTGATCGTTACCAAACCGGAACCTGTCTGAGCAGTAATTGCATAAGTTCCACCTAGAATTGCAACACCTGAAATAGTATTTACAGATGAAGCACAGAAATCAACCGAAGTAAACGAAGCATCATCCAATGCAGTAACATTTACAACTTGCGTACTAGAATTCTGACAGCCACCTGCTGGTGTTGTGTATTCGATCGTAACTTGATCACCTGCAACATAATTTGCTAGAACTCCTGTTGCACCGTTGATAGTTACTAATCCAGAACCTGTCTGCGCTGTTATCACATACGTTCCACCTGGAATTGCAACTCCACTTATCGTATTTACTGTTGATGCACAGAAATCAACCGAAGTAAACGAAGCATCATCCAATGGCAATACATTCACTACTTGAGTACTTCCATTTTGACAGCCACCTGCCGGTGTTAAATATCCGATAGTAATTTGGTCGCCGGCCACGAAGTTCGCTAGAACTCCAGTTAATGGATTTATTGTCGCTAAACCAGAACCAGTTTGAGCTGTTATGGCAAATGCTCCACCAGGAATTGCAACCCCACTTATTGTATTTACTGTTGAAGCACAGAAATCTACACTAGTAAAAGACGCATCATCTAGTGGCAGTACATTTACTACTTGAGTACTTGTATTCTGACAACCACCTGCTGGCGTTGTGTACTCAATGGTTACTTGGTCACCCGCAACATAATTCGCAAGGACTCCTGTTGAACCATTGATTGTTGCCAATCCAGAACCAGTTTGAGCTGTGATAGCATATGTTCCTCCCGGTGTTGCCACACCACTAATTGTATTTACTGTTGAAGCACAGAAATCTACACTTGTAAATGAAGCGTCATCCAATGCTGTAACATTTACTACCTGAGTACTAGAGTTCTGACATCCACCTGCAGGCGTTGTGTATTCTATTGTCACTTGATCTCCTGCAACATAATTTGCTAGAATTCCTGTTGATCCATTAATTGTTACCAACCCAGAACCAGTCTGCGCTGTTATTACATACGTTCCACCTGGAATTGCTACCCCACTAATCGTATTTACGGTTGAAGCACAGAAATCTACACTTGTAAATGAAGCGTCATCCAATGGCAATACATTCACTACTTGAGTACTTGAGTTTGGACATCCACCCGCTGGAGTTGTGTATTCAATTGTCACTTGATCTCCTGCAACAAAGTTCGCTAGAACTCCTGTTGATGCATTAATTGTAGCCAATCCAGAACCAGTTTGAGCTGTAATAGCATATGTTCCTCCTAGAGTTGCTACTCCACTTATTGTATTTACTGTTGACGCACAGAAATCAGCACTTGTGAAACTTGCATCATCCAATGGGTTAATTGTTACTTGAACAGAATCTAAAACGGTACATCCTGCAACATCTAGTTGAATGAAATACCAACCTGATGTACTGACTGCAGTTTCAGCTCCTGCCATAGAAGTAGTAGCAGTATTATCAAACCAATACGTTAAAGCCCCAGCATCACTTCCAACTGTAACAGCTGGTGCAGTAAGGTCCACTGTTGAAGGAGCACAAATCGCTGCTGGATCTGTTGTCACTAAAACAACAGCTGCTGGATCAGTTAACGTTGCATTTGCAATTGCAGGACAGGTCACAGAAACTTCAGAAATCACAATATTATCGATAGCCACAGAAGGGTCGGTCCCTGTACCGTCATCATTTGTCCATCTAAATCCTAATTGGAAGTTTGGCAGTCCATTCAACACAGCAGGAACCGGCCAAGAATATTGCGCCCATAGATGCTGACCTCCAGCACAGGGACCAACTCCAGTATTAGGCAAAACACCTAAACTATTCCATATAGCTCCATCAAAATACATTAGTTCACATTGATCCGTACCGTCTCCCTCGTGCAGGTAATCAAATGTTAGATTCATATTTGTACCCGCCAAGTTAATTGCAGGGGATTCAGCACGCGCATCTGTAATTACACAGAAGAACCCTGGACATCCACCACCAGCATTATACGCTGCTCCTTGATCTGCGGCAATCCCAAATAAAGGAATAACAGGGTTACTTAGGTGAAGCGTTCTACTGATACCAGGCCCGGCAGGTATTGCTCCACATCCAGTACCACAATTACCAGATCCAACTCCTTCCTCCATTGTACTGACAAACCAAAGGTTGGCATCTGGATCATTCGGCCCAGTTAAGGAAACTGACCAAGCTCCGGCTCCACTGTCATATGCATTCGCCAAAGTTCCCTGGCTTGTACAGGAAACAACATCAGTTCCAAAATCTTCATTGAAATAGACAATCAATCCTGCTGCATCGGTAACTTCAACACTATAATCTCCAGCGCACAATCCTGTTATAACTATATTATCTGGTCCAATCGGATTACTCAAATCATCATACCACTGGTATGAATAAGGTGCTGTACCTCCGCTTACTGTTAATGTAATAGTACCATCACAAGCTCCTGCACACGTAGGCTCAGAAACAACCACATTATCAATTGATGGACCACCAGAACTAGATACACTTTCTGTACCTGTAACTTCACATCCAGAATTATCCAAGATTGAAATATTGTAAGTATTTGCACCTAAGCCTGTAAAGTTTCCTGGAGCAGGACTGTATGGCGCCCCTCCTGTGATTGAGTACTGGTAAGGCCCGCCATCACCACCACTGGCAACTAGATCTATAATTCCATCACCTGCACCACAATTCTCATCAGTAATAGTGGGTATATAAGCCAAATCTGATGCTGCAATTACTGATTGTATTAAACTTACCGAACATGTTCCGGGAGTAGTGTACTCTACAAAATACGTTGTTCCGATAGTTCCATTTGTTACCGCACCTGTAGAAGGATTGATAACTGCTCCATCTCCTGGAGCAGGATTAAATGTAAAAGTACCGCCTGGCGTTCCAGAAACAGAAGCTGTTCCACCGACACATGTTGGCGTTAAAGTAAATGTTGCATCTTCCGCTGGATTAATGGTTACTAGAACCGAATCTAACACAAGACATCCGCCTGCGTCTAGCTGAATGTAGTACCAACCTGATGTACTAACCGCGGTTTCAGCCCCAGCCATTGATGTTGTAGCCGTATTATCGAACCAATACGTTAGTGTTCCTGGATCACTTCCCACTGTAACCGCAAGCGCGGTAATATCCACAGTCGCAGGAGCACATACAGCCGCCGGATCTGTAATAACAAGGTTAGCCGCTGGATTCACCACTACGGTAATCTCAACTCTAAACGTTCCTGGACAAACTCCAACGTAATATGTTGTAGTTACTACAGGAGTCGGTGAGTATGATAATTGACCAGATTGTCCTACAATTGGAGTTCCTCCAAATTGTTGCGTGTACCATTCAATAGTCCCAGGTACCGAACCAACAGTAGAAACGGTAAGGTTTGCAGTTTCACCTATACAAATAGTATCATTCACAGCTATAATATCATAGAATGGTGCTGATAATCCACTCTCACCAACAAAACCATTTGTTGCTCCATTTGGAGGGAAATTCACCATCATTTGGGTTGGATGATCCGTTGAAACGACTCCATTTGAGCCTGCTACAACATTTTGAGTTGGGGCACCAGAATTAAATGCAATTGCACCTCCAGCACCAGACCCGCCAGGACCATCAGCCTCATCAGGTACAAAACCTAATGTTTGATGAATCATATCACCACCATCACCACCTGTCGCACTTAATTGTATAGAAGCAGGAAGAGCCGTTGCATTTTCAATATGAATCCAACCGCCGGCGCCACCGCCACCAGCACCGTCATTTCCTTGGGCAGGCCCAGTGCTTCCACCAGCTTCTCCATTGGCTTCAATTGTTCCAGCTCCGGTTACAGAACCATAATTTGATATAAAAACAAGACCTCCACCTCGTCCACCTGAACCACCTTGTCCACTATCTTGATCGCCGGCACCACCACCACCACCAAAGAAAATTCGGGTAGCATCATACTGTAAAGCGTGACCACCAAGGCCTCCATTTGACTTACGTGCGTCACCATTCCAAGATGAATTTCGGGGACCAACAACAAGAGGATTTGGTGTTCCAAATCCATCCGATAAAGAATATCCTCCACGACCTCCACCAGGGCTCAAATTTGTTCCTATTGGAGTCATCAATAAATGTTCTGTTGGAGGATTCAAAATATCTAGATTCGGGTCTGGAGGAAATGAAATATCTAAATTCCAAGCCGGTGTATAAATTCCACCCGCCCCTTGGTCAGGAACTCCTGTACCCGTATATCTCAATGCTCCAGTATAAACATTGGATCCACCGCCGCCGCCAGCATTTTGATAACCGCCGCCCCCGCCACCATTGGTAGCAGCTGCAATTCCATATCTCGCCCAAATAGCATCATATTCCGTATAAAATCCGAAAATTCCTTCTCCTTTTTCTGATCCTTCAATTGCATTGTCCGAACCAAGAAAGGTAACCCCCGTAGTATTAGAAGGGTCACCTGATTGACCAACATTATCTACTTGCCCTCCTCTAAACCCTTCATCAGAAGCACTTATTGAAGACCCAGCATTGATGTCTAAAACTTGTTCCACTTCAATCGCAACTATGCCTCCAGTCTGCCCATTCCAAGTTGCAGGTACAATAGATTGAGGACCATCATCAACAGTAAGATTATTGAAACGTGGAATTCTCACAATTTGCACATGCCCAGACTGCGTGTAGTTATTCTGGAGGGCACACTGTAAGTTAATTGTGTTTCCTCCAGAAACACTCATTACTTCAACCTGCTCAAATTTCCCTGAATTATTGTATCCACCCCAGCCTGTGGTTGTTAAACTACCCCATACCTCAGCATGGTCGAACCAATTAACAAACCAAGTAAATCCGTTCGGAACTGAATATGCCGGCGAAAATTGAGGATCGTTGTTCATACTGGCACCTTGCATCTGGATTATAAGAATCAAATCACCTGCAACTAGATTCCCGCCAAACTGAGCACCTGCCATGGTGTTGTCATCTACAGTAATCGAAGCCGTACCAGCAGTGGCATTTGCAGTCAAATACGTGTATGTATTTACGATGGTATTTGGACCCGTCGTTGTAAAGTCACCATCTTTTGCACGTTGAGAGAATCCAGCGAATGAAATTCCCAAACATATTATAGCGAGTAGTGTAGTTTTTTTTAAGCACATAAATCAGATGTATAGTTCATACATGAATGGAAACGAAAATACGGAAAAATAGTTGGCTTTTAGTTAAATTTCTTGATGACTTCTAAGGAGATCTTGGCTACTGCTGGACATACTTCGGTATTCTTTTGGGTCAATAGTAAGATTTGACTCATTTTTTTACGGTCTGTGTGAGGGTATTCCCTGCAAGCTTGCGGTCTGAAGTCATAAATGGAACAAGAATTGTCTTCATTTAAAAAATGACAAGGAGCAGAAATTAATACCCAATCTTCATCTTCGTCTTTCCTTAAAAAGTTTTTCTCAAATGAAGCAATTGGCATTTTTAACTTTTTTGCTATTCTTTTGATGTCAACATCTCTAAAAATTGGACTCGTCGTTTTGCAGCAATTCCCACAATTCAAGCAGTCAATTTCCGCGAATGCCTCATCATGTAATTCGTGGAAGGCATCATCTAAATATTTTGGATTCTTCTTTTTAATTCTTTTAAATGCCTTAACAATTTCCTCCTTATGCTCTGCGGCGTTGTCTAGATGTTCTTCGTATTTTTTTTCCACGGTAGTTTTGATTCAATTGCCAGCGTCTCAATTCGAAGGCTGTGCTTTTCTTATATTTACCGCGAATTTACACAAACATGGACAATTTCGACTTAATTGTGATTGGAGGAGGGCCTGCGGGGTATGCTGCTGCTATGCGGGGAATTGATTTTGGTAAGAAAGTTTGCCTCATTGAGAAGGATCGCGTGGGAGGAGCCGGTGTTTACAATGGTGCACTCTCATCAAAAACTCTTTGGGAGGTTGCCAATAAGGTCTCTCATATTAACGAATCACTGCGGACTGGCGGAAGATCTCCTTATGAATTGTCTTGGTCAGAGGTACAAAAAGTACTGGATGAAGCAATATTTGAGCGTAAATTTCAATATTCCTGTCACCTAAAGCTGCTTCAAACAGAAGCATCAAATCGTCTTCTTTACTACGAACGTGGATCTGGATCTTTACTATCAAAAAATGAGGTGAAAATCACTCATGATGGAGAAGAAAAAATTATTCGAGGCGAGAACATAATCTTAGCCACCGGAAGTCGACCTAGAATTCTTCCTTCAATTAAAGTTGATGAGAAAAATATTATGACCAGTGATGGTATCCATCAACTTAAAGATTACCCTAAAAGCCTTGTAATTGTTGGTGCTGGAGTCATAGGCTGTGAATATGCAACTATATTTTCGAATTTTGGAAAAACAAAAGTATATCTAGTTGATCGACAAGAAAGTATCTTGCCATTTGAAGATCAAGACATCAGTAAAATGGTAGCTGATAATTTGGAAAACCAAGGAGTAACCATTCATCACAGCGCAAATTTGGTGAAGCTTGAATTTAGAGACGGTAAAGTAGAATACACAATGAATTTTCCGGATGGCCGAATGGAAATTATTCGTGTTGAAAAAGCACTTTTATCGGTTGGTCGTGTTCCCAACGTCGAAACATTAGGTCTAGAAAATGCAGGAGTTTCAATGTCGAAAAGAGGCATCCATATTGGCGACGTAGATACGCGAACAAATGTTGATAATATTTATGCTGTTGGAGATGTGTCAGGTAGAATTGCGTTGGTTAACATGGGCGAAATTGAAGCGCGACACGCTGTAGAGAAAGCCTTTGGCGACAAAAAAGAGAGCTTGAGTTACGACAATGTTTGCACGATCATGTTCCTTAAACCAGAAGTTGCAGCGGTCGGATTAAACGAAAAACAATGCATCAAGCAAAACATTCCTGTCAAGATCGTGAAACTTGATTATTCTGTAATTGCTCGAGCAATAGCGATGCGTAAGACACAAGGATTCTTTAAAATTATTGTGTCTAACGATGATGAAATGCGAATTCTTGGAATGCGTGCTGTTGGCGAACATGCTTCATCAGCTATTCAGGCTGTAGGGTTATTAATAAAAATGAATGCTCCGATTGAGGTTTTATCAGAATTGGTTCACCCTCACCCATCTATTGTTGAAGGCATCCAAGAATGTGTACGTATGCTTTTGAATAAATCCATCTTTAAATCATCTGTATTTAAGGACAAACTCGCATGTTATTCATTGGTTGATGGAGTTAAGACTCCCCTAGAAAGACTTTAGATTACTTTCCTCTCAAATCCATTGAACGAAGTGTATTGATCATCAAAGACGCTATAGTCATTGGGCCAACTCCTCCTGGTACAGGTGTAATAAATGAACATTTAGGAGCAACTTCGTCAAACAATACATCTCCTTTCAGCGCCCATCCATTCTTTTTAGTCGCATCTACAACACGTGTTGTTCCAACATCAACTACAACGGCACCTTCTTTCACCATATCCGCGGTAACGAATCCAGGTTTTCCGATAGCCGCAATAATGATATCTGCTTGCGCTACTTTCTCTTTTATGTTTTTTGTTCGACTATGCGTTAATGTCACAGTGCAGTTACCAGGATTAGAACTACGCCCTAACATAATACTCAATGGTGTTCCAACGATATTACTTCGACCTATAACGACACAATCCTTCCCTTCTGTTTCAATATTATATCTCTTTAAAAGCTCCATAATTCCAGCGGGAGTTGCAGGCAGAAAACAAGGTAAGTTCAATACCATCTTCCCTAAATTTTCAGGGTGAAAGCCATCTACATCTTTCAAGGGATCAATTGCCTGTGTTACTTTTAATTCGTCTACATGCTTAGGAAGTGGAAGCTGTACAATGAATCCATCAATATCTTCATCGGTGTTCAACTCATGTACTTTCGCCAACAACTCTTCTTCAGTAACGGTATCATCGTATTGAATCAATGAACTTTCAAATCCAATTTGATCGCAGGCTTTTACTTTAGCATTTACATACGTCAAAGAACCTCCATCATTACCAACAAGAACAGCCACCAAATGAGGCACCTTCTTTCCGTTTGCTTTACGTTGCTCTACTGCAACTCTCAATTCTTCACGTATATCTTGCGCCGTGGCTTTTCCGTCTAATAACTGCATGCTTAATAATTTTCTACTAAGATAATACTCCGCTTCACTTTCTAAAGGAAATTAGTCAAAATTTCAATTCGTGCATTTGCAGTATATTTGAAAAAAATCAAACTATGAAAAAGGGAATCATATTCATTTGTTTAGCTGTTTTCTCAAGCTATTTCACTTCAGCTCAGGATGAAAACAAATCAATTCTAGAACGTAGTGAGATTGGCGTTGACTTGGCCTTTTCTGCTTCAAACTTTGGAGGAAACGTAGGTGTGGGACTAAAGTACGGAGTAACATTCGCTGAGTATTTTATAGCAGGACCTGCTGTTCGTTATGAACGTCTTTGGTGGAAATCTATACAACCAGGAGGAATCACAACGCAAAGCGGTGGTTACAATGTATACGGTGGTGGAGGCTTTATTCATGGACGATTTTTAAAATTCCTTTATGCTGGGGTTGAGTTTGAAATGCTAAAATCTCCATTCTTAAAATCGAGCAGCAAGAATTTCAATGGCAGTATTGATGGAACAGGTAAAGGAAGTTGGGCGCCAATATTATTAGTCGGAGGCGGATTCTCCATGGAGTTCAACGAAGTTGTTCGCGTAAATGCTGGAGTAATGTATGATGTAATAAACGTTGGAAATAGTCCTTACCGAAGATCTTACACGGCAACAACATCTTCCACGGGCGCTGTAAAATACATACCACTACTCTATAGAATCTCTTTCTTTTTCCCGTTGGGATAAGAATTAAGTAGAAAATCATTTCAGGAATAAAAAAAGCCGCTCTCCCGATAGTTATCAGGATTGAGCGGCTTTTTTATTTATGGTATTTTATCTTACTGAAAGTCCAGTAATTCAATATCAAAAATCAATGCTGAATAAGGTAAAATTGGTCCTTGAGGATTTGGGTAAGCCCCGTATGCTAAGTCTTGAGGGATATACACTCTAAACTTAGATCCTTTTGGCATCAACTGTAATACTTCAGTCCAACCTGAAATTACACCAGTAACACCAAATTGAATTGACTCTCCTCTTTCAACCGAACTATCAAACACAGTACCGTCAACCATTGTTCCATGATAATGTACATCTACTTGACTTTCCAAGGTAGGTTTAGCTCCACTTCCATTTTTAATGATCTCGTATTGCAATCCTGTAGCAGTAGTAATGACACCATCTCTAAGTGCATTCTGAGCTAGGAATTCTTCGCCCATACTACGGTTGTCAGCCCATTGTGCTTCCATTTTCTCTGCCATTAAAGCATTGATTGAATTTGCAAATTCATCGTTAATAGCCATTTGATCTTCCAAAGAAAGAACAGTGGTATCCAATGAGTTAAGTGCATCAGAAAAACCTCTGTACATTAAAGATGTATCAATTGAACTTATCTTATCGAAACTATTCAAATCAGAAAACAAACGGTAAGCAACGTATCTACCAACACACACAGACCCTGAGTCCAAGTATATTGAATTGAAATCTGATCCGTTTACCCCAAACAAACCTTCGATGCATGATTGACAATCCGTCACTTCATTTGCCGTGAAATTCATTTTGAATCCTTCCAGTAACTTGTCCTTTGATAATTTATCTCCACTGATTTGAGGATTTTGCAACAAGTCTTTTGCTGAAATTGCACCCAACGTATATGAAAGCTTATCATCAAACTTCTCTAACACCAATTCTTCTACAACTGGCTCACCATCTCCGCACGCAAAAAGCGCGAAAAATAATGGTGCAATTAATATCCACTTTTTCATTATGCTATTTCTAATAATTCAACATCAAAAATCAAAGCCATATAAGGCTCAATTGGTCCACCTGGGTGAGGACTAGCTCCATACGCCAAATCTTGAGGGATGTACAATCTGTACTTCGCTCCTTTTGGCATTAACTGAAGTGCTTCTGTCCAACCTGGAATTACTTGATTTACTCCAAATGTTGCAGGATCACCACGTTGTACAGAACTATCGAATACCGTTCCATCGATCAACGTCCCATGATAATGAACAGTTACGCTGCTTGTAGGTGATGGAGCATCTCCACTTCCTGCTTCAACTACTTCATATTGTAAACCGCTTTCAGTTACTTGAACACCTTCTTTCTTTGCGTTATCAGCTAAAAAATCATCTCCAACCGACTTATTTGCACCGAATTGCTTCTCACTCTCACCCTTCAAGTAATCTTGAATAATTTGGTTCGCTTGTTCAGGTGTATATTGAGGATCATTTCCAGCAAATGCATCTTTGATTGCGCCTGCAATATCTTCTACTGAAAGACTTTGTAAATTTTGTTGTAAAAGACTTCCACCAAGACTCATACCTACACAGTAACTTACTACTTTAATATCTTCTGCCATCTAAATTAATTTTTGACAAAGATATAGTTTAAATTAAGTTTCGAAACCTTGGAAAAGGATAATAACGTTTGTTAGGAAAATGAGGGATTGTGCGAACAAAATTGCGCACGATGAATTTCGTCATTATTGGGCATAAAAAAAGTCCAAATCAGAGCAAACTCATCATTGGACTTTTTTAAGTTAATTCAATAACTATACTGGAGTACAAACCTTCAATGGAATGACAGTCGTAGCATCATTACATGCCTCAGTTGCATCCGAACCTTTGTGTGTTTCTACAGAAGTAGTAATTCCGTCTGTACAATTACAAGAGTACTCTTTTCCACATGAGGAAAGTGCAACAACACCTAAAACGGCAACTGCGCACGTAGCAATAATCTTTTTCATAATAAATTGGTTTTAATAATTGATCAGTCTAATTTGTGTGAGTTTCGATGAGTTTCATCAAAACAATACCAATGCCAAGACTAGCCATCATTGGATTTTTTCAGTTAATTCAATAACTATACAGGAGTGCAATCCTCAACAGAAATCCCTAAAACAGTTGACTCTGCGTCATTACACGCCGATGCTGCATCTGAACCTTTTGCCGTAACAGTACCTGACAAAGTACAGTCGCAAGTGTACTCCTTGTTGCATGACGAAAGTGCAACAACACCCAAAACAGCGAATGCGCACGTAGCAATAATCTTCTTCATAATAAATTGGTTTTAATAATTGATATTAGGACAATATACTGATTATTTGGTCCTGATTGTCCAATTTAACAGTTATAGTTACTGACAGCCCGCTGTTCACATGTCAAAGTGCATTTTTAACGAACTTGTTCCCCCCTCATTATGATCAATTTAGAGTTACTGAATTCTAAACTTTTAATGCGGCATCCAAATCCTCCCAAATATCTTCGATATGCTCCAATCCAATAGAAAGCCGAACCAAACCATCTGTTATACCAACTTCGGCTCTTTGCTCTGACGAAAGTTTTGAATGGGTTGTTGATGCAGGGTGCGTAGCAATACTACGCACGTCACCAAGGTTTGCGGTCAGTGAAAACAACTTCAATTTATTGAGAAATTGTTTTCCTCCTTCCAATCCACTCTTTAATTCAAAGGTTACTACACCTCCTCCTTGACGCATTTGTACTTTCGCAATATCATACTCAGGATGTGATTTCAAGAACGGATATTTGACAAAAGACACTGCACTTTCATCTTCCAAACGCTTGGCAATTTCTAGCGCATTTTTACAATGACGCTCTAAACGGACATCTAGTGTTTCTAAAGATTTAGAAAGTATCCATGCATTGAATGGACTCATCGCTGGGCCGGTATGTCGTGCAAAGGCCTTCATTTTTGCAATGATCTCATTTGAACCAAGAATCACTCCTCCAAGTGTTCTCCCTTGTCCATCAATGTACTTCGTAGCCGAGTGAATAATAATATCTGCACCAAATTTAATTGGTTGCTGCAGTAATGGTGTCGCGAAACAATTATCTACGACAAACAACACATTATTACGTTTACAGATTTTTGCCAAGCGTTCTAAATCAATAATGTCTAACCCTGGATTACTCGGTGTTTCGATGTAGACCATTTTTGTTCGATCATTGATTGCATTTTCGAAACCATCGTAATCGTTGTAGTTGACATACGTAGAATCAATTTGCCATTTCGGCAAAATTTCGGTGAGTAACTTATGCGTTGAACCAAAAATTGACCTGCAAGCAACAATGTGATCTCCAGAAGAAAGAAGCGCACCAAAAGTTGTAAACACGGCGGCCATACCTGTTGCTGTAGCCCATCCATTTTCTGCCCTTTCTAGAACAGCCATTTTGCGTATAAATTCTTCAACGTTTGGATTGGTATATCGTGAATAGATATGTCCTTCTTTCTCCTCTGCGAACTGTGAACGCATGTCTTCAGCGTCTTCAAATACATAACTACTTGTCAAGTACAATGGAACTGAATGTTCATTGCTCTCTGATCGTTCGTGTTGAATTCGAATTGCTTCTGTTTCTAATCTTGCCATGTCTACTTAATTTTGCTTTCAATAATAATTCCTTGATCCAATGATGCTGCTACGGAACAGTACTTTTCCGTCACTAATTGAATGTTTTTATCAAGCTTCGATTTGTCAATGCTTTCGTCTACTTCAAACGTGAGCAAGATATACTCAAATGGAGCCGGTGTCCCCGCTCGTCGTTCTGCGTTAATTTCAATTTTAAAAAGCTCCGTATTTACACGTTGTTTTTCTAAAATTCGTAGCACGTCGATAGCGATGCAGCCTGCCAAGCCACTTGCCACCAGCTCCATTGGGCGTAAGCCTCTATTGTTCCCTCCAATCGATTCACTTGCGTCAATTGAACATGTTGTTTTCCCATTGGACACTTCAAAACCATAAGGCGTTTGTACCCTTTCTAATGCTAATTTCATCTTGGTAATTTTGATTTAACAGTTGCGAAAAGTAAGGTGCCCAGTAAGGCTCCAATCAACAGTATTACACCTATCTCCCATTTCAATCCAACAAGGATTAATATAGGTCCCGTGCATGCTCCCGTTAACCCCCATCCCATTCCAAAAATCAATCCTCCTGCGATATTTCCAATAGGTTGTTTTTCCTTTGGTTGGGGATCGATCTGTTTCCCAGAAATAGACTTCACTTTAAATCGTTTAATTAACAAAAGTGAAACGGTTGCAGTTGCAATTGCCGAACCTAAGACTCCATACATATGAAAAGAATCAAAATGGAACATTTCCTGAATTCGATACCAATGAAAAACCTCCGAAGAAATTAATATACTTCCGAACACGATTCCCAAGGCTATTGTTAGTATGATTTTCATAGCTTAAAATATTAATGGTAAAATAATATGGGTAGCAAACAGACCACCTGCGAAGAAAGCAATGGTAGTTAATAACGATCTCCAAGAAAACAATGACACACCCATTATGCAATGTCCAGCGGTACAACCATTCGCGTAACGCGCACCAAAACCAACTGCAATTCCGCCAAATAAGAACAGTGACCAATTTTTCAACTCATAAATTGATACTGCTTGAACTCCATAACTTTGCTCTAGGTTTATCTGAGGCTCACTTACCAAACCGAATGCTGAGAATACTATTCCTGATATTATCATTCCTACTGCGAATTGCAATTGCCAAGCATCTTTAAGCCTGTTGTATTTGAAATACTCCCGTTTCGGAAACAAATAACTAATAGCAAAGCGCATTGAAGAAGAAATTCCCAATTGCTTTTCTCTTACGATTAATAATAGTGGCACCATTAATCCAATCAATGGTCCACCGATATACCATGGTAAACTTGTCATAACACAGCAGGTTCAAGGGCCGCCAATCGACGTTCCTTCGTTTTTTTGATAAATAGATTCCCTTTTTCTATAGGTTCAGGAAGAATCACTAAAGATAAATCATTTCGACTATTGAAATTGATACTTGTCAGCTCACTGAATCGAACCCATCCTGTTTGATAGACATATTCTTCACTCTGGTACACCTCGTCAATTTTATAGAAAGGTATTTCGTTGATAGCTTCTATGTACGGAGACCCTAAATACACCTTTACGAAGAAATCTTTAGTGAAACTCAAACTGGCACCATCAATCGACTTTCTGTATTCATATTTGTAGTCGAACTTTAACGCTGAAACATCAGAGAGCACTGCACTTGCAGTTGGGTAACTCCCAGCACCTTTCCCATAAAACAGCTGTTTATCAGAGAACAATGCTTCGACAATTACTGCGTTGAATTCATTGTCAACTCCATAGGCAGAATGATCCGGTTTCACAAAATGTGGTGCTACGAATCCAACAACTTCATCACCTTGCTTCTCCGCTCGAGATAGAAGTTTAATTCGGTATCCTTTCTCTGCTGCGAAAGCTACTTCATGCTTTGTAATGTTTCTTATTCCAACATTCACAACTTCATTGGGAGACACACTTAATCCGAATGCATGCTTTAGTAAAAGAACAAGTTTGTACTTAGAATCAAATCCATCCACATCCAAGGTTGGATCTGATTCCGCAAACCCAAGATCTTGCGCTTCTTTCAATGCAGTTTGATAATCCACACCAACGTTTGCCTGTGTCAGAATGTAATTCGTTGTCCCATTCGTAATTCCTTCCAATGAAGTCAGAGAATCATTATTATAATATTCCTCAAGGTTGCGAATAACTGGTATTGATCCGGCAACTGCTCCTTCATAAAGAAAGGATACATTGTTTGACGTAGCTAATGCCAAGAGCTCATCCAAATGTTCTGCGATTAACTTTTTATTTGCAGAAACAACATGCTTACCGGCAATAAAAGCTGCCTTCACTATTTTTAACGCCGCGTCGCTATCATTAATTAGTTCCACTACGACATTGATATCATCATCATAAATAATATCCTTTATTTCATATGAAAACTCATTTATTGGAATGCTTCTCTCTTTCCTTGGATCTTTGACAACGATTGTTTTAATGTGAGCATCGATTAATTTCGATTTGTTCAATACTTCGTACAGCCCTGAACCTACACATCCAAATCCTACTAATCCTATTGTTAATTTATTACTCATAATTTCTAGTTTTTGTAGTGCCTAAACGTTAGCCACTAGATTCATTAATTGATTCTTTTTTGTTGTTGTTGTTTTAAATACTGTTGGTCGAATTTTGATGTAATCCTCTAGGAGAAAATCATTCAGGATATCTTCCAGTTTATTGGTTTCTATTAAAAATCCATCGTGGCCAAATTGGGAGTCGATCTCAAAGTAGTCAGCAATTGGGATATGAGTTGCAAGCAGTTTCTGCTCCGCGGTTGGAAATAAATTATCGCTAGAGATTCCTATAACAATGGTTCTCGCTTTAATCGTGTTAAGTGCTCTAGAAATAGACTCTCTATTCCTCCCAACGTTGTGACTATCCATTGCTTTGCTTAGCGTAACGTAGGCATAGGCATTGAACCGATCTGCCAACTTATTTCCTTGGTACTTTTGATAAGATCCGGCTTTGAAAGCACTTTTTTTCGAATTAGAATCGTCCGTTTGTGTCGCCACGTACCCCTCGTATGACCTGTAACTCAACATTGCAATACTTCGAGCAATCGCTAGACCTTCCTTTGCATCATCCACTGAACCTTTTCCGTATGACCTATCGTTGCAGATTGCCATGCGTTGACTTTCATTGAAGGCAATTCCATAGGCTGAATGGCGAGCATTCGTAGCAATCAGTATCAAATTTTGGAATACTTCCGGTTTAGCAATTGACCATTCAAGGGCCTGCTGTCCGCCAAGAGATGCACCAATTAAAGTGTAAACATTGCTCAAGCCTAATTCCTGTCTCAACTCTTCATGCGCTCTTGCCATGTCTCGGGTTGTAAGGTCTGGGAAATAATCTAACAAAGGTCCATCTTCACTTTCCGAACCTGGGCCCGTTGTTCCGTAACAAGATCCCAACACATTTGCGCACACAATGAAGTACTTATCTGGATCAAATAGTTGATTGTTGCCAAATAATCCATCCCACCATTCTAGCACATTGGCGTTGGCCGTTAAGGCGTGACAAACCCAAATAACATTGGATTTTTTCGCATTGAGTGATCCGTAGGTGTGGTAACCTATGGTTAAATCTTTTATAGTTGCGCCGTTCTCTAACACGAACGACTTTCGTGTAATTTCTGAATACATTTTTTTGTGATTGAAATAAGACATGGCACTCCCAGAGAGGAAATGCGTTAACTAAATCTTATGTGCTCTGAATTAGCAGCAACAGCTACATAGATACATTGAAGGACAATGCATATGCTTGTTCAAACCAAGTTCTTGGTTAACTGTACTTACTGAAAATTGAATCTTACCGTTTTTCATACCTTTTCATTTATATTCTTCCGTTCGTTCGGAATCAGGAATTGGCACCGGTTTTCCAATTGTGTCTTTCGACTCAACTTTAAGTTGGTTGCCAGAGGGTCAACGAGCCTGTCTCTCACCTCTTCTTTATAAATCAAGATCCACCGACGTGGCGTAATGATGTCACAAATATTCTAAATTTGTTTTTTAACTCGCAAGCTTTTAGCCAGAAAAAAATAAATTATTTCAATTATGAAAAATTATTTCTCTATAGTCGTTGTCGTCAGTTCATTGATTATCATTGGGATTGGCTACTATAGCTACAATCGATTTATTGCCCCAATTTATGCGAACGCTGAACAAGAAATGGACGTTGTTTTAATGGGGAATAATGAAATCTTGCTCAAAAAAACCGATGAACAGCAACAAATTCATGGAATAGAAATTGAAATTACCGGACCTTTGGATGGAATTATTGATATCGTTGTGGCCAATTCGGAAGAAGATTTACACTCGATTGCATTAAAAGGAGATGTAGATTACATCTATCAAAACGATTGGTATTCAGATAGCTGTTTTCTAAAAATTACAACAAGAGGCAATGCGACCGGAGAACTTCACCTGATATATCGATTTCTAGGGATGAAATAAGAGTGTGAAATTCTACTTCTGAAACGCAGCGTACATCTCTTCAATGTTAAAGACTTCTGTGCCTTCGAAACTTTCTCCATCAAGCGTCAATTTTGATCCTTTGTCAAGAAGATATATTTCTTCTATTTCATGTAAATTAACATGCTCCGCAAATATAGTTGCTGCACCGTACTCAGGCTTTTTTCGGTAAGCAGCATACGCCACTCTCGACTTCATAACTGTTCCACCTTGTACAATCACCATGGAATTATCCTTTGATGCGATGCCAATATTTACGTTCGATATGTTGCACCCTATTATCGTCAGATGAGAACCTTCTCCTCCTGAAATACCTTTATCACCAGCATTTTCAATTTGACATAAGCTAATTGTAATCTCACTTCCAGAAAAATCAAGACAATCATTTCCTGTATTTGAGAACTCAGAATCTTCGATTGTTCCTGTACAAAAATCAGCATCAAAACCGTCTGAAAGGGTATTAGATATACTTGAATTTGTCATTAAGAAACTGCAACGAATCAGGTTCAACCCATCTTCACATTGATTGTTGTAAAACGAACAGTTATCAATAGTAATATCAGATTCGTACACGGTGACGGCTCCTGTTAAGATCCAATTGTTTTTATTCATTGTATTCAAGTTCGAAAACTCAACATAAGACATTTTAGATTCAGATCCAGGAGCAATAACCGTAAACCCAGAGGCCGTGCTATCCTCAGAGGTGATAATGATAGGATGCGAACTTGTTCCCTGCATATCAACTGGAGATTCCGAAATAAATCCAGCTCCATTGTTGAACTTAATCACTGTTCCTTCTTCAATAATGAGTTTGTGTCCACGAGGAACATAAACATCCTTTTCAAACAACAAATTGCCGTGTAATCTTATTGTTTCTTCACCCTTAAGCACAATTCGATCTGGTTGATCGTTCATTGTTGGTTCGCTCCACTTCCCCAGCTTATATCTAAAGACTCGATCGCTACAGTTTTCTGCAGTGTAAAAAAACACTTTGGGTTTTTCATCAAAATGAATATTTTTCACCTCCGTTTCCTGAGAGAATCCATCCAGTCCAAAAGAAGGGATTGGAATAAGAGAATCTTTGTTTGCCTTTACGGCATAACCTATGACCTCAACATTTGACGTATGAAAGTTTTCAAAGTGTACCTCGAACTTGCCATAGGCTAGAGTATCCCGAATGTAAGCTTTCAATGCAATGTCCGTAAAAATTACATTTTCAGGCAATGCCTCATAAGTCACTGGAGCGCTGCTCTCCTTATTCGGATGCAAAGTGAACTCTTCATATTCAGGAATAATCTGCCGAATGGTCTGCACGTTACCCATGAATATTCCTCGATCCAACTCAATCCCTGGATATTCATTCTTTAATAATTTCTCGGCATCTTCGATTTCTTTTGTCAAGGATGACATTGTTTCATTCAAAAATACATCGTTGGAATATAGCTTCAAATAGTTGAGATACATTGCTTCGGCTTCTTCATTGGAAAGAATAGCCTCCAGTACGTTAAAATACTCCTTCTCTCTTCTATTAAACCCAGTAATAGTAACCGTTCTGTCAATTTGTTTGCGTTCTACAAAACAATCGTAGGCAATAGGCTCCAACTTTCTGGTAATTGGATTATAATACGCTCTTAAGTTGTGCCAAATCTGACCGTGATCTCCGTTCAGAACATCGCTTAGCGCAATGTATTTAACGTAAGCTTCAACATCAAGGTATTCAAAGACATTAGGATCGTGGGATCGTAAACGTGACATCTGCTCTTGTGCCACTTTGAATTGTGCAGAAAGTACTGGCGATTTTCTCGTTCTATTTTTCTTGAAAGGAGTTATTTCTGCAGATTCAAAAATTGGAACTTTCGGGAAAGTATTACTTCGTGATTCATATTGATGCACTTGCCACACTCCAGATTCATCAAATTTCACAATTGGACCTTCTCGCCTTTCACTATGCTCAAGTAATTGCTTATCAAAGTGCTCTTCTAAAGCATATACGCCTTTCTGTTCTCCATTAATTATTACTGGAATAAAAGTGTAACGGGTAGTAAGTACGCCTTCTTTTTCGAACATTTTGTGCGCGAACCACTCGTCCATGAAAGACCGTGTGGAAGGATTCTGAATTGAGAATGACTTTAACTCTCTAAAAGAATTCTCACCCTTTACCTTAATCCTAAAAGACCATTTATCTGTCGTAAGATGATCCGTCCAATCTCCCTTTAATCTTAATTCTACAGGGATTTCTTCTCCATTTACTAGAATAGTGGCATCAAGATAGTTCTTAAGATCTCCTGTTATCACTCCTTGCTCAAGTGCTTTATCTCGCCATAAGGAGAGACTATCCAAAGCTTCCTGCGATAAACTTATCTCCAAGGCTTCATTAGACAAATCAGGCTTGGCATTGTTTTTAGAAATTGTGATATGGAAATCATCTGTATACGCTGGTTCAGCATCGAAATTCAATATATACACAGTCAATTCTTCATACGACTGATTTGCAATAAAATATCCTCTTATACTCCCCCAATCTCCCTCAATGAGTTCAACTTGATCATAACTTTCCGAAAATCCATTATCGACCCTGTCGGAAATAATTACTTGCGCATTCGAGTTACCTTGATGAACCCATACAGAAGCGTCTATTACATCTCCAATTTTGATATCATATATTGAATAAGCGAATGCGAAAGGCTCTGCGTTATTTAGCTTCGTCGAATAATCTCCACTTCTCGAAAAATCTGATGATTGTGTTTGACCACCCTCCAGCGTATCTTGGCCAGAGATAAAATTATTCCCAGAAACAGTTTCAGCATCACAGTCAATGATAATCTGCACGAATGGTTCAGGCTGTAATTCTTCTCCACAGGATAGTAGAGTCAAAATCAAGAGTATGAAAATTGAATATTTCATTATTCGCAAAGAAAAGAGATATTCTGCATCTATTCTACATTTGGATTAATTGGCCCCCGTTTCTTAGGGATGAAGGTCTTTTGAAAATCGGCATACATTTCCTCTATATCAAAAGATTCAGTGCCAACATGTTCCTTTCCGTCTAGTATTAGCTTTGAACGCAGTTCGAGCAAACGTTCCTTTTTGTTATCCAACAAGGTCATTTTTTCTGCTTCAATTAATGCAGGACCATATTCAGGTTTCTTGCGGAAAGCTGCAAAAACAACATTAGAATTACTCACTGTAGAATGACTTACAAACAGCTTGGACAAATCCTTTGCAGCTATTGCTATGTTCGCACCATCAATCGAAGTGTTTTCAATTATTAGCGTAGAATTTTCACCACCAGAAATACCCTTATCTCCAGCATTCAAGATTGTACAGTTTTTAATTGTGACCTTACTTCCTGAAAAATCAGCTGCATCATTTCCCGTATTTTCAAAGTAACAGTTATCTACTGTTCCTATACAGAAATCTGCATCAAATCCATCTGAGAAGGTATTTTCAATTGTAGAATTTGTCATTTCAAACTCGCAGCGGATTAAGTTCAACCCATCTTCACAATTGTTGTCCAAGAATTCGCAATTGTCTATGTCTATCTTTCCTTCATAAAATGTTACTGCTCCTGTAAGAATCCAATTATTCTTTCTCATCGTATTAAGGTTCTCAAATTTCACATAAGTCAAACTTGATTCCTCGTTAGATATCACCGTAAAGCCATTCGCTGTTCCATCTGATGAGAAAATGTGAACGGGATGATCTTCAGTCCCTTCAAAATCTACTGGAGAGTACGAAACAAAGCTAGCTCCATTTGTGAAATTCACCTTTGTTCCAGGTTCAAAGATCACTCTCATGCCCTGATTAACAACAACGTCACTGTGAAATTCTTGGGTGCCTCTAAAAACAATTAATCCTTCTTCCCCAATACGTGGAACCATCACATTGGTGTTCTTTTTAATGTGCTGAACACGCTCTGGCTTGTCCCATTTTCCAACCTTGTATCTAAAAATTTTGCTACCACAGTTACTAGCTCGGTAATAAATCCACTTTGGCTTCTCTTCTAGGCGTAATAATTGTTCATCGGTGCTTCCATTGTATGCAGCAATACTTACTTCAACTAAGGGAATAAGCGAATCTCTATTGCCTTTTAAAGCGTATGCAAAAACTCTCAATTCGGAAGAATGGAAGTTCTGTAAATCTACCCGGTACTTGCCATAATCATTCGTATCACGAACATATGCTTTCAATGCTACATCTGTAAAAAGTACATTTTTTGGAAGCGTACGGAACGGTTCCTGCGGATTTCCTTCCTCAGAAGGACTCTCAATAAACTGCTCATATTCTGGTAACTGCTCTTTCAGCTTAGTGCAGTTTTCTTTAAAAATATCAATTTCCAATGCGCAATTGGGATATTCAAAATGAAGTAATTCTTGAACCGCATTAATTTCATTCTGCAAACTTTTCAAAGCCTGCTCCATAAATTTACTATCTGTATACTCTTTTAAGTAGGACAAGTACATTTCTTCAACTTCAGGATTGGTCAACAGGAATTCAAACAGCGTAAAATGTACTTTATTTTCCCGTTTGAGGCCCGTAATTTCTACTTTTCGTTCAGTTGAATTTTGCTCTCCGAAACAATCGTAGGCAATCGGTTCAAGCTTATTCGTTACTGGATTGAAATAAAGTCTTTGATTGTGCCAAATCTGACCATGTTTACCGTTAATTACATCCGTAAGCGCAATAAGTTTTGCTGCTGCTTCTACATCAAAATACTCTCCCACAAAAGGATCATGGTTTCTATAACGGTTCATTAACCATTGAGCCGTTTTCAACTGTTGAGACAACACTAGGGATCGTTTTGTTCTATTCTTCTTAAAAGGAACTATTTCGGCAGAAGCGAGTAATGGTACATTGTAATATGTGCCTTCCTCATTTTGATACAAATTCACTTGCCACACTCCACTTTCATCGAACTTTACGATAGGGCCTTCTCTTCTCTCTCTATACTCTAACAATTGCTTATCAAAATGTTCTTCCAAAGCATAAACCCCTTTCTTCTCACCATTAATAATCACCGGAACAAATATGTAACGGGTAGTAAGAATATCTTCCTGTTCGTACAGTTTATGCGCAAACCACTCATTCATAAAGGAACGCGTATTCGGATTTTGAATCGAAAATGACTTCATTCCTCTGAATGCATTATTTCCTTTAATTTTTATTCTAAACGACCATTTATTTGTTTCTAAGTGATCTGGCCAGTCACCTTTCAATCGTAGATCAACGGGAACTTTTTCACCATCAATTGTCAAACTTGCTTTCACATACTCCTTCAAATCTGCGGTGATAACCCCCTGATCCAGAGCAATCTTTCTTCGTTCAACTAGGGTGTCATAAATGGAGTCTGAAATAGTAATCTCTAGACCATCAAAAGAGTCGTCGGGTTTTGAGTTATTAAAAAATGCCCTTATTTCAAAGTCATCAAAGTATGCAGGCTCGTCGCTTGAATTTAAAGCATAGGTTACGATGGAATCAAAGTCTTTGGATGCAACGAATAAACACTTCATCAATCCCCAACCATTGTCTTCTTTGTGAACAATATCAGATCTTTCGCTCACTCCATTTTCAGAATCGTAATCTGAAATTACCAGTGACCCTATACCTCCTTCAAGATACCTCCATGCAGAAACCTCAATAACATCCCCTTCTTTAATGTTAGTGAATACGTATCCAAAAGCAAAGGGTGCCGTCACATCTAGTTTAACAGAGTAATTACCACTTCTAGAGTAATCTGATGATTGTGTTTCAGCGCCTGCCAGTAGCTCTTGACCTGCAATAAATTTGTTTCCTGAAACAGTTTCGGCATCACATTCAATGACCATTTGCGCAAATGGTTCAGGTTGCACTTCTTCTCCACATGAGAGCAGTGAGATAACCAAAAGCATGAAGATCCAATATTTCATAGAATGCAAAGAAAAGAGATATTCTGAAGCTAATCTACAATTTACACAATTTGAATTCGGCACCCTTGGGATTTAATTTCTATTTTTAACAAGATGAAAATAAATAAGACAACTTCTTGGCTCCTTTTAACAGCTCTTATCATTGCGGCATTAGTTGTTGGGCAACAAATCATATTGCCATTTATTATTGCTTTGTTGATTTGGTTTATCGTAAAGAAAATTAGAAACCTGATTGATAAATATTCTTTGATTCAAAAGTACATTCCGAGTTGGGTCAAAACGCTAATGGCCTCAATGGTTGTATTTAGTATCCTATTCTTTGCGGGGAAAATACTGATTTCCAACATTGAGAACCTGTCGATGTCTTACAAACTTTATGGTGAGAACATTTCGAAAATCACAACTCTTATTCACGAGGTAACAAAAATAGACGTTCATACTCAGATAGTTGGCTTTATTGAGAGCTTTATCCCTACGTTGCTAGAGTCACTGTTTAATTCAATCTCAGACCTTATAGGGAACATGGTAATGATCATTTTCTATGTTGTTTTTCTCGTGCTGGAAGAATCTTTGTTTCAATCCAAAATCAAACTCATTTTTCCGGACAAGCAGCAGTTCATTGGAGTTACAAGTACTTTGAAAAAAATAGATAAATCGCTTTCTGGATACATCGCTTTGAAATCATTGATTAGCTTGATGACGTCTACATGTAGCTACATTATTCTTGCGAGTGTCGGTATTGATTCTCCGATATTCTGGGCATTTTTGATCTTCATGTTCAACTTCATACCTTCCGTTGGGCCTATTATGGGAACGGTGTTTCCAGCACTTTTCTCTTTGCTTCAATTTGGAGAATTCGTTCCGTTCCTGATTATTTTGATAGGCGTCGGTACCGTTGCATTGCTGGTTGGAAGTCTTGTTGAGCCTAAACTCATGGGGAATACGCTAAATATAAGCCCATTGGTAGCTATTCTATCCTTGGCTATTTGGGGAAGTATTTGGGGAGTTGTCGGAATGCTTTTGAGTGTACCAATTACTGTTGCCATGATAATCGTGATGTCACAGTTCCCACAGACAAGATCTATCGCGATATTACTTTCGGAGAAAGGGAGGGTTTAGGGTACAGTTGCTGTTCTCGGCTCCGCTCGAACAGCGTGAAGATTGATAAGACCCGAGCATCGAGCGAAGTCGAGATGCGAATTTAAGCTTCCACTTGTTCAGTCAATTTGAAGTGCTCTTCAACTTTATCCGTTATGTAGCCTCCAATTGCCAAAGACGCAGTAGCCGCCGGTGATGGTGCATTTAATACGTGAATTGCGTTGCCGTGGTATTCGATTCTGAAATCATCTCGTGTATCACCATCTTGACGCAATAACAAAGCTCGAACTCCAGAGCGTCCAGGCTTTAAGTCATCCATTGTTAAGGATGGAATCATACGTTGTAGGGTCTTTAAGAAAAGCTTCTTTGAGAATGCTCTACGGTATTCATTGATTCCAAATTTCATGTTCTTGAAGAACAGTTTCCAAGTTCCTTTGTACGTTAAAGCATCCCACGTATCACGGAAAGAAAAATCAGTTTTTCCATATCCTTCACGCTTGAAAGTAAATACGGCATTTGGTCCGCACTCAATTTCTCCATCGGTCATTCGCGTAAAATGAACTCCTAAAAATGGGAAGTCAGGGTTCGGTACAGGATAAATTAAGTTCTTCACTTTGTGCTTTCCTTGTTCTGTCAATTCGTAGTAATCTCCTCGGAAACCAACCACTTTCTCTTTCAGATCAACACCATCTTTACGGGCCATTCGATCTGCCTGTAAACCGGCACAAAAGACCATGTACTTTGCTTTGTAGTTGCCTTGATTTGTTTCAATAATCGAAATGTCTCCCTCTTTCTGAATTCCTGTCACTTCATGATTCAGTAGCACTTTACTTTCTGGTTGAATTTTCAATCCAAGTTCAGCCATTTTAGCTGTAGCAGCCCTAAAGTCAATAATTCCAGTACATGGCACGAGCAATCCTGCAATCCCTTCCACGTGCGGTTCATATTCCTTTAGTTCTTCACCATTCAGTTTCTTCAGCCCTTCAATCTCGTTCTCTAATCCAATGTTATAGATTTTCTCCATGTTTGGAAGCTCGCTCTCATCTGTAGCGACAACCACTTTTCCACACACATCATAATCGATTCCATGTTCTTCTGCAAACGCAACCAACTCATGTCTTCCCTGAATGCAGTTCTTTGCTTTGAGCGAACCTGGCTTATAATACAGCCCAGAATGAATCACACCTGAATTATGACCTGTCTGATGATCTGCCAACAAAGCTTCCTTTTCAAACAATGCAATCTTCAATTGCGGATATTTCTTCTGCAACTTATAGAATGTAGCTGCTCCAACTATTCCTCCTCCAATCACTGCAATATCATAGGTCATGTGAACCGGTTTTGAATTTCTGGCTGCAAAATTAACAAATGAGTGCAGCATTTGCAGTATAATGCAACAAAAAAGGCAGACCTTTCGATCTGCCTTTCCTATATTGATTCTTATTTTTTACTTCTTAATGAACTCTTCAGTATAAACACGGTCATTCGTTATCACCTTAATGATGTAGTGACCAGCAGGCATTTGAGTCATGTCTACTTTAGAACTTGCAAAGTTTGCACCAGCGACCATGTCTTGGGCAACAACTTCACGTCCTGTTAAATCAATGATATGTAACTCCGCTTCATTGTTGACCTGACCATTCAATTCAACATAGAAATTACCATCGTTTGGATTAGGGAATACGGAAACATTGTGCTCCAACTCTTCCTCCTCGATCCCTAAGCCAAATCCAACTGAGAAATCAAATCTGTGATAATTTCCAAAATCACTATTGAAGGTTGTAACTATTGGACCACCAACATTCTTTACTCTGAAAATCCCCGTAGTTTCACCTTCAGTCTGAGCTGAGTACCAATAACCCAATCCATCACTGTCAGAATCTTCAATTACAAGGCTGTAGCAACCTGGAGCTAAATCAAAGGTGTCTTTGTAATCTGACGTATTATTCAAACTCAAACGCTCAAAAATTGTGGTTCCTGATGCATCCATCAACCTCCATTTATTTTCGTTCGCTCTGTTGTTTGTTGAGAACCAAACTAAGAATGGTCCATCAATCATAGTTGTTCCGTTGAACTTCACTTTCATAAAGTTATTTTGATCGTATTCATCGCCACCATTCACATTGTAAATTTGTGCGTTGAATGTCATTTCACCGTTGTAATCTTGCCACCAACTTAAGTCAGTCACTGGAATTTCTACGGTCTCCTTTTCTAAGAAGTCAAGACTTCCTGTCCACTCAAACTCTAACCAATCACCGTAAGAGATCCAACATCTGATTGTCAATGAAGTCAATTCTTGTTCTCCTGTGTTTTGAATAACAATTCTTGGATTCGAACAACTTGGATTCCATTTTCTGTAGTACTCCCATTTGTTAGGATTCAGTACATCAATGATTGCCGCATCATTTTGGAAGTTCGGTGCGCCATATGAAACCAAATCCAAAGCAGCTACATAATTTCCTCCAGCTTGATCAGGGTCTCCAACAGGAACATCTTCTATATCGTAATCTAAGGTAACCGTTGAACCAGGAGTAACAAATGGTGTTAATTCATGATCGTATTCTCTTACTAAGTCACCTGGACACCATCCTTCTCTTGCATAAGGCCATGTTCCACCTTGACCTGGAAGTGGACTGTCACCACATTGTGTTTCTTCCCAAATTTCCCACTGGAATCTTAGAACATTGTCTACCATGATCATGTGATCTTTAGAATCCCACTCACAGCAGTTAACACTTCCGTTGTGACCATGACCAGTAAAACGTGTTTTAATCTTGTACATAACTGATGTATCCGATAAGGCAATATCAGTTGATTGTAGATTCACATCGTTGTCCATGTTACCATAGTTGTAACTTCTAAAGTCACTCCAAATTGGCTCACGATTGTGTACATCACGCGGTGGAATACCTTCAATGAATGCAAATTTCACATCGATAAGTTCTTGCGTGTTATGCGCTGCCAAATCAACTATGTCTTTCAAATACATTTGGTAATCTGTAACATCGTAGATCCATGTGAATCCGTTAGAACCAAGATCAAAACCGATTCCATAAGGTGTAATAAAACGACCGATTTCAACGTCATTTATTATTTCATAAGCAGTCTCATAATAAGTGATTGGACTATTATTCAATACGTCAGTACCACTGAATGGAACCGATGAGATAAGTACCATTGAATCACTATAAACGTCTTCAGACCCCTCAGGAGTAGCCAAGAATGCGTTCAAAATCTCAAAGTGATTATTAACTTGTCCAAATTCAAATACAACTTCTGGCTCTTTTAACTTCAATAATGGTACTCCTACATTTGTAGCAGATCCAGCAACTGTACCTTGTCCTAATGAAACCCGAACTCGATCAGCAGCAGTACTAAATACCGGAGTAGCTCCAAATTCAATCATTCCTTGCTCAGAAGGCATTAATAAATACCCATTACTAGTTTTATCCACGGCGTATTCAGCTTCATCAAATGAATAATACACCAATAAATCATTCCAGTTCGGGTGGGCCGCTGTCACTTCTTGATTGTACCAAGTGGTGATATCAGCATCGGCAACTGCTGTGTTAAATATTTGGAATTCATCAATCTCACCAGTCCAGTTGTTAGCAACAGAACGATTCGATCCAATAACAAGACGATGTAATTCTCCAAGTGATCTTGTCAAACCAGTCCCACTGTGCCAAAGAACCCCGTCTCTAAACACTTTCATAGTTCCTGCAACTGCGTCTTTCACAAACGCCCAATGATGCCACTCGTTGTCAATACCAGCTGCACTCATGTCCTGATCAATTCTATCGTAACCACTTCCAGCACCAGCATCCCAGTATAATCGGTTGTTACTCCATGGGAAGTGAACGTTTAATATGCGATTGTTTAACGTATCGTAGCCTTCAAGTACAGATGTATTCACTCCTGTATTACCAAGACCTTGAGCCCAGAATGAAATTGTTATATCATCTCCCAAGTCAACCTCTGATAATTCTAATAATGCTTGATTTGATCCATTAAAGCTTATTGCACCATTACGTGTGCTGTAATCTCTTGCCATTGCGGCAACAGAATTATCTGCATCAAAATTAATATTGTCTGAACCAAGCTGAACTGATCTATCATAATAAAATTCTATAATGATATTATCTGTTCCATTCCATGCATATGGTTGATAAAACAACAATTCATTTTCACCATCTACGAACACTGCTCCAGCTCCAGCAACCCTAGAAAGGTTATAAACTTCTGTAAACCCATCGAACTGCATACCTGATAATGTCGCATCCGTGGTAGACTTCATAGAAATTCTTGGATGCAATAGCTCTCCGCTCCCAGACACACCACCTGTTGGCACGAAAAGGCTTAAAGACTGAATATCTCCAGGCGTAACTCCCGCTGCAAGTAACTCAGCACTTGTCAATATCATTTGGTAACGATTCGATTGCGCTGTTGATAAAAATGGCAACTCAGAGCTTCCGCCTGTTCCTGCTAAGACAGGATACGTAGTTGTTGTTGCTCCTGATCGCATTTGCTCAATGCTCACAAATTCGTCAATTCTATTTCCTGTAAAAGGCTCATATGCATAACTTGATGTCGACATCCAATTGTTTAAGTAGCGAACACTGTCCACTTGAACTGAGTCTAAAACACCTGTATGATCAAACACACGCGTGTAAGCCAAATAATCCCACTCACCACAATTGTAGCCATCCCAAGGAGTTTGAGGATCACACTTAAGATTATAATACATTAATACACGTTCAAAACGCATATCATTCAACGCCGCCGGAAATGAAAAGTCCGCTCTCCGTGTTGATATTGAATCGTAAGTAAATGTTTGAACCCAAGTTGTGTCTTGAGAATAGGTGAATGAACTTGCACATAAAAATGCAAGCAGCAAAGTTCTAGTTAACATAGTTAAATCGTTTAAGCTGTAAATATAAGGACTGTAGATATGCAATCCTATTTACCATGGTTACATATTGTATACAAACCGTATACAAGGTAAAATTCTTAACCTATTCGGTTGCACTAGTGAATATCCCCGAAATAGATTGGCAAGAAATTGTGCGTAGGTTCGTAGAATTCACTGTGCTGATAGATGAAGAACAATTGATCCCAAGGTGATTCATTAAACTCTGAGTCGTTCGCTTTTCTCTCTTCGAACTCCTTTCTTAAATCGGAATCATTCGCCAAAATCTCTACCGCTTTTTCCTCGAAAACATACGGAGAAAAATATTCCTTCTGCTGAACATAACTGTCAAAAAAGTTCCATGCGAAGTAGCTGTCAGGTGAAGCAGGATCCAATACCGACATCAGGAAACGTCTATTGTTTTGATGCGTAGAAATCCAAAAATCACCTTTTTTTACTAATACCTTTTTCTGTACTACTTCCCGCTTGATTTTGTTATGCAAATAATGCCCTTCATATGGTTTGGTTCCATTTTCAAAGGAAATGATTCGGAAACAATTTGTTGTAATTGTGGAATCAACTGACATTTCTCGCATTTCAATTCCATTTGCCATTAATCGCTCGATAACGTCTGTGCATTGACCACCGACAATGAAATAATCTGGTACAGATACCCAATCTTCAGGCTCGTACACGTTAAAATAAGGGATGTACTTCTCGTACGGACGATCTTGGTGATACTTCAGGCGTGCTAACCCAGTAATTTCACTCACCGGTTTAGACGACTCAAACCCTTTGAATAGAATTGAATCTTGTGAGTCTGTGAGTCTATAATTGTAATAATGCTGGTCCATGGAAGATACCCATTCCTTTGTTTTAGCACGAGCCTCTTCGATTTCATCTGCATTTTCTCCCATCCATTCAATTGTAGCGTCAATAAACACGAGTGTCGCCTGGACGCGCTCTGGAAAAGGTTTTAGCATGTGCGTTTCCAGTGTAAAACTAATTGAGTTCATCAATGAGGCATAGCCCATTGCATATCGAGGTAGATCATTAAATACTTGAATTCCTGATTCTGGTGTTTCTCCTTTTGTATGCACGTAAGGAATTAAATCAAATCCACGTTTCGCAGAAGTTTTCTCTAACCACGGAATCATCTCTCCATGCATCAATTCGCCCAAGGCTGGAGACATGCGTTCCCTGACAGAGGCTATATAAGACATCACGTATTGATAATCCGCACCATTGGAAACGTGTGCATCCAGAAAGACATCAGGATCTAAAGCCTGATAAATTTTTGCAAAGGTGAACATGTTTTTAGTATCCATTTTAATGAAGTCTCGGTTCAAATCAAGATTTTGAGAGTTCCCTCTAAAGCCGTATTCCTCCGGTCCATTCTGATTGGCACGACTTGTCCCAGACCTGTTCATCATTCCACCAACGTTGTACGCGGGAATTATTCCTATAACGGGCAATCCTTTCGTCTTCTTTCCGTTTTTTATCCAGTCACTGATCCAGATTAGGCAAGCATTTACACCATCAGGTTCACCTGGATGAATAGCATTGTTAACTAAGAGCGTTGTGCTCTGCTGAGCTTTTTGAAAAGTACTCAGGGAATCACCTGCACCATTGATTACGCACAAGTAAATCGGTAGACCATAGTCGGATTCACCCATCTCGTACAATTCTATTTCATCGTTGTTACTTGCCAACTCCTGATATATCTTTATTAATGTAGGATAATCTGGCGAAGTGTTACCATCGTACTGACCATAGGCCAATGAGGTAACCAGAACTAGCGCGATTTGAATAATTTGCTTCATAAACCTTCTTTAGACCTTGCCAAAATAGTTAATTTTGATCTATGCGAATAGACATTCTCACCATCTTGCCAGACTTGTTACAAGGGCCTTTTTCAGACTCAATCATGAAAAGAGCACAAACAAAAGGACATCTTGAACTTGAGATTCACAATATCCGTGATTACTCAACAGACAAGCACAACAAAGTTGATGACTACCAATATGGTGGTGGTGCTGGAATGGTAATGTCGATAGAACCAATTGCCGCAATCATTGAAAAATTAAAGAAAGAACGTGATTACGATGAGATCATATTCATGACACCTGACGGAGAAGTTTTGGAACAAGCGATTTGCAATGAAATGAGCTTGCATAAAAACATTATGATATTATGTGGCCATTACAAGGGGGTTGATGAACGCATTCGTGAACATTACATTACACGGGAAATTTCCATTGGATCTTATGTGATGTCTGGCGGAGAATTAGGAGCAGCAGTTCTTGTGGACAGTGTTGTTCGATTAATTCCAGGTGTTTTGAATGATGAAACTTCTGCATTGACAGACAGTTTTCAGGATGACATGCTCTCCCCACCAGTTTATACAAGACCACCTGAATATAATGGTTGGAAGGTACCAGAGGTCCTTCTGTCTGGCGACTTTGGGAAAATTGATAAATGGCGAGAAGAACAAGCTCTGACAAGAACTGAACAAAGACGCCCTGATTTATTAGACGATTAACATGAAGGAGGCCATAGATACTTTAAGAGACGGAGGAACAATTCTCTATCCAAGTGATACCATTTGGGGAATTGGCTGTGATGCTACAAATGAAGTAGCTTGTCAAAAATTATTGGAAATAAAGAAGCGTCCAGAAAATAAGAGTTTTATTCTATTGGTAGATGGTTTCCCTATGCTTGAACGCTACATACCGGAATTTCAAGAGGTGTGCTATGATTTAGTGGATTTCGCTTCAAAGCCCCTTACTATAATTTACCCAAATGCTGAAGGATTAGCACCATCTGTAATTGCAGAGGATGGTTCGGTGGGAATTCGAATTACAACTGATCCTATTTGCCTGAAATTAATACGTGGAATGCGTAAACCCTTGGTAAGTACTTCAGCCAATGTATCAGATGATCCTTCGCCCAAATGTTACGACGATGTGGCTGCTTCAATTAAGAACGATGTTGACTCAATTGTAATGGAGCGCACCAAAGAAAAAATGCAAACACCATCTCAAATTATCAATGTCGGAATTTCAGGCGATGTGAAGATTATACGCGAGTAAGAAGTCGAAGCTTTGCTAGTCTCTTAAATCAATTTCTTCTCGAATCTCAGTATTTTCATTATTCATAAGCAACGAAACGTAATCATGACTTAAAAACGACATTAAAACTTTGTTGAACTTTTTTATCTTTGTCAATGCTGGCATGTGTCCACCATTTTTAATCACTCGATAGAATGCATTCCTACCGATATGCTCTCTCAACTTCTCTCCCCTATCTGCTGGAATCACCACATCATTGCTTCCCCAAATCAACATCACTGGAACTTCAATCGAACTATAATCATGTTGCTGATACTCCGGCAGGCTATCCATCAAGGTAATGATCAGTTTTCTCTTGTCATCAAAATTTCTCAAGTACATTTCTTTATGAAATTCAGTCAACCAACTTGCGGGCATTATCGATTTTTTCATTGTAGCGAGGTACATTAGTTTTTTCAAACCTTTGACCTCCTCTGGGACAAATAAAGCTTCAATACTTGGAACGTCGAATTGTTCAGTCACACGTTCGATATCCTCCTCGCCTAAAAATTTAACTGCTGCATCTAAAAGAAAGAGTTTTTTCAATCCTTCAGGATATTTAATTGCCATTTCAGCTGCAACGAGTCCACCGTAGGAAACACCGCCCATCGTGTAATTATTAATACCCAATTCGACGATTAGATTGTGTACCATTTCAACTTGATCAGCGACTGAATACTTCTTTCTTTCGCTATAACTCCTTCCAAAATGAAGAAGGTTGGGCATAATCACACGATAATGTTCTGAAAGCATTTCAACTTGTCTAAACCACTGATATTTTGTTGTAGCACCAAAACCATGAATCAAAAGTAAAACTGGTTTCTCGCTGTTCGTATCCCAATAATCAATAGTGTCTCCTTTTACAAGAATACTGGTTCGAACCAAAGATGCTTTCCTCATTCTTTTCTCGACATGGTTTTCCGCAAGCTTATAGACATTACACGAGAAAAGACTCAAACAAATCAAACTACTAAGGATTACTCTATTTACTGAACGAAACCTCAAATTTACATTACTTTAATGAACATTGAACGAGCGCGTAGTCGTGTACATTTCAATTGAAATCGGATAACTTTCATCCAATTGATTGTAGTCAAACGTTTCTTGGTCCATTCGGTGTTTTGTAACAGAAACATTTAGGGTATAACTTCCCACATCAAGAAAACTGAGATCGGCAAGGTACTTCCGTTCTTCGTTCGGTTTCAGATTATTATCGCTTAACTTTTTAGCTACAGGATGCCATTGCCACTTTTCTCCTATTCTTTCTGTCTTCGACCAAATTTCATTGCCGGTTCCATCTATTACACTAAAGTTGACCAATATAAACCGCTCTGGGTCTCCAGTTGGAACGTTGTGTCCTGCATACGCATTCTTCAAGGTAAGCGTAAATATGACTTCCTCATCTGCTCTAAATCGTGCATTAAACGCACCGGATTGAATATCCAATCCATATAACATTCCAGAATTCAATGTATCAACTTTGGGAATTCCAGACCCTGGAAATGAATGGAAGTGACTTTTTCTCTCTGGGTATCCATGAACAATAGATCTTTCTACTTCTTCCATATGGCAAGAGATACAATTCTTTGTTTCAGCATATGGACTTGCTTTCCACTCATCGCCAGTTTCAAAAGTACATGCCAGTTGGGGAGTAACCACAGCAACAGCATTGTGACAGCTTATACATAAGGATTCTGACAAGAAATCTGGATCTTTTACCGTTGCGTGTGGCGCCAAGGAAGTTCCTGTTGGTCCAACAATCATATTGTCTCTCAAGTGACAAGCCACACAAGTTATCCCTTCCATTTGTAATGTCTTGTCCCAATCTGGATTCTTTCTTTGAGAAGGTTGGTAGATATCTCCGTCAATTAACCCATCTACAATGAACTCTTGTTGATTTTGCAATGGAATATGGCAATTGATACACAAGTAAGGACTGGATTCTTTCCTTAATTCAGCTTGAAATTGTTGATCCGTCCATGCTTGAGAATGTGTCGATAATTTCCATTCATTGTAATGATCCTGATGACAAACGCCACAGCTTTCAGCACTGAGCCCCACTAATCCTTCTGGGACTTGTTGCTGTGGCACACATTGCTCCCAAGAATTTTGAAACGGCTGTACGTCAACGATATCATGATCTACTGAGTAAATCGTGTACAACACAATTCCAAAGATGATCAACACGCTAAAAACTAGAAGAAGCGTTCTTTTCATTTGGCTATCATTACAGAAGATTATCTACTTTCAAAGGTAGCAAGAATGCCCTGCAAATCAAGCAACCAAAGTTGCATACACAAGTGATTACTCCTTGCTATTGAACAAAAATGATCAAATCAGTTTTACAGGTGGTTTGATTCAACTATCTTTGCACCCGCAATGTCTCAAAATTTAGCCAAATATCTTACTCACCCTGTATTCAAGGTGGCATCGGAAATTGTTACGGAACAAAATCTGGAAGCGTATGTCATCGGAGGGTACGTACGTGATTTGCTCTTAGAACGACCTTCGAAGGATATTGATATTGTTGTGGTTGGTAATGGACTTGAATTAGCGAAGGCTTGCGCAGCGAAATTACGTGTGAAGAAAGTGTCACTTTTTGAAAATTTCGGGACAGCCCAATTCATTTACAAAGATTTAGACGTAGAGTTTGTCGGAGCGCGTAAAGAATCATACAGAAAAGATTCGCGCAAACCGATTGTAGAAAATGGCTCATTATCGGATGATCAACGAAGAAGAGATTTCACAATCAATGCGCTCGCAATCAGTTTACACAAAGACAATTTTGGTGAGCTAATAGATCCGTTCGGTGGTTTAGAAGACTTGGAGAAACAGATTTTACGTACTCCATTAGAACCGGGAACTACGTATTCTGACGACCCTTTACGAATGATGCGCGCAATTCGATTTGCTAGCCAATTGGATTTTAAAATTGAAAGAGAAAGCCTCGAAGCGATTCGTGAGAATGCTAATCGTTTGGAAATCATCTCCAGTGAGCGAATCATGGACGAATTGAACAAGATTATTTCGTGTCCAGTTCCTTCCAGAGGATTTAATTTATTGTATTCAACGAAGTTACTGCACGAATTCTTCCCAGAAATGGTTGCGTTGTACGGAGTTGAAACGCGCAATGGAAAGTCACACAAAGATAATTTCCACCATACATTGGAAGTTTTGGATAACATCTGTGAAACCACAGACGACCTTTGGTTGCGCTGGTCAGCAATAATGCACGACATTGCCAAGCCTCCAACAAAGCGATTTGATAATAACGTTGGCTGGACATTCCATGGACATGAGGATGTTGGTGCGAGAATGGTTCCTAGCATATTCAAGCGACTAAAATTGCCAATGGATGCGAAAATGAAGTATGTCCAGAAAATGGTACGCTTGCATTTACGTCCTATTTCTCTCATAAAAGGCTCCGTAACTGATTCTGCAGTACGAAGACTTCTATTTGAAGCAGGTGATGATATCGATGACTTGATGAAACTGTGTAATGCGGACATCACTTCTAAAAATGAACACCGTGTTAAGCGATACAAAGAGAATTTCGCCTTGGTAAATGAAAAGCTATTGGCAGTAGAAGAGAAAGACAGGATTCGAAACTTTCAACCGCCAGTTTCTGGACAGACGATCATGGATACATTTGGATTACCGCCGTCTCAGGAAATAGGAGATATAAAAACTAGAATCAAAGAGGCAATATTAGAAGGAGAAATTCAAAACAATCCAGAAGAAGCGTTCTCTTATATGCTGGGGATAGGCAAAGAAATGGGATTGAAACAATTGAGTTAATACCACGTAGTAAAGTAGTAGCAAGCAAATAAAATGGCTGGATTAAAATTTAGAGTACTTCTCGATTCAAAGGATAACCAAGAAATCTTTCGTGATATCTTGATTAGTGATGGCGATAATTTCGAGGCGTTTTATAAAGCCATTAAGAATGCTTATCAGTTTACGGAAGACCAAATGGCATCCTTCTACATGTCCAATGAAAATTGGGACAAAGGATTTGAGATAAGCTTGTTTGACATGTCTTTTGGAGAAGATAGCGAGCAAATATTACCAGGTGTAATGAATACATCTTTGCTTAGTCAATATGTAAAAGAAGCCGATCAAAAAATTATACTGGTTCACGATTTCCTACGCATGTGGATTTTCCTTATTGAGTTGATTGGATACACTGAAGAGACACCTGAGTCTCCCAAAATGATACTCTCTGTCGGTAATGCACCTTCAGAATCATCAAAGCCAGCAGAAGGAGATGATATTCAATTTGAAACAGAATCTGAAGAAGAGGAGGAGGAAGATGAATTCGGTTTTGGTGAATTTGAAGATGACCACAATTACTAGACATGGCATCTGAATTGAATGACCCTATGGGGCAAGCCATTCTTGACTTTTCAAAAACGAAAAAAAATAAAGACATAATCGTCAGCTCTGAATTGTGCGATGATGATGTTATTCCTTCAGCCTATCTGCACCGATCTTATTCGGAAATGCCAATTCTTGAGAAAACTGCATTGAACAATTGCATTGGTCGCATTCTTGACGTTGGCGCCGGAGCAGGCGTTCACGCAAGCTATCTGCAAGAGAAAGGTCATACAGTCCATTGCATTGATATTAGCCCATTATCGATTCACTATTTAATAGACAATCAATTTTCTGCCGAGCAAATAGACTTCTTTCAGCTTCCTGATGAAAAGTATGACACAGTACTCATGCTCATGAATGGGATTGGTATTGCTGGAACATTATCTAATTTGGAACGCACCTTGCTAAAGGCAAGAACACTATTAAAATTGGGAGGGAAAATCATTTGTGACTCATCAGACATCAAATATCTATATGAAGATGATGAAGGCGGTACTTGGATTGATTTAAACGCTGAATATTATGGCAATTTCAAATACAAAATGAGCTATGAAGGGCACACATCAGATTGGTTCGATTGGTTGTATGTAGATTACGAATCGATGAAAACGACGGCAGAAAAGGTTGGATTTGAAGTAAACCTATTGCATCAAGAAAATGATGAGTATCTTGTAGAATTAATAAATAAGCATGAATAAACTGATTGTATTACTGAGTTTCCTTTTCATTTATACTGCTTCTTTCAGTCAAGAAGTTACCGAAGATAAATTCCCAATGGAGAACAGTTCTCTGCTTTGGAACATTTCAGGAAATGGGATGGAGCACAATGCTTATCTTTTTGGAACAATTCACATCATTCCAGAATCACAGTATTTTTTTCCGGACACCTTACTTGCAATTAACACGGGAGTTGATCTAGTAATACTTGAAATTGACTTAGGCGCGAGCATGATTGAAGCAATGAACAAGCTTATGCTCGAAGAAGGAACCTTCTTTGACTTTGTGACGCCAGAACAAAAAGACACTATCCTCGCTTGGGCAGAAAAGACACTGGATATGACGCCATCCAAATTTGAACAATTGTTCGGTAAAATGAAACCATTTGTGATAGCGACTTTAGCCATGACTTCTGGAGGAGATGAACCAATGGAATCTTATGACTTGAACATAACAGATCATGCAAAAAAAGCCGAAATAGACATTGAAGGTCTTGAGACCTTTGAAGAACAATTGGATATGTTTGAGACGACTTCTCGAGAAGATCAAATTGAAATGCTCATGGCAGCCATTCGCGACGGCAACACTACAAATGAACAAACTGATGAGATGACATCGATTTACCTCGGACAGAACATCGATTCACTTTACATATTTGCCACAGCTGAGGGGCCATTCGAAATGGATCAAAAAATATTCTTAGATGATCGTAACAAGCGATGGATTCCCAAAATAATTGCTGCATTTACAGAACAAGATGTACTCATTGCTGTTGGTGCTGGTCATTTAGGAGGTCCAAATGGTGTTGTGCGATTATTGAGACGCGAAGGTTATACGGTAACTCCAATTAAACTATGAAGTACTTAAGCATTGTATTCTTATTGATTGTTTTAACTGCATGTAAAACATATTCTGATGACGATCTCAACCAATTCGATACAGAGATTGAAGCCTACATGGATGAAAACAATTTAGATTTGGAAAAATCCAGTTCTGGAATGTATTATTCAATCATCGAACCGGGAGACGAACGTAAAATTCAATTCACCAACGTCGTGTCATTCAAGTATACTGGAGAACTATTAGATGGAACAGAGTTCGACAATCAAATGGAAGAAGCAATTACGTACGAAGTTTCTGAATTAATTGGCGCTTGGAAAGAGATCATGTTGGAACTAGGAAATGGCGGAAAAGCATTCTTGATTGCCCCACCTTCTCTAGGTTATGGAACTCACGACTTGGAAGATATTCCGGCGAATTCTGTACTGATATTTAACATGGAGGTAGTCGACGTTAAGTGATATTGTTCATGAATAAACACTATTGTCGAAAACTTAAATCCATAATCGTTGATAAAACAAATTCAAGTTCATATTTTTGGGTTCGTAAATAGAACCAAATCAAAAAACGATAAGCATGAGCGTATTAGTAAATAAAGATTCAAAAGTGATTGTTCAAGGATTTACCGGAAGTGAGGGTACCTTTCACGCTGGACAAATGATTGAATATGGAACCAATGTTGTTGGAGGTGTTACTCCAGGAAAAGGTGGCCAAACGCACTTGGATCGACCTGTATTTAATACGGTAAGTGACGCTGTTGATAAAGCAGGGGCTAACGTTTCTATTATTTTCGTTCCACCGGCATTTGCAGCAGACGCTATTATGGAAGCGGCAAACGCAGGAATTAAAGTGATTGTTTGTATTACGGAAGGTATTCCAGTGAAGGACATGGTGAAAGCGAAGGAATACATTGATGGATTCGATTGTACATTGATTGGTCCTAACTGTCCTGGTGTTATCACGGCGGGAGAAGCGAAAGTTGGAATTATGCCAGGATTCGTTTTCAAAAAAGGTAAGATCGGAATTGTTTCTAAATCAGGAACATTGACATATGAAGCAGCGGATCAAGTTGCTAAAGCTGGATTAGGAATTACAACTGCAATCGGAATCGGTGGAGATCCAATTATTGGAACAACAACCAAAGAAGCAGTTGAGTTATTGATGAACGATCCAGAAACAGAAGGAATTGTTATGATTGGTGAGATTGGAGGAAACCTTGAGGCAGATGCTGCTCGTTGGGTTAAAGAGAACTCTAAGAAGCCAGTAGTTGGATTCATTGCAGGAGAAACAGCTCCTAAAGGTCGTACAATGGGGCACGCAGGTGCAATTGTAGGTGGAGATGATGACACGGCAGAAGCAAAGAAACGCATCATGGCTGAGTGTGGAATTCACGTAGTTGAGTCTCCAGCACAAATTGGAGCTAAAATGGCAGAAGTATTGGGTGTAACAGCTTAGTAATGAGAAAATATTAATGCGTAACGCATAATGAAGGCTTCCAATTGGAGGCCTTTTTTATGATGTAGCATTTTGAGAATGCGTATCACTTCGCCCAAAAAAAGCATACGGGTGAATGAAACATCAGTTAGATAGGACACATCCCACAAAGAAAGCCCCTTACATCAAATATGCAAGGGGCTCATACGACGCCATCATTTTGGCTTTTATTCTTCACCTCCATAGCCATCATTTTCGGTTAAACTTCCGTTTTCACTATTGTGACGTTTGCCATGGTCGTAGATCTGACGCGCATTAAAATAGTGGAGATAAAACTCCGGCGCCATTGACTTGATGGACTCCACAAGGTTGTCAATTTGACCGCGCAGGATTCCATCGATGTCCTGAATGGTAGATTTAATCATCTGCGTGGATCCTTTTCTCGAAAGAATAGCCATACGAGGCGTTCCGATGATCTCCAACAATTCTCCATGGATTGCTATCAGGGCATCTACCTTCGTCTGATCGATACCATAATCTCCCAGCGATGCGATGTGTGTACTGGCCTTATCAATCACCTCTGAAATGATGTTCAGAGAATTCAAATGACTCGTGTACATGATCCGCGAGTGAAAAATCCTCATGGACTTCGCCAAGCCTGGGTTGTTGATGGCCGTGGCATAAGCACAAATTGCACGGGCAATCTCTACAGCAATCTCAGCCGCTTCGAACCGCTTTTGGCGTTTGTTAATCGTCACGCCGCGCAAGGCTGTTTCTTGTTCATACACGTGACTTGTTAGAAGGGACATTTTGTCGGTAAACAGCACTTTGGCTGTTGTGAACGCTGGAATCCCTGACCAGCTTTGACCGTTGGCTATAAGTACAGTTTCCACTGCCTTGTACATGGCCAACTTGTTTCTGTATGTTTTTAACATAACGTTGGTATTATGTCGGATTGCTCGAGGATCTTTTCCACGCCTTCTTCCGACGTTAAACATTGTAGGCAGTTTATCCAAAGCTGTGCCACATCCACTGGAAATGAATGAAGTAGTGTTAAAATTTCTTAATGCAGAAAGCCGGATTGTAACTGTTCGCCACAAATCTTAGTGAGAACAATACATCTTGGAAGGGTGTTAGTATAGGCAAGTCGAGCTGCGGATTGAGCAAGTCGGGCTACGGATTGGATAAGTTGGTCGGTGAGGTAGGAGAAGTTGGGGTGTGGATTGAGGAAGCTGGTTGTGAGGTTGGAGATGTTAGGGTGTGGATTGGGTGAGTTGGTTGTGGGGTTGGAGAAGTTGGGGCGTGGATTAGGTAAGTTGGTTGGTGAGGTAGGAGAAGTTAGGGTGTGGATTGGGGAAGTTGGTTGTGAGGTAGGAGATGTTGGGGTATGGATTGGGTGAGTTGGTTGGTGAGGTAGGGGATGTTGGGGGGTGGATTGGGTGTAACAGCTTAATGATTAGAAAATATTAATGCGTAATGCATAATGAAGGCAATCGATGAATCAAGCTCAAGCTTCCCATAGAAAGTATAAAGGGCTATCTTTAGCTAAAATAATACGTCATTGTGTATAGCGATACGTTGGTACATATTGAAAATTATGAAAAAAATTCTCACTCTACTTTTGTTTAACTCCATACTCATAACGGGATTTAGCCAATACGACTTCCTGTTTGAGAGAAAATCTTTATCAGAATTAAGGACTTATGAAGACTCTATTAAATCTGAGAATATTGGATTCGTTAAATCTAATGTTGCAACAGATTATTTCCCTACCGCTAAAGAAGGAGTAGACTATTATCCTCTGAGCTACCATAGAACTAATGACAATTTTTATCCTGATCTTCATGTCCAGTATTACTACACAGAATCTGATTCTATTTTACTTTCTACTGTATACGATTGGAATATTATGGACTATGTAAAAAACTTAAAGACAGAAGGAAGTAAGCTTGAAAAAGAAACTAAACGTTCGAAGGAATACTTAGCGAAGTATGAATCAATAAAAAGTGACTTAATAAAGAAGTATGGCAAGCCAACTTCAACCGAAGAAGAAAAAAACTCAGAAGGCTACTTCTATCGTTTAAAATGGGAAAACGAATCAATAGATATATTAGTTTTATTGAAGTTTTCAAAAAAGCTAAAAAGTTTTGGTGAAATGAAATTTGGTTCTTTTAATATCCGCGTCAAGGTTGATTATAAATAAAAACATGTACCAACAATCGCTAAAAATCATAACCAAACCAACCTTACCGTTTTACGCTTTTTAGCATAGCGTTTCAACCAGATAACCAATAATGGAGAACATTTCAAATAGAGCTTTAATTAGTCGACTGTATAGTTCAGCCGATCAACAACTGGAGGACGCTGACTTTGACATAGAGAGTTGGTCACAATGGTATCAGGTTGTTCAAGAACTGACTGATCCTGAAAAGATGGTTTATGTAATAGTGAAATTAAATCAAACTGTAACAAATGGTGGTTTTGCGGAATTTTACGAAAACTCATTTGGGGTGTTTGCTCCCGAAATTATTCATGTGCTGAACGAAATTAAAGCGGTAGCAACAGCCGAAATTGTTTCTAGCTCTTTGCCAGTTGTAAATCCAACAGGACTTTTGGATGATGCTTACAAAGAGATTGTTTTCAAGCTTCAGCTTTCAGAACAACAACGGACACAACTTTATTCTCATGATATTCGGTACGACCAACTACACGGCCAAGAGAATTTAGAAGATCTACTAGGCGAGTATTTACAGGAGATGATCAAATGATCTAAACTCTATTGATAGATCAGACGAGAAACGTAGCCTCATTTTTTAGCTCCCAATAATTTATCATAGAACGCCTTAAGAGCATCTGCATCAGTTATATTGATATCTACATTACCCGCCGTAACACTTGCCGCCTCTGAACTTTGATAATATTTCTCTTGCTTGAATCGTTTGCCTCTTTGGGTATTGATGCTCAAGACATAGTATTCTCTTCCCGCTACTTTTTTGGTGCTCGGCCCTTCTGGGAAAGAAGACTCAAAATATGCCCAATCAATCTCTGCTAAAGGTAATTTAGTAATATACAAAGCCTCTGTTTTATTTTCTTCGAGTAAGTAGATGTGCTTCCATATCGTTAAAATCTCACCCGATAAATTGTAATAATACTTTTCTGATTTCTTGTCAACACCACCCGTTGAGCGGATCATTTCTCCCAGTAATTCCCCCTTAATGGTAATAGCCTTACTACCATCTCCTGGTAAAGTGATTGTAGTTTGTGCAAATGTTGCAGTCAAGCCAAGTGAGAAGCTTATAATTAGAAGTAGGTTTTTCATATTCATGGTGTTAACGAGTTTTGAAGATAGTATTTTTTTTGTTTAAGGTGAAAATGAGCCTACCTCAAACCATCACTTCCCCACCGCTTTCACCACTACCTGGCCCGAGTGTAATTACTTGGTCGGCGGATTCAATCAAAGTGCTATTGTGTTCAATAAAAAGCAGTGTGTCACCCCGATCAACAATCGATTGGAAAACCTCAATCAAACGAAGAATATCAAAATAATGAAGCCCCGTGCTCGGTTCATCAAAGAGGTATAACGTTGTTCCTAAGCGTTTAGTCCTACGGAGCGTAGTCGAAGTATGCATCAATGAAGTGGCCAATTTCAAACGTTGGGCTTCTCCTCCAGACAAAGTATTGCCCGATTGCCCCAAAAGTAAATGCCCTACTCCTACTCGCTTGAGGATCTCCAACTGTTCTATAATAGCTTCAGAATCGATACTTCGACTCCATTCAGCACGAGCGAATTCAATCGCCTCTTGAACAGTCATGCACAACACTTCACCAATTGAGAACTCTTTGTACTTACACGCCAGAACAGCTTCATTGTAACGCATTCCTTTGCAGGAATCACATGTAAGCCAGATATCGCTCATGAAATCCATACTTGTTTTGAGCTTTCCATGACCAGCGCATGTAGCACACTTCCCATTCTTGCTTTGATAGGAGAAATCAGCTTTCTTCAATCCTGCATTTTTTGCGCTTTCCGTTTTTGAGAAGAGGGTTTTTATCTGTTCCATTATCCCCGTGTATGATGCAGGAGTGCTCAATCTATTTTGCGTAACAAGCTCCTGATCAATTAGCACTACTTCTTCAAATTGATCCAATCCAACTACGGAAGTACAACCAACTGGCCGTTTCTTTTGCCAAGAACTGTACAACACGTCTTTAATCAAACTCGATTTTCCACTTCCAGAAACACCCGTGATTGCGGTTATTTGTCCCGAATGAAAGTCCACATCAACACCCTTAAGATTATTGGCAAACGCTCCTTTCAACTCAAAAGGTTTGCCTTTTTCCTTGTTCCCCTGAGTGAAGCCGAAGGATTGTTTCTTAACTGGTGCAACACGTTGATCGTGCAACAAACGATAGGTAACTGAATGTTTGGCTTTGGCGAGGTCAGCGATTTCACCTTGGTAGATTACTTCACCACCCAAACTTCCAGCACCTGGTCCCATTTCAATCAGGTAATCAGCACTTCGGATAAAAGAGGGATCGTGCTCAACCACTACTACTGTATTTCCATTCGCTACAATTCTTTTTAAGGATTTTGATAACACTTGAATTTGCTGTGTATCCAATCCTATAGTTGGTTCATCCAAAACGTAGGTAACACCAAACAAGTGCGTAGATAATTGACCTGCGAGTGTAACCCGCTGCCGTTCTCCTCCAGAAAGTGTATTCACTGCTCTATCCAAGTTTAAATAACCCAATCCAAGATCAATAATAGTCTTCAAAGATTCCTTGACTGCCGGTAAAACAACTTTACTGATTGCTGAAACGACCGCGTCTACTTTTCCTTCCACATTCTCAATCAACTCAAGACAGTGCGCAATGCTCAATTGAGAAAGCTCATGGATATTTTTCCCGAGGAACTTTGTGCTTAATAATTCTGATTTCAACCGGCTACCCTTGCATGTAGGACACTCAACAGCATGCAATAACTCTTCTAGTACCTTAATATTCTTGTTGTGTAGTTTTCGCTCGTATTCATCATCGATGGATTTACAGAATCCTAGCCATTTCGCAGTTAACGATTGTGTTCCAGATCTTGATTTGGTATTAAACTCCCAAGTAACATCCCAAATTGCATCGCCCGTTCCATACAGAATGACATCCTTCACCTCATCTTCCAGTTCATTCCATGGGCATTCGAGATTCCAATTCTTTTGCTTTGCGACTTCCTTCAGCGTTGCAATGAATTGACCATTTACATCAGCGTAATAAGCAATTGCCTTATTCACAGATATTGCGCCTTCAAAGATGGATTTATCAGGAGAGACGATCACCTCATCAGGATCACACGTAAGTTTGATTCCCAATCCTTCACATTCTGGGCACGCGCCAAGATGATGGTTAAACGAGAAGTGCTGAGCCGTATAGATTTCTCCTTCATGTTGAGCGATTCTCGAATACAATAATCTAAATGCATCATACACTCCCGACAGTGTGCCTACCGTTGATCGCTTTGAAGGAGTTCCTCCCTTTCTGTTGATTCCAATTGCTGGTCCCAATCCTGAGAAAGAAGCTATTTCGGCTTCACTGTTTTGTTGAAGAAAACTTCTGTTATAGGTCGATAAGGATTCGGTAAAGCGGGCATTGGATTCCGCAAACAGTGTATCGTATACCAAAGATGACTTTCCACTTCCAGAAACTCCAGTAACTACTGTCAACTGATTTTTCGGAATTCGAACATCAATGTTTTTAAGTCCATGTGTTGTTACACCATTCAATAGGATCTCATTCTGAACAGTGGAATTCGAAACCTCATTTTTATCCATCGACCTTGCACTTTCCTGCTTCATTATTGGAGCTCCCTGATATGCAATTCTGCCTCCCTCTTTACCGCTTTTGGGTCCGAGTTCTATATGCCAATCGCTTTGACCAATAATCGCTTCATTTTGTTCGATGCAAACAATCGTATTGCCTTTCTGCTTAATTCTGTCAAACAACTGAAGCAGCGATTCAATATCATCGTGATGCAATCCAATACTTGGTTCAATGATTACGTACAGTGTATCTCCTGTATCTTTTTTCTGGAGTTGATTCGCAATTTTAATGCGCTGTGCTTCTCCTCCTGAAAGTGTTGTTGAAGATTGTCCAAGCGTTAAATACCCAAGTCCTATTTCTTGTAATATTTTGAGTCCTGCCAGTACCTTTTTCTGATCTCCAAAAAAGGACACCGCTTCATTGATTGAGATTTTATAAATGTCAGCTATTGACAGTCCTTTGTACTTTATCTTAAGTGTATCTTCGTTAAATCGATCACCGTTGCATGTACCACATACCAAGTCCACGTTACCCAAAAAGTGCATTCCAATCTGCGTTTTACCAGCGCCTTGACACGTTTCGCATCTTCCTCCTTTGCCTGCACTGAGACCACTCGAAGTATTGAACGAAAATCGAGATTTGGTGAATCCTTGAGATTTTGATTCGGGTAGACTAGCGTAGAGATCACGAATATGATCTGAAAGTCCTAAATAGGTCGCTGGATTACTGCGTGGTGTTTTTCCTATTGGTGAATCATCTATAAAAATCAGTTTATTAATGGAGTCAAGGTTTTCATGACGGGTTAATCCGATAGCTATTGGATTGGCCGCTTCACCAACTACCACTCCCAACTGCTGTTGCACTACTTTAAGTAAAGTGCCCTTTACCAAACTTGATTTTCCGACACCCGATCTTCCACTGACAACGTTGAGTTTTCCAAGCTGAAATTCAATATCAATGTTTTTCAAATTTCTTTCATGACATCCAACAAGACGAATAGAGCCGCTTTCTGTTTTTGTGGATGATCTTACCTTTCCTGCTGAACCTTTAATCGCTCTATAGGTTGGACTGACGTCCTGTAACTCATCCTGCTGAGAAAATTCTGAAAAGGCACCATTAAAAATGAGTTCTCCACCATTGACTCCAGCTTCTGGACCAATCTCTATAATATGATCAGCGCTGTTAATAGTGTCCAGATCATGCTCAACAACTATAACGGTGTTCCCTTTCTTTACTAGTTGTCTAAAATGATAAATCATCCGTTCGTTCTCTTCTCGATGCAATCCTATTGAAGGCTCATCAAATACGTAAAGCACATCGCTCAATGGAACTAATATTTGATTGGCAACTCGAATACGTTGAATTTCACTTGAAGAAAGCGACTTTGCCGAGCGATCTAGAGTCAAATGCCCTAATCCCAAGTCTTCCAATAAATCAACTTGAGACTCAATTTTCTCAATAATCTCAATCGCAACAGCTCCCCAAGTGTTTGACCCGACAGCTATCGAGTGAATCCATGCTTTAAGTTCGTTCAATTCTAAGGTCACTATTTCGGCTATTGATTTCCCTTGAACATTAACACTTAGAGCATCACTATTTAAACGCGTTCCATTACACACTTGACAGGTGACTGAATGAACATACTTGAGAATATTGGCATTTCGATCTCTTCTAAGAATATCAGACATAATCGGAATCATTCCTTTGTAATATCCTTCTTCCCGAGGTTTTGCCTTAATCCCTGTCCACTTCAACCGCGATTCAAGACTGTGTTTTCCAAAAGGAACTTTGATCTTATCGCTTCCATGCAGAATAACATCACGTTGCTGATCTGTAAGTTCATTCCATGGTATGCCAACATTGAAACCTTCGGCTTCGCACACTTGATTCAGCACATCAATAGTTACTTGAGAGTACATTATATACCCATTGGGCAATGTTGGCGCCAATGCCCCTTCTCTAATTGTTTTTTCTGGAAAGATGATTAGGCGTTTGAGGTCAATTTGTTCCTCTTTACCGATTCCATTGCAATGTTTACATTTCCCAACTTCAGAATTGAATGAAAAGAGGGCACGAGAAAGCTCAATATTTCTATCTGTTTCCCCCGTCCTTGCAAATAACAAGCGCAACAAATCATAGATGTCCGACATAGTTCCAACTGTAGAACGCGCGTGCATTCCTGTGGTACGCTGTCCAATTGCTATAACTGGAGAAAGCCCTTCAATTTCATCTACATCAGGACGGTTCAATTTCCCCATGAACTGTCGAGCAAACGATGGCAGAGTTTCGAAATACCTGCGTTGTCCTTCTTTGGCAATTATATCAAACACCAGGCTCGATTTTCCCGATCCAGATATTCCGGTCACAACTATAAACTTGTTGTGTGGAATGCTCAATGAAATGTTCTTCAGGTTGTTTGTTCTGGCTCCCTGAATAACTATTTCTGGACGTGCTCTTGAGGTCATCTTGTGAAATTAATGAAATAAGTTTTGCCTATGCGTTTCTGAGATTTTTTCAGGTGTACTTAGCGCAAATTTGTATTTTACACTGAATCAATATGGAAATGAAAGCTATTGAGGATAAACGCAATGCTTTTATTTATGAGTTATACGCAAGAACCAATTACTCACCTACTGACGAATAATATGAACCTTGGTCAATGGTATGATTCAATGAATATTACGACGTAACTTGTCAATCAAAATTTATTATGCTTTTATACGGAGGTCTTGCGATTATCTTTATTTCGGAAATCATACTTCAAATTATCCTAGTAGTACTTTCAGTGAAGGCTTTGCGAAAGTTGAGTTCTCAAAAAAAAATACTTTTAGGCACTCTATTTATTGGAGCCCTGCTATCTGCTATAACTGCATGGTTATTCATAGCATTACCGAACCCGAAAACAACTTATGTGGGAATTTTGATGGCTATAAGTGCTGTCGGCTACATTTTTGCTTCCAATAAGAGGAATAGTATGTTGAAGTACGTTGGTTACTCGATCTGTTGGATGACTCTAATAACATACCTTGCATTTGTAACTCTGGTCGTAATTACCACCACAACCCAATCTTAAACCTATGGAACACATAGTTGTCATTGTATTCAGTCCGTCTTTGTAGGTGATTCAAAATTAAAAGAGCGTATAACACAACCTTCCCTTCATGCCGAAAAGTGTTATATTCGAGGGGCAGCACGAAAGCATAGCCTCGAACCGTTAACTTCCATTAAAACAATACATGAATAAAATGAAAAGGATTACAGTTTTTTGTGGTGCAAGAACCGGAACAGGAAATGTTTTTATTGAACAGGCAACAGCCCTAGGTAAAACCTTGGCAAAACAAGATATAGAATTGGTTTATGGTGGTGCTGATTTAGGCTTGATGGGAGCCGTTGCTAATGGTGCTTTAAACGAAAAAGGGATAGTAATCGGTGTCTTACCAAGCTTCTTGCAAACCAGAGAAATCGCACATCAAAACCTCACAGAATTAATCATTGTAAAATCTATGCATGAGAGGAAAACAAAAATGAATGATTTGTGTGATGGAATTATTGCTTTACCAGGAGGGTTTGGGACACTAGAAGAACTTTTTGAAATACTTACTTGGGTTCAACTTGGTCTACAGAATAAACCAATCGGAATACTCAATATTGAAGGATACTTTGACTCTCTTATCATCTTCATTCAAACAATGGTCACAAAAGGTTTTTTGAGAGAAGTTGATGAGAACTTGTTAATTGTAAGCGATAACATTGATGATTTGTTGAGTAAGATGAAAAACTATTCAACCCCATCAATTAAAAATCAAATGAACAATGATTTGACTTGAGACCAGTTTTGTTTGGAGTGGAGTCAAGGTATTTAGGAGAAAAAATTGAGTTGAATTAATTGGATATGGAAACATCTAATTACTCTAATACAACCCACCTCTTAACAACTACTTTCTCTGTAAATGTGATGTTCACTGAATAGACTCCATCCTCGAATAAAGACGCATCTAATTCAACTTCAGTTTTCGATGAATTGATGGAAAGCACACGGTTTTCAATGAGTCTTCCTTTGCTGTCATAAATATCAATAGTAACGCTAGTACTATTTTTTGTGTACAGAATTAAATTCGACGTGCTGTTAGTCGGATTCGGATAGATTTCTACCCATTCATCGTTGCTTCTACATTCAACTGAAATAAGGTCAGTAATCATGAAATCACCATTGAAATCTACTTGCTTTAAACGATAATAGGCAAGCCCGTTAATCGGATTGTTATCTCTAAGATGATAGCTATGTTCAATTTGTGTAGTGCCTTGTCCTTGCAACGTTGCAATGGTTTCAAAAGAAGTGCCATCTGCAGAGCGTTGAACTTCAAAATAGTCATTGTCGTATTCGCTTATTGTTGTCCACATTAAAGCTACTTCATTACCTAAGCAAGTACCATTGAACTGTTGAAGCTCTATCGGCAACCCAATAATCGCCCCAACAATATCCAAATCAAACACACAATCGTTTCCAGCATATCCATCGATAGTGATGTAGTACATTGTATTCGGTGGTAATATTACTGGTCCCCAAATAATGTCGGCGACGCTTCCGTAGTTTGCGCAGAAAACATTTGTATAGTTTGCTGTATCACAAGGTGGGCCGCTAATTTCATTGATAGAAACTTGAATTCCGTTATTAGAAGGTGAACAAATTGTATTTAAGAAAGAAACCGTTACTTGACCACCTATAGAATCTGTCAAAAAGTAGTACCATACGGTATTCTCTAATGTAGGGCTTCCACATGGGAAAGGTGGATCAATATCTGGTGATACCGTTGCATTACTCGTCTGACTAATCGTTGTAGAACCAATTCCAAGACCGATAGCATTTGAACAGAAATCATTACAATTTGGCCAAGTTGCAGAAGTAACGAGTAAGGTGTCGTTCTCCCAAATTTGATCGTATAAACCGTTCGGTAATGAGCACGAAGTAACAATCATACTTCCATTCGTCGGAATTGTAATATTTGGAATTGTGATTATCTCACTTCCTCCAAACGGAATATTCAATCCTGTGAATGTTTGTGTAACAATCGGACCTCCATCAATTGAGTAACTGATGTCAATGGAATGGATAGTATCAGAAGTTTCACATAATCGGTCATTATTAAACACCGTTACATCAAGAGAATATGCGCTTCCGTAACATCCTTCTACAAATAACAACTCAGCATCTATTGGAGTGTCTGTTATATGGAAATTGTCGAACGCGAAATAATGATAGCCATTGTAAGTCGGCTCACTATAATAAGGTCGTCCGTAGATTCTGAATTTAACACATCCTTGTCCTGCAAGAGCACATAACGGTATTTCAACGGTAGTCCATTCGTCCACTGGTGTTGCTGCATTATTTCTCCACCAACTAGCTGTATTGTACCAATATGGGTCTGTTCCGCTACCTAATTGCGTCCAAGTCGTCCCTCCATTCAAGGTATATTCAACATGGAAGTAGTCTGAATTATGCAGTTGATATTTTATGTCAAATAACATTTTCGGATTGGTAATTCCTGTAAAATCAAAGACTGGACTTTCAACCCAAACATACGTCCCGTTATTTGAAGCTGTTGTTTCCACATACCAAGAATCACCTTGACCTTCCGGTCCGTTTAAATAGGGCAATGGGTTGAGAACAAAATTTCTATTTCCATTCAATGGAGGTGCAGATCCTGTTGGAATCCAGTATGCAGGACCCGAGTTGAAATCCTCAAAATACGGGAAGGTGTTAATGGTTATTTGATCGACATTGACGCTTGTATAGCTTGTGTCATTGCTCGTTTCAATATCTGTAAGAAGTGAAGTATATGCTGTGAAATTATATACTCCGCTCGGTGTCATGTCTATTGATGTTGGGAATGTGAAGTTTACGGAACTCCCAGCTGGAATAGGTCCAGGAACCGTTCCATTCAGCGTTGTAGTTAATACCCCATCTATTTCACAAGTCACTGGAACATTTGTGATTGGTTGACATCCAAAATTGTACACTTCAACTGTTACATTTTGAGTAGAATCAAATAAACATCCTTGATCGATCGGTTCAATGAAAGCAATAACCCCTACATCTCCACCCTCCTTGATTTCAATATTGTCAAAGGCAAAGAGATGGTAGATTGAGTACGTTGGTTCACTATAATAGGGTCTTCCATAGAAGCGCAATTTCACACAAGGTTGACCTGCTAGAGCACATAATTCATGCTGGAATGTTGTCCATGAATCTACTGGGTTTGTATATGAATTTCGCCACCAGCTTGCTGTATTGTACCAGTTTGGATCTGTTCCGGTTCCAAGTTGCGTCCATGTTACACCGCCGTTCAAAGAGTATTGCACTTGGAAGTAATCTGAGTTGTGCAATGAGTGTTTTATATCAACGAAGAGCTGAGGATCGGTTAGTCCTGAAAAATCAAATATTGGGCTTTCTACCCAAACGTATGTTCCATTATTGGAAGCTGAAGTTCTAACAAACCATGAATCGCCTTCACCTTGAGCGCCATTTAAATACGTCAAGGAATCGTGAACGAAGAGACGCGTATTGTTGGTTGTTCGAGAAACCCATCCGCCGTTTGAAGCGTTGAAGTCTTCCGTGTATGGGTACGCAGCAATTGGAATTCCACTAAATCTAGTTTCCTGAAGATTATCGTTCGCTGGAACTCCATCTGTAGCGAGATTGGTTGTCACTGAAATCGTATGCGTTCCAGGCGCACTCATGTCGAGAGTTGCCGTGAAAGTGTAAATGTAGAAACCAAAAGCTGGAAGCGGTCCTGGCATTACTTCACTTATAATTGGCCCTCCGTTCAGTTGCAAATCAATTGGAACATTGTAAAGCGGTCGACACGTCGTGTTTTCGATAACTACGCTCACCGTTTCTCCTGGACCAAATGCGCTACAATCTCCTGCATCAGATAAAATGATTTCTAAAGGAAGGATATCATCAGGCTCGCCAACCGAAATGGCAAAATTATCAAATCCAAAAAGGTGATAGTTTGCATATGTTGGAGCACTGTAGTATGGACGACCATACACTCTGAATTTCACACAAGACTCTCCAGATAACTGGCAAAGTTCCTGCTCAACAGTCAACCAAGCATCTTGTGGAACCGTGTAAGAGTTTCTCCACCAAGCTGCAGTATTGTACCAAGCTGGATCCGGACCAACTCCTAATTGCGTCCATGAAATCCCTCCGTCCAAACTGTATTGAACTTGGAAATAATCTGAATTATGCAATGAATGTTTAACATCCATTGACAATTTCGGATTGGTCAAGTTTGTGAAATCAAAAACAGGACTTTCTACCCAAATGTAATCTCCTTGATTGGAAACCGTCGTCTCAACGTACCATGAATCGCCTTCACCCTCAGGGCCATTCAAATAAGGCAATGCACCAAGAACAAATTGTCTTCCGTTATTCAATGGAGGGTTCGTTCCTCCCGGAATCCAATAGCCTGCTCCAGCATTAAAATCTTCTAGATATGGATACGTGTTAACGAGCAATTGATTGACATTGACACTCATTCCCAACGTATCGTTTGGTAAATAAATATCGCCAGGATAAGACGTGTAAGACAAGAAATCGTAGACTCCAACCGCAGTCATATCAAATGTGCTAGGAAAAGTATAGGTAACTGATCCTCCAGCGGGAATAGGCCCAGGGACAATTCCAGTAAGGTTTGCAGTCGTCGTTCCAGTTACTTCGCAATCAACAGGAACATTTGAAATAGGTGTACAACCAAAATTATAGACTTCAACAGTTACAATCTGGTTTGAACCAAAAAGACAACCGGCATTAGCAGGATCGATATAAGATATTATTCCTACGTCTGGTCCGTCCTTGATTTCAATATTGTCAAAAGCGAAGAGATGATATATTGAGTACGTTGGTTCACTATAATAGGGTCTTCCATAGAAGCGTAATTTCACACAAGGCTGTCCAGCAAGGGCGCACAAACTATGTTGGAAGGTTGTCCAGGAATCTACTGGATTTGTATATGAATTTCTCCACCAACTAGCTGTATTGTACCAATTTGGTTCTGTTCCAGTTCCAAGTTGCGTCCATGTTGCTCCTCCGTTCAAAGAGTATTGCACTTGGAAATAATCTGAGTTATGTAATGAGTGTTTTACATCGACAAAGAGTTGAGGATCCACAAGCCCTGAAAAGTCAAACACTGGGCTTTCTACCCAAACATACGCTCCATTATTTGAAGCTGAAGTTCTAACAAACCATGAATCGCCTTCGCCTTGAGCTCCATTCAGATAAGTCAATGAATCGTGAACAAATAAACGTGTGTTGTTTGTAGTTCTTGACACCCAGCCACCATTGGAAGCGTTGAAGTCCTCCGTATACGGAAATGCAACAATTGGAATTCCACTAAATCTAGTTTCCTGAAGATTATCGTTTGCTGGAACTCCATCAGTAGCCAAATTGGTCGTAACTGAAATGGTATGTGTTCCCGCTGCACTCATATCAAGCGTTGCCGTAAATGTGTAGATGTAGAAACCAAAAGCTGGAAGCGGTCCTGGCATTACTTCACTTATAATCGGTCCTCCGTTCAATTGTAAATCAACTGGGACATCATAAAGCGGCCGACACGTTGTGTTTTCAATAACCACGCTCACCGTCTCTCCTGGACCAAAGGCACTACAATCTCCTGCATCAGATAAAATGATTTCTAAAGGAAGGATATCATCAGGTTCAGTTGCTGAAATTGCGAAATTATCAAATCCAAAAAGGTGATAGTTTGCATATGTTGGAGCACTATAATATGGACGTCCGTATACTCGGAATTTCACACAAGGCTCTCCAGATAATTGACAAAGTTCCTGTTCAACACTCAACCACGCATCTTGTGGAACTGTATACGAATTCCTCCACCAAGCTGCCGTATTGTACCATTGTGGATCGGGCCCAGCTCCTAATTGCGTCCAAGAAACTCCTCCGTTGAGACTGTATTGAACTTGGAAATAATCTGAGTTGTGCAAGGAATGTTTTACATCCATCGACAAGGTTGGATTCGTCAAATTTGTGAAATCAAAAACAGGACTTTCTACCCAGATGTAATCTCCTTGATTGGAAACGGTTGTCTCAACGTACCATGAATCTCCTTCACCCTGAGGACCATTTAAATAAGGCAATGCACCGAGAACAAATTGTCTTCCGTTATTCAATGGTGGGTTCGTGCCTCCTGGAATCCAATAGCCTGCTCCAGCATTGAAATCTTCTAAATATGGATAGGTGTTAACGAGCAATTGATTCACATTGATAACCGTAGCCATGGTATCATTGGGTAAATAAATATCACCGGGATAAGAAGTGTAAGACGAGAGATTATACACACCAAGCCCCGTCATGTCAAAAGTTCCAGCGAAAGTAAAATTCACTGATCCACCGGCAGGGATTGGACCTGGAACGGTTCCCGCAAGGCTTGCTGTTGCAGAACCACTTACTTCACAATCAACAGGCACATTTGAAATTGGAGTACAACCGTAATTGTACACTTCAACTGTCACAACTTGATTCGACGAAAACAGACATCCTACATTTACTGGATCGATATATGAAACAATTCCAACATCTGGCCCATCTTTAATTTCAACATTGTCAAATGCGAAGAGGTGATAGTTTGAATACGTTGGTTCACTATAATACGGTCTTCCATAAATTCTAAGTTTCACACACGATTGTCCTGCAAGTGCGCACAAACTGTGTTGAACTTTTGACCATGCATCCACAGGAGCAGCATATGAATTTCTCCACCAACTAGCTGTATTGTACCAATTCGGTTCTGTTCCAGTTCCTAGTTGCGTCCATGTTGTTCCACCGTTCAAAGAGTATTCCACATGGAAATAATCTGAGTTGTGCAACGAGTGTTTTATATCGAAGAAGAGTTGAGGATCTGTTAAACCAGTAAAATCAAACACTGGACTTTCCACCCATATATACGTTCCGTTATTGGAAGCAGTTGTTTCTACGGACCAAGAATCACCTTCACCTTGAGGACCATTCAAATAAGGAATAGCACCATGAACAAAATTTCTGTTTCCATTTGATGGAGGGGCTGATCCGGTTGCAAACCAACCACCTGTTGTACCATTAAAATCCATCAAATATGGATAAGCACCGACGACTAAATTCTGTCGAGAGGTATAGGCCGTATCGTTGAATAAATATTCATCCGTTACTAACGTGGTATACAAAGCAAAATCATAGACTCCCCCAAAACTCATATCCACTATTCCTGGTATGACGTAGGTTGCGGTAGCTCCCGGAGCCAAAGGTCCGGGGTATGTTCCAGATACGGTTGTCGTTATTGCTCCGGTAACATCACACGTAACAGGAATGTTTGATACTGGAAAGAATCCATAATTTGTAATTTCAACTGTGACTGATTCAGTTGCGGTATACACTGCTCCACAACCCAAGTAACCCGGTGTGATCATATCAGAAGCACCTACATCGGGATCGCTATAAATCGTAATATCATCGATGTACCAATGCTGACCAGCTAATGAACCATCATTATATCTGAATCTCACCTGAACATTTGATTGATTGGCGGCAAAGGCAGTAATATCGAATGTTGTATCTTGAGGAGCAGCTAGTGATCCTCGTGTGAGTTTTTCATAATCCATGATAGTCGTCCAAGTAGCACCACCGTTGTTTGAGATTTCAATATATCCGTGAGTCGATTCTACACCATACCAATGATGTTGCATATTCATAAAAACAGATGTTCTTCCGGAACAGTCAAGTGAACCTGTTGCTAATGCAGCTTCATTCGGTGTGACTCCTGCACCTAAACCTGCATCATCAAAGACTGTATAAAAGGTTCCGCTTCCAGATCCAAAAGCTGGAGCATTTTGAACATTCCACGTGGCAGCGCCTTGAATTGCAGTGTTTGTCCAACCTGCAGGAACAGACCCTGAATTAAAAAACTCTTGAAGTATAATATCTGATTTAGCAGTCCAACTGAGAAGCAGGAACGCCAGCATAAATAAGAGTCTCAAATGTGGTAGTTTGAACACGAGTAGTAATGCATTAGTATAAGATTTAAAAATACTACTAAATAGCTTAATATCAAAATACTAAACAGGTTTAGCTAGGTGGTCGGGTTGATGGTGTTTAAAAGGAAGCATATGGTGAAATATCTTGGAGATTTTTGATGTTATCTGATAATTGGGATAAAGCAATGCGTAATGTTGGGATTTTAATAGCTTGTAGTCAGTACGACTTTCATAGACACAAAACCTTATGCAATTCCGTATTGATTCCGTAGCTTTGGGCTTTTAAAATTGAAACATGGAAAAACCATCACCAGAAGCAAAAGCACTTTCTCTTTTTTTAATGGCGTATAAAAAGACAGATCCTATTTACAAAGAGAAATCTAAACGTATTAATAGACTGTGGGATCTTGTAAAGTCAGATGAATTAAGCAAGAACGACTATGCTGAAGAGGTGCAAAATATGTTGACGTCGTATGGAGGTTATTCAGAAGTTGTAGAGAAAACAGTTCGGTTTTACATTGAAAAAACTGGCGAATGGAATTTAGAGGGTGATGACAAATATTGCTTAGATGCAAAGAAAATTGCCGATAAAATCTTGAAACAAAAGTAGCATCATGATTAAACACTCGATTAAAGACAACCAAATACATATATCCATTGACAAGATGGATTTCTCGTACAGAATTCCAATTAAAAACATCGGAAAGACAATTGATTGGAGAATAGGAGAAAAAGGAACAGAGGGCATTGTTCTTAAAAATGTTTCAACTTGGACACTTCAATTATTCACAAAAAAAACTACTGAAGACAAGTATGTTCAGCAGTTCAAAGGTATTGTCCAAGAACACGCTCCAACCAACTCGATTAATTGGGAAGACACACTAGTGGCAGTAAAAGTTCAAAATGAATATAATTGGTTAACTGCAGCTAATAATACGGCAGAGAAAAAAATGAGTGATGACGAGATTCTTTCAATTTTAGAAGAGAAGTATAAACTCGCTTAAAATCAGCGCAATTTCTTATTGCATATAGCATTACTTCCATTGCACTTCAAATCCATTTCGACTAAGTCATTTATTCTTTACTGATGTAGCGAGAGTATAGCTCCCGCATGTTCTGCGTAATTCAAGAAAACGCTTGTAACATTCATAAAATAAATCTAATAAATGTATCTTTCCGATCTATCTAAAGGCGAAAATTATGGAAGCAAGTAAAATGCTTAATTATATTAAAGATGTATTAGAGAATATGCCAGCAGGCTGGTTGAACCTAACCACCCATCGATTAGATATTTATGATGAAAAATTGGCCAAGTCTCAATTCATAGAACAGTTTGAATCCTTATTCAATGAAAATAATTCTGAATTATCATCGCTCAATGAATTACGCACTGCTTACGACTATATTCGATTAGGACATCCATTATCTTGTATACTAGAATGGGCAATTGCCAAGTTAAATAATACAAAGTCAGAAAATGTAATCAGCTTTTCATCCAAGACGATTCCTATTTTGGCCATTCTGAGAAAGAATTTGTTAGACAATAAAAACACTCAAATTGTTTATTCTGATGATCTACCTGACTTTTTTGATGCCGAAGCACTTCAAAGTGTGTACGGTTATAAATTTGAGTTAAAGAAAGTTGAGAAGGTTGAAGACATTTCCGAGTTTAATGGAAGCACGATTTTAGTTTCACATCAAGATGAAATGAACTTCTTAAGTCTCACTCCTAATATCGATTTTTATGTTGATTTTCATTCTCACCTAGGAAGTATTCTATTGGTGAATGGGGAAAAGAATGAAAGCTACGTCTCTGAAATTCAACATGTCAGAAGAAGAGAGACAATTGCAATGACTCCAGCCAATTCATTTGATGCTTTAAAGGTGTTAGTAGACCCATCTACTGTTCATACGATTAAGAGTGATGTCAAAGGGAATAAAGTAAGTGTCTTAGATTCAATTAAAGCCATTACAGGTACTAATACAAAGCCATTAGTTGCTTCTAGTGGATTATCCATGCAATATGCCATCATGATGGGGCTTATTGATCATGCACAAGAAAATCATAAAGGACACGCTATCAAATTTGTTGTTCCTCCAAATTGTTATGGTGGAACAAATGACCAAGCAAGACGAGTGGCTGCGTGCTTAGATAATGTAGAAGTGATGGATTTACCAGTGGATGGTGATCACGATATGGTTCAAAGTATTGATCTCGTTTTAGATCGAATTGCGAAGGAAGACGCTATCCCATATATAATCGCTGAAATTCCAACAAACCCTAGAGTTGAAGTTCCAGATCTTGACCAATTAAAAGAAGCTTTAAGTAAAGAGCGTAAAACAGCAACTGGTGAAACTGCCATCGATCCAGTTTTTATTTTAGATCAAACATTTTGTCCTAACGTACTCTTTTTAGGTGAAGGTGAAATTCTCTCCACAGTTAGAACCATATCATATGTAAGTGGATCTAAATTTCCGAGTGGAGGACAATGCACTGCTGGCTATTGTGTAGGAAATGCAAAAACGGAAGCTTTGATGCAAAAAATAGAAAAGCATTTGATCCTCTGCGATAATCAGGCTAGAAATCTTCAAATGGAAATATTGGCAAAACAATTGCCTTCCATGAACCAACGGATTAGTGATGCTTATAAGAACACACGCGAATTTGTAAACTTCATCAACGATACTTTACCAGAGGCGAAAATCAATTTTGTTTCAGAAGAATTGGCACAACAAGGATTTACTCCATCCGTGTTCTCATTAGATCTTCCGACTAAAGGGAATACTCATGAAGAAAAAGAAGCCTATAAAAGAGCTTTAAATCATAAGTTGATCAATTTGATGATTACTGAAATCCCTAATGAAAGCAAGTACTGTGTGAGTTATGGACAGTTAAAGGGATGCTATTGGACAATACCTGCAACATCTACTCAAGGGACGACAAAAGAAGGCGACAAAGATTATATTGCTCGTGTAGCACTATCCCATAATATGGATCTTGCGCTTCATAAAAAAGTCTTCTTAGATTTTGTTAATAATATTTGACCAACATCCAGGAAGGATTGGCGATTTTGAGTTAAAATCAATTCTTAACTTTATGATAGAAGTTAGAGAACCAATTTACTAAAACTATGATTCGATTATTCTTATTTTCTGTGTTATGCGTCTTAATGGCATCTTGCGACAGAGATTATAGGTGCGAATGTACCGCTGTTTCCATTACGGATCCGACATTCGTCGTTACCACTTATCATACAACAATATATGACACAAAGATTAAAGCAAATAATGACTGCGATGAATACGAAAGTTGGAACCAGTCTAACTATGTAACAACCTGCGAAGCGCATTTGCAATAAAAGTTACCAGTGTCAATTAATTGGTACGATGCTTTATAGGTCGATGTATAGGCACATTGCCAATCGCACCTAGAGATTTGCAGTAAAAATTTACTGCTTTTTCCATATCCAGACACCAAATTATAGGAGATACATCATATTTAATCAGCAGTATTTGCGCATAGCGCATGTGGAGTAATGTTGGTTGCGGCATACGATATCTTTACCCCATTGATAGTAAGTAGGTTTGCAATGAACCTTAACGCACTAATATGAAAAAATACATTGGAATCGTTTTGCCCGACTTTACTGAACTTTCACTATCCGCTCAACATAAATCTGTGTCCCTAAATCTACTATGACTTGATAGGCCCCGGGAGATAATTCTTCACCAATTGAAATGTCGACATTTTTAGATTTGACATTTATGCTCCTATTATAAACAATCCTTCCGGTGTTGTCGAGCACTTTTATACGAATTGGAACAGATATTCCCGATTTTATATTAACCCTAAAAGTAGTATTGAATGGATTAGGATAAATACTAACATCATCAGCTACACAGTTTGCCACTCGAGTTGATGAATAGGAATATTCACCATCGTAATCAATTTGTTTTAAACGATAATATGTAGTTTGATTGAAGCGGTCAATATCCAAGAATGAATAGTTAATTGGACTAGAACTATTTCCAGCTCCACTCACGGTACCAATAGATTCAAATTCAACTCCGGTAGTACTTCTTTCTATAGTGAAAAAATCATTATTCGTTTCTGAAAGAGTGCTCCAATAAAGTGTTCTTGCCTCGTTATCACAAATAACATTGAAGTTTACCAAAGTAATGGGTAAAACAGAGCACGTCGAATCTACAAATACGGTCAGTGTGTCATAGCAGTTGTTATTATCCCATACAGAAACGGTGTAAACTGAAGGACCGGGTAGGTTGGATATATCTTGAATTGTGTCACCATTACTCCAGAAGTAGATAAATCCAGGTGTACCCCCAAATACAGCTAAGTCGATTGCTCCACTGTTTAGACATGATGGCGTAACTGAAATGGTATCAGCACTCACAGCAGGATCCGCTACAATGTTCACCAACGCAATGTCTGTACAACCATCACCATCTGTAATTGTTACTGTACAATTTGTGCCAGCGGATAATCCTGCTAATGCCTGTGTAGTTGCTCCTGAACAATCCCATGAATAAGTATACGGTAGATTTCCTCCTGTACCGAGAGCAGTTGCCGTTCCATTATTCGTTCCTCCACAAGCGCTAGTAGCTGTTGCCGTAGCAGAAATTACCCCAGGATTAATTATTTCTATGATGCCGTCCTCTGAACAACCGAGTGAATCTGAAACGGTAACTGTGCAAAATCCAGCTGGTAAAGCAGTTACAGTATCCGTTGTGGCTCCCGTGCATGTCCACGCATACGAGTAGGGGTTTGGATTTATTGAAGTACAGCCAATAATAACATTATCAAGCGTATGGATATCTGAAGAACCTGTATTATATACGCGAACGATGAATTGTAAGGTATTACCAGTTAATCCATTAATAACATCTGTCGAAGGATTTCCCGTCGGCCATCCAGCAGCATTGTCATCAGTATGGTCTACCCATAAAACTTCCGGGCCACCATCTAATGAATAATATCCCCTAATATATTCGGTCCCGCTCATAAAGCCACTATAATCAAAGTCGGCCGAAATACTAGATGAAACACATGAGGAGATATCAACCACTGCTGAATACCAAACAATTTCGCCGTCTACATCTCGAAATTCTAAAACGCCTCCTCTTGTTTCTACATGATCAGCAGTACCAGCACCAGAAATATCTGTAGTAACTACACTGGATACATCTCTCCACCAATGACAATCAGGATCATTCCAAAGATCATTGGTATTGAAAGGCTCATTGTACAGAACACCACTCACGTTTCCTGTGATATTGATATTATCGAATTTGTGAATCTCTCCACTACCGTTGAACATTCTCACAATAATCTGAATTGTGTTTCCGGATAAGCCAGGAGCAGCACCGGGCAATAAGGAACAATTTACTCCGCTGTCATCCGTTTGATCAAACCATTGTATTTCGGGGCCTCCGTTTATACTATAGTAAGCTCTAACATAATCACCAGCCTCCATACCACCACATTCATAAAAATCACCGCTCAAATTCACATTTGCCTCTGCTGAAATATCTACAATTTCAGTATACCATACACCTTCCCCATCTAGATCTTGTCCTGCAAATTCATTATTGATTACGCGGAAATAATCCAAAGGATCCATTATTGTTGAAGTACCACCACCACTGACGTCAAGGTGCCAATTTGGACAGTCAATTTCTAAGTCATCTGTGCCAAATCCTTCATTGTAAAGGGAAGTGACGTTGTATACATCAGGAGCGCCTCCAGAAACATCTGCAAATGCAGCGCCAGTGAATACACCCGCACAAGTTATCGTACTGATATCGTAAAGATCGACATGGATATGCTCTGGGGCTTCTACTTCTATGCTATCAGTCAGTATACATCCATTATCATCTGTAATGGTTACTGTATACAAGATATGCCCCTCTAGTCCTGTCGCTGTCGAACCTGTTTGAGTTGGACTGGAATTCCAAGAGTACGTATAGTTTGGTGTACCTCCTGTAACAACTACTGAAGCCGTTCCATCCTCTGTCTCCGCACATGAAGCGGGTGTCATACCAATAGAGTCACTCATAGCGACAGGTCCTGTTATTCCAAACGAGTAAGTGCCAGTACAACCATTTTGATCTGTGGCAGTCACAGTATAAAATCCAAAAGGAAGATTGGTCGCAGAGTTACCTGTTTGCACTGGAGTCGAGTTCCATGAATACGTATAAGGGCCGAGTCCGCCGCTAATACTAGCAATAGTGGCAGAACCGTCAGAATCAGTGGGGCAAGTTATGTCCGTTAAATTGGCGGTTACGATAACATTTGCGGCATCCAATATTGTAACTGTTCCAGATGCACTACAACTATCGTCTGTTACCATTACAGAATATGTCCCTGGTGGAACATTTGTAACATTGGCAGTGGTGTATCCACCTGGAGTCCATAAATAAGTCGGTGTCCCAGTATTTCCTGACACACCTACATTTAGTGTCCCATCATTGGCACCACATGCTGTCACATCTGTAGCTGATGGAGTCAATATCATACTACTCGCCCCAGCAATCACAAAAGATTCCACTGTGACGCAGCTATTTGCGTCGGTTACGATTACACTATACGATCCAGGATCAACAGCAAATGCAGTATCACCTAATTGAGTTGGGGTAGTTGTCCACTGAATGGTGTATGGTGGAGTTCCGCCAGTAATGTTAACAATAGCTTGTCCTGTTTGTGGAGTTGTATAGACAGCATTAAAGGTATAGGTGATATTTCCACCACCTGAGGAAGTAACTATTGTTCCAGAACAAGGGGATGCCGGCCCAAGTAGAACGATCGTTTCAGTCGTAGCTGGAGAAGGAAGTTGAACACCATCAACGGTTGCAATTATATTTCCATAATTGGGAGCTGAACCTGTACTTATATTTGTGCTAGAGCCACATCCACCAGAAATAGAGACACCTCCATAGACTATGCTTTGAGTTGATGAACATGGATGAACCCAGGTGACTTGAACACATCCATCGACGGCGTTACAAATACCGTCCGTTGTAGTGACGCTGGCCGTCATTCCGCACGGATTACAGGTGTCTGCGACAGCTAACAACGAAACAGTATCGTTACATGATGGGTTTCCTGCATTATACGCTATCAATGAAACCGTATAGGTCCCGTAAGGAAAGTACGAATGAATTGGACTTGCATCTGTTGAAGTGTTTCCATCACCAAAATCCCAAAAATAAGAGGCTGCTCCAGAACTATTATTGAAGAAAGTCACCTCCCCAGTTAAGCAATTTGTTAACGCACTAATCGAAGAAGCGACAGTAACATCTTCGCATTGAACTACATTTAATTGAAAATCTCGAGTTGAGGTATTTATAAGTACACCATTTCTGTATTCACTCACACAGATCCCGACAACATGCCTGCCCAGCGTCATTGGAATCCCAGACAGGAGGCCTGTGACAGGATCTATTGTTAGGGTGTTTCCGCCAAGTGGATTGGCAGCACTGTATGCTCCACCGAAAGGGTATGGCGTATTTGGTATGATTGATTCGTACGGTGTGCAAAGTGAGTATACCAATGAATCTCCATCTAAATCTGTGGCAGAATGATCAAACGTAAATGTATCGGCAAGACAGATAAATACGGGAGGCCATCCGTTAAATGTTGCGCTATTATTGCATGTTGCAACAGCTATATCAGGTACCCAAGTTGAATATGCAGCACTGCCCGCTGGTCCATTTACAATTCCCCCATTTCTACAGCAGGCATCGAAGGTCATTTGATAACCACCAGGAATCGGCGGCAATGTGACAATCACTTCATATTCTCCAATCAGTAAGCACACATTTGGCACAATAGTACAAGGTGATGGTGATGCTCCGTTGAGTAAAGTTGTATCGATCAAAGGTAAGCTGGGACTCTGGATCAAATTATCGTTGACATCATAAATATCTATTGTCACCGATGAGGGCAATGATATTCCATTGCAATCCCTGAAAAAGACATATTTAATTCTGTATTGATTCCCACCCAAACATTCATAGGTGATTTCTCCTCCGGCAATGTGGCTTGAGAAAGCGGTGCTGGATATTGAAAAAAAGCCTATGAATAGAATTATTCTTAGGAAGAAATTAATTCGCATTGTCTTTTGTATATGTAGTCGTAGTCTACGCATCGCACTGTTTATGTGCTTAATTGTCAGGCGGGTAGAATCTGAATCTACGGATAATTATATACTCAGCCTAATATTGAATGAGTAAAAAATACGAAAGGACAAATTCAGAAATCGAGTTATATCATCAAAAAAGTCGATTTTTGAATTCAATCTTATTATTTCAATGTTATGGAGTTTAGCCACCTTATTTGGAGGGATAAACTCCATATATTGGAATATATAGAAAATATAAAGGGGTATCTTTAGCTAAAATAAAGCGCCATGGTGTTTAGCCAGACGTTGTGTTTTATTTTTTCTGTCATTTTTAATATTCGCCTCCTGCGCAAGTTGGAGAAAGGACGGAGTAACAAAATGTGTAAAAATTGAAGAAGTTCCTTCAAAATTATTAAATCAGTTTTCAACGGAAACCTCAGATACTACAACTAAAATTTCAGTTCAATTGTTTGCCAATAAAAACTATGCTGACTTTGAATACGCCAGATACAAAATATCCAACTTACAAGACTCAACATGTTTTGGAGTGTTTAATGACAGTGGATTCATAGAACTTGAGCTTCCCGATGGAACATACTCGGTAGAATTTAAAACCATTGATATGGTAAAATTCAAATTAGACTCGGTGACATTAATACCTGAATTCAAAACTCATCTCGAAATCAAAATAGGCACTCCAGGAGGATTCATGACTATACAGGAACGCTAAGCTTGGTCTACAACTGCGCTGCAGGGTAGGTGAAATTGAAAATCATGTCGGGATGAGAGGATTCGAACCTCCGATCTCTCGCCCCCCAGGCGAGCGCTTTAACCGGACTAAGCTACATCCCGAATTCTGAGAACAAATGTAATAATCCAAGGCATTTTTGTACATTTAATCTCCAAAAAGAATCTAATGAAACTACTATCACTTCTTACAACGGTCATGCTTCTATTGACTGGATGGTCCACTGCTCAAAGTACAGCAACAACAGAATTAAATGAAATTGCTGAGAAACTGCGACATGATAATGACAACTCTTTTATCAATACCCTAAAACCCGATTTGGAAGATTTACAGGAAATCTTCGTTTCAATAGATGATGTTGGTGATGCTTGGATGTATGTGGAAGATATGTTTTCAGAATTAGCTGAAGGTGACATTCAACCTGGTGCAAACCGAACTGAAACAATTATTATCAAAATAACAGGTGCTGAATTAAAAGCAGGTAATGGTCAAGAATTGCCTGGTGGTTACACCGAAACGAAGGATCATTTTAAAGACCGAATTACTATTTACGGATTGAAATTCGTTGAACCAGGTGAAACCAGTGGATATTCCCTTAATGCTTTCTTCAAAGTAAATGGACACTGGGTTTGTATCCCTAAGGCTTACCGTGCTTTTTGAACACTGAATGAGTGATTGAATATGGACATTCGAGAAAAAATTCTTGAAATTAGGGAAGGACGAAATTTCGCGGAATTTCAAACGTATTTTTCCAACAATCCAAAAGAAGTAAAGAAGCTTGTCCAGATAATTACTAATCAGGAGCCCTACCCGCTTGAAGAATATGCCTCTTGGATTTTAGTGCATCTCTGTAAAACACAACAAGCACAAGTACAACCATATTATAATGACATTGTTGATGCTGCGTTCTTAAGCGAGAACCAATCGGTTATGCGAAATACAATCAACATTATTTATCATTTAGATATTACCGAGTATCGAGAAAGTGACTTCATTGATTTGCTCATTGGTTTTATACAGAGCTATCAAAATAAAGTAGCCGTTCAAGTATATTCTATGTTCGTTTTGATCAATTTTATCAAAAAACATCCTGAATTGAAACCTGAAATAATGGAGATTATCGACCTTCATGCCGATGGGAAATCAGCAGCTTATGCCTCAGCTCGAAGAAAATTCATCAAAAAGATGAGAGTATTTTAATTTTTTTACTTTTTTAACATTTGCCACGCATCCCTCTGACAGCAATGATTAATCCCATTTTCTCAGTCATAAATAGCAGAAAAGAAAAATATTTATAGTACTATGTATTGCATAGATCAATTTAAAACATATATCTTTGTATAGGAAATTAGATGTGACGACATCGTTTAGCAGAACTTCAGTTCTATAAAAAACATTAATATGAAATTAGAAAATACAAAAGCACAACTTCGAAAAGGAATTCTCGAGCTCTGTATTCTTACTATTCTGGAAAAAAAGGAAGCCTATCCTTCTGAAGTAATTGACACGCTTAAAGAAGCAAAGTTAATTGTTGTAGAAGGAACGCTTTATCCACTTTTAACCCGATTGAAGAATGGAGAGTTGTTGACCTATCGATGGGAGGAGTCTAAATCTGGACCTCCAAGAAAATATTACTCGCTTACCAAAATGGGAGAAGCATTTTTAGAAGAACTTTCAATGACATGGGGTGAATTGAACACCGCTGTATCACAAATTACCAAAAACAACTCAAAATGAAAAAGACACTATCAGTAAACATCAAAGGCCTCAACTTCACTGTTGAAGAGGATGCTTATGAACTATTGCAGGACTATTTAGACCGTCTTGAGGCAACTTTGGGTTCACAATCAGGAAGTAAAGATATCTTGGAAGATGTTGAGTTACGTATCGCTGAATTGTGTAACGAACTGTTGAGCGAAACCAAAACGGTAATTGAAACTGCAGATATTGAAAAAATTCTTGCGAATCTTGGAAATCCTGAAGATTACGTGGATTTGGAGGACGAAGAAGAAAGTGAAAACACTTCTTACCAAAAAGGAAAGATCAACAAAGATCGAAAGTTGTTTCGTGACGAAGAAGATGGCCGTATCGGTGGTGTATGTTCCGGAATATCCAATTACTTCAACATAGACGTTGCCATCATTCGAATTATTTTTGTGGTGATGTTCTTCTCAGGATTCGGATTCCTGTTGTACTTAGTTCTCTGGATGGTAGTTCCAAAAGCAAAAAATTCTATTGATAAATTGCGCATGAAGGGACAACCAATTACCGTCGAGAATGTTCGGTCTGAGGTGGAAAACGCTGCTGAAAAAATCAAAGATGGATCAAAGCGCGTAATTCACTCTCTTGGTTCAAAGGAATCATATAGAAGAAGAGCATCAAAAGGTGGACGCATTTTGTCTTCCATTATAGGAGTTATTCTTATCTGCTTTGGATTTGTACATTTAATCTCATTTCTCATATTAATTATTGGAGGATTAGAGTTTGTTCCAGTACAAAGCGAAGAAGGATTCTTGTCTATCACACAGTTTGGAGATCTCGTTCTGGCTGATCCATCCGATATATTTTGGGTGTGGGTTGGTGGCTTAATGGTTTTCTTGAGTGTTATTCTGTTCCTCTTTTTACTTGGCAGCCTGTTATTATTTAAGATCAAAAGTTTAGTTGGAAGATTCAGTCTCTTGTTCTTATTTATCATTGGAATCATTGGTTTTGGAATATGTATGAATCAAGGATTTAGATTCGGTAAGGACATGGCGATTAATGGTGGCTTTAAAACTGAAATAGGATCTGTGCAGACTCAAGAATTAGTAATCATACCGCAATTGGAAACCCTTGAAAACTATGAAGATTATGAAATCACTGACGATGGAAACTTTGGGTTTATCACTTTAGAGGGAGATCAAATTAAAGCCTACGGAATCGAAATCGAATATGAGGTATCCAGTGATTCGCTCTTTCATATTCGTCAAAAATTCAGTTCTCAAGGAGCCTCACGTACTATGGCAATAGACAAGAGCACGCATATTAATCATGGGGCTGAATTGATTGGTGATAGTTTACTCATTGCCACGAACTTCAGCTATCCTAAGGAGGACAAATGGAGGGCTCAGAGAGTAACTCTCATCATTGAAATTCCAGTAGGTGGTAGAGTGAAATTGAATGACCAAATTATTCATTTAGGCGAGGAAGATCCGAAAGAACAAAATGACGATCACCAATACTATAATGAAGAGGGATACATTCGAGGCAATGGAAAATACAATCATCATAGCCATTGGCATTATAATTATTAAATAATTGACAGAGAATTGTAACCTTTTAAGTTGGTTCACTGTCATACGGTAAATGGGGTATCATAAGTGCAGTTTTAGGTAGATATAGTTTTAGTAAATCGCCTCATTTCAAACGACCTTCAGTTAATATTGGAGGTCGTTTTTTTGTAAAACAAATAGGTATATCCACCTACCAGAACACGTATAAACACCTGATTTTAAGGCATTATTACAGTTCGCTGATTTTTATCTGTACATTACTTATTATATGATTGATAATGTAGTACTGCCCGCAAATTCATTTACGTAAGCTAGTAATCCTGTGGGCAGTTACTGCACTAAATTTAAACAATGAAACAATTTTTACTTTTATCTATCGGAACGCTTTTCTTGTTATTGAGTACTACAATAAAAGTTTCTGCTCAAACGGTTTATGTTACTGAAACCGGAACCAAATTTCATGTAAGTACTTGTCAACACTTGAAGAAAAGTAAAATTGCTATGTCTACTCTTGACGCCAAGAAACGAGGATATACTGCTTGTTCTGTATGTCGTCCTAGTGTTTCAACTGGTACACCTAGTGGCTCCGCGACTACGCAATGTACTGGAACTACAAAAAGTGGAAGTCGATGCAAACGAATGACGACCAATTCTAGCGGTAGATGTCACCAGCATTAAATTGAGTTTTATGTAACTTTCTTCGCTCAAATTTGTTTTATTTAAGACATGAACAAATTGAGTCTACTTCTTCTTCTCTTCATTTCCCTAAATGTTTCTGGGCAATCCGACAGTGTGATCATTGAGGGAAAAGTCATGAATTCATACACAGGAAAAGTTTTGGATAATGTTCCTTTGCAATTGGTTGTGAATTATGGATCGCATAAAACGTATACCGACACTGAATTTGATGGAACATTTCAATTCAAAATTCCACGTAGCAATTATTACTACATCATATTAGAAGACGGTGATTATATACGAAAAACCATCTCAATTCGTGATACACTTGAACTTATCTACAAAGAATTCTCGGTGCGGCCACGAGAGGAAACAGCTCCTCACACCGTTGTTGATAGTACTATAATAGGTTCTCTGGCTCGAAAAATAGTAAAGAAGTACACATTGGACGAACGTGATATTTCAATCATATTTGAGCCTCCTGGAAAATGCAGAGGGTTCAGATTTGAATTAGCTGACAGTACGATCATTCACGTGTTTGTAAAATCATCAATGATCGGTAGGGAACGATTTAATGAACTCAAAAAACTAAAAGTCACAGGACTAGTTAAATCCCACCCCGACGGAACAGAAGAATTTTACGGAGGTGGATATCCTATTCGTTATTCCTTTCTCAATCCGTATTATCTAGATCGACAGAGAGAGTAATCGTGAATTACGGTACTTGAAAATTGATATTTACATTTACCGAAGAAGTACCTTGACTCCCTAGTGAAAGTGGAACATCAAATGAACTATTCATATAATCACCGCTGGAGAAGTTCCCATCTCCGTTTTCATCGTAGATAGCATTCACATAGTAATCACCTGGGTGCATGTAATTGAAGTCGTAGCCAGTTAAAGCTTCAGCTCCAACCAAAACATACCTTGAACGTGTATCCAAATTTGCTGCAAGGAAATTAATTCCATTGAACAAAGGCTCCGTTGTAACAATGATCAGCACTTTTTTAGCTGGATCTACAACGGCAGGATTCGAAATATTGACGCTGACATTTGAAACTCCCAGGTGGGGTTGTTCGTTTTCTGGGTATGGATCAGATGCTATACTATAGAAAACTGCTTCAGTTAATCCATCAAATGTAGTTGTGAAATCTCGTGTCAGTTCTTTTTGCGGAAAGCTGAACAATGCAATTGCATCCAATTTGGCTGTACTATTGCGTAAGTTAGCTCTCCAAACCATATGTGTAACCGGAGTAGACAGAGTATTGAATTGATTGGTGTACGCATGCATGATGATACTATCATCTTTAAACCTTACATCCGTATACACTCGATCACCACCGGCTATTGGATCACTGAAACGATAAAAAGATTCAGTTGGTCCTTCATTCAAACTATCGATGATCATGTAAGAATTACGAGTGGCACCGGCAAACCCACCTCCATTTCTAAAGGCCATTTTATATTCATTGTTGTGTAGAACAATGAAAAAACTCATGAATATATCATTAAGAGAATCGAGCTCATTCTTTGCAGAGACTTGAGACGCCGAAATGGGACGAAAATCCACAATCCATTCTGGAAAGCTACCCAACGGTGTTGGCGATGTCACGGGACCATTCCAAATCCCTGGAAGTTTTTCCAAAATCCCATATCCTTCAACGTTCGTAGTCGGGGTCAGGCCAACCACTTCACAGACTCCAGGATCTGGTTCTTGAACCTGTTCTTCTTTACACGCGATTAAAGCAAACAGTCCGAAAAGGATACTTGCTATTTTGATTGAGTAGATCTTCATGGTTGATTTAATTTGGTGATTTCAAGTAAGTCACTTTAAACGTCTCTAAATGAGCTTCAAAAGTATCCCATGAATTTACAAAAATTATCACATCTGTAGGGCTTTCACATTCAGGGATTTTAATGTAGAAGGCATAATCATTCGATTCTCCTGCATCACAAATTGGATTATTCAGACGAATGTATCTCTCCTTCACAATGTCTCCAGATTGGATTTTACATTGCAATTGCCCAGCATTGTGTCCAACCTGCGCATTAATTCTAGCCTCTACCTTGATCCAGCCTTTAGGATTCTCCCCTATTTGAGTAACATCTACAATCGCGGGTTCTGAAGGAGTTCCAGACAATTCAATCGGGATATCACTAGAAGCAATCAACACTGCTTCGAAATCGCTTTCATCATTCAAGACCTCGTCGGTATCAAGTAAACTCATATCCAATGCAGAGGGATTCGGATTCAAGTAAATTCTACCATAGTACTGACGATTCATGTCTCGGTAATGCAAGACAGTGTCGTTGTATTGCCCAATTTGAAATAGATTCACAATTATCAGGTAAAGTCCAGCGAGGTAAAAAAAGTACTTCCATTTTTTGGTTTCAATTCGTTGTACAAGTGCACCAAATGCCAACGCAAACACAGGATAACTCTGCACCATCGCTCTTGTGGAATACGTTGCTCCATACTTCCAGTCTGACCAAGCGATGATGATCCAAATGTTCAACAAACAAAAGACGATTACCGCACGTTGGAAACTGAACTTTTTCATAAAGAAGAACCCAATCACGAAGAAGATAGTTATTGGTGTGTAGATGAACCAACCATTTTCAAAACCAAAGAGGACTCTAAACCAAGGATTCAAGAAGAACCACTTGCTTCCAACATCATAAATAAAAGATCCAGAAGTCATTTTCCAATAAATGATCTGAGGAAGTACACCAATGATTCCAAAAATTACGGCGAAAATCACATGGGATCGATTTGCTTTAACAAGTGCCCATTTTTCCTTCCTTAACGCTTTAGTATTCATTCCCCAGAGCAGAGGAATAAACAACATAATAGCTTCCGTTGGTCGTGATATTGTGGCAACTCCAATGATCAACCCAGTAAGTGCTGCCCACCGAATCCTTGGACTTTCGTGCCATTTAATTGTTGTGTAGAGTACGAACGCATAGAGCGGTAATATAAAGGCATGACTTTGTGCACTGTCAATAGCAATGTACTGGATTAGATTCGTCGCTAAAGCCAAGAACAATAAAGTGAGAGTTGTTGTCTTATCATCGTAAAATCGCAAGAGAATTTTTCTCAAGATGAATAAAGCAAGAATACAATAGAAGATTGCACCAAAAGCTATAGCATACTGATAAGGAGGTGAAAATCCATCCGCTTTATAATTGGACATTTTTGCTATCCCATGTCCAACAAAGAAAAATGGCGTTTGCATGATTGAAACTCCACCAAGGTATTTATTCACGTAATTGCCATTGGTGTGAATGTTTGATTGGTAAAGTGTTCCACCTGTTAGATTATAGGTACTGTCAATTTCTGGAAGCCATGCCAACTCTGTAGCGTCATTGTAAATAAACGCAGAGGGCAAGTACATGTAATAGCCAAACGCATCCCAAGTAGTCACCTTCAAGGTTCTTTCTGGATGACAATCTGAATATGAAAGTCGATAGCTAATCAGTACAACCCCAATGAGGCAAACGGAAAGCCATGAACGCATGTTTTTCATGGCAACGAAGCTAGGGAATTTTACTCATACTCCCCATTCAAGACTTTTCGAACGTCTTCACGTACTTTATTCATGTCAATTGGGCTCTCGTAGGTATAGTTATACAATGATCCGCTTTTTTCTCCAACTGCTTTCTCCAATCGCTTGGTCAAAAGGTAGTCAAATGACACTGAATCATCGAACTTATGAAATTTTAGAACGTGTAATCTATATAATTGATCTCTATCGGTTCCATCAGGACTTGTGCTATAAACGTAATAGACAATTTTAGAGAAACTTCCTTCCGTTTCTGGATCTCCCAATTCGGGATACCATTCGTACCCCCAAACATTGTTTCCATTCCAAGTAAAAAATTCGAAGTTATAGTACTTATCTAATCCTTCTGGAAGTTCTTCATTCTTATACGCTGCGTACAGAACATCTTGATATTTACGTGCTAGGTCTAATTGGTTCAAACCATAACAATTCACAATCAGATTTTTATTCATCCAGAACCAGTGAGCACTATATACTTCCCAAATGTCCATTCCCTTCTCAATTCCTTCAAGGGCCTCCAAACCATATTCTAGTGCTATCTTGTAGTTCTCTTTCATCCGACTAGCCTGCTCCAGCTTCGTCAAGGTTTGAACATAATTCCAAAGTGCATAATCATAAAGCGTATCACTTTGTGGAACGTTCTGCTCAATACTCTTGAAGATAACGTAGGCATCCATTAAGCTTCCTTCTTCCAACATAATTTCGGCCTTTTTGAATTCATCCGAGTAATTCGTTTGTGAGAAAGTGATACTGGAAATAGCAGCAGTAATTACAAAAAGTAGATGTTTCATAAGATTTCAGTTACGATTCGTTCAATTACTGGAATTTTATCGTTGTGGCAAGCTCTGCTAGAATAGTAAACAACTCTTCTTTCTTATTGACGAGGACATAGACGAAAACATCTCCAATGTCATCTTTGTGCAGGCACCAAATGTAACAGTATGTATATCCTTCATGAGGCCAGCCTGATTCTATTAAAGAATACGCCTCCCAATCTGCATTGTAGGCCTGCAAGGTTGGCTCTGTACTATTAGATACATCAAAATCTTGTGATTGATTGTTCGAGGCATTCAACACTGCCAACATCATCATGCTCTTACTAACCGCATTGGGATGCATACTGTTCTTCTTTTCTTCCTCTGTTTTCTCATCATGCGCTGCCATCGATGTGTCAAGAGGACGTATCCAATAGCGTATTTGACAATCTGAATTTACAGATTCAACTGCGCGTTGATGGGGGATTTTGCGCATAAAAGGAATCTCTACCTCTTTATACCCTTCTGGCATTTCAATATTCAACTGAGCTCTCGCAGTTAAACTATCAAATGGTGTAAGTGACAGGTCTTGCCCAAAGACAATACTGTGAACAAGCAACACCGCAATCGATACAATTAATTTCATAAGTCTTTCCGGTTAACAGTTTAACACCTCTATAATCTACAAATGGTATTAGGTTACTAGCGTCTTCTTTTTATCAAAAAATTTAAAAACCCAAACACATTCGCAATACCATCCCCCTCAGATTCTGCCATTTCTTTGTCCTGACAATAAAGACAAACAAGACATGTTTTGTAATCTACTTTGGAATCAATGCTTGCATATGAATATGAAACCGTTTCAATTTCCTGTGAAGTATAAAACTTCTTTGAGTAGCATCTTGGACAAAACTCTAATTTGAGGATTCTTTCGGGTGTAATATTGTCTGGAACTTCCTTGTAGAACTCTAACTTACTGAGTCGCATTCCACGGCTTTTAAACTCCAAATCGATTTTCTCTTTTGAAGCAGGCATAAACTCATGGTATCGATACGTAAAGAAATTCGCCAATTCAGAATCCGTCAGTACTTCAAGAAAATTTTGCAGCTTGCTCATTGCAACTAAGGTACATATTATTGTCAAGCGTAATTATTCTTCAAACCTGACGCGTAGCTTCCGGATCCCCACTGCTTGAATGTGTGAAACGCTTTCCTTTGGATAATCTGTTCGAGATCCACTTGTTTCTTTATTCCAATTTAAATTTAAACAACCGTAGGACGCATGTGATGAATTTAGTAGCGAACCAGTACTGCAGACGACATCATACGGGAGCCATTTATCGAATGGAGTTTCTCCATTAACCATAAGATTTTCAACTTCCCAATAATCTACTTCACGATATTGGCTGTCCCCCCAACTGCTCATGGAGTATCTTTCGTATACAATATTGGATTTTGGACCTAGACAGAACGCGACGAATTTATCAGGTCCTATAAAACCAATTTCAATAATTTGAAAGGTATCGAGTGCTTCGGGATATTTCCTTCCAACAATATATTGTGTCTCCCAATTATCATACGCATTAAAGATTCCGTCTTCTGGGAGGGACTCATTGAGATAATACGGAAATATGTACCATTTCAAGGAATCGCTTTCATTTGATATGAAGAGATTTATGATGCTAGTCTGCAAAGGTGGCCTTACCGCATCATGACTTAGCAATTCAATTCTTACAGGACCATCTGTCCTATTCCCTTGAGCCGAGCACAATACTGCATTACAGATAAAAAATAATAGACAAATTAAAGTTCTAGGCGTCATGGGACTTGATTCGTAGGTTGTGTCACCAATAGCTATTGAGAGGTGTGTTCTCTCGAATATACAAAAAACGAATGAGTCATTAGCAATGATCAACAAAAGGCCGGTTTCGGCATCTAATGATCGCCGAAACCGATTTTATATGCTCATATGGTCTTACTTTTTTACAATTCGTTTGATAAAATTACCATCCGACGTAGAGAGTTGAATCGAATAAATTCCACTGGCTTGTTCAGATAAATCTATTTGAACTATAGAATCCATCCAATCCGATTCGTTTAACTCATTGCTAAAAACTTTCATTCCAAGTGCATTGTAAATTTCAAGTTTAGCTTCCGATGCCGTCATGTTTTTTAGCTGAACATTGTACATTCCACTAGAAGGATTAGGGAAAATGTTAAACACGAAATCCGATTCCATTTCAGAGAGAGAAACTGTTTCACCTACAGAAAATTGATAGTGAATATTATCTCCAAAGTCAGGTTCAAAAGTCTTGACTATTTGTCCTAGAGAATTCCTAATCCGACAGTAACCGATTCCATCATTGTTGTTCCAAAAATCCAGACCATCATCACCCGAATCTTGAACATTCAGTGTATAGCAGCCAATTGGCAAAGTAACTGGTGTTTGATACGTTGTGTTGGAGCTTAATCCTCCTCCTGAATAAAGGACATTTCCAAAACCATCTCGAATGTCCCAAGAAGTTTCATTTCCCGCAGCATTCGTTTTAATGTCTATCGCAATATTCTCATCCATCATTGGTGGTGCTTCGAAACCTGTCGTATACCTGTCGTTTTCACTATAATCATCTACGACGCCATTTGCATTGACGATTTCTGCAAAAAACTCAGAAGAGCCGAACCACATACCAAGGTTGTGCATAGGCAAAACGACCCGTTCCACTTCCATGAATCCCAGACTACCTGTCCACATAAATGACTGAATAGATCCACCGATAACACCGTATTGGATTTCAACTGAATCCAATGTTGTCGCACCCGAATTTCTGATTTCAATTACAGGGTTATCACAAATTGGATTATACCTTCCATAGTATTCCCATGAATTTGGTGAGACTATATCGTAGACCTCAGCATCTAGATTAAAATTAGGATTACTATAGCTGATGAAAAACATTTCACGACTCCAATTTCCGTATTCAGTACCAGTTGGATCTGGGTCTACTCCATACGTCAAGGTAACTGGGACACCAGGTGACACATCGGATGTTAAATCTAAGTCGAACCAGTCTACGGCCTCTCCAGGACACCAGCCTGTTCTATCGTAAATCCATGTGCCCCCTTGTGGATATAAAGGATTGGTTGCGCATTCTTTCATATGCAGCCAGTCATAAACACGTGTTCCATTAACGTCAAAATAATGCGTTCTGGCGCAAAACTCGGCACAATTGGTCGCATTATTAAACGAGTGTCCCGTCACACTGTAACGAAGTCCAAACATTTCCGAATTGGCATTAGGAATTACAGTTGACGTCGGCGGATCTATTACAATATCCTCGTATTTACCGGATTCACTAGTCAATACCTTTTCAATGCTATGGACGTCTCTTGGTGGTGTTCCTCCAATAAACTCAAATCGTAAATCAATCAACTCACGCTGATCTCCTCCTAGAAAGTCAATGGTATCATGCAACCAAGGTTCTAGATGAGTTAGATCGTAAACCCATGTAAATCCAGCCCCAAGATCCAAGTAATTTCCGTAGGGTGTAATATATCGTGCAATGCGTTTGTTGCCATCGTTGTACCAATTATAATAGTGGTCATCTGCAGCACTCCACGTTGAGTCAATCTGTACATTGTTTTGATCGTAGGTATAGCTGTAACCTGGTGCCCACCCAAACATTGTATCAATGTAACTCGATTGCAAACCAACTTCGTTTATATCTCTATAAAGAGACGAAACTATTACACTTCTGAGCGGATTGAGCATATTGTCAATAACTGGAATAGAGTCTAATGAAGTTGTATAAATTCCTTGAATCAAGTTCAGGTTAGGACGTTCATTTGTTGCTACCATATTTCTATTGAGTTCCTCACCTGGTATTTCTTTCCATGCTGGAAGCCCAACCATTAATCCATCATAGTTATTTGACGTGTAATCATCAGGATTCGTTCCTGTCATATCGTCCATCTTATAATATAATTGCAAATCGGAAAAGGAAGGGTGAGAAGGGTCAATGTCCTTATACATCCAGTTCTGGAGGTCAGTCTGGCTCAATGCTGTGCTCCAAAATTGGAAATCGTTCATGCGACCATCGAAATAACCATTGCTCTCATTATTACTCCTTGCGATGAAATTATTCACCAAATTAAGCGTACCGAGTCCTTGCAAAGCAGCGGATGCCACTGGTAATCCATTTACGTATATGGTAGCATTATCTCCTGCGTCAACAGTCACCGCAACATGCATCCATTCGTTGAGATTCAAAACGGCATCGGCTGTTACATTTATTCCAGATCCTGCTACCTTCGCAACTATTCGGAGTCCGTTATTACCTCCTTTGTTACCGAATTGAAATCCATTCTCAAGGTTATCATCGTAACAATCAAAAATTCTTGACCATGAGTTGTATGCATCGTAATACATCCAAGCAGAAATAGTATAACCACCACTGAAATCGAAGGTCATATCAGGAACATCAATGTAATCTCCATTTCCAGAAAAATCCAAATATCCATCATCCATCATTGAGTGAACGCCCATGTCCGAAGCTGTAATTTCACCGCTCACCGAATGCCCTGTCCCTGGAGCCACATTATTGAAGCTAAATTCGATAACAACGTTGGATACACCATCCCAGTTAAAGGGAGTTGTAAGATTTATTGTATTCCAACCTGTTACAGAAAAATTTGAGTTAAAATGATAAACTGTTGAAAAGCCATTCGTTTCGTAACTCGCCTCACTAAGGCTATTCAGACCCGAATGTTTCATTTTAATGGAAAGGTGATCTAGACTTCCTCCGAATGCTGAAAGATCAAGTTCAAGCTTATCGATATTTCCTGCGCTCATTCCTGCACTTGATAATTCCGTGGCTGTCCACAAATATTGTGCTCTGTTATTTGCGTTTAGATCATTAAATGTTTCATTGATCGTTTGGACTCCACCTCCAACATTAAATGTTGACTCAGAAATAGTACTATTGTAAACAATAAACTGCTGATTCTCTTGATAGCTAGTGTATGTAGGAGTCGAAACAAGGGAAACAGTATCGTTAAAAACTCCGCCCTCCAAATATCGTAGACTGTCTTTATTATCGTGATGGTACAATATGAAATTCGCTCCTGCATCCCATTCTCCGCACCCTGATCCTGTTGGATTATCAATCAAAGATGGATCACATTTTAAAGTTTGGTACATCAATATTTTACGATAGCTACCTGTGTCAGGAGGGAAAATTCTCCATGCTCTTCTATTGTCCAATCCGTCTGAAAATTGAATTACTTGAACTTCTGTTGTATCACTCTGTCCAAATGAAAATTGGATTGAGAAAATAAAAAAAACAAGTAGTGTTATTCGGTTCAGCTTCATAATAGTTTGAATTTATTGTTTTAATAGTTTGAGTTGTCTTGGCTCCTCCTGATCTAATTCAAGTGATAGGATATAAACTCCTTTGGCAACCGAGTTGAGGTCAATTTCAATTGAATTTAGTCCCGATTGCGTGTAGTAGGTTTGGTTAAAAACTTGCTTACCAAGGCTATTATAGACGCAAATTACGGAATTCCCTTGATTATTTGAATTAAACAAAATCTTCGTCACACCACTCGTAGGGTTTGGAGAGGCGCTTATAAAATATGCATCGTCGTTTCCGTTGAATTCGAAGGCAATCACATTGGAATACCTAAACTGACCGTCAAAGTCCACTTGTCTCAAGCGGTAGTAATTGATGCCAGGAGCGGGATTGTAATCAGTCAATGAATAATTGCTGGGAGAGTTAGTGGTTCCATTACCGTCTACCTTACCAATAATTTCAAATGATCCGCCATCGATTGAGCGCTCAACATCAAAGTAATCATTGTTTATTTCCGATTGTGTGGTCCAGAAAAGGTCAACTTGACGATCAATCTGTTCTCCTTGAAATTCAAGATCTTCAACAGGTAAAACCAAAGGCGGAACAAACCAGGAAACGTCATCGTCATTACCTGCTGAAACAATTGCATCAATATCGCCATCTCCATCAAGATCTTCCGGCATAATATAATTAGCACTGATACATGTAGAAACTCCACTGATAATATTTTTGGGTCCGAAATTTCCAGTCCCGTCATTCACATACCAAGCAAAATGATCTTCTCCTTGAAGCGCTGCCAGCAAATCCAAATCTCCGTCAAAATCTAAATCAACTGGAACGATACAAAATGGATTTGTTTCACTTCCAGTAATAAGTTCTTGTGTGAAGTTTTCACTTCCATCATTTCTATGTAGTGCTATTCGATCTGATCCAGCTGATGCAGTAAGTATATCCATATCACCATCACCGTCCATGTCACCTACACTTACAAATTTTGTATCAGCAATATTAGCCGTAGTGACTGTATGCCTCGTAAAATTCTCAGCGCCATCATTTTCTCCCCAATAAATCCCAGCTGACAGCATACTTTGAAAAGCAATATCTCTATCACCATCGCCGTCAATATCTTCCGCCCAAATAGTACGTGGAAAAGACAATCCAGTAATTATTGTTGTAACTGTGAAATTGCCAAGCCCATCATTCTTGTAAAGTTTCAGCTGGCCAGCATCGCGAACAGGTACTAATAGGTCGACATCTCCATCTCCATCAATATCATCTTTTGTGATGCTATGAACGCGGTCTAGGTTAGTTTCAATATTAGTCATTGTAAAATTTTGAAAACCATCATTTCGAAACCAAACTACTTTCCCAGTAGCGTTCGTTACCGATGATGCGGCAACATCAATATCGCCATCGCCATCAAAGTCAGCGGCAACAACTCCGCATGCCTTGTCAAGGGTAATTGTTATGTCGTGTTGTGTGAAATTTTCACTTCCATCATTTTCATACCAAGCGATCCTGTCGTCGTTTTGGGAGGCCGATAAAACGTCCATATCTCCATCTCCGTCCATATCAATTACATCAACCCAACGCGCGTTGTCCGCATTTGGATTTATAATTACTTCATCTCCAAAACTGATTTGAGATTGAGCGTTTAAACTAAGTAATAAGCAAACCGCCGTCATGGCAGAATAATTAATTCTGAATAACTCGTTAATTGTGTGTCTCATAAATTTCATAGTAGTATTCATAGTAGCAATCATAGTCGTCACACAAATAGATTGAAATCGAGTCAGTTAAACAACAATAAAGGGGGGCGCAAAGTAAACGAGCGAGTATTCTGAACTCATTATAAGTAAACGGTGACAACTGTAAGCGACTGACATCCAGATGGATATATTACTAACGAGTAGTCAGTTTGCTGATTGCTGTAAATCAGAGACTTCTCAAGTATTTGGTTAAATCAGTGCGCTGTTCTAGTTTCATTTTTCTTCTAAGCCGATTCTTTGAGACTTTAACCGAGTCGACAGAAACTTCACGGAGAATGGCAATCTCATTATTACTCAATTCAATACGAAGTAAGCCACACATATATTTTTCCGTTTTGGTCAAATCAGGATGAGTTTTCTCGAGGTTTTCGAAGAAGGAAAAATGAATTTTCGCAATATTTTCTTGCAGCTCATGCAGCGACTTATCGATATTGAGTTCATTGCGGGCAAAAATCATGAGGTCGTTAACTTCTGGCAACATTTCAGGAGACGATTTTTTTCTTAGCGTCTTTAATCGCTGCATCAGAGCATCAGTAAAATCGTGCTTCCGAGAGATGTCAAGGGCAAAATTCGTCAATTGATTATTTTTCACTCCTAGTTCTTCACGCAAAATACCCTGCTCAAGCTCTTTCTTATCCAACTCAGTCTTGATCAATTGCCCTTTAATCCGATTTATTTCTTGTCTCTTTTTTACATTTGATCGATAACGAATGATGTAAAATCCTGAAATGATAATTACCATGATCACAAGTCCAATTAATACTATAATCTTGTATTGACTCAAATCTTCCTGCTGCTGTAAATAAATTATTTCTTGTTCTTTCTTTTCATTGGCTATCCGTTGCATCTCCAGCTCCCTGTTGATGATCTCATCAATAAAAGCCTGCTGCATTTCATTTTGGCTTGAGGTAGAAGCTACTTGCAAACTATCATTCAATGCTGAATACTGATCGAAATAATAGTCGGCCTTTGAATAATCATGTAGGGCATGATACACATCCACAAAACATTTATACAGAGATAGCGCATGCTGCCTCCTTACTTTTCCCGAATTTATTATTTTTTCTGCCTCTAATAAATTTGCTAAAGCTTCAGAAGCATTATTTTTAATTAGATGTATTTTAGCTATTAATACAGTTGCATTAAACGAAGAGGAGTTCCCTCCATTCTTGGAGTTATAACGTTTATCAATATTGAGGAGTTCCAGAGCTCTATCGTAATCTCCACGGAGATAATAGATATTGCCGATATTCCCTGAGAGCAGGCCGTACATCAGGCTATCATTCCTTGAATTGGCAGGATAAAGCTCAAAGGTCACAAGCCCTTTTTCAAAATAAAATTGAGCTGAATCAAGGATGCCCAATTCCTGAAAAGCGAGTCCAATGTTGTTATAGCTATTGCGAATAGATTTCTTATTATCTGATTTCTCCATTTCGATTATTGCTAATCGATAATAAACCAATCCTGAATCTACTTGCGATAAATTGAAGTACAGTTTTCCAATTCGTGCACATGTTTTACTACTTTGCCCATAATCCAATCTGGATTTGTAATAATCCAAAATGTAGATTTCTTGTTCCAGTGCACTTCGGTTCTGCCCTATCTCAGAGAGTATCCGAGAGATAGATTTTCGGATTTTCATGCATGCTTCAAGAGTGTCAGGACATTGTTGATTGATGGCCTCCATACTGTGGTTTAATACATTGCCATAATCTCCGCGCGCATTATAAAACTGAACAAATAACGCGTGTGCATATGCAATTCCAACTTTGTTTTTAGACTTTTCGGCATATAGCTGGATACTCTGAGCTACCTTGAAGATTTCAGAAGTATCTCTATGTTTTAGAGAAATCCCATACTCGTACAGAGACTCAATACGTTCCGAGCCTTGGTTGGACTGAATGATTTGATCTATAGAATTGTCTTGGGAAAGGCCATTCATAGGAGAACTACAAATGATTCCAAGTAGAATCAGTAGAGTGCACACGTGCTTTTTCCGTAAATAGTCCATCAACCTAAATGTACTAAAATGAAATGAGTATAATAAATGAACTTATCGTAGTACGGTAACATGTCCTGTAATTTCTCTTTTTTCTAATCCGCCATTTTCTAAAAACGAATAATTTACTAACCAAATGTACGTGCCATCATTGACTGGCATTCCTTGTTGAGTCAGACCATCCCAAGTATCATCCAATTCTTCAAGTTCCTTTACTACCTCTCCCCAACGGTTAAATATTATCATGTGAAAATCCTCTAGGAATGTACCTTGCGCAAAAAACTCATCGTTGCTACCATCATTATTTGGCGTGAATACATTTGGAATCCAGATTACTGGTTCACATCCATTGCCTACAAAAATAATATCACTTGCTTCGCAACCATTAACATCCGTAACGCTTACCGAATAATTTCCAGGTTGCTGAACTAGAAAATCAGAATTCGTACTTCCATCCTGCCACGAGTAAGAAGTGTAATTAACGGGAGCAGAAATCGTAAATTCATATTCACAAATGATGGTATCCGCTCCAAGATAAAATTGAGGAAGAGGAAAAGTAGTAATGACAGCGGTATCAGAATTTATACAGCCTCCTATTGTAAGCTCTACAGAATACACCCCTGCCGTTGTCGCAGTCAATGTTGAATTAATCGATCCATCTTGCCAGAAGTATTGTGCTCCTGGCGTTGTTGCGTCTAAGACTAAGGATTCGCCAGCACAAAACCCATTATCTGGACCAAGATCGATAATTGGCAAAGGATTAACCACCACTACGATTGTATCACTATTGGAACAATTGTTCTCAGTAATTTCGGATGAATAAATACCTGCTGAACTTACATTGAATGTCGAATTTGTCGACCCATCATGCCATAGATAAGATGCTCCTGGACTGGTAATATCAAGTAGCAGTAGTTCTCCTTCACAAAGAGTGACATCACTGCCAAGATCAATGTTCGGGAGAGGAGATATACTTACTACTATTGTATCACTACCGGTACAACTATTTTCTTCAATTTCTATCCAGTAAGAGCCATCGATTGACACCGTTATCGTGGGGGCGGTTGAACCAGTACTCCATTCATAATTAACGCCCGCCGATGTAGCATCGAGCACAGTTGATTCTCCTTGACAAATAGTAATATCAGGACCAAGATCAATAATAGGCAAGGGATTTACCAGAACATCAATAGTATCTATACCGACACAGCCATTTTGGGACACTTCTACCCAGTATTGACCTGACGCATTCACATCCAAGGTAGCCTGGATGCTTGCATCCTGCCAGAGATATGTTGCTCCAGAATTCGTGGCGTTTAATTGAAGTATCTCACCTTGGCAAATGTTAGTATCGATGCCTAAATCGATGCTAATTTGTCCTACAGTAATATTCATAGTATCGGATTCTGTGCAATTTCTATAGTCAGTGACTTCTACCCAATAACTACCAGAGGCATTTGCCGTAAACAGGGTGTCAGAGCTGGAATCTTGCCAGATGTACGAATAATTACTGTCCAATATTGGGTTTAGAATCATTGAAAAAATCCCGCATACGGAGGTGTCATTTCCAAGGTCTAGTTGAGGAAGGGGGATATAGCTGTATTGTCCAGATAGTAAATTATTTTGCTCATCACACTCTGCCATATAAGAAAGACCATTGGATAAATCTGCCAGATTTAATTGAGTACCTATTTGATTTCCTATTCCGGCTGAGTATCCCGCATCATCATTAAATACGATATAAACATCTCCTGAAGTGGCTGGTAGCAAGTTCGTTCCAACAGCGAAAGAAATTGTATCGCATTGACCAATTGGCCAGTTTAAGTAAACGGAGTCTACCTCAAGTAAAACACTTGTAGAATTTACTGTAGGGTCCGATGTGTAAATTGAGTACGGGAGCATTCCAATCAAATCCTGTGAGCCACCATTACAGGTTACAGCTGAAAAATATAAAGAATCACAATTAGCTGTAGATGGAAACTCCTGAATAAGTGTATCACCTAGAACATCAGGATACTGCCCCATAAAAGTCACCAGTACCACGCGTTCCATCGCCCAGGTATGATTCGTAAAAAACACCTCAAGAGTATTTCCATAGATATCAAAATTTATTCTGTCGTTTGAACTGGGCAATTGACCTACGGTAGGTCCAAACATGGCAAAATCATAGGCAGGATCTACATTGATTCCAGTCCATGCGTACATTTGCTGGTTATTGGCTGTTGCCAGCATTACATTATACCCTTCATGTGTGTTGCTTAGTAGGTCTATTTCAGCATAGCTTATTACTTGATTCTCATTTCCAACTTGTCCAGCTGTAAGGCTAACTGGTGCAAGATCCAGACTCCCTCCATACAATCCATTTCCTGAAGCAAATACTGTTGCGTACCTCGTTCCATCTGGAATCGTGAATGTAACAGATCCCGAAGTATTATAACCGATTTCAGAAGGGGATATATAATCTTTGGCAATTTCTTTGAAACCGCTACTCCAAGGCAATCCGGTACGTTTGTAAAACTTTATATAATAGATCTCATTAAAGTCATTGGAAAATGCCGCATCTCGTGTAATAACCAATTGTCCTCCAACAATCTGAAACATAGGGTTGGCCAAACCAATTTGATCTGGAGCGGTTGTATTCGCACTGGTTTCACCAACTATGATTGCTCCACTCGATAAGACATCAATTCCACTCGTTAAGTCATAACCATCGAAAGAGTATGTACTACAATACCCATCAACGCTACCATTACCAACAGTAACAATTCCTGAGGATAGATTGGTGTTTAAATCAATAAGAATTTCCTTGCGTGCATTTCCTTCTTCCTTTTGGGATGTAACAAGAGCTCCGAAGTTTCCTGTTCTGTTTTGGTTAACGCCCAATGTGGTAATTGTAATAAAATCAGCTCCGGAAGCTGGCAAATCAATTACTTGCGAAGTTGTTCCAGCTGTAAAATACGCAGGGTACTGCGCTGGGTTTATTCCATCTACCCGAGTCATGCTTTCAGAAGCCGAATTACCATAGAAGGTACTGAAATAAGAGATATTAATATCTCCTTGAAGACAAGTCACCTCAAGTGCGGCCCCTGTATTGTTGAAGACAAATTCAAAATTTGGAAGATCTGTTGTGTTGTACCCTTCTCGAACATAAGTACTCGTATTTGCAGCGCCAAGTGCCTGGTCCTTCCATGCATAGCGTGATGATATGACCATATTAGAAAGGTATTCTACTGATCCTGAAGAGATGTTGGATGCTAAGTCTACTTCCACAATTCCGTAAATTAAGCGATCATCACCGTGTTCGTAATCAACGTTTCCTGTTCCGCCAGCTGCGGGGTCATTGACAAAATCAAAATTTTGATAATTCCCTTGAATCACAATGCGAATAGTCTCTGTTCCAGCTAGGAAATTCAGTGCAATTGGACCAGTTGTTCCATCATCTGGTTTGAAACCAGTAGTTGTTCCAATGATATCAGCATATATACCACTAGGAGGACAAGAGAGGTTATTGCTTTCAAAAGCTGGACAACTTATATAATCTGTGGCACAATCACCATCCGCACAGTCGATCAGCCCATCACCATCATCGTCAATTCCATTTGAACAATTTTCTTGGGTAAGTCCGTTTCCAGCAATTAGCAGAAGAGATCCAAGTAATATGGTTTTAATTGCGATCCCTTCAAATAATGTACAGAGGTTTTTCATATGGCATTTAAAGTATTGAACTTCAAACTTCGGCATACGCCTATACAAATAGTAATAATCAGGTTATCGAAAAGTATACGGGACGGTAAATCGCGGGGATCAAAAGTTATCAAAACAGGCCTGCATTGCCTGTGAAATGGTATTGGTAAGTAAACGGTGTACTGTTAAGGTTCAATCTCCCTCCTCTTCAACCTTCTTTGGATAAAAGAACTCAAAGGCGCGATAAATTGCCTTGTGCAGAATTGTTGCATGATCCTCAGTTCGAATGGGCTCATAATACAACTCCACTTCTGTATTCCCTGAATTACGGATTGCATCAATTAACATGTTAGCGACATCGTGCATAACAGGATGTTCTTGTCCTAGTGAAATAAATATCTTTCCCTCCAATGTTGTATTTCCTCTAAAGTGTTCACGTGCTCCATTTACCAATTCTTGCTGATTCCACCACAACGAAGGACTAATGATAATATAGTCATCAAAAAGCTGTTCATTCTTTATTAGTATTTCAGTCGCAATCAATCCTCCCATAGACTGTCCAACAATCGTAGAATGTCCATTCGTATTGTACTTTTTCTCAATGAACGGTTTACACTCCGTTTCAAGGAAGCGAATAAATTGCTCTCCTCCTCCACTCGTTGGAAGAGATTCTAGGTCAAGTGTATCATCGCTTGGGAAAGAAAAATCTCTGTAACGATCAACATTTTCAATTCCAACAAGAATAGTATTTGGAATCAATTCATACATATTTAGAAACTGAATCAAACCTGCTACGTGCGGATAATCTTCATGTGCGGAACCATCCAACAAATAAATAACAGGATATGTGGCTGCTGAATCTGGGTGATAACCAAAAGGTAGGCATACATTTAAGATTCGCTCTTCTCCTATACTTTCTGATTGAATCCGTTCAACGATTCCAAATGGCACAGTTTCTTGAGCATTTGCATATTGTGTCAATTTCGATTGAGCTTGAATTGTTGAAGAGAACAACACTATTAGGGAGAGAAGAACTATTTTTTTCATCTACCAAAGATAGAAGGTTTCAGAAACGATGCGTTCAAGTAGGTTTAATTGATCCGAAGAATGGACGGTTGGTTCTAGACCTTTACCACTGGTACTTAAACAAAAAAAGCCGCACTTCTGATAATCTCAGAATGTGCGGCTTTTTTAAAGTTTTGTTTGACTAGTGTTCGTGTCCACCTGGTCCGTGTACATGTCCATGCTCTAACTCTTCTTCAGTCGCTTCACGTACATCTACCACTTTTCCAGTAAAGTGTAAATCTTTACCAGCCAATGGATGATTGAAATCCATTTTTACATTTTCTTCATCCATTTCCAAAATCATCCCGTACAATGGGTTTCCATTTTGATCCTGCATTGGCATCATTGCACCAACCTGAACAACTTCTGTATCAATTTTACCCTCAACCTTGAATGTGTCGATTGGCAAAGGTACGATAGCTGTTTCATCGCGTGGTCCATATCCATCTTCTGATGCGATTTCAAAATCAAATGAATCACCTGCGGTCATTCCCTCTAATTTAGCTTCAAATCCTGGAATCATCATTCCAACTCCAGCGATATATACTAGTGGATTCGTCTCGTCTGCTTGATCTACAATATCCCCTGCAACTTCTAATGAGTAAGTTACTGAAGCAACTGCGTTTTTACCTATTTTCATAAATCTTCTTTCTAATAAGGTGCAAAGGTGTGGAATATTCTAATAAATTCATAGAATTGGAAGAGATAACTGGGTTCATTTTGTATCGTAGTTTTCAAATCGTTAACTTGTCTGCATTATGAAATCAACCATTACTATACTCACTCTGATATTTTTACTGATAATTATAACTGCTTGTAACAAAAAGGAAGGGTGCACAAATCCTGTTGCGACGAATTATTATGCGGATGCCGAAGTTGATGATCAAACCTGTAGATATGCTGGAACGGTAAGATTCTGGGTAAGAGAAAGTGTTTGGCTAAATAATCAAAGTGGTGGAATAGCACCTTTTGTAATCGATATTTGTGGAGCACCTTTCGATACAATTCAGTCTACCGCAATTTATTTATTTGATCCATATTGTATCAACACGGGAACCGTTGATTTCGATTATGATTTTAAAGAATTCCCTTCAGCTCAAGCTCCCGAAGTCCAATACACGGTACGTGATGCCAACAATATGGTGGTGCTAAACAAAACAGTCGTTATCACCAACGTCGATTGTCAATTCGAAGAAATTATTCTGTAATTACACTCAGTAAATCACACCTATTCTCAATCCGAATACAGACTGTTGAGGATTGAAGGAGTAATCGGTGCGTAAATCACGTTCATAATACACACCAACAAGAACAGATTTGAAGGTGAAATTTGTTGTAAGTCTTGCTCCCAATTTCCAGATTTTCAACTCCTCTTTCATTGGGAAATAGGTAACCGTATTTAGATTGAAGTAATTTCTAACTCCGAGCTGTACATCCCATTTAAAGTGATTTTTCTTTATGAGATAGTAATATGGACTTAAATCAAAAGATATTCGATTCAAATTCATGTATTCGAATTCGGTTGTGTTATCAAACCGGCGGATAAAATAGTTTCCTGCTTTTTCAAAACCGAGTCCAATCTCTCCTCCCCACTTTAATTTTGAAACACGCGTGAATACGTCGACATCGTAAATATGAAATTCTGTGAATTGTGCACTAGCGTTAAATGAGGGATGGAAGAAGAACTCATCTTTGAACCCGAGTGTTCCTCCTAATTCTAAATGAGGACGTTGTGCCGAACTGACAAATGCCACCAAGACCAATAGAGATGCTATGAATGATCTTTTTATCATTCTATGTCCTTAACGATTCTGAACCCTACATGAAAGTATGACTCGTTCTTAACACCTGTTTCTCTTGCTTCAGGACGATAACCTGCACAGTAGTTTTTGTGACACATAAAAGATCCACCTTTGATCACGTGAATGGAATCATCTGTAAATCCTGGATGAAAATAGTTGACTAAATATGCTTCTTGTGTATGATACTCCGTTGTCGACAAAATATCATGCACTTCGTAATTGTATTTGTCTTGGCACCATTCCCAAACATTTCCAGACATGTGTTTCAATCCAAGCTCATCGGCTTCATATTCCGTTACAGGTGCTGTAAATTCATAGCCATCCTCAATGTCATTGTCAATTGGAAATTCTCCCGACCAAATATTCTTCGTAGCTGATACAGAATTTGCCAATCGAGCAGCAAATTCCCATTCAATTTCAGTTGGAAGTCTAGCTCCCATCCATTCACAATAAGCTTGTGCATCATTTAATGACACTTGAACGACAGGGTGATCCATTATTCTGTCTATAGTAAAATTCGGCCCCAAGGGATGTCTCCAGTCCGCTCCTTCAATTATTTCCCAAGCTTCGTTAAACACAAGTCCAACATTGCTTTTTTCAGCATCCGTGACGTAATTAGTTGCAAGCACAAAATCATTAAACATCTCATTGGTCACTTCTGTTTCAGACAAATAAAATGATGTAACATCGACTTCTATGGCAGGAGTTTCACTCACGCGTCCGTCAGCATCTCCAAAGACTCCGTTACCCCCTTCGATGAGAATCCAATTCGGTTCCTCTTGAGTTTCAGAGCAACTCATTAGAATAGCTGCTATTGATATATATACCAATCTGATCATGCAGGAAAGAAATATGTTTTATCTCCAAGGATAAACTTCCGATCCATGATTCTCGGCCACAAATAGTCTTGTGGTAACTCTTCATCCCATTCTTCAAAAAAGCGCAACAACATTTGCTTTTCATCGGCATTGAGATCCTTCAAATCAATCTTCTCTGATTTATCACTTTCCAAATTGTAAAGGTGCATCCATTCGTCGCGGGTACTCAAAATCAATTTCCATTTTTGATATCGAATCGCATGAATGTGGTCTGTTCGCCAATACAATTTTTCGTGTGGTTGTCCTTCGACATCTTTCTTGATAAATGGCATTAAATCACGGCCATCTATTTTTACTCCCTTTGGTAAAGGAATTCCACAAGCGTTGAGAGAAGTTGTGAAAATGTCCATGGAAGATACAGGATGTTCAAACACAGTACCTGCAGGAATATGCCCTTTCCATTGCATCATGAATGGAACGTTAACACCGCCCTCGAAATGGGTGATCTTTCCGCCCTTCAAAGGACCATTATCTGTCGCTCCCGTATATGAAGCTCCACCATTATCTGATATAAAATAAACAATCGTATTTTCAGCTAACCCTTCATTTTCTAGATGTTGCATAAAATCTCCAATAGCATCATCCATAGCTTTAATCATTGCCAAATACACACGCTGATTCTTGTCTTCAATATGCTCAAATTGATTGTAATATGATTCTGGTGCTTGAAAGGGAACATGCGGTGCGCTGAATGATAAATACAAGAAGAAATTCGAATCTTTTTGTGCCGTCACAAACTCCTTAGCTCTGTCTTTGATTGCAAACGTTAAGTAATCTTCCTCTTTTACTACCTCATCATTTTCTCGAATGGCAGCACTTTCATTGCGTTTCATTCCCCATTGATGTTGGCTGCTCATATCATCCTGAATAAAGTTTACATAACCAGCAGTGTTCTGTTTAGGTGTATAAAGAGAAAATGCACCGTAAAACCCATATTGATAATCAAATCCTCGGTTGTTTGGAAGATGTTCTTCTCCAGCCCCTAAGTGCCATTTACCAACAATAGCAGTTGAGTAACCGGCGGCTTGGTACAATTCAGCAATGTTAATTTCATTCGGTGGAATTCCCTGACGATCGACCATCCAAGGAGAAGGGAAATCACCTTCTGCAGTTATGTGCCAATCGCCCAAGTCAGACTTCTTTCCTACACTATATTCCAAAACATTGGTTGGATAGAAATCCATTGGCTGCGTCTCGAATCCATACCGTTGTTGATATCTACCTGTGAGAATAGCAGCTCTTGATGGAGCACAAATAGGAGCGGTAACATATGCTTCTTGAAAACGAACACCATTGGTGCCAATGGCATCAATATTAGGAGTAGAAATGTGTTCAGCTCCGTAAGCAGACACCTCATATTTCCCCAAATCGTCTGCAAGAATAATTATCACATTGGGTTTATCTTCAACCTTGTCGATCCCTGCCAAAAAATCCTGCTTTTGTGCTATAGCTTCCTGATCCCAAACAATATCCCAATCTTTCGTATACGTGGAAACGAAACACCCTGCAAGAAGTAAGGCGACAGTTGATATGTAGAGCAGTTTTCTTAACATTGGACGCTAAGATAGCTGAATTATGGGTTAATTGAATTTTGTAATCTAACCCATCAATGACTTTTTATTTAAACATCTAAACTACCGTACTTTTATTATTTCCATGAATGACAATCAATTACTAGAGTATTCCCCGCAAATATGAATTTCAACAATTACCTGATTTTCTACTTATTTATACCTGAATTCCAGTCACCTACATTTTAACTTCTTCTTCTTTTTTTTTGCAATTTCAGTCTAAACATTGATCTTAAGCATTTTAAGAACCTGTTAAAATGCTATCTTTATACATATTATGGAACCGAATAGAAGAACATCGATTATAAGAATTCTTATGTTTTGTATGGGTACTACGATCCTACTTGGTTGTAATAAATATGAAAACGGTCCTTCATTTACACTTCTAACCAAAAAAACAAGACTCGTTCGTGAATGGTCTATTGAAGAAATACTCTTCAATAATGAGATTATCATCTTTAATGGGAACGTTATGAATAGTACCTATTCTTTTGAAAATGATGGAGATTATATTGTATCCGATCCATTGTGTCAAAAAGGAACTTGGGAATTTGATTCTGATAAAGAAAATGTGCTCATTATGATTGATGGAAATGTTGAAACATATATCATATCTGGATTAAAGGATAAATCTTTATGGCTAAAAAAAGAGTCCCTTGGTGGAACTCTTCTCTTTAAATATGTTCCAAGTAATTGATCAGCGAGTAATCATCATTTTGATAAGTTCATAATCGCCTTCATCAGAATAAATTTTCAAAAAATACACTCCTGCGGAAACATTGTTCATGGATATGTTTTGTCTTGAGTTTATAATCCTTGAATGCTAAATTCTCCTGTATGAGGGTTTGGATAAACAATTACGTCACTCATTGTTTCAGAGGAATTACTTGCTATTAAGAGTAGAATCAACAAACGCATGATTCTACGAATTACAAAGATTTAAGCTTATCGGATCAGCGTCACATATCCAGAATAATTCACTTCAGGAACATCTTGTCCTTCTCTGTAGAATAAATAGAAATATGTTCCATCATGCAATCCTTCACCACCGTATGTGTTGTTGTATCCATCCTCTTCGTAAATAACATTCCCCCAACGGTTCATAATGATCAAGGTATTGTTCGGATAAAGCGGCGCTTCGTCAATGACAAAGTAATCGTTTACACCATCGTTGTTTGGCGTAAATACGTTTGGCATGTTTTCTTCGTTGCAATCAACGACATCCACATAAATAGAATCTTTGATCGCGCAGCCGTTGTCATGAACCGCAGTTACAATGTACCATCCATCCATAATCGCTAATACTGAATCTTGCATTGAGCCTACTTGCCAGTACAAGGTTGTCGAATCAACTATATAGGCACCACCGAGATAATCTCTCATGCATAGAATTGTATCATCAGGCATGTTCAATACTGGGAGTGGATTTACTGCAACCTCGGTTGAGTCTTCATAAACACAACCTAAATCATCCCACAAGGTTAAATAGTATGTTCCAGCCGTGCTGTCACTCAACACAATTGACAAGGTATCGTCCGAAGAAGTTCCCAGAGGATAACTCCAAAGCACAGAGTCTGCAGATGTTGATACAGTTAATTCTATACTTTCGCCTTCACAGTTTAAACCGAATGGCAAATCAATAGAATAAGGTAAGGTTGAGATCGAGATAAAAACGCTGTCAGCATTCGTAGTACAGCCATTCAAATCCTCAGCGTACACTGAAATGTAGCCTTCATTAATTGATGGCCCTAAATCAAGACTCGTACCTGTTGTTTGACCGAAGAATCCATTCCAATGAACAATAGAGTACGCTCCTGAAACTTGAAGAGATAAGCTATCATAATTACATAAGGTCAGGTTCTCTTCCAGCAAATCCAAGGATTCAGGTTGTACAACTTGAACATTAAATTCAAAGATCGAAGTAAAGCAGGAATTAGAAACTTGTGCTTGCAAAACTCCCACCGAGAAATCGAGAGACGTAAGATCAATAGGATTAGAAGTTCCTACAGATACATTATCGATAAACCATTCTAGATCTTCTCCATTTGTATTGATAGAATAAGTTCCAGTTGCTCCTTCACATAGAATCGCTTCTCCACTAATGTAATAATTCGCAATACTATCAACGACAGTAACATTAATCACGTCAAAACTATTTGGACACTGTGGTATGTTGTACATCGCATAGAACGTCGTATCATCAAGAACATTCATTACTGTTATAGCCTGGCTACTATTAATTAGTGTAGTATCTGCAGAATACCACTCGGTAACAGGAAAGGCGTTAGGATTAATAAGGTTCAAATCATCCCCTTCACACAATACAATGTCATCAATTGCTGGAGGCATTGATCCTTCTACGAAATCAATGAAAACCGTATCAGAATTTGCCTCACAACCATAAGAATTCATTGTTGACACCCAGTATTCACCTTCATCTTCAACAAATATGGTGGGCATTCCAAAATCTCCATTGCTCCATTCATAACTTCCCAATGCATTTGAAGTAGAAATTGTTGCCTGTTCACCAAAACATAGTACTGAATCCGACACGTTTAAGGTAACGCTGTATGATCCGTCAATGATTTCAATACTGTCTGAAACTGTTATTCCACAATGCACCATATCGCAATAATACCATCCTGACTGATTTGTAGAAATCGTTTGATTATTACTGACAATTGGACTCGTCCAGCTTGCCTGACCATCCCCAGAGAAGATCGCTAATATCTCAACATATTCATCATCGCAAATCACATTGGCTGGCTCCACAGCGAGGTAAGGCGTTGTATATTCTCTAATTTCAAATGGAGGCGAAACGAGTATACAACCAACGCTATCAATTGCCGTCACGTAATAAAATCCTTGGTCATCATCCATGTAGTCATATGTAAAAGCCAAAGAATCTCCGGATGGTCCTGTCCAAGAGTAACCAAAGAAAATATCATCGATCCACATTGAAACTGAATCATTCGGACAAACAATTCCATCCGATGGGTTCGCTTGAATATTTGGTGGTAGTTTTTCTTCTACTTCAAAAGTAAAATCTTTGAAAAAAGAGCAACCCGTGACAGTATCGATATGATACCCTTGATAGTGATAGATTCCTGCCTCGGTTATTTGAACAGTATCCCCTGTTGGACTTGTCCAGTTAATCCCTGGTCCCATCCAATACATACCTGTGAGAGTGTTCGGAATTGTTAGAAGTATTGATCCATCTGGACACAATAAATTATCTCCAGAAATAACTACCGATCCTACAGGAGACGCCAACACTTCGATATAAAACGAATCAGAGAGCATGTAATGCGTAGTATCAATACCACAAAGGTTGTCATATCCAAAATCAGCAATATAGGTCACGGTATACCACCCTGTTGTTGAAGGAAAGAAACTTAAATCAAATGTATCGGTAGTCATTCCTCCGCCAGCAACAGACCAAGAATAATTCGCTACTGGACCATCTGGTAAAAGCCAAAAGGTTCCATTTGGATTGTTCAATGAGTCAAGAATATTAAAATCTACTGGATCTCCGTCGCAAATAACAATGGAATCATTGAAATCGACATTGTCTACCATCACTAAATATGGAATTACATCATGTGGTAAAGCGTAATCAAAGAATATTTCGAACCACCCTATGTTATCACATAATCCATCAGAAACAACAACAGAGTGCGTTCCTGGATCATAATACTGATGGGGAAACGTATCTGTGTAGCTATAACTCACAGAGGAAATCTCAATGGTATTGCCAGGATCAAGATTTGTAAACCAAGCGTTCAAAGTATCCGGATGACAAAAATGGTATTGTTGATAAAATGGTCCTGGAGCGTTCACAGCTTGCGGAATATCATCGGTCATTAAAGGTAAATTGGGAATTGGATGAACAATGGCAAAAATAGTGTCACCCCCGAAAGAACATTGATCCCATCGCTCGACTTGAACATCAAGCAAGCCTCCTTGATTGATTAAGAATCCCTGTGCGGTTTGACCATTACTCCAATCATAATTGTATCCTGGACCAGAATGTGCAAATGTATTCGGATCGTACCAAATTGTATCATTAGGACAAAAATGTACGGTGTCTTGATTATACATAATGTGCCCATACAAACTATCTAACCCTTGTGGATCAAAGAAATTATACGTTGGTGTCTGCGTTTGTACCGCATTCGTAATAAAGGAGTTTCGGGAAGCATCTCCCCACAAATAGACATGCGGCGCATCGATTGTACCCGAATATGGAATTAAGTCATAATGTAAAACTGAGGTGGAATACATCATGGCAACATCAGTCATAATATTCAAATCCTCAGTATAAGATCCACATAAAACAGGTTGGTTATTTCCTTTGATCGCAACACCATGTCCTTCATCATCCTTTTTCCCTCCAAATTGCTTGATATAATCAGACACGCCCAAATCAGACATTTTCCATAAATAGGGATCTTTGAATCCAACAGAATTAAAAATAGACTCTTGTGTTTGCAATTCCGTCCAATCGCATTTAAAATAGCCTGTAATATAAATGTCCTTAGCAGAGTCAATAGAAATTGAACGTGCAGATAAATCATTTTCAGAGCCTAGAGTGTTACTCCAAATGAACATTCCGTTGTTGTCAGTTTTAAGGGCAAATATTTGTTTCGAGTGAGGATTCGAGATAGCGTTGAGTCCACCTGCATCTGTGTATTGCATATTTCCTCTGAAGTCACCAATGACGACAACCTCATCATTTGAATTGATTTCTAAATCGTACGGCATTACCATTCCCGCTCTTAGTTTATTCAACCATAATAGTTGACCTCCAGGTGTGACTTTGGCTAGAAACCCAACATTATATCCGTTATTATTAAATTGTTGATTATCGAACAAGAGTGTATCTGAAAACTGTCCTGTGACAAAAATGTTGTTTTGAGAATCCGTATGCAAAGCCAAACCTCTGTCTTCGTACTCGGCTTGTCCAACCATTACCCACAAAGGGTTTCCATTGGAATCATACTTGGAAACAAACAAATCATTGGAAGGAACATTTAATTGAGGGTCGATATAACTGCTAAATGTTTGACCTGCTATATCAGCCGTTCCTGTAAATTGTCCAGTTAGAATAACGTTGTTTTGGTTATCTGTTGTAATTCCATATGCATTTTCAGAGTCTGCACCGCCTTCACTTCTTGCCCACAATACATTCCCATTTGGATCCAATTTCATCAGAAAAATATCTTTTGAATTCCCAACAGACTGAATCAATGTCCCGCCAAAATCAACTGATCCAAAAAACTGTCCAGTTACATAGATATCGCCATTTAAATCTAGGGCTAAATCATAGGCGCGGTCGGAAAAATTACCGCCGAATTGTTTAATCCAACTTAGACCTCCGTTGGAATTGTACTTTGCAACATAGATATCACCGTTTCCAGCAGCGGATGTTTGGATCACATTTACATCGAAAGCTGTTTCTCCAGTGATATATCCAGTGATATAGCTATTGCCATTCGCGTCGATTTCAATATCAAATGCCTCATTGGTAAATTCACTCTCCGTATTTCTCCCCCAGTGCTGTTGAGCTGCTAGGGCGAAAGTTAGACTCATAGTGAAAAGTAGTAGTGCAAGCTTCATGAGTTGGTAATTTTCACCATTAATATAGTAATATCTAATTGATTTAAAGACAAATAAGCTTAAACCGTAGAAGATACCGAGTATATGGTTGATTCAATTAATTAGACGATAGTTTAAGACTATTGGTTGGATAGATGATTACTTGCCAAACTATTATTTCTTAGATTCGCTTGAATACAATTAACTCACACTAATGCGATTACAGTACTTATTGCTTATTGTTCTGCTGTTTGCAGGAAGACTTTCCTTCTCACAACCCTTGGCAGACACTTCAGAAATAACTTCGATTTTACTTGATGTAAATGCTAGACAGACAAATTTTGCCAGAATCGGTATGGTCTCCTTGAACGGATGGGCAGTTTCGAATATTGTTGTTGGAAGTATTGCATTTGATGGTGCGCAAGGCAAGGATCGATACTTTCATCAAATGAACGTATTTTGGAATGTAGTCAATCTTAGTATTGGTATTCCTGGGCTGATTGGAACGTATAAAGATCGCCCAACGGATTTTGAAAGTATCTATAAATATCAAAAAAGGGCAGAAAATGTTTATCTATTCAACATGGGACTGGACTTAGGCTACATAGCCAGCGGTTGGGCTTTGGATAATTTTGGGAAGACCAGAACCGGAGATTTAGGTGATCGATTCAAAGGATATGGGAATTCACTTGTAATGCAGGGATCTTACCTTTTCCTTCATGATCTCGTGCTTTATTTCTTGTATAAATCCAACAATGGTCGATTAGATATCATATGGAAAAATGTGACTATTAAACCCGCAGGAATTGGTGTGGTGATTGAGTTGAATTGACAATGTTTACGAATTTGTTTGGAGGATGTTTCTGAGTTGGAGTGGATTCGGGTATCTCGGCTGCGCTTGATGCCCTTTGCTTCCACATGCGCAATATCTGTTGATCGAGCGAAGTCGAGAGTAACGTCATCCAACCGTCATCGCTAAACATCTCTGGCTGCTATTACTCGATTTCTAATCTCAGCACTTCCCTCTTTAGGCATATCGTTGACAAGATCATCATAATTGACTGGTGTCACTTCGACATGTAAATCGATACAGTCCAAGAAGTGACCCTGAAACTTTGTTTAGATAGCATTGAACGAGATTAGAGTCGCATGTACTTTAGCGGTCTGGGTGATTCAATTGTGCTATTGGAAACGCCTCAAAAAAAACTTCTCTTCACTTTTTTACAGGTATTTAATGCAACACAAATTGCGCCATATACTATCTGTAAATCAGGTATTTATACCTATAGTTTTTAATCTAGAATACTTGTATTTTTCCACAATAAACTTGTTCTATTATGAAAGACACCATGAAGCATCAAGAGAAAAGCGCTGAAGGTATTAAACCCCGAGTTCAACTTTCAACAATGTCATCGCTACAAATGTTATTACTCATTAGTTCGATTGTTTCAATTTCTATTCTTCTTACAACTGCGTTGTGGCTGATTAGTCCAGACAGTTCCTATCCTCTGATCATATTCATTGTATTTATCACAATTGCTCTTCTCATCTCTATGACGCTGATCCGTTATTTAAATGGAAGTAATAAAACCCGATGGGAGCGTTTCCCGAAGAGTGAAATTGAAGAATCTTTTGGTGACAATGTCTTTAAGCAATTAACCATTAAATCTATTTATTACAGCACCATAGGTCTAAAAAATAGAATAGATCGTGAACTGGAAAGATTGCAGAAAAGCGCAAACGTAAATTTGCTAATTGGCATTTTGGCAAGCGCTGTTGCCATAGGGACATTATTTGTCGTAGTATTCATCAAAGTTCCCGAATATGAAGACACATCCAACTTTATATTTCAATTTGCCCCTCGAATTTCATTTGTGATATTCATAGAACTTCTATCTTTTTTCTTTCTTAGAATTTATAAATCCCTGCTTGAAGATATAAAGTACTTCAACAATGAAAAAACAAATATTGATTTAAAAATCCTGGCACTTGAAACTGCATTTTATCGAGATGATAAGGATCTGATTGATAAGACAATCAGTGAATATCTACGAACCGAACGAAATTTCAAACTCGGCAAAGATGAATCCACGGTTGCATCGGAAAGGAATAGAATTGATAGTGATAATAGTCGAATGCTAGTCGACTTGGTAGCTAAACTTTCAGAGAAGATTCCTGGAACTTAGGATTAGCATATAATGCTAACTAATCTCCCGATAGCTATCGCAATCTCTGACTAAAAAATCAGCCTGCCCTCTCGATAGCTATCGGGATCTCTGCCACAAACAATCAGCCTGCCCAATTCTCCCTATCTAAACTTCTATACTAATTTTCCTCAGCAATGTGCTTCGAATCAATATTTTTAGAACATGCTAAATCCGCTATTGTTCTAGCCACCTTTAAAATTCTATCATAGGCTCTTAGAGAATCCTAGATTATTCATGGCCTTTTTTAGTTTACTCGTTTGTTTAATGCTATGATATCTTCTGGATAATCAAAATATGAATAAGGCGAAAGATAGGCATTATGACCATCTAAATTTGTGCAATTACAGGCAGGTCCTCCTACCCATTGGAAATTATTATGATGACATACAACCATCTGATCATATGGTGTTTCAATTACGTGCGAATTATCAACATGATCTCCTGAATTTTCCAATTGCAACCAACGTGACTGCCAATTCGTTTTTCCTACGGGCTGAAAGAAATAATTGATAGGGATTTCCTTGTTATACGGATTATCCGACCATTTTAGATACAATTGTTTAATACCTCTGGCTAAAACACAATCGTCCTTACTAACAAGGTTTTCAAGGTATTCTAAGTCGATAGACATAGGGATCGCATCCTTAAGAACCTCGACCACCTTTCCTCCTACACGAACCTTAACATATGTTTCCAACATTCCGACAGATTCTTTTTTACCTAATTTTAAGGATTGCTTGACTTTCTCTGTTTGCGCATGCAACTGGGATTGAATTTGCTGGAAACTTCGAACGCTTTGAAACTCTGTCTTTACCGAACAGCTAGCATTCAAATCGGATGCAGTGACATCACCTACGACTTGAATGGTATTCTGAATTGAAGTTTTTTCCCAGGTAAAAATTGCATCCATCGAAAACGAGGTAATTTTGACATCTGTACCTGAAAACGCAATGGGCTTAAAATCAACGAACGTTTTAATTGTTTGTCTGAAGCCCGAATTTTTGTCTTTCATAATTATTAAGTTTTGATTACGAGACAAATATCCAAAACATAACCCCCTGAAATTGTGTCATTTGAATTCCGAAGGAGTAATGACAGATAATTCTAACCAACAAGTTTAGAGTAATTTAATGAGTCATTATATTTCGAACAAGATCTTTTAATAGGGAGTCAATATGATCCTTATTAACGGGGCAGGAACTAATATTTTATGGTATCAATTCGGCGTTGAGGACTTCTGTTGTTTAAAAAGATGCTGTCGAAATTTTTAATGTGAGTTCTCAATACTTGATAAAATCCTCTTGCATTTTTCACTGAGATAAATCTTGATTACTTTACAAAGCTGAGATGATCTATAAAGAGCTAGATACTCCTTAATTAAACCCATAATTATACGTTCGTCCTGATGTTCTGTCTACAATTGCCCAGTGCAAATGACCAGTATAGGAAGGTAAATCCAAATAGAAGCCCCAATTCAATTCACAAGATTCACCATGTTCTGGTGATCCAGATCCAGCGACATCTAGATCGTGTTTTTCATATGACAATTGAATAATTCCGCGGTTAAGGTGATATCGGAGTCTTTCATCAATCATTTTTAAGAAGCTTTCTTCGTCAGGAAATGAATTCCTCGAGCCTTCTTGTTCGCGCTCTATTATCAAACTTCTTGGTGATTCACAATCTTTTCCATCCGTCAGGAAACTTTGTAGTGCTTTTCGAAAAGCGTCTTCTAGTGAAACCACATTTCTTGTGTTGTAACTCTGTTTCTGAGCTTCATATTCAAGTACGCTTACTTCAAGATTGTTAAAACCAAACTCATTAGTCGCGATTTCCTTTAATGCCAGAGCATAAGGGTTCCCTGTAAGGTCTTTAAAGTTTAATTGATACCTAGAAATAGTCCTGCTTGAAATTCTAGAAAGATTCACGTAGTCATCATTATTCAGCCAATGCTTAGCCTCGTTATTACAATTAAACGTATTCGAAATATAGTTTAATGTTCTTTTTTCCACTGGTGTGAAAAGATGGGCGTCAGTTGCATATAACACTAGATGTTGAACATCGTCTAATGAAAGTTGTTTTGCTGGACTTCTATACACAAGGTCTTTGGCTTGATCCAATAACTCACGGTCATAGCGCACACCGTTTATAGTTTTGTAATACGATTGACTATAACGTGCAACGCCGGTCAGTTGATATTCAATTGTTGAATGATTCAGAATGGACGTTTTCATTACCAACGTACAGTTGAAAGTACACTCTTGACTTGGCGCGTAGGGCAAAACGACATCCTGACATCCTCCTGCTTTCAGCGTAAAAGGAAAGATTGATTTTGTGCAAGAAAAGAACTCATGATTGATGTCTATAGAGTGAATAGTAAATGGCTCATCTCCTTGATTTACAAACCTCAATGTTCGTGTAATCGTATCATGAACAATGGTTCTAAAAACCGGACTGAAGTTTTGAATTTCGAGTGATTGATCGGAAGTGTGGTAGAAACTCAAATGAGATTCTGAAGGAATAAAATCTAATAAACTGGCTTGAGTTTTATCTGAGGAGAAGTTTTGAGCCGACGCCCTTATTTTACTTTTTACGCCATTTTTCAATTCGTTTAGATCAATTGGAGGAAGTGAAATTAATTCTTGATCGTGCTCATTCCTGATTTTTAATTGGAGAGTTGAATTGAGTTTTTTGCACGCTTTGTACGAAGCGATTTTAGAATTGAATGGAATTCGGAATGTGGTTTTATGGGAATGGGAGAAGATCAATTCTGTTAATTAGCAGTTTACAACAATCTATTTGTACTTTGACAAAAGATGTTTATTAGGGTCTATCGCCTTTAATGTTAAAAAAGCGTTCAAAATACTTTTCTTAATTTTCGTAGTCCCCGTACGTAATTCGAAATGTAGATGATTTCCTGTAGAAGATCCAGTTGTTCCAACTTTACCAATGCAATCATTAATACTGACCCATGTCCCTATTTGGGTATCGATTTTTGAAAGATGTCCATAAAGGCTCAATCGTTTAAAATGATGAATTGAAATATTATTTTTTTCACTTCTCTCCCTTGAACCTCCTATAGAAGAAATATTCCAAATTGAAGAACCGTGATCAACAATCACAACTCGCCCATACCCGGTTGTAAAACTACCAAATAGACCAGCAAACACTACCTTTCCTGCTCCAATTGGATAAACAGATGTTCCTTCGGCGGCTGATATATCGATTCCTGTATGAAAATTCTTCTTACCTACCTCTAATGGATGATCTCTCCAGCCAAAAGGTGAGGTCATGGACCAACTTACATCATTATTTATAGGTCGTTGAAAATCCCACTCAGATAGACATCCCCAAGATTTTATGAGGTCATTAATGCTCGATTTATTTATGTCCTCATCAAAGGCATTTGAATTAATCTTGAGTTGATCAGACAGCCAATCATTTTGAATACGTATATCAATACGCGGGTTACTTGTGATAAAACAATATTCCTTCCCTCCTCTGAGGAAGTAAAACCCAACATCCCGACTATTTACAGTTGATTTAGGGGTCTGATTCTTAAGATAATTTGATTTTCTAATCCACGTCATAATTAAAACCTATTTACTAACCTTCTCCGCCTCCTTCAACGCCCCATCCAGTTTTCTCAAACTGTCCAAAGCTGGCTTCGATTCTTCTTGTTCAACATTCATTTTAAGTCCGCACATTGCGCACTCAATTGGCACTCTCGATAGAACCATATCAATAGTCGTCAAGATTCTTGTACCGCATTCAGGACAATTAATTCCTGGCTTATTGTTTAGCCCGAGTATTTCAGAGGCAACAATCTCTTCTTTTTTTTTACCCTGAGCCTGTCGAAGGGCCTTTTCCTTTACTCGATCTTCTTTCGGGGTCAACAGTTTTACTAACCCACGACGAATTTTCTTCAATCCATTTTTTAGTTTCTTTTTCATTCTTCTGGCTTGATTTCTTCACTGTTTATTGTCTGTCCCATCACTCTAAACAAATGCTGTACGCCTTCAGGAATATCGGCCTGTTGCAATTTAATTTTCACATTCATTTGAATATCTGTTTTGCGACTTTCAGAGTTTTGCATCTTCCCCATCGTCGTTCTCAGCTCAATTCGTTCTTTGGCCATCCAATCACCAGGCTGTGCTGAAGAATCTGAAACTTGTGTCTGACCTTGAACCTTCTGTACATCCGCGACCTTGATGTTAAACTCCAATTCAGCCTCTTTAACCTCAATTGAAGGAATAGGAACCATTGACAATAAGGGAATCTCAAGCTTGTATTGCTTCAATTCCCCCTCCATATCTGTCTTGCTGTAGGAGAAAGAAACCATTCTAAGTTTTCCGATTTCTCCATTCGATCCATCTTCAGGCTGTATAAATCCAACACGCTCAATAAATTCTGCCGTAGCTTGAGCCGCTTGAGCTTGACCTTCGACTATTGCCGTTAGAGGCGCACCAATAATTTGATGGAAGGGTAAAGACTGTAATTCGCTTAATTGTCGTGCCATAATTATTCAGGTATTAAACGTCTCACAATTTGATTATCCTTTTCCTCTACTTGAGACCATGTGTAATTCTTAATTTCAGTCGTGATCTTAATCTTCGACAACATACTTTCCGGCAGTGCTAATAACTCTTCCGACTCTACGGTCACCTCTAATTGGTACGCTTCGACTTCAAAATTCAAATCATTATCCATAGCTGAAAGAACATCAAGCAACTCTACAGATAACGAACTTGTATAGCTATCCTCTAATTGCTCCGATTCAATTAGGCTATTAATTTCTCCCGAATTTAGAAGCGTTGATTTAACAATATCAGAAAGTCCTTCTTTGGCTTCCTTCACGTTTAAATCATAATGAACTTCATCTGGATTCGCACTCTGTAAATCGGAAATTTTTTCAGTGAGTAATTCCTTATTCGTTTCAAAAAAAGCGGAGATATTAAAACGTAAACCGCTTCTACCATTTATCGTGTCTAATAAATCGATTTGCTCTTGCCACTGAGTTGATTTGCTGATCTTACGTCGATTGTCAGAACCTCGTAATCCTTCAAAGATTCCAACGACAAGTTTCTCGCTATATCTCTCAAGAATCCGTGAAACATAGACCAACTTATCCTGCTCTCTATTTTGATCCTTTTTGACTTCCTTGATTCCGAATAATAAATCAATCTCAACTTCCTTAATTTCCGTTCTGGGAATAGGAAAGAGCCTGAGTAAAGAATCTTCCTCATAGTAACGACTGACCTCTCTTGAATAAAGGTCACTCGTCACTCGAGCTTGCGCAATATCCCTAAGGATTGCACCAACAATGTTGTGTAATTCAGCCATGATTAAATGTTCAATTCGCGTTTAAGCCTCAACCTCTCCATCTGTAGTTATCTCTTCAGGCTTTTCTTTAATCATGCCTTCTAAAATTCCCAGTACTTTTGATAGACCTGCGGGAAGTTCATCTTGCACTGCGCGTAAGTTTACATTCATGGTCATTTCAGAAGAATATCTTGAAGACGAAGATGAACTTGAGCTATGTTTACTCGAATACGAAGCTGAAAAACTTGCTTTCCAAGGTGACCACCAACTACTATACCCTCCAGAATAACTCGCCCCATAAGAGCTCTGATTAGAATGTTGAGACCCGCGTTGAATTGTTTCTGAAATTTTCGCTGTGAAGTCAATATTCAGTTCATCAATTCGCAAAAACGGAATAGGAACAATTGTAAGAATAGGAACAATTAGTTCGGCGATTGTTTCAATACCTTCTCCGTCTGTCTTTTTGTAAGTAAAAGTGACATTACGAACTTCTCCCATTTCTGCATTACCTGTTGCTCCAGGTTGAACTTCCGCTCCATTCGAAATGTCGGTTTCAGAACCATATGCTGCCCCTACCGTTTGTTGCGCCGGTTTAAAACCTACTTCCTTAATGAAACCAATAGTTTCTTTTGCTGCTAATGACTGTGCTTTAATTGCTGCGGTCATTGGTCCTCCAATTATATTCTCAAAAGGAAGATTTGATAATTGTTCAATTGCGTATCCCATAATTTTAAATTTGTTGATTATGCGATGAATGTCTAAAATATGTCCTTAAGAAAATGTGTCATTTGAAAATTGAAAGAGTAATGACAGATAAGAAAAGATGAGCTACTTTATTTAATTAATAGTCTCAATGAAGCATCAATTCGATCTTTGTTTGTAGGCCAAGAAACTAGATTTTTTACCGTATCAATTCGGCGTTGGGGACTTCTGTTGTTTAAAAAAACACTATCGAAGTTCTTAATGTGTGTCCTAAGAACTTGGTAAAATCCTCTTGTGTTTTTCACTGAGATAAATCCAGACTCCTTCAAACAACAAAAAAACTGCATAACAAACTCAGGGTTAGTTTCATCCAATTGGATATCAAGCGGGGCCTTTGGATTTTCAAAGAGAAGTTTAAACTGTGATGCATCGCCAATATTTAATTTTGAAAAGAGTTCAAGATATCCTGAAAATGATTCTTTGTTTTTTAAACTCCATTCAAGCTTAGGAAGGTTATTCGGAGATTCAATACTTGTTTTATTTGATTCACGACGAATTAGAGATTTATTTAATTTATCGAAACATGCATAAAAACGGTATTGAAAATCAAAAATAAAAGCCGTCTCGTTTATTAAAACCTGAGTTTCCAATAACAATCGAGTTCTTTGTTTTAAAGGAAAAGAAAAAACACATTCGATATAAAGTTTTTTTAAAATTGTGAATACTCGTGAATAATTTGGCATGTCCCTTTCTGAAGACTCTAGAACTTGACATGACTTTATTAATAAGGAAGAAATAACACTTTCCATTTTCAGTTTTGCAAAGTGAAGTTTCCCTGTATTAACCTTATTCACTTTTTTGTTTACAAGCTGAATGGATTTAATAATGTTGGTAAAATACCCTTTGTCTAAAAGATCCCTAACAATTACTTGATATTCATATGTACTATATTCCTTTCCGACTATTCCTTCTAATGTGATCATAAAGATGTGGTTTCAACTGACGGTTTGACTTCAGCCATTCTGATTTGATAAAACTCGTAATTATACTTCTAATCAGATAATTGAACTGCACAAGTAGAATTGGGACAAATGCGTATTTCGCAATTGATGCACGAGTCCGTTCCTATTCACTAATTTCTTCTTCCAAAAATTTCAACGATATCCATAAATGAGCATCCATTTTCTTTAGCGCTCATATCACCCTGCCCTCCCAATAGCTATCGGGATCTTTGTCACAAAATCACCCAGCCCAATTCTCCCGATCTAAACTTCTGTACTGAATCGCCTCGGCAATGTGCTTCGAATCAATATTTTTAGAACTAGCCAAATCTGCAATTGTCCGTGCTACCTTTAAAATTCGATCATAGGCCCTCGCGGAGAATCCCAAATTATTCATGGCCTTTTTTAGAAGTTCTGCACTTTGTTTATCCAATTGACAATGTTCACGAATTTGTTTTGAGGACATTTCGGAGTTGGAGTGGATAATTGACGTTGGATATTGGATCGCTTCGCTGTTGGATAGAGAACAAGCGAACCGCCGTCGCTGAACATCTCTTGCTGCTACTACTCGCTTTCTAATCTCAGCACTTCCTTCTTTGGGCATGTCATTGGCAAGATCATCGTAATTGACTGGTGTCACTTCAACATGAAGGTCTATACGATCTAAAAGCGGGCCTGAGACCTTGTTTAGATAGCGTTGAACAACGTTCGAACCACAGGTGCAATCTCGGTCTGGATGGTTGTAATAACCGCAGGGGCAGGGGTGTGTTGCCCAAATGTGATAGGTCTTTAAAAAGAGAAACGGGTGCAGTTTTTTCCATTTGTACTATTTATTTGTTGAGCTCAAGTTAGTTGCTTGAGGAGGAATGACAAAGAGAATAGAGCTACTCGTAATACTGCACACTTGAAGTAATAATTATACAATTCCTCATTGAAACAGACAATAAAGAATTGAGGTGGATATCTCTGAAGCCGTGTTGGAGTGGATCGATTGCTCGATGATTCGATTTTCTATTGAATGGGAAATGAAAAAAGACCATCAAAACTGACAACCTTTTTTCATAATTGGCTAATGCCATTAATTTCCAACAAATTTCTCAAAACAATAAGACTTTACAAATAGAATGCGTACTCTCTATTTGCAGACAAGCCTGACTCCCATTCTTATTTATCTACTCATATCCTTCAAAACATAAGCAATCATTCCCAACAGATACAACGTCTGAATTGGAACCGAATCTAAGCTATCAGTGCTCTTGTTTAAATTTTCAGGCGAACCATAAAAGTGTGATTTGGCTAATTGATTTGGAGCTTCCGTCTTCGCACGATCTATCAGCTTTTTATTTTCATCTGAACTAGATTCCATAAAACCTACAATTGGATTTAATGAAGCTCCATCTGGGGGAGTTGTATCTTCCTTCCAGTAGCTTATTTCCATCGTAGAATCAAATCCTGCGGACCATTTAACTTGAATTGTTGGCGTATAACCGACGATTGGAATTAATGTCTTAGGGAAGTTAATGGAATTAGCTGGGTCGGGACCTTGTACACTAAACTGCAGATACCCACCTGGCGGAATACCCTTGCAAACCACTCCTATATTGAGTATGCCTCCTTCGGCTGGTCCCACAATTGGAACTGTCTCATGAATAGTAGGTTGTGAACTATCGACTTCAATTGTCGATTTAATTGCTAATTCAGGATTGTCTAAGAGAAAATTTGACATCTCAGCCAACGTCTTTGGTTCTGGCAATAACAGTGGATCATTCTTCCCTGCATCAGCGAAGGGCCATACAATAAGGCTATACGGAATGCTTTCCACATTTAGCTCCCATTTATAGGGATGTTTTGTGGAAGTAATTTCATTTTCGGACGCTATTACATGAACTCCATTCTGCTCTTGATTACCTTTGTAACCAATTCCCGCATTCTTCCAATTCTGTGGCCATAAAATAACAGATGGCTTGCAATAGAATAAGAAGATCGTTGATTCCAATTTAGAATTTGTTGGATTCAACCCTCTAACGTAAACGTAATTCTTTTCAGCAGGGACTTGATCATTCAAATCTGGAGTTCCGTTCTCATATGCATCTTTTCCTGTAATTTGATGCGGATTACCAATTGGTGTATCCCCAGAACATATTATGTCTGGGGAATTATATACACCATTTGTAGTCAAACTGTCTGGAGTTTGACCCAAATAATTTCGAATAAATAATTTTTTATCTGTCATAATTGAACCAGTTGAATTACTTTTTCAAATTAAATGGAACAGATCCAACAATAAATATTGTTTGAATAGGAACGGATCTCAATTCACCTGTCATTCCATTTTTGGCGATTTCATCCAATTCTCTTGGAGTACCATAATGGTGGACATCAGTCAAATTATTTGGGCCCTCTTTTTTAGCGCGCTTAATTAGTTCATTAACCGCATTTTGTTCTAAACCTCTAGCTTCTGAAGAATCAGAAGACGCTCCCATGCTGCCTACAATTGGAATTATATTTGATCCATCCGCTGGCTCTGTATCTTCCTTCCAATAAGTGAACGTAATCGCTGACTCGTATGCTGCAGGCCAACGAACTTGTACCGTTGGAGCATAACCACTAGTAGGAATTTTCGTCTTTGGGAAGTTAATCGTATTCGCTGCATCAGGCCCAGGAACATTAAACTGAATATATCCTCCTGGTGGTAATCCTTCACATTGAATCCCAATATTAAAAACTCCGCCATCAGCTGGTCCAGTGATTGTAGCAACTTGCTGAATTGATGGAACCTCAGCATCCACTTCAATCGTATTCTTCCATCCAATATTTGGGTGGTCTAAAATGAACGTACCCATGTTACTTACCGTTCCAATAGAATAAAGGTCTGGTTCGTCACCTTGGCTAGCTCCAATTTGTGACCATGCTACCAAGCAAAAATGTTTCCCAGAGCTTGGAGGTGTCCAGCTAAAAGGAGTTTCTGTTGCTGCCAATCCATTCGCAGGCATACTTACCTGAATAGCATTTGTGTCATGCCCATTATAGCTTATTGTATCCTTTTTCCAGTTTTGTGGCCAAAGTACAATTGTAGTATCCACATAATATAAAAATACCGTAGCTGTTTGTGCAGTTGCTGTTGTATTTAATCCACGTGCATAGATATAGTTGTTTTGTTGTGGTGTTTGACTACGTGCGCTTGGTAGTCCTTGATCATATTGTGTTTGATCTGTAAGTACATTAGGGTCTGGTAAAAGAGTCGGTCCAGAACAGACAATGTCTGGTGAATTCGTGAAACTTGTTCCCTTTTTTCCGTCAGCAGTTTCGCCAACGTAATCTCGAATAAATAATCCTTCAAATGCCATAATAATTGATTTTAAGTTAAATTGATAAAAAAATTTAGTATTGTATAATTTGTCCTAATGTTCCACTATTTTGTCCTGCGAAATAAATTGCAGACGCATTTGGTAGAATTGAAATTCCAACTGGATATTCTACATTAGAATTCCAAGTAAGTGTCTGAACGATTCTAAGAGAACTCGCATCTACCAATCGAATTCCAACGACATCTGTATCCGTCATAAATAACGTTTGATTATCCGGTGAAACACATAAATCATTGAAGTTGACAATTGTAGCATATGATGCCGGTAAATTCTGCAAAGTGCTCACCATTGTACTTAAGTCGATAACAGCGATTGCTGACGACAAATTTTGAGATAGAAGAACATACGCAGTTTGGTTATCTGGGGAAATTGCCATAGCCTTAGGAATCAAACTTAATCCCACCTCTGTTCCATTTAATTCATAGGTTCCAGACGCTGATTTGCCAACTTTCCATAGCTTACTTTGATAAGCGCTACATACAACAACGGATGTTCCATCTTGACTAATTTTCATGAGAACTTTATCTGAAGAAGTACTTGCAGTATATACATTTACTGTTTGAGATAAGGTGTACGAATTAGTGGCTACATTTGCTTTGAAAATCAAGACATTGCAGGCTTTTGTATTTTCCTCCATGGTCAACACAAACAAATTAGCTTGATCAATATCCATTGCTATAGCTAGCGGATATTGTTTATTGGCACCACTATCAGGAATTGGAATCATTGATTCAGACGCGAAACTTGTTGCATTTAGTATTGTAATGTTATTCGTATCCTTCATGATAGCATAAGCTTTCGTTGTAGGAATGTCTGTCGAAAACATACACTGAATCAACACATCAGAATCAAGTTTGGAACTGCTCGTTTCTGAAGCGGTATTGTATATTGAGATACCGTTAGCAGGTGAACCTGTACCAGAGCCAAGAAGTGTATTATACCATGTCATCACATTTGCACCATCTGGTGATGCAGCGACTCCATTGTACGATTTCACCGTTGTTACTGGCTGCGATTGCATTTGGTATTTCGCCAAATTTATTACCGCTATATTGCTTGAGCTACCGCTTACAAACAAGAGGTTTCCGTCATAAGAACTTGAAATGCTGACTGGTGCAGCTGTGGTCTCTATAGATGTCAACAATTCACATTTCCCTACACCATCGTAGCATCCAATCAAAGACACTTCATTTGTTGTACTACACGTCACAAATGCGTAAGAATTTCCAACGGTCGTTGTAATTCGTTTTGCTCCACCAGGAACGGAAATCGTCTGTGCATCAGCAATTGTTTGATCTGTCGTTGATTGAGCAATAACAGTAGAATTTGAAGAACACAGAATTAACAACGTACTCTGATCACTTCCGCTAATTGCTAAATCAGAAGGAACATTCGTCTCCATATCAATATTTCTTACAAAATCATATTCATCTGATAATCCATTGTATCCAATTACAGATATCGTTTTAGATGTTGTATTTGCTACAAAAACACGTATGCCATTAGCATCAGTTGTGATTCCATCCGCTCCTTCTCCCACGTCAATAGTTTGCGTTAATGAAAATGCCGTTCCACTCAATTTAATTACGGCTAACTTACCCTGAGTATCGTCATTACAAGTTACAAAGACATATCCGCCATTTACGGTTTGTGTAATTCGTACTGGTGAACCTTCCAAGGCTATAGAATCATTTACAGAAAAACTATAATTCCCAGTTGAGCTCTCTAATGCAACATTAAAAATACGTAGTGTTGAATCTCCACTACACGCTACAAATAAATACTTTCCATTATTTGAAAATTGAACATCAATAGGAGATGCTCCAACGGTAAGAGCTGAAACGTAGTTGTCTAATGTTAACGTGTTCAAAATCGAAACTGAATTCCCAGTTTTGTTCGATGCTGCAATAAATTGACTTGTCGGTGAAGCTGCAATTGAAGACGGAGCAAAATCAACTGAATTGGTTGCGTTTACTAAGTCAAACCCTTGAATTAATGCGTTTCGCCTTAATGTAGCCGCATCAGTTTCAGAGGCTGGAATCAAGGACCACATTTCAGATTCGGCGATTGAATTTATTTTTACTCCATTATTCGAAATAGGCATTTTTTCTCCTGTGCGATCATTCTCAAGATACACCTGATCATTGGTATTTACACTCCAACAAAATTGAGTTGAATGTGGGAAATCCCCTTTATAAACTGATGTTGGATTGCATTGAAACGAATTAACGACAGGCAATACATTCGCCATTTCACTTTTGAATGCCAAATTGGCCTTAGAGCCACTACCAGAAGCCTCCAAGGTAATTAATTCGGTTTTTTCAATTGTTACAGTTGTTGAAGTAAGACCGGTTACATCCTTATTCATCGGAAGTAATATCAATGATTCAGCATCTTTTACATCCCAACTTATATCTAATGTTGCCTTACCATTTTCTAATACACTTGGATTAGGTGAAATAGTTAAGGAATCAATTGTTACATGTGGTAACTTATTCAATAAAATATAGTAAGATCCATCCGCATAACCTGGAATATCTTGATATTGAACAAACATCATCGTTGGTCCAGGTTCAAATGTCGTAATGATATCCTGAACATCAATTTCCACGGTGGATTTAACTCCAGTACCGATTATCGGTTCTCCCTGAGGTGGAATCAAAGTCCATGATGGATTTTGACTTGATGTATCTGGTGAAATATGCCAAGCAGAAGCATTTTCTCCTTGCTTCACTCTAATATTAACGGCGTGATTCACTGTCGTTAAAGCACCATAACCTGGGTTTGCATCTGCATAAACAAAGGATAATATGAATTTTGAATCTGATCCAGAAGGCACTTCTACAGGATTTGGGCCAGGCTCAAATACGAATGCTAGACTATTATTGACCTGAGGATATCCATCTACTGTATTAATAATATAAGGTGGCGTGCTTAATTGACAACCAATCACGTTATGTAAGTCCTCACCTCCACTTGGAGCATTTTGGAACATTACCTTAAATGTCGATACTTGCGGCAACGTTCCTAGCGCTGCTGGATCAACTCGGTAATAAGTTACATTCAAGTTAGCACTTGAAGACGTAGGAGAAATAAGAGTCACTCCATCAATGGTGATATTAATCGTTGAATTTTCTTCCAACGTTGTATCTGCGGTTGGAGCAAGACAGATGATTCCATCACTATACAATTGAAAAGCCCATCCATCTGCTGTACATGACACCTGATTAAATTCTTCTGAGGTCATGTTAAATGAACTTAAATCCAAATACAACAAGGAACCACTTGCAGAACCAGCATCTGATTTAGGCACTGGTGTTGCCTGAGTAAGTGTCTCAGAGACATTTGTTGAAATAACAAGTGTCAATTTATTAATTGACGGATCATTAGTGATATACACTGTATTTAGTACAGAGCCATTGTTCAGTTCAAATGATAACTGAGGAAATTCAGAAGAATCTATAATTTCCTGTGGGGTTAAATTATTCATAGTTTATTTATTATTTGTTAGTGGTTAGTGGTTAGTGGTTAATTACTTGTTATTGAAATGAGGCTAGAATTTACTCCGTCATTCAATCCAGTTATATCGTAATAATCATAGAACACCTGTATTTGTCCTCCAACATCTGCAATTTTTGCTGATGAAATTGTAAAGGTTAGGGATTCATCATTTTCCAATGTCACATTTGCTTTTGGCGTAGCGGCCCAATAATTTTCATACTTCACATCATTCAATGATTTAAAGTCCCAATTTTCCGCTTCCATAACCAACGATGCAACGTCTGCTCTGTCTATTAATGTGCCAAAATGAATGTAGATTACGGATCCTGTATTTGGATTTCCTTCGTTAATTAACTGCCCAGGTGTAAACTCAATTGGGCTTTTTTTCTTGTTGCTAACTAACAATTTCAATACTTCCGTTGATCCTCCTGATGCAATTGGTTTGTCATCAGAATTAAGAAGATTGAAGAGTAATAAGTCAGGATTCAATCGAAGCCAACCTTCAACAATATTTTGTGGGCTATAATCATAGATTCCATCTTGCATTGCTGGACCAATATCAGAGTCAACAGACCATTGAATTTGAGATTGTACCATTTGTTCTTCAATCCATGACCATGAGTACCCTTCTTCTTTGGGAAGTGGTAATTTAAGACCAGAGGTTCCATCCAGCAGTGGAGAAACTTGATAGGTTGATTCAAGTGTACTCAATACATCTACGTATAAATCGCTTGGGATATCAATTGATTTAGTTGGTAAAATTCCCAAAGTTGCATGAATCTCCGCTCTTGGATCTACTAGCATAACAACAGTTATTGAACCATCAGATTCTTGTGGTGGTTCCATCGTTGTAACTTTAGCTGAAGGAGTAAGTTGAATAGTTGTAGGGGTCGGCTTCACCACACCACTATTTTTACCTGTAGCACCTTCTGTGTAAAATGTCGTGTAATCATAAGTTCCATTATCTGGCAGGAAATAGCCTATTAATCCATCATTTATCTTGTCAACATTACCCAGCACAACAGGGAAATCAACTTGAGTTAAGCCATTGTCTGAGTCGTATTTTTCTTCTTTTATTGCGTCCCACGACTCATTTCGTGTAGTCATACCATTCACTTCCAAACGGATGATGGCCTGGGTTATAGCTACTGGTCTACCTACTAATACTTCAAGATTAACATTCTGAGCAAAATTTTCTGGATTTACAAAATTGTGCATTGTGTCTATTGACTTCCAAACTGCCTTGAAATATTCTGGAGTTCCATTTCTTAACGCAGTAGCAAAGCCCTTTAAATTCTCGTTTTGGTAAGCGAATATCTCCTCTACTGTTTGATTAACTGTTTCGTTATCTCCCGGAGCTGATTGCCACATGATCTCGCTTTGATTTCCATTCAAGAACATGGTTCCAAGCGCATGACCTAACTGATTGTAAAAGAACATGCTCCCATCAAGATGATTAGGCATTATCCAACCACAGATGGGAGTAGTAACAGGATGTGCGTTCATTTCTTGATACAATGGACCCGTTGCAGAGAGCCATCTGAACAACAATCTTGATGATTGCGAAATTCGAGCTGGCGCGTATATAACATCAGGTATTACATTACCATTGAATTTTGTAGTAACAGAATCTGCGCAAATTGTTTTATCCAATTCCACGGTTCGTTTCTGTCCGTATTTATCCAATAGGGTAAACTCAATTTGATAAAACCCCGCTCTAATAGGGTTGAAAAATCCATTGGGATTTGGTGCTACCGCGAATTTACCGCCAGTTATACCACTGAGAGCATTGGTGATATCTCCATATGGGTTATCCTCTCCTACGGCGACATTCAACTGCAGGGTTTGGTCTTGCATTATCAATACATCATTGATTCCACTCAATGATTGACTTAAATAAATATTACTATTCAGATCATCCAAAATTTGCTCAAGAGTTGCATCGGTTTTGTCATCCAGATAATCACTTAGTTGTTTTTTCAATCCTTCAGCTGCACTATTACTTATAACTCTTGATCCAGTGTATTTCTGTGCATTTGAAAAATCAATTGTCGATGGGTCTAGTGATCCAACGTAAGTAATGTTTCCTCCTGTATCAGGATCAACACTATAATTTGATGTGAAGAAATTTGATGGATAATCTTGCAATGAATGATTGGGATTCGTATCAAACAAGGGAACAAAATTTACGGTCCATTCCATAAACATCGGCTCCCATGGGTTCGATTCCCACCAAACAACGCACCACGTAAATGGTAAGGACCCTGTAAAAGTGTAAACGCTTTGATCTTCGCCGTTCAGCGCCAATTGCAGACCTTTCTTCAATTCAGCAGCACTAACTCCTGTGATTCCAGAAATGGCAGACGTATTTAAAAAACATGACTCGTAAAGCAATTCACCAAATGAAACACTGTAAGGGAGATTGTTTCCATTTGGTAAAGCAACATTGGGGAAGTTGGAAGACGAGATATTTGTTCCACTCACTGAGGTACCTGTAAGCAATTGAGAATCTAGCCTGCAAGGCAAATATCGTCCAACATCAATGAAGGAGTATGTTTTATTAATTTCCTCACCAGACAACGTGATAACTGGTTCATTTGAACCCCAATACCTTGAAGAAGACGTTGATTTTAATCGTGCATTTCCTCCAAGCGAATCTACCTGAGTCTTGGTTTTATTGAACTGATCGGTTAATTGGCTCTCTAACTCTTGTTGTTTTTTAGCTATTCCTGGCCATTCTCTGCCTATTTCATTGTAGAGTAGACTGTAAATGTCATTCTGCATATCAGGATCATCCGTTTTCATTAAACGGTACCAATTCGAAAACATATTTTCTTGATAATCGAAAATATAGGCATTGTAAAAATCCAAATCTTGTTGAGATATATTCAATACATTCAGATTCTCAGCAAGTGCTAACGGAAGGTCAAGAACTGTTTTCTCGGTTCCTGATTGGTCCTCACTTACTATGACAAATATGGATCCTGTGTCATGGGTAGCGAACCTCTTCTGTTGAAGCAATTCATCAATCCTTGCCAATTGATTTGGATTAGGTTGTTTAAATGAATTGATAACTCCATCTTGAAGAGCATTCAACATAACTTCAAAAAAGTCATTTTCTGGGTGCAATAAATCTTTGAAGTATGCTGAAAATGTCTCTTGTGGATTATTTCCCACTGACAAAGAAGCCTCAATTGGTTTTTGCTGCCATTTATTCACAACATACGTTTCATTTGGACTCCATTGAATCGATTGTATTGAAGCAGACAATAAAGTATGGTCTACGATAGAGCTATCCGGATCATCAAATGTCCAACCAAGTGTAGATTTAATCTCATCTAAAGTAAGCCCAGCACTTAGAGGGTCATTGGTTAAATCAGAAAACCATCCTGAAACCTGATAGGAAATATCTAAAGTTCCATTCACTGGAACCATTAAATCTGAAAGCGTATCATGGAATCCCAAAATATTCATGCAATTTGGATAGAAGGCTGCAAAACCAATATCTCCACTAATTACAGTGTTGAGTTCTGAGCCAACACGTTCTTTAAATACACCATTATTTTGTGGATCTGACCAACCTTCATCCAACGGTGAATTTTTCCCAACATATTGGTAAGGTTGTCCTCCTTCTTGTACTGGGGTTATGGGTAATGTAATCCCCTTATTCCCTTCTGGGATAGAATCTGTAAGGTAATCGCTTTCTATCACCCATGATTTCCGATCGACAGTACCATCACTTTCAACCACCAATCTACTTACTAACCAGCGATTGCAAATAGCGGGGAATGCTAATTCTCCTGACTCATCAACGGTACCTAATGTTAAAGCTTTAGGTAAGCTCCAATGTACATGAATACCTTGATCTAGTTGATTCCAAGGAGCCGCAGAATATGGGATAACAACATTTGACCCTAGAAAAGCATCATTTTCACGCGTTTGTTCTGTGAATATTGTTGTCCCTCCAGCAAAAGTACTTGTACCTAAATCGTTATTTTCATCAATTTCTCCTACGCAAAGAGCGGAAAGTTTTATAGGGACTACTAAGCCTGAAGAAGCATCTATTGTTGACATATCTTTGATTATTGCTTATTAATATATTCGACCTTCACCACTCCCTTGATCATTTCCAAGGCGTATTCCGCTGATGTGAATTTCGTGACGTTTTCGTCTAATGGGGGTGCATTTAAAGCGTCCAATATTGACGTGGCAGCCTCTGAGACTTTTACTGTTTGCTCATCATTGCGTAATGGGATGGCAGCTGTAGAATCCAAGAACTGATGACCTGGATTATTTCCATTTACTTCCCTTAAGGTTGTTGTCAGATTTGGTGCTGTCCCTTCTAAACCTCCATGCAATGCTTCAGGTGGCTCATGTAATGCTACCATTTTTACATCTCCATCAAAAATGCAGATGAGCGTATCATTATTGAGATGCTCCATCCGCAGTTTGGGAATTTCGGCTGTTCCTTCAGTATCCGAGTATCCATTCGCTTCGATTCCTGGCCATCCCGCAACAACAGCTGAACGAAGGATAAATCCTGTATAAGTCTCTCCGTCGCTTGCATAATTTTTCAACTCCGCTTTCTGTCTGCGGAAGGACGTTTTTAGTTTTTTTGCTTCATCACAAAAGGAGTTCACATATTTTGCATCCTGCTTAAGTTCATCGACAGTTGATCTTCCTATACTAAATGCGCCATCAATTAAGTGATCGATCCAATTTAAATCGAGAGTGAAAAATCGCAGTGATTCTATTGGCAGCAACTTACTATCGGGCACCAAATAGTTAAAAGGAACACCTTTTAAAAGACTCAATTCAGATAACCAACCAGTTATTGTTTTAGGTAATTCTGGAGTTTCTGCTAACAACGCTCGCTTCTGCTCTAAAACTTCTCCAAAAGCATCTATTCCTTTTAGTTTCTCATCAATTACTTCTTGTTCTGCGGCAATAATTTCATCCGTAGAATATTTCTTTTTCCAATTGTAAAGTTGAACGGAAAATGATTGATTTTGAAGTGCCAATAACTGTCCTAATTGCCACGCTGAACCGTAAGAGACATCAAATAATCCAGTGAATGCATTGTATTTATTCGCGGCATCAGGGCATGAAATTGGAATTTCAGTGGTATTTGTTATTGAATAAGGTGCAAATGGACCTCTATACCAGGAAACGGTATTTCCAGAATGGCGCAAGTGTTCATTCATTGGTAAATAGCCCATATCCAACGCATTGTGCACTAAAATGGTTCCTTCATTATTATTTAAACTGCCACTCGCTTGATTCGCAAGTGCTGCTTGAACGTCGCTAGTACTTGGCGAGCTACCATCATACGGATATTGTAATGTGGTAAGTTCTTGCACTCCAGAGTCACTCTTATTCAAGTTTTCGAGTAAATTTTTGAATGTCTCATCCATTGTATTTACAGTGAAATTCCATGATTTGTAAACAATCAATCGCACTTTACTTGTACCAGAAGGAAGGTTACTTGTGCCATCCGCTCCGGGTAATTCATCTCCCATGTTCTCTAAAGAAACCAAATACGCATAACTGTTTGCATTGTCTTTAGGAATTCGATTGCCCATAACAACTGCATAAAATTCATCCGTATCGGATTTGGAATCTACCTTGTCAATTGTTTGAGTTTCGCGAATATGTGCCAAGTAAGGAAGGTCTACCGAAGTAGGCACCATAGTGCTAAAGTCTGTAGGGTCAATGTCTATTACGTTGCATTTATCCGCAGGCGTTTCACCATAATCTAAGTCTGAAAATCCTGGGTAAGAGAAGTAGTTAGCTGGCATCTTCCCTGTTCCTGTTTCTGATGAGCCCTCTACAGTAATTCTTGTCCCATCTGGAACCAAATCACTTGCGGTCATTTCTGTTACCTCAGGTTGCTCACCTTCATTGAACAATAACACTGCAAGCCAAGGAGCTGTAATGTCTGATTTTACCGATGATCGTTCCCAAGGCAGTGTTCTTCTATTAAATACTACTTGTGGGAAAACTTTTGAGAATTCACCATTTGCGTGGTTCTGAGGGAAGACAGAATTTAACTCAGAAGGATCAAAAGAAAATCGCTCGCCAGTAACAGCAAATCGCTTGCTGGAGGTGTAATTATTGTCACCGGTTGGCACTTTTACTTTTTGCTCAACAGTCAATGTATACTCTCCTGCTTTCAAAGGAGGAATGTCGTACTGAATAAAAGTAACTTTCTTTATTATATCTGCTGTTGCTTCTGTTTCCATTCAATCGTTTTTAAATCTTTTCTTCTCCTATTAATCTAAATTCTGGTTCGGCCAATAAGCTGTACGATGCTGCGCTAGACAATTCTCTTACATTGATTGAAGTGTCGATGTCATCTTTTATCGTTTTGATTGCGTCTAAAATTGCAGCTCTGTTGGTTACTGCTTTGCTATCTTCTATTGTGCCATATACTGTCAGTCCATCAAATGGATCTGAAGTCGCTACTACTGGACTCGCCCAAGAATACTCTTGTAAATTGGGGTCGATTGTATATTGTAAATTGACAAGATCAATTGGCAATGTATGATCCGGTGGAGCAACATATGGTACTATAGTGAATCCAGTAAGGACATTGTCCAATGTTGTATCTGCAACGGGGTTTCCAACAATTGGATTATTACTACTATCAAAACTGATCTTTTCCCAAAGTCCTTTTGCTACGCTACTCTGAATTTTAACTGCATGGAAAGTGCTACTTGATTCATCATTAGACGATATTGTAATATTAAGCTGAGAGTCAAGATATTTAGCCGCTATTCCTACTGGACGCACGCCAAAATCTTTGTTTTGACTTTTTGTTGGTTGTCCAGTTGGTGACAGCGCGAGATTAGCACTGAAACTTGATGTTTTGGATGGAATATTTGATGAAACCGTCAATTCAAATTTCTCTCCATTTACGACCCAATTCAATTTATTTTCCTCAGTGCTTAGCTCTTTAATAAGACCTTCAGCCATTGCAATCTTACACACATCCGGATCTGGACTTGAGGCATCTTCATTCACCAACGAAGCATCTCTATTATTGGCAACTGCACTTACCTTCTTCTGTGGAAGTAGATCTGTGGTAAATTCTGCCCAAGAGATTGTTTTTGGTTTTGAACTACTTCCAGAACCAAACTTGATGGTAAAGGAAATAATATCAAGATCAATAGTAGCTGTTCCAGTAAAATCAGGTCCCCAAATATGTAGTCCTACTCCAACGTGAATAGTAATTTTCACAGAAGTAAAGAGTAAGTTAATTTTGAATGAAGCTCCAATATCAACACTGGCTCTAATGTCGTAGTGGAAAGGTTTCCACATGATTAAAAAATCAGCCTGTACATCAAACCATGCTTTTATTCCTCCACTGCTCCAGGATGCTTCCATATATCCTCCAGCCATAACAGCATTGGATGTCAAGGCGAAATACTCTCCTCCTTTTATTACTAAATCAGATGTTACTTGCCAATTCATTCCCAATCTTGGTACTGTCGGATAATGACTTGGTACCGTGTAGGCATCATTATATCCTCCGAGCGAAACCACAAAATCCCCGGCATGCTGTCCTTTGAACCATGCAAAAAAGGCAAATCCACCTGTTATGTGACAATCTTTAGATAAAACATAGGAACTGCTCGTGAGTTGCCCTTGTATTGAAAGAAGTCCAGAGTTAAATGAATAAGCAGCTTTAAGCGCCAACTCTGCAAAAACAACAACTGGAACCGAACCTCCACCGGCATTTGCACCGACGGGTATCGTTAATTTCGATAGTCCTAACAATGCAATTTCAACATCGGTTCCGAACACAATGTTTAACATTGCGAATGAATCGAGCATTTCAAATGTGGTAAACTTAACGCCAGCAGTTAACCAATTCGTCCCTAATTCTGGAGCGACAATTCCTTTATCAAGGAGATCTGTAAGTACGGAGTTAATTTTCTCTGCTATATTCCCATCATCCTCTGATGAGGGGGCGTCTATTCCCATCGCCCATTCAACGAATGGGAAAGTATCTACACCATCAATATCAGGTAGTAGTAGTTTTCTGTTGAACCCGAACCCCGCCGCCAAACCGGTAACGAAGAAGTAAGGTGGACCTCCCAATGGAATATCTAAAACCGCATACAAGAATAATGATGGTTTTCCTTCAACCTCAGTGTATCCAGCTATACCTCCAATTGTGATTGTTTCCGTTTTAATGAGAATGTCTCCTGTTAAATTTACAGGACTGATTGAACCCATTAAATGACCGCTTATTAAGATTGGACCACTGGCATACGTAATTCCAATTCCGTCAATTGTAAATGTTGGATCAAAGTCAGTAAGTGAGACACCTATTCCTAGTCCATCTAAGGAAAGTGTTAACCCGCTTGCTGTTGCTGAAACATTCATCATGAAGAATATTTTCGAGTCTTTGTAAGCAACACCTATTTTCTGGAAATATAATGGCCCGAAGCTTTTCTCCAATTTGTACCAATACACAGTGTCATCATCGGATGATCCAGAATCGGCGGTAACAATATCTTCGTTCGAGCGAGATTCGCCCCCTTCAGTTTCACCGGCATCGTTTGCACCAAGAGATAAGAGTGTTATGTCTCCTCCAATATTAATTTCCATAGAAAAACTAACATTTCCACTCATTCCATTTTCAGGAACTTGTGGATAATCTGAATCTCCTATTACGTCATTGATTGTTTTAATTAAGCCATCAACGATTGGAATGGATGCAATGTCCACTTCAATATTTTGTACAGCCAAAGTCCCAGTAACACTGGACACTTTATCTATAATTGGAAGATTAGACAAATCAATAGTTCTCCCAGTTTTTAAGCCAAAAAAGAATACCCAACTCTCATCGGCTGGATTTTTAGTTGCCACAAAAACGGCGTTCCCTAAACTTGCTTCAGCCTCTATTAAAAAGGTGCTATTCGTACTGTTGTATTCTAGTTTCGCAGATTTCAAGCTTAAATCCAATCCGTGAGGAATGGTTGGTGCATCTATCCCAAGTGCATTCGCAATGGTCTCTAAACTCAGCTCACCTTTGGTGTCCCAAGTTGCTGTTATTTTAGTGTCATCTCCTGTTTCAAAGTCAATTGTAAATGTTTCAGTTCCGATTTCCAAAGTTCCTTTAAGGTTCTTTACATACTTATCTGATTTCGTTAATGCTGATATGGAAACATCAATTTTGAGATCATTGTTTGCAACACTTGTATGTCCACTACAGTCAAAAGTGAAATCACTCGAAGAAGTATTGTAGGTTATTTTAGTATCATCAAGGACGATGTCTTTGATAAAATCTGGTAAATCATCAATTCCAAATTTGCTGCCCAAATCTGTAATTAATTCACCAATCATTAAGTCTTTAATTTCTCCGGTCAACGTAACACCGTCTCCCGTTGCATATTTACCTGAAAGCAATAACTTAGTATTATCTCCAATTGAAAATTGACTGCTTAATTCTCCTGAAACAGTGGAGGAATTAGAATCCATATCTTCCGCATCAATGCCGAAATAGAAATTATCTAGGGCGACATTGCCCACAAGGGGAATTGGAACTCCAATACCTATATTGAACAAAAATGAACTACTCTCAGTGAAAAAAGTAAAGTCCAATGTGGTAATATTAACATCTGGAAAACCATCCAAACCAGGTACACCGAAGTATTCAAATAATGCTGTCAGATTAATGCTAGAACCGTCTTCAAGTCTTGCATAAACTGATTTGTCTGGAAATTGTCCCCCTACTTCGATTTGAACTCCATCGATCGTCATTTTCGCGACCAATCCAGCTTCAAACAATTTATCAGCTGTATACCCAAAAACGTTTGACACACCAAAATCGAGAACGATTCCATCAACAATGAAGTTGTCTGAAATAAACTGCCAACCACCAGGCTTTGAATAACCAATTTCAAATTGAATATTTGAACAAGTCCCTTTCAAAGGGTTGAAAGACATTTCAAATGAATTCAAAGACAGATAACTGAAATCTAACAATTTGGTAGGTAGCAGCGTGGATATTGCAGAGTTTCCTGCTAAATCAGCCAAAGAAGTATCTGACATGCTGTTAACTGGAGAGTCTATGTTTGCTGTCAATAACCAGTCTGAATCAGAGGTTGGAATTGCCAATCCAATTGGAATACTTAGAGGTGTTGTGTTGGCATCCGAAGTAGTTGTTTTCAATTCAGCCGTGAAAATCATGCCCAAAACATCTAAATCTGCATTTGGTTTTATTTCTGCTTTTTTAACTTCAAAAACTAAATTAAAAGAGTCTATTAATGTCCAACTTAAAACAGGTGAAAAATTCATTTCAAAATCCAGAGCCAATTGTGGAGTGGCTCCATCTTCATCCGTTATTTCACTAAAGATGAGTGTCATTGTCACACTATTTTCACCTAGAACATTTCCAGTACCAACTAGTGTGTATGTATCAGCATCTGGCTGAACACCCGTCAATGAAAGTGAGTCCGTATCTGGAATAAGCGTAAATAAATCATTTACCAGTTTTGCATCGAATTGACTTGAAGCAACCGTAACAGAACTTGCAGCAGTAATTGTTTCAAGCCAAGATTTCACCTCAGCGAGTGAGTTCATTGGATTTGCAGTAGCCATAAATCAATCGAGTTGGTTTGGGAAATTAGTGAAGGCGGTATTTTGGAACCCAGGTCCTAATGGAGTATTAATCCCCATTCGTATATTTCCCCTGTTTGCTTGCGTTGGATCTGTTCTAACATTAACCCCTTCAGCTGTTGAACATTGCCTATTCCAACCAGCATCAATATATTTCTGCACTGCATCAGGTCTTGGATGTCCATAACAGTAGACTCCATTCTTGATTCCGTAAGAAAAAGCGACACGACCTTGATTGTTGTAATTGTTTGCTTGCACCGGCAAATGATCAGGTGCGCCATGTAAGCCTGAGCCATGATGAGCTGCCAAAATTCCAGTTAAATTTTGCCGTGCAGCTGGAGGAACGGTATCAAAGTTTGCATCTGCGGTTAATAAAACACGGTGAATCGTAGCGTCTGTAGACGGTAAGTTCGTTGCAATTCTCATGGCAATACCGCGATTATTTCGCAACGCTATGGGCGCAGTGCCTGGAGTTGGAACACATCTAAAAATCGTATAGTTAATGGCGTAATGAACAGGAGTCGTTACTCTAGTAAGCATATTATTCGCCTCTAATCTCGCACAAAAATCACGCGTCCAAGGACCTACACCATCATCTGGAACTGTCCAAGGAATATTATCCAATCCATAAATATACCCAAGCCCATAATGATCAAAATCCCAGTGAGACAAAACGATGTTAATTCCGTTAGCGGCAGAAGGTAGAATTGGTCCCAAAAAAGCTGGATCTCCAAATTTTAGTGAAAGAGGAGCACTTCTATAATTAAAATGATTTGGATATCCAAAATCGTAATACGTAACTGGGGTATTGGTTTGATCAAACAATAAATTACAATTACCCTGACCGATATCCATTATTCCAATACTCTGAATTGGAGGTAGAACTGGCAAGACTCTACGTAGAGGACGTAATCTCATCCCATGTAATCTACTCATTCGGGTGTACAATCTAGTTTTACCTATTTTATCTATTTTTCTTCCGCTTCTTAGATTGTATCTACCGTATGTCTTTACGGTTACTGTTGGTCCTTTTCCCATAGCTTAATCATTGGTGATTTCGTAATCAAAAATCTCTCCCCATAGACTTGAATCTGATTCATCTAGATTTTCTCCATCTGGAGCCACATCAAACTCCAATTTATACCATGCTCCTTCTTCGATGTCATCTATTTTATCAACGCCCAATGCATCAATTAATTCACTTGACTCGGCATCTTGAATACCGTAAAGGACCGCTGGTGACTTTGGAGGAGGGCTTAATGATGGCTTTTTTAGAAGTTGATCATTGAATAGAATCGTGTTTTGCATCCATTCTTGGCTGACCATTTCAAAGAAAAGATCATATTTATCGTTATTGTAGTTATACTCAATGTTTGCAAGAAATGCGTAATAAACATTTGAAGAAGATACTGGCTCATCAAATGGAACTCCTTGTTCTTCAATATTTGAAAACAACGTATTCCAAGAAGAATTAAGCTTTTTATTTGTGGCCATCTTAATAGTCTTTTTCTAGTTCTTGAATTATAATAATCTTGACAAAATCAGACTATTATCTTTTTTAATTCATAGTGAACCAAGTGAGAATTCAAATTAGGAATAGTGGTGCGTAATGTTAGCAATAAAAACTATGTTTCCTATCATAAAATCAAAGATCAGGTAGCATTACCTAGTTGACTAACAGGTATTTATACTGTTTTTAGCATGGGTAATTATACTGTTATACTTGAGTATTTATACGCTAATAAATAGGTATAATTACTTATTGTAAGTAACTAAAATATCTGATTTTCAAGTTATTAAATTCACTTTAGTCGAAACAATAGTGTAAGCTTTTTCTATAGAGCATTTGAGAACGTATTTCTTGGATAGATTTTTTTCATCCAACGAATATCAACCACTATAGATTAAATCAATTCGTCCTTCTATTCATTTCATAGAAAGAAGGGGTTAGTTGTTTTATGGTTATCTCGACACTGTCGGTGTCAATGATGATACTTTCAGTCATTGATTCAATAATGTTTCGTTCTGTTGTTTTGTAAGTTCATCCCACCTGCCATAGACATCTTGTAAGACATTAAGTGTTTGCGTTATGATACTTGCCTGATGTGTAAATGAATTATGATAATTCGAGAGTTCTTCATTTGTTGGTCTGACAGTTCATCAAGTTGTATTTGTCCATTTTCGTAAAGAGTAAAGAGTGATTGAATCTTATTCTTTACATCAGTAATGTGTTTTTCTCTTGTTTTCAGTAAGTGTTCTTTTTGGGCGTATTGCTTGTTCCCTGCTACGAGATTTTCACGGACAGAATGAGGAGAGATTGCGAAATTTTGGAGTTGTTCTTTAAACGTGTTCGTCGTAAGTGGTTGCCAAGGGTAGTACATTCGTCTAAGTCCGTATACACAAAGTTTCAAGCAACTTTGAAGGTTTTACTATATGGGCAATAACCCCACGGATTCATCCCAGCAATGAGCATAAAACCAGCTCGATAATCAACAAATTAAACAATGACTTTACGTCCATGTTCACCAGGGTGTTTTTTTAACTCCATTAAAAAAACTTACCCTTCATGTAGATTTTCTACGGGTATCAGCCTGCCCAGTTCTCTCGATCCAAACTTCGATACTGAATCGCCTCGGCAATGTGTTTCGAATCAATATTTTTAGAACTTGCCAAATCTGCAATTGTTCGTGCTACTTTCAAAATTCTATCATAGGCTCTCGCGGAGAATCCCAAATTATTCATTGCCTTTTTTAACAGCTCGGCACTTTGACTATCCAATTGACAATGTTCACGAATTTGTTTTGAGGACATTTCGGAGTTGGAATGAATCGATTGCTCGACAATTCGATTTTCCGATGGTTCGAAGGATCCAACATTCGAATTATCGAATCGTCGTCGCTGAACATCTCTTGCTGCTATTACTCGCTTTCTAATCTCAGCACTTCCTTCTTTTGGCATGTCATTGGCAAGATCATCGTAATTGACTGGTGTCACTTCAACATGAAGGTCTATACGATCTAAAAGCGGGCCTGAGACCTTATTCAAATAGCGTTGAACTACATTCGATCCGCACGTACAATCTCGGTCTGGATGGTTGTAATAACCACAAGGGCAGGGATTCATTGCCGCCACCAGCATAAATCCAGCAGGATAGTCCACAGTGAATTTTGCGCGAGAAATTGTAACTGTTCTATCTTCCATTGGTTGTCGCATTACTTCTAATACGGTTCGCTTGTATTCCGGCAATTCATCTAAAAATAGAACACCATTATGCGCCAAGGAAATTTCCCCTGGCTGAGGGTAACCGCCGCCTCCGACTAAAGCCACATCCGAAATCGTGTGGTGCGGCTTTCGAAATGGCCTTTCTGTGATGAGACCTTGATCGGATGAAACTTTACCAACCACTGAATGAATTTTTGTGGATTCAAGTGATTCTTCAATAGACATCGGAGGCAAAATAGTCGGTAATCGTTTTGCCAACATTGATTTACCGGCACCTGGAGGACCAATTAATATTACATTGTGTCCGCCAGATGCTGCAATTTCAAAGGCGCGCTTAATGGACATTTGCCCCTTCACATCATTAAAGTCGATTCCAGCAACGTTATATGATTTATTAAACAACGCTTGTACATCAATTTTAACTGGATCAATTATTTGACTTCCTTTGAGAAAATCAACTACTTCTGTTAGGTTGTCAACCGGAATTACTTCCAATCCTTCTACCATAGCCGCCTCGTTCGCATTCTCTTTGGGAATAATTATTCCCTTGAAGCCTTCCTTTTTAGCACATAGAGCAATCGGCAGAACACCTTTCAATGGTTTCAACTCTCCATCCAATGAGAGTTCACCCAGCATCATATACTCTTCAAGTTGATCTGGTGGTAACTGGTCGCTTACCGATAAAATTCCTATGGCTATTGGTAAATCGAAAATTGATCCTTCCTTTCGTAAATCAGCGGGAGCCATATTTACAGTTATCTCTCTTCCAGGGAATTTATAGTCGTTGTTTGTAAATGCCGCCTTGATTCGTTGTTGACTTTCTTTTACAGCGGAATCGGGTAATCCGACTAAATGAAAATTGATCCCCAAAGCTAAATTAACTTCAATGGTGATCTTTGTGGCGTCGATACCGAACACGGCAGCGCCATATGTCTTGACTAACATAGTAGTGGTTTTGGTAGGTTAAATAATTAAGTCAATATGATCAACTCTTATTTAAGTTAGCGAAAATTGTTCGATAGACAATTCAATTCCTGTTGAATCATTAATCTTACTTCCTAGAGCATTCTTCACAGGAATACCAGACATATTTGGGAATAGATATAAAAAGAATTGGCAGTAAACAGGTATTTACACTTATTAATATTAGGTGTTTTCACACTCTTCTATGGGGGAAAGTCTGCACCGTATGTGAAGGCTTTTTCATTGATCTTTTTTACACAAGGACTTTCTCTAGTTATTTATAATAACATGCGTAGTAGTATCCTCATCAACTATAATTTCAACATCTCTATCGGCAGGAATAGTAACTATTGAAGAATCTGAAAATTCCATAACAATTTGTCCACTTTCATCTCCATTCTCATTGTTAATAGAATCGTCTTGAAAATTATTTAAATCCGTGCTATCTCCTGTTAGGTCATCGAATCTATTCAAATCGTCATCATTCTTATGTTGGGAGTCATTGCTATAATACATCCATATAGAGAATATTGCCAAAAGCCATGTCATCACCATAATACAAAGAAGGACAATAAGGCTCTGCTTTTTGGTTAGTTTTGGGAATATCTTCTTACTTAAGATATTACGAAAAAGAACAACGAAAACACCTAGTCCGATTCCTGCAATTCCCGCAATCATACCCCATTCTTTAATAAAATCCATAAGTCAATAATTATTTAGATTTCTCATAGTTTAACAGTACTAAATTAGCCTCTCTCGATCAATTTATCAATCCGTATTTACACCTATTTTCAATTCATCAATCATATACATTAAGGAGACGAATAAATACACCATTACACATTATGAACTTAAAATATCATTATTAGCATTGAAAAATGCAAGTTTTTTATTTTAATCCTAGACACAAAAAACGCTGATTTTGGCAACCATTTTCTTATCTTTCCGTTGTTTAATCAACCAGTTACTGCACTTATGGATGAATCACGCTACATTAATCTGATTACTTCAAGAAAAGGTTTTGGTTTCGATTTAGTTGAATCGAATTCATATGATATTCATTCAACTAAACCACTGAAATCATGATTAAAAATATTATTGGTGCACTCTTCCTTGCATTAAGCCTGTCTGCTTATGGTCAAGTTGATCAAAGTCTCTTCGAAGATTCTTTTCAAGAGAAAGGACTTAGACTTGTTTCGAACACTGAACTCTCTCAAAATCAACTAGACATAATTCTAAGTTTTAATTTTGAGGAGTACCGGAAATCCAACTCTTCATTGATTATTAAAGTCGTTGACGGACCTCATTTAGAGCTATTTTCCAGCAATTTCATGGAATTCGGAATCCCTGATCAAGTTGAAGATCAAGAAGATGAGCACCAATCTAATGAGCATGAATCAGAACTTGAACATATTGCTCCAAGTGATAGAAAAATCAAAAAATTTGAAGTGCAAATCGTAGACGTTTTTAAAATAAATAGTACGAATGAAACACATTAATATAAAGAGTTCGCTTTTATTTTTATTCAGTCTTATTGGTACATTGAACGCTAATGCGCAGGTTTATGAAATGGATCTTGTGAATGGCATGACCATTAACACTTGTTCTGGTACTTTCTATGATTCTGAAGCGATATTCGATCCTGCTAGCGGTGACTATGCGTATGATTTGAATGAGGATTACGAGGTAACCTTTTGTGCGAATACTCCAGGAGATTATATCAAAATGGAATTCTCAACCTTGCAAATTGTTCCAGGAGAAGATACTTTATGGGTATACAATGGACCAAGCACAGCTTCTCCCATGATTGCAGTTTATACAGGAGGATACGGGTTTTCAACAGTTATTGGCACTTCAGGCTGTTTAACCTTTGAGTTTAAGTCAACTGGAACGTATGTATCATTTGGATGGGAAGGTGTTATTAGTTGCATCAATGTTCCCCCAACTCCACTACAACCAGCATGTACCAACATAGGGTTTGAATCGGGGAACTTTAATGGATGGTATGGGACTTATGGTATTCCTGCAATAGCGATACCGGCAGCGGGGCCTACATCAATGACAACCGGACCTCCTGGTGCTCCTACTCCAAACTATTTCCCATCGGTATATGGAGGGATTTTAGCTCCTTATCATACAATTACTTCTGGTGCTGGTTTAGACCCGTACGGAGGATTTCCAGTAGTTTCCCCTAATGGAGGTGCGAATTCAATTCGACTAGGAGACTTGGACAATCCATATTACGGAGGATCTTCTATAGAACAAAAATTTACTGTCACTCCTGCAAATGCAATGATGATTTATTCATATGCAGTTGTTATTCAGAATGCTTTGGATTCCGCTGGAGTTCCTCACCTAACTGAAGAACAGCCATATTTCGAAATAGAAGCATTTGATTGTGTTGGAAATTCCATCCCATGTGGTGATTACCTCGTTGTGGGAGGACCAAATATTCCTGGGTTTACAATTTCACCTCTTGGTGCTGATGCATATTATAAACCTTGGACAGATGTGTTTTTAGATCTTACTCCCTATATCGGCTCTTGTGTTACGATCCGTTTTACACAAGGTGATTGCACATTAGGAGCACACTTTTCTTATGTATACTTAGATGCCATGTGTGGACCACTTGAAATAGTAGGACCGCAATATATATGTCCTGGAGAATTTGTTACGCTTGAAGCACCTCCGGGTGGTGCATCGTATTTATGGGCTCCGGGTGGACAAACTACTCAAAGTATAACCGTCTCTCCAGCAGCTTATACAGACTATACATGTACAGTGACTCCGGTTACTGGTCCAGCATGTACAACGACCCTTCCGTATTGGGTAGATGTATACCCTCCGGCTTCTGTTGTGGTTAATTCTGAATCAATTTGTGCTGGAACACCAGTAACTTTAACAGCTACCCCAAATTCAGCAGGTGGCTCATTCAATTGGAGTCCTGGTGGAGATATAACTTCATCGATTACTGTTAGTCCAATGGTTCCTAGTGATTACATTGTAACATTTACTGATGTAAATGGGTGTACGGCAATAGATACTGCGGTTATATCGGTTGATCCTTCTCCGACACCTATAATTGTTGGAACATTGGATTATTGTCAAGGAACAACAACGACTTTGTCAACATCTCAAGTGTATCCTACTTATTTATGGTCAACAGGGGATGCCACTCCAACTGTAGATGTTACTATAGCAGACAATACGATTTTCATTACAGTAACCAACGCTGAGGGATGCACGGGAATTGACTCAGTGGATGTCATTGAAAACACAGAAGTTGTTTATGCTTCAGTAATTGAGATCTGTCAGGGAGATTCTGCTATGATACATGGCAATTGGGAGTTTACATCTGGCTTGTACTCACAGACTTTCCCTGTGATAAGTGGGTGTGATAGTGTCATGAACGTCACATTAACAGTATTTCCTTTACCAAATGTATTTGCAGGAGTAGATGTAGGAGTGTGCGATGGTGCTCAAGTAATTTTAACTGGGTCTGGAGCAACAAATTACTTATGGAATAACGGAGTAGTTGATGGAGTTCCTTTTACGCCAACCAGTGGATGGTACACCGTAACCGGTACGGATCAGAATGGTTGTGTAAATATTGATTCATTATTGGTGACTATTGACCCCGTGCCCGACCCAACATTTATAGTCGACTTTGAACCGTGTGAACCTTATACAGTAACACTTACGAATACTACTCCTGGTAATTTTACAGATTGTACTTGGCAATTAAGTAATGGTACTATCCTTAATGGATGTGGACCTCTTGTTTATACATTTCCGAATTCAGGTACTTTTGACATCACACTCACTACAACTTCTGACATAGGTTGTATCGCTTCCGTTACGGTGCTTGATGCTGTATATTTTGAGGCAAATCCAAATGCATCTTTCAGCCCAGGAACAATTACATTGTCTAGTCTTAATACGACTGTCCAATTTAATAACACGTCTACTGGTGCAGATACATTCATTTGGGAATTTGGCGATGAGACTTCGAATTCAAATGAACAAAATCCGAATCACACTTTCCCAGATGATGGATCAGGTTTTTTCCAAGTGATGCTAGTTGCATTTTCTCCAGCTGGTTGTCCAGATACCGCCTATTCTACAATAGCAGTAGATGAAGAGTTAATCTTCTATGTACCTAATACATTTACACCCGACGGGGATGACTATAATGAATATTTCCGTGCAATCTTTTCTTCAGGATATGATCCATTTGATTTTCACTTGCTAATTTTTAATCGTTGGGGTGAAATTATTTGGGAGTCTTTTGACGATTCAGTAGGATGGGATGGTACGTACAATGGAAATATAGTTCAGGACGGAACATATACATGGAAAATAGACTTTAAAGTATCCAGTACGGATGAGAGACAATTAGTCGTTGGACATGTTAACATTATTCGCTAATCGATTGATGTGAATCTCAATTTCAGTAAAAGTTCCACAATTCCCTGCGAGGCTCTAATCTTTTAAAGAAAAAATGATTATTGGCCTTTTAAAATTTCAATCTAACGATCTTCCTTTTATCAACTCATTCTAATTCCCAACAACTGAGCAGGTATTTATACCTGTGAAATTTAGTGCGCAATCGCTACCCGTATTCCCAGTTAATAGGGATTTAAAATCTTCAGTATAGCCTTTTTAACAGTACTATTACTTTTTTCTACTCAATTTTTCTGTTAAAATAATCAGGTACTAATCTACTCACTTTCAGGTACTTTTACTCTTGACACGACTTAATATTTGATCTAGTTTTACAATCACAGGCATGCCGCTCAATCTCTTAACAGAATTGCATGTCTAACCACTGATTCACGATTACTAATTTTTTTCAGTTCTGCTGGCACAGCACTGTATAGGGTACATTTTGTACTTGATTGCTTCGTACGCATTTCACTCAATTCGGGTGAACCTGTTTTAGGCTTTAAACATTCGACCTATTCGGATGAAACGATAATTAAACTCAAATTATATAAACATATGGTTAAGAATATAGTATTGGACTTCGGTCACGGCGGCCTCGACGAAAATGGCAGATACACCACGCATGGCAAGATGCACAAATTTAACGCTAAAGAGATTGCGTACGAAGGTGTGTTGAACCGTCAAATTGGTGGGGTTCTGCAGTCGTATCTGAGATCGCTGGGACCTGAGTACAATATTATCACTACGGTGAATGCCGATGACTCAAGAGATCTTTCTCTGTCGTATCGTGTGAAGGTTGCTAACAAGTACAAAGCAAGCGAAACCATCTTTGTTTCTATCCATTCGAATGCAGCTGGTGGTAGAGGTAAAGGGTTTGAGCTCTACACCACACGCGGAGTTACTAAATCAGATGCATTGGCCGAATCAATTGCAAATGAAATTGAGCCGTTTTACAAATCACTGGAATTAAAACTGCGCTATGATACTCGTGATGGCGATAAGGACAAGGAAGTCGACTTCTATGTTCTGCGAAAGACGAATTGTCCAGCAGTACTCCTTGAGTGTCTATTCTTCGACAATTATGAGGAATTCAAATTACTCCGAGATCCAGAGTTTCAAAAAGAATTGGCTTGGAGAATATATCAGGGAATCGTAAAGCATATCCAAAACAACTAAAAGGCTAGAAATTATGATTTACGAAGTAATGACCTTATTGATGCAGCAAGTCGAAATCTACTTGGATGAAGCTTATGAAGGTCTAGACATTAAACTTGAATTAGGCAATGTTGCTGCATTAGAACTAACTGGGGGAAACGAATACGCAAAAACCTTGGTCAATCTAATTAATTATCAGGAAGAGGGAACTTTGCGCAATGTTCCAAATTATACCGAAGTGAATGGAATTTCTCAATTAGAAAATCCTGTTGTTAACCTCAACTTATTTGTTCTTTTCTGCAGCACCAAAACTACTGCCTATTCTGAATCGATAAAAGATATTTCAAAAATTATCGAGTTTTTCCAAGGGCAAAGGGTTTTCACTCCAGCCAATACAATTTACCTATCTGACTCTATGGATTTTGTGAATCTTGGAAATTTTAAAATCTATGCTGACCTCTATACACCATCATTCGAAGAACTCAATTACATCTGGGGAAGTTTGGGAGGCAAACAACTGCCTTCAGTTCTTTACAAGTTTAGAATAGTTCAACTAGAACGCAAAGCGGTAATTGATCAAGCCGGATTGATTACAGAAACGAATCAAAACATCAACAACATTTGATATGGGCTTGAACAATATCTATAGCAAACTCTTTGATTATAAAATCTTCCATCATTATTTTCTGGATGATGGTATAGAAGTTTACGACCCAATATCGGGCCCTACAACGGAACGATTAACCGAGAATCAAAAGCTGTATGATCTCGGCGATTTTCTAAGCATAGCACCGAGTGCAGCAACACAAGTGAAATTGAAAAACTGGAAGGCGAAATTTGTTCTCTCTAAGGATGGTTTCAGTGTATTCATAAAATCTTTGGTAACACCAAATCCTGGAACTCCTCCGCCTGAATTTATTAGAAAACCATTTCTTGAATTTAATGAGTCGCTAGACCTGTTCTTTGATTTCATCGTTAAAATTGAAGATCGGTACTTTGAGAACTATACGGATATCGATCTTAATCGGGAACGTATTCTTTTTCTGTCCAATCAAGAACCGCTACCAGCAGAAGTTGTTCTCGCAGAAGATCCTTATCCAATAACTAAAGACACAACACTACCAATTAACTACCATCATTTAACTGATTTTGTAGGCACACCAGACCCAATTGACATAGATGGATCGAACATCAATTCGGCAGAGCGCCAAGGCATTTTCGCTATTATCCGAATTCATTTAACAGATGAGCTAGACATCACTCACCTATATGAAATTGTATCCACTAATCCAGATGTAATTGATCTTCCAACAGTTGTTCCAGCTTTCGAACTGATCTTTGAAAATCGACATACCTTCTGGAGATATCCCACTGCCAACAGGGACATTCTTTTTATTTACGAGGAAAGTAATAGCCCAGCGCTTTTACCACTGACGAAAAACGGTCATTTAGAAATTATAGGTGGTAGCGGTCAAAACACACGTTCGTACCCAAACCCAGATGCAAAACTGATTATTGAGGAACCCACAGAGAGCGGAATTTTTTACTCAGAAGTTTTCATGAATGAGGTAACATAAAAAACTAAGTAATTAATTAATCACAAATAAATACAAATCAAAAATCACAATTATGGCAACATTTAAAACACCAGGTGTCTATGTGGAGGAAATTAGAAAGTTTCCGCCTTCAGTGGCATCAGTAGAAACGGCAATACCTGCCTTTATCGGGTATACAGAAAAAGCCGAAGAAATCAATGGAGATTCACTCTCCCTAGTACCTAAACGCATTACTTCCATGTTGGAATACGAAACGTATTTTGGCGGAGCCGCATTAGAGGATTCAATCACAGTTACTGTGAATGATACAATAGTTAATGGTAGTACTCAGCGAGCGGTTAAAGTCAACCAGCCTAGTGATCCTAAACCATATAAGATGTATTATTCACTACAAATGTACTTCGCAAATGGAGGTGGTCCCTGTTATATTACGTCTGTTGGAGATTATTCTGGACCAATACCATTATTGGGAGACCTCGAAGATGGACTGACCAAAATTCGAAAAGTAGATGAACCAACACTTCTCTTATTTCCTGATGCAACTGAATTAGGAAATGTTGTCGACTTTGGTGCAATCTACCAAAAAGCCCTAGCCCAATGTAACAGCTTACAAGATCGGTTTGCAATTATCGATTCTTATACAAGCGAAGAAATCAATGATCCAAACGAACCGATCGTTAAGCTTAGAGAAGCAGTAGGTTCTGAATATCTCAAATATGGTGCGGCATATTATCCGTTTTTGGAAACGATTTTGGACTATGCATATGATGAAAACAGTGTTCTTATTGAACATTTCGCAGAAGTCCCAAATGCTGTACCTGCGGCCCTTGCGAGTTTAAATACAAAGAGTACAGATCTAAATACAGCAATAAATGATTTAAGAAGCTATATTGGCTCGACTCCTTATAGTAGCGCTGTTGCCGTTACAGGATCAATTCCAGAAATCATTGAATTTTTAATAGATACTTTTGATGTTACAAATGGATCTCCTACTTCAGCTCCTTATACCCCAGCTAATACTACTGCGTTTATTCCATTGCTAGAAGCTGGAATTGATGATCTAAACGAGTTAATCGAATTAAAAGAACTAGTTAAGAGCGATATCGATTCTGTAATATCTTCTATCGAGGAAAATGCTCCAGCTATTGCTGCAATAATTGCATTATATGAAGGCCCTACAGGCTTCAAAGCTTATTTTGAAGGCACTGACAAGGCTGAGGAAGTGCGTGATATTCTTACAACATTGTTAACAAAATTGAAATCCGACAGCAATGCGGACAAGAGGCTACTTACAGTTCATACGGACACGGTAAACATTAAGGATGAGATTGCTAAATTATTAGTACACACGTACACTCCAACTCCTTATGCATCTGCATTGACTTTTGATATCCCATCGGGTGGAGATCTGTTAGAAGGTGCATCTACGAAATTAGCCAGTATTATTGTAGAAGTTAATTCTGCTGACGTCGCTAACTACGACACAGATAATGGTTCATTAAATGGAAGGTATGTAAGTCTTATCGAAACTTTTGACAACGAAGCTTATAATACCATCAAAGTGCAAATCGCAGCACTTCCAATCACCCTTCCACCATCATCAACAATGGCAGGAGTATACGCTCGAATTGACTCGAATCAAGGAGTTTGGAAAGCACCGGCCAACACATCATTGAGCTATGTGATTAAGCCTGCAGTTCAAGTTTCACAGGAAGAGCAAGCAGACCTTAACGTTACCTCAACTGGTAAATCGGTTAATGCGATCCGAACATTTACAGGAAAAGGTACAATGGTTTGGGGAGCAAGAACGCTAGCTGGTAATGACAACGAATGGAGATATATCTCTGTGCGTCGTTTCTTCAATTTTGTTGAAGAGTCTGTAAGTGAAGCATCAGAAGCATTCGTATTTGAGCCAAACGATGGCAATACATGGGTACGCGTTCGTGCAATGATCGAGAACTTCTTGACACTTCAATGGAAAGCTGGAGCATTGGCTGGAGCTACACCAGATCAGGCATTTTACGTGCGTGTTGGTTTAGGATCTACCATGACATCGCAAGATATTTTGGAAGGAAAGATGATTATTGAAATCGGTATGGCAGCAGTACGCCCTGCAGAATTTATCGTACTCCGTTTTTCTCACAAAATGCAAGAAGCATAATTAATCAATTAACTAACATTTAAAACAAATATCATGAGTGATTTATATCCATTAGTGACCTACAGTTTCGTGGTAACCTGGGGGGGAACTCAAATAGGGTTTTCAGAAGTATCAGGATTGGACGTTGAAGTTGACGTCCTTGAATACCGACACGGAGCGAGTCCTGAATACACAAAAACAAAACTAGCAGGAATGACAAAGTATTCCAACCTCACACTTAAGCGAGGAACATTTGCCAGTGACAATGAATACTTTGATTGGTGGACCTTGGTTAGAGACAATTTAATTGAACGTAGAGACATCACAATCACATTGTTAGATGAGACACGTGTACCAGTTGTGGTTTGGAAAGTCAGAAATGCTTGGCCATTGAAGGTTCAATCTACAGGATTGAAAGCAGACGGTAGTGAAGTAGCCATCGAAACAATGGAATTGGCCCATGAAGGCTTAACTATTCAAAACGACTAAACATGAATACACCGGAACATAATCTCCCCTTGAGCTTCAGATTTGTCGTTGATTTCAACTTCAAAGGCACTACTAATACATCTGCAAACACAGAAGGAAGCTCTAAATCGGACGTCGCTTTTCAATCCGTCTCAGGACTCTCTGCGGACATTGAAACAGAGGACTATGCCGAAGGGGGAGAGAACCGTTTCAAGCATACATTGCCCAATAGGACCAAGTTTCCAAACTTGGTCCTAAAACGGGGCTTTGCGGTGGATTCAAAGCTTACTGATTGGATCAAGAATGCTATTCACAATTTTCAATTCGAGCCCATCGATCTTACCGTTTCGCTTAAAAATGAGTACAACGAACCAATATTTGTCTGGAACATCGTACATGTTATCCCAGTGAAATATGAAATTGATTCATTGGATGCTCAGGAAAGCAAGATTTTAATTGAGACCCTAGAATTGTCATACAATTATTTTACAACCGACAATACGCAACCGAAACCACGAACACCACCAAAGGCAAAAAGATCAAACCCAGCAAAATTGTTACGAAATGCCAATTGAAATTAAAGAAATGCACATCAAGATCAATGTGAGTGGCGATACTACTCCATCCTCATCTTCTTCATCAGAAGCGAAGGAAACAGTAATTGAAGAATGTATGGAGCAAGTCATGAAAGTGATTAAGAACAAAGACGAAAGATAAAACACTAGAGAGAATGGGCACATTAACAAAAATGAAAATTCAGGCTTTTGAAGATCCGCAATTAAAAACGGAGCTTAAATTTGGGCCAAAAGGTAAAGACGACAAAGAAGGCACGCCTGGCTATTACGTTACAATAAACCCCAGTGGCTATTCTGAAAGTTTCAAAGCAGAATACAAAACTGATGATGCTCAAGGTAAAACTGGCGGTAAACTAAAGTTTACTAGAACCGCACCACAAGAATTAGATCTTGAATTTTTATTTGATAGAACTGGTGCTCTGCTGGGATCGCCGGCTGCGGAAAATGGAGTGATCGATGACATATGTAAATTCAAAGAAGTAGTCTACGAATATTCAGGTGAATTACACAAACCACCTTATTTGAAATTAAGTTGGGGCTCGCTCCTTTTTATTGGTATTGCCGTTGAACTCAATATTGAATACAAACTATTTAATCCAGATGGCAAACCGCTTAGAGCAGTTGTTAAGACAAAGTTCAAGCAATTTGTAGATGAAGAAAAGAAAATTGCTCTTGAAGGAAATAAATCACCTGATTTAACACATGAGCGATTGATTATTGAAGGTGATACTTTACCTCTATTATGCAAAAAAATATACGGTGATTCGAAATATTATCTGCAAGTCGCAATCGCCAATCGCATAACGAATTTCAGAAAATTGACACCTGGTCAAACAATTTATTTCCCACCAATTGATAAGCAACTTTAATGAACAATAGCGGAATCATACAAACTCCAAAGAATCCTGACTTGATCACCTTCACTGTTTTCATTAATGGAGAAGAATTATCTGGAATACTTGACATTCATTCCATTACGGTATCTAAAGAGGTTAATCGTATTCCAACGGCATCCGTTATCATTGGGGATGGAGAAGCATCCGCACAAGATTTTGAGGTGAGTAACCAAGATATTTTAATTCCTGGTAATTCAATTAAAATAACTGCTGGCTATCACTCTGACGAAGAAATAATTTTTGAAGGTATCATCATCAAACATTGTGTTAAAGTAAGAGCCAACTCTTCGTTTCTTTACATTGAATGCAAGGACGAAATTGTAAAATCGACTATTGGCAGAAAATCAAAATACTATTACGAAAGTTCTGACAGCGAAATATTCGAAGAAATACTCGACAACTATAACACGGAGTACGATGTTGAGGCAACGAGCTATGAACACGAGGAACTCGTTCAATACAATTCCTCAGACTGGGATTTCATCGTTTCCAGAGCACAAGCCAATGGTAAGCTTTGCTTCTCAGACGACGGTAAGTTGTCCATTAAAAGTCCGAATTTAAATCAAGCAGCAGTAGAAACGATTGTCTTCGGATCTTCAATGCTTGAATTTGACGGAGAAATTGACTCACGTAATCAGTTTAGCACAGTAACATCCTACAGTTGGAATAACGCAGATCAAGAGATCATTGAAATTGAAGCGACAGATCCGGCAGTCGAATTAAATGGCAATCTAAGTTCCGAAAACCTCTCAAATGTGGTTGGCTTGGATAACTTAGAACTTAGACATGGTGGAAACCTCAACGACCTAGAATTGCAAAATTGGGCGGATGCCACTCTACTCTACCAACAATTGTCAAAAGTCAGAGGTCGTGTAAAATTTGAAGGGATCCCCACTGTTAAACCCGACACAATTATCAAGTTAGAAGGTGTAGGGAATCGATTTAATGGACTAGCGTATGTTACTGGGGTTCTTCATACGATATGTGAAGGACAATGGACGGTAGATGCACAGTTCGGTTTGAGCCCAAAATGGTTTTCTGAAACGTACGACATCAGCACATGTCCGGCATCAGGTTTACTCCCAGCAATTAAGGGATTGCATATTGGAATTGTCTCACAATTGCAAGATGATCCTGAGGGAGCAGAACGAACACTTGTCAAAATCCCGATCATCAACGGCGAAGAACAAGGGATTTGGTGTAGAACTGCTTCATTGGATGCAGGTAACAATAGAGGCTCCATTTTCCGTCCAGAAATTGGAGATGAAGTCATCATTGGTTTCATTAATGAGGATCCAAATGACGCTGTGGTACTTGGGATGTTGCACAGCAGCGCCAATCCTTCTCCAATCCCTGCAAGTGATAACAATCATGAAAAAGGATTCGTGACGCGCAGTGAAATCAAATTCATTTTTGACGATGACAAGAAATCAGTAACAATTGAAACGCCCAATGGAAATATCCTAACACTCAATGATGATTCAGGAGATATAAAAATCGAAGATGAAAATTCCAATGTTGTGACGCTAAGCAGTAATGGAATTGATCTTGAAAGCAACAAAGATATCACAATCAAAGCCACTGGAGACGTGAATATCGAAGGAACAAATATTAACCTCAAAGCAAATGCCGAATTCAAAGCTGAGGGTATGGCTGGTGCGGAAGTATCTACCAACGCCATCGCAGTATTGAAGGGATCACTTGTACAAATTAATTAGATATGGGACTACCAGCAGCAAGAATAACAGATATGCACGCCTGCCCGCTTGTGAGTGGCAATGTACCACATGCCGGTGGACCGATACTTCCTCCAGGAGAAGCAACAGTTTTGATTGGAGGGATGCCCGCTGCAAAAGTTGGGGATATGGCCACTTGTGCTGGTCCACCCGATTCATTAATAGCCGGATCGCCAACAGTGTTAATTGGAGGCATGCCAGCAGCAAGAATGGGAGATTCTACTGCTCACGGAGGGGTTATTATTGCAGGCGAATCAACAGTATTAATAGGATAAGAATAACACTATGGAAAAAAATAATTCATTTTTAGGCAGGGGCTGGAAATTTCCTCCTGAGTTCAACAAGAATTTAAAGGAAACAGCCATGAGCGCTAGAGAAGTTGATATTGAGGAAAGTCTCCAAATCATTTTATCTACACGTATTGGTGAACGTATTATGCAACCTGATTTTGGATGCAATTTACAAGAGCTTCTATTCGCTCCTATCAATCTTACAACCATCACCTACATCAAAGATCTTATCGAGTCGGCAATTCTTTATTATGAACACCGAATCAGCCTGAATTTTATTGACATCAGCTTAGATGATGCTCTAGACGGAATCGTGCTCATCGAACTTGATTTCATGGTTAGATCAACCAATTCCAGAAGAAACCTAGTTTATCCATTCTACCGCGGTGAAGGAACCGATGTGTAACAAAAGAAAAAAGAAATGAGCGGAGATTGTAACACAATACAAAAAGTACTCTTACGGAGCGGAACTGATCAATTTGATCGTAATAAAACCGTTTTGAATCCTGATACGGTAGAATTACATGGATTTGGCATTTCTGAATGGATGGAATTTGCCTATAATTTCGCTCAACACGTCAATTATTTTGATATCAGCAATCACCTTGTTCCTGACGGAGATTGGCAGGCATTTTTCAAAACAGAAGAAGAAACAATTCAACTATTAAAGGAGCTTGATGAATCTGATGAACTCACTCCTCACCTAACCCTTTTCATTTGCTTTTTAAAGCTTTTAGAGTTGTCGTCTGAACGCATGAATAAGTTGACACGGAGACATCTGGATTATTATTACGAAGAAATTCTTCAAATTGATCGTGTACCAGCACAAGAAGACAAAGTGCACGTTCTGTTTGAATTGTCGAAAAACATCCTTCAGGCTTCTTTTGATCAATCAACACAGCTGAACGGAGAAAAGGATGATCTAGGAAAACTTAGAAAGTATCAACTCCCTGAAGAATTCGCAGCGAATCAAGCAAAAATTAACGCTATACGAAATGTCTATTTTGATCACGATACACTTGATCCTATCTCTGGGATTTCACAACAGAATTATTATTTAAAAGCCGCTGAAGTAGCCAATTCACTCGATGGTTTGGGTGCCCCACTTACAGAAGAGACACCTTCTTGGTATGCCTTTGGATACAATCATAACCGCGTAGATCAATCCTATGCAGAACTAGCAGATGCTAAATTGGGGTTTTCAGTTGCTTCACATGTATTGAGCCTGTCAGAAGGCGATCGTCACGTGCAATTCGATGTGCAATTTGCTCAAAGCATGGATGTTATAAATTTCGATCAATTGAACAATTCAATTGATGTCTATTACACTGGGGAGAAGGATTGGATCGGTCCTCTTAAGTTAATAGAAGATTCGATTGGTGTTCTTACTTCAAGTCCATTTGGCACTGAATTAAATGTTACTTCCAAAAAACTAAGTCTGTATGTCAATATTGGGCTTGGACAGGAAAAAACAGTTGACTATGATTCTGAAATTCACAAAGGGGCTTATGACACGTCCGACCCAATGTTCAAGTTTGTTCTAAAACCAGCTAATGCTAATGGATTACTGACTTACAAGAACCTCATAAAGAAAATTTCTTCGATAAAAATTAAAGTCGAGGTTCAAAAACTCAGAAACTTAACGCTTGAAAGCGATACAGGTACGTTAAACACAAAAAAACCAATGTTCCCATTCACGAACACACCTGTGAAGGGATCAAGTCTATCAATTTACCACGAGGAAATATTTAGCAAAAAATGGGACAAAATTAAAGTTGATATTAAGTGGAAAAATACACCAGACAACTTTCCTGTTTGGTACAACAAATACAAAACATCCTTTATTTCAGGGATTTCAAAGAGTGCATACAACGTGTCATATCCTCAATTAACCGTTGGCAACATTGTTACTAATTCAAACTACTTTAAAGGGACCAGTTTAATAAAACACAATGATAAATGGCAGACTATTCAGACCAACATCAATTTGTTTGGATCCAAATACGAGTCTCCCCCATTTCGAGCAACATTCACAATCAATGGATTTGGATACAACTCAGGCATTGTAGAAGCGATACGCCTTTCTACGAATCAATCTTTTTTACATGAAATGTATCCAACACTGTACGCAGTGGCCATTTCAAATTCCGGATCAAATTCAATCATTCTACCGAATCAACCGTATACACCTCTTACGGAAGATGTGAGTGTTACATATACCGCTCAAGACTTCATCAGCTGCAACGATACTTCAAAGTCTGCCTATGAAGAACAATCCATTCAATTTTTCCACGATCATCCATTTGGGCATTCTGAAGAAAGTGGTTATTTAAAATCTCAACTTGAATTCATCACGAACACGTCATGCACATTGGCACCTATTTATTGTAGAGGTGGTGAAATGTACATTGCTCTTGAAAATGCCGATCATCTTCAAACTGTGTCCTTGCTGATCCAAGTATTGGAAGGAACAGAAAACACATTAATTGGATCATTTGAAGGTGAACAAAAAGTCCATTGGGATATTTTATGCAGTAATGAATGGAAAACCCTTGACTCTACCCTTCTGCGTCAGAATGAAGTCGATAATTTATTGCAATCTGGAATTGTCGCGTTTAAAATCCCGAAAGAAGCTACTTCTACGAATACGCGCCTTGGAACAGATGTGTTCTGGGTACGTGCAAAAATGCATAAACCATTTGACGCGGTATGCAAGGTTCTTGGAATTCATGCACAAGCTACCTTGTCAGAATTTGTTGACAATTCGAATGACCTTGCTCATTTAAATACTGGATTAGCAAGCGGTACTATTTCAAAATTAATTCAGCGATCATCAAAAGTTAAAAGCTTGACGCAACCATACAATTCCTTTGGTGGCAAGCCAGAAGAATCGCAAGAAAATTACTATCGTCGAGTAAGTGAACGATTGAGACACAAGCATAGGTCAGTAATGCTTTGGGATTATGAACACATGGTTCTAGAACAATTCCCAGGAATTTACAATGTAAAATGTCTTAACCATACCAACGATATTTCTTTCACGGCACCTGGACATGTTACGTTAGTCGTAATTCCAGACACTGTAGACAAAAATGTATTTGACATTTATCAACCACGCGTGAGCAAGGCGTTTCTGAATAGAATTCAAAAACATATTTCACAATACACATCCTTACATGTCAAATTGGACGTAATTAATCCAGATTACCAGCCTATTCAAATTGACTTAAAGGTGAAGTTCCACGATCAATTTGATGAGGCACTGTATTCAATTCAATTGAATGAGGACATCATTAAATTACTTTCTCCATGGGCATTTGACAAGTCTTCATTTGTTGAATTTGGGGAAACTTTACATCGAAGTGTCTTGATCGACTACATTGAAGAACTGCACTACGTTGACTACATCCAAGATGTACAAATGATCACAAGTCAGGGGATTTCGATACAAAATTATTCTCCTTCCTCTCCAAAGACAATTATGGTCTCTGCAAAAGAGCACAAGATCTCCACAGATATTAAAACATGTCTTTCACCAACTAAAATCATCACAGAAGAATGTCAACAATAACGAACTATAAAAAAATTCCAAAGGACATTTCATCTAAAGATGATCTCGACTTTCAATACCTCAAGAAAATTGGTATTGAATACATCGAATCAATGGGTGGAGGGTTGTGGTCTGATCTCAATGATCATGATCCGGGTGTCACCTTTTTGGAAATGCTCAGCTATGCGATTAGTGACCTCGGCGCGAGACTAGAAATGCCAATTGAAGATATATTGGCTTCGAAAACAGACCCACAATGGACAAAGCAATTTTACAGAGCGGAAGAAATTCTTCCAATGTGCCCAGTTACTGAATTGGACTACAGAAAATTATTTCTTGATATTCCAGGCATTCGGAATTGTTGGATTCAACCATACGACCAGTCGATCTATGTGAATTGTACTGATAAAACTAGATCATATGATCTTGCTATACTAACGGCCAACTACAAAGAAGTTAAATTACAAGGTCTGAATTGTGTAATTGTAGACTTAGAAGAAGGCACTGGTTTAGAAGTTGTTGAGCCATTAATTCGAGAGCTTTACAATGCGAATAGGAACCTGTGTGAAGATTTAGTTGAAGTAAAAGAAGTTTGTCAACACCCAATTAGTATTTGCACCAAAATTGAATTGCATCGCAATGCCGATGAAAATCTTGTTCATGCACAAATATTAGACGCTATTGAAGCATATTTCTCCTCCGAGATTCATCGGTATTCCTTGAAGGAAATGCTTGATAAAGGTTACAGAACTGATGAGATATTTGAAGGTCCCCTATTAGAAAAAGGGTTCATTGATTCTGTAGAGCTTGGCGAAGCGGGGATCCGATCCGAAGTTCGCTTATCAGATTTAGTGAACATCATCATGGATATTGAAGGAGTAAAAGTAATTCCTGAAATTACAATGCAAGATTGCCATGAACATAAGGATGGTACCGATTGGATAATTTGCCTTAAACCGAGCTGTAAACCAATATTAGTCCCATCTGGAGGATTTAGCGTGCTCCTGAATGAACCAGGTAAAGGAGAAACCAAAATCCCGCTCCTAGACTGTACTCTTTCCAGTGTGTTTAATTATGTTAAAGATGTAATTCCTACTCCATTTGATCCAATAACGGTTCAAGAAATCAGAGATGAAATTCAAGTAGCCAATGAACTGCAAAACACGCTTACCTCTTTAGACAATCGCCTAACTTTCAGTTTGGGTCAATACTCAGACATTGGGGAAACAACAACCATTCAAAACGACTTTCCTGAAACGTATGGAATCGGACCATATGGTCTACCTGCTTCAGCTTCAGGAGAACGGCGCGCTAAAGCCCTTCAATTAAAAGGATACTTACTTTTCTTCGATCAAATTCTAGCATCCTATTTCGCGCATCTCGACAAAGTAAAAGATTTATTTTCTTTTGACAATAGTACGGCTCCAACATATTTCACACAGGCGGTGAAAGATCTCAAAGGGATTGATAATTTGACAAACAACTACCCACAGATGGACGATGTAGCCTTGTCCGATGCTCTGATGTCTGGCTTAGATGACAGTGTTGATCGCAGAAATGAAGTCCTCGATCATCTACTGGCTAGGTTTGCTGAACAATTCAGTGAATACTCTTTCCTTATGAAGCAACTCTATGGAATTGGAGCCGATTTAGCAATCATTGATTCTAAAGAGCAATTTCTACAAGAATATGTAGAGATAAGTGGCGGAAGGGCAAAAGGAATGAACTGTGGATTTGAGCAACCTTATTGGGATACAGATAACATTTCAGGAGCACAAAAAAGAATTGCACGTCTGGTAGGTATAAAAAACTACGACCGTAGATTTTTGTACAGATCCAATGTACAAATCAATGAAAACAGTGGAGTTTTTACGTGGACAATTAGTACTGATGGTATAAACCCAATTATTGAAGGCGATGGCACGACGAGTTCTATTGACGAAGCTTTGGAACAAATATGTTTCGCTGTTCATTTGTTCTTCAGTGTCTCTATAGCCGACATCGAAGCGATTGATCCAGCAACTGATATTAATCCAATTACAGGACTAAGAATCGGCGGAATCTTAATTACAAACCCAGGTGTAGGTGATTTTTACTTTAAAGCGGTGCATTATCCTGCTCTAAATTCACCAATTCCTGTTGCAATAAGTTACAATGGAACTTTTGCAACATGGGAAGAAACAAAAGCAGATTTAATCGCAATTATCAATCACATCCAGACCAACTTCGTGGAAGAAGGCATGTTCTTGGTAGAACATATCATGCTTCGTCCAGAATTTGACCCGCCCGTTGGATCAACTGTTGATCCATTTTTCCCAGTCTGCGAAGATGATTGTTTAGACGATTGTTCTCTTGATCCTTATTCTTTCAGAGTCAGTATAGTAATGCCAGGAATAGGACCTAGGTTCTCTAATCCAGATTTCAGAGAATTCATGGAGAAAACAATCCAAACAGAACTACCATCCCATATTATTCCAAAAATATGTTGGGTTGGTTTCAGGAATGGATCAGAAGAAGCTGATACCTGTGAGCTTTCACGATTCGAATCAAGTTATCACACTTTTTTAGAACACAAAGTGGGGGGATTGTATGATCCTGCAGTAAATGCAGAACTCATCGACAGCCTCATTCATTTAAATACCATTTACCCATCTGGAAGATTGCATGATTGTAAAGATGCTGACTTCTCAGACTCAATATTATTAGGAAGAACAAATTTAGGAACCACTCAATAACACATTATTATGTCACAGAAATTAGACCACATAACCCCAACGTACCATTCATTTGTACCCAATCAAATTCTTACAGATCAGGAGTTGAATGAAGTTGTAAATTATTTTGAAGACCAAGGTCGACTAACGCGTATTTGTTTAAGCGGAGTTGGTATCGTCTGTGGCTTTAAACTGTCATTAAGCGAAGACGCTAGCTCAATAACTCTGACGCAGGGTGCTGGTGTTACGACCGATGGTGATTTATTTCATTTGCTTTTGCAACAATCAGATGGGAGCCATGTACTTGCTGAGCAAACTGCTTTTAGTTACGCTTCAATATTTGACAATAGCGATCATCCTTATGATCCACAATTCTGGAATGGTATTTCACCTTTTAATACACAGATTCCTATTCAGGAGCTTCATATTGATGATGATGGTACAAGAACCGCGGTGTCGAATATGGCTCTTACTGATTTAACCTCTAAAATTTTCGTGCTTTATCTCGATTGCTATACAGCTGAATCAGGTGCCTGTACTTTAATATCATGCGATAATCAAGGTGCGCAAGAAGTACGTCAGTTACGTCTTTTAATGCTGAATGAAAGCGACATGGAGGGATTGAATTCTACTGATAGCCTTTTCAATTCAAGCAATGTTGTTACCGAATATTTAGAACAATTAAACTGCATCAAAGTACCTCGTGTTATTCTAAATGAGCTTAACACTGATGATCTTGCAAACCTTGTGAACGACTATAGCGAAGCGATAAATTACCCAAACAATATCAGCAGTCTTCTTGATGGGCTTTCCTTAATGCTTAATCAAGCTGAGTTAACAGATGAATTTGATGAAATTCAAATAGCATTTAATGACATATTTCAGTCAGAGTTGTACAATACTCTGTTTCAGTACAGATATGACTTACTTAAGGATATAGTAGATTCATATGAAGAACTCAAGGAAATCTACTTGCGACTTTACACCAATTGTTGTCCTGATATTTTTGCATTTCCTAAGCATTTGCTATTGGGGAAATTAGGAACGGATGATTTAGAGGAAGGAGATAATATTTATAGACATCCGTTTTACAAGTCTCCAATTCTTGGATCGGAAGAAAACGAAATGGAGAAATTTATTTCCCTCGTTATGCGCATTAAAAACTGCTTACTCAATTTTATCGGGTCCAGTGCACTCGATTCAGAGATAAGAATTACACCGTCAAATCAATGGGTAACTCTTGGAAGGCGAGCAGTACCCTACTATTATAACTCCATTTTAGGAGCGAACCTCATCAAGCTTTGGGATTTCGATAGAAGAAAGTATAACAAATGGGAAAATATTCTAGGATACCATCAGCAGGACTACAGTACATTGCCAACTGTTAATTCGCCATTGACGTTTGATATAGACCCTAATAATTTCCTTCGTATTGAGGGCCATCAAGGATTGCAATATGCGAATGCCTTGGAGATTATCAATGAACAAAAGGAACTCTATGGTTTACCAATCGATGTTAAAGTTCTGGGAATTACTGTAGATGAAACAGCAGATATAGACACGACTGAGTACGCCTGTGATTTTCAAGATTTATCCGTTCTATTGAGCGCGTGGTCTTCTGAACAGTATTGTGTGCTAGGACAGGTGAGTTACATACTATCTGGATTTAGTACTTCAACTGAGGGTGACAATGTAAATGAAGATGGCGCGATTTCCGTCCCACCACCAATTGCCACCAATGCAGTTCCTGCGTCAAACGGAAGCGGGTATGTTGACCCATGTTCTCCCGACGCAAGTACAAATCCTGATTCTCCTAAATCAAATGTAGTTATAGAAGGACTCACAAAAGAAAAAGAGACTCTCGGTATTCTCGTTGATGACGTAATTAGAAGCTATTCTGGATCGGATTCTACAGAGCTTGCCGTTCAAATTGATCAAAAACTTGCAAGTCAACCAACAGGTACTTGGAGCCCCGACATGGTTAATGCTACTCTGAACTTACCTGGTAAAATACTTGCTTCCAGTTACATTCTTACGCAATTAATCCCACCATCAATACAACAATTGGACAATGATGCGCTAATAAGTTACACGAACGAAATCAACAAGTTATGTGCGTATTCGAAACAGCTGCAATCAGCATATGGAGATTCAACACTAATTGTTACCAGAAATATTAAAGCGATGATTGGCCTATTAAACAGTCAATTATCGGCAATATGTTGTAGCTCTAAGAAGCTTCAAGCTTTATTTCAAGAAGTTATCGACCGTAAAAATGAAATTCTACAACGTATCAAACTGTCTAATTTTATCCAACAACATCCTGGATTAGAGCATAAAGCAGGAGTTGCTCCCGGTGGAACCTTTGTGATGGTTTATGTAATGAAAAATATAAGTGAAGGTGGCCAAACAGGGTCAACTCTACCATCAGGCACCGTTGTAGCAGATTTTGCATTGCCTTATTTATGTTGTTCTGATTGCACTCCTATCAATTTCATTGTTCCAAAACAAAAAGTTTCTTTGTCTTTATCAACTGATACATTCTGTTTAGGAACGGAGGATGGCGTATTTATCTTTGATGTATTCCCATTGGGTGGAACGATTGAAGTTGTTGATGGAATTCCTGGACTCAGCATTAACGGAACTGAGTTGACAGTAAGCGTAAGCTCTTTTGATTCTACCAATTTCAATATACCAATCCACTTCACGGTTGACGGGCAGTACACGGATGCTGTGCTCATAGTTCGAGAACTTGGTGTGGTTGGCTTCAGCTTTACATCGAACGTAAATGAATATTCCTTTACGCCAAGCGGTGATATTACTAATGTAACGTTCGCATGGGACTTTGGAGACGGATCACCTATAGACACCAATGCGTTCCCAATGCACACGTATGACTTGCCAATAGTTACTCCAGGCGGAGAGCCTGAGGTAACGGTGACATTAACTGTGACTCCGAACAATGGAGCTTGTCCGTATACTGAGATCAATGTGGTTACTCTTCCAGCAGTGACTGTAAGTGCCAGTCAAGGTGTATTCTGCATCAATGATTCACCATTTGAATTCACAATCACACCGGAAGTTGCCAATCCAATTATTACAGGAATAGGTGTCACTTCTGATGGCAAGCATTTTGACCCAGCATTAACGGCAGGACAAACAGGCCCCTTCCCTATTAGCTATGCGGGGAATGTGATTGCAACGATGGTAGTTACTCAATTGCCAACAGTTTCAATAATACCAACTTATGAAACAGACCAATTGTTTCTCACATCCGTAAATACAAATACCTCTTCATATGTTTGGAGCTTTTTAGATGGTGATACAGAGTTACCATTCAATCCACCTCTTCCAGATGTAGCAGATGCTGATGCCGCTATTTTATTCTCGTCAGTGCCGGACCCTACTAGTCTAATTGTAATATTAACAGGAGACAATGAATGTGGAACAACAGTAATAAGAGCAACATTCACAATTCCAGCTGCTGGTTCTTAATCGTTTGGCAGAATTATACTCCCATATTGTCCATAAAGTCTTTGTAGAGGTGAATACTTCATCCTCTGCAAAGGCTTATGATCTTAAAGAGAATGCAAATTCATTTCTCAAGAACGAAATACTTGTACATATTGAAAATTACTTCAATCGACTAGAAGAAACTTACGGAAATAGCCATGTTCAAATGGATTATCTCGAACTGAATCTAGGAAATCACTCAAGTTCTTATTCTTCTATAGAACTAGAAACTGTGGTAAATGATGCTTTGGATGAAAAACTCAAGAAAAATATTGTCTCAATGGAAACATCGCTAGCTGAAAAGAAGAAAGAAAAGGGTATTGATCAGAACACTGCTGAAAAAATAGAATTACTTCGTCCAGAAGAAAAAAGTGTCAAGTCGATAATCTATTTTTTTAAAACAGGAGCTCTTCCTTGGTGGATTCCTTCGAACAAAGCAATGCAAGAGTTACTCAATGAGCCCTCGCTGATTGACCTATTTGAAACTGAAGGGTCCACGTTTGTTCAAAAAATTACTCATGAAATGGATTCCCATCAATTTCAGAAGAGACTTATCTATCAACTTTCTGATTCAGTAATTATCTACCTATTCTCTATTCATTTTTATGGTGGGAAGTTACGATTCAAGCGAATTCAAGAATTATTCAAAACGGCTTTGCGAGAAATAAAACGTCTCACGCCAAACGAACGCTATCAATTTTGGTCAATTCTCTCAATCCATTTACAGCATGAGGAGACTATCGTAGATCACAAACAGGAAATCTTCAATCAAGTTAAAGTTTTAAAAACAGATGAAAATCATAGTCTGAGGTTAGCTGCCTGCATCAATGGAATATTTGAAATCAAATCACTTTTAAAAAACACCGGTATTGGTAAATATTCAACATATGAAACAAATTACATCGATGCCATTGATCGCACTGATAGTAATGGAGTTACACTCGATTCCGCTTCAAATAAGCCTATAACGGAGGAGGAAATTACTCTGGAAGAAGAAAAAGCAACATCAACGGAAGATCAGGAAAATTTTATCGCTGAGAATGCAGGTATTCTATTGCTTCATCCCTTTATTAAACCACTATTTAAAAGCCTTGACCTTCTGAATGATGATGGAACATTGTCCGATCCAATACTTGCAACGAATCTATTGCATTACGCAGCCACAGGAGTTGAAAATGATTTTGAATTCACCATGACTTTTGAAAAATACATATGTGGTATACCTTTAAATGATCCGTTACCAAAGGATTTCAATTTAGACGTTTCACACAAGTATGCCGTAGAAGAAATGCTCTCTGCAGCTCTTAATCACTGGACAAGTTTGAAAACAGAATCCATTGCCATACTCAGAAATGAATTTTTAACACGTCCTGGTAAAGTTTTTTTCAACGAACAAACACCACGGATTACTGTAGAACGGAAGGCCGTCGACATTTTACTTGATAAACTTCCATGGAGTTTGGGCATGATAAAGCTCCCTTGGAGTAACGATCTCATATATGTGGAATGGTAATTAGAATATCCATTCAAATAATAAAATATTCAAACTAAATATAGGTACATATGTTTACAGAAGCCGCAAATAATTTAAATCAGCTCTTTGATTATCTCACCCTGCTGATCACGCATCAAATACAAACTGAAACTGGACATTCGTCTCCGGTACCAAGACCAGTATTAGATGTACAAGCAAATCCTGAGCTTCCGTTAAACAACTTGATACTCCAATATAGCTTATCTGAAGATGAAATCATCATATTACTCACGAGTTTAGCTCCACATATTTATCCAAACTATTACAATAAAATCTTGCTTCAATGTTTTCCTGATGGCGGCGATTTTAGAGAATTTGGAGGTTGCAATGCTAAAAATCATCAAGGGATTTTACCTACCGGTGAAACAGCTCAGTTCATCATTGCACGTACCGATATGGAAGCTAAATTAAACATCCGCGAGTTTTTTGATGGAAATAGCCTGCTTTTTAGTGCAGGTTTATTAAGTCTTGGAACAGTACCTCATGGTGAGCCTAGATTGAGTGGGCAGTTGATTCTTGATCCAGAATATGTCGAGTTGTTAACTACAGGTATAGAGGTAAAACCAACACTTAGCCCCACATTCCCTGCCGAATTAATCAACACAAATTTAGAATGGGAGGATCTGGTACTGAAAGAGAAAACGCTCAATGAAATAAAAGAAATTGAGACATGGCTGAAATACAATGAGACATTAATGAATGATTGGGGAATGGCAGCCAAAATTAAACCCGGATTCCGAATTATGTTTTATGGATCTCCTGGTACAGGAAAAACTTTAACCGCTAGTTTGCTTGGGAAATTCACTGGTCGCGATGTTTACAGAATTGATCTGTCCATGGTAGTTTCGAAATACATTGGTGAGACAGAAAAGAACTTAGCATCCCTTTTTAATAAAGCAAAGAACAAAGACTGGATCTTATTCTTTGATGAAGCAGATGCCATTTTTGGTAAACGAACGAGCGTTAGAGATGCCCATGACAAATATGCAAATCAGGAAGTTTCATACTTGCTTCAACGAATAGAAGCGCACCCAGGCTTAGTTATTCTTGCGTCGAATTTAAAGGACAATATCGATGAAGCTTTTACGAGAAGGTTCAATGCGATTATCGAATTTCCACTCCCTTCAAAGGAAGAACGTCTTTTATTATGGCAAAATAGCCTCCCCAACAATGCTCAACTCTCTCCAGATATATCATTGGAATACATCTCATCAAAATACGATCTGACTGGAGCGAACATCATCAATGTGATTCAATTCGCATGTCTCAAGCAGCTAGAACAGGAATCTGAAATATTAGAGTTGGACTACATCAAGCAAGGAATCAAGAAAGAATATTTAAAGGAAGGACGCTCAATCTAAAGTAGTATGCAATCAGCGAAGACAAATAAACCAGCAAATAAATATGCGAGCAATCAGCATGCAAACACTCCGTTTATAACGCCTTCAGCCACACAGATTGCAAAAAAAGCATCGGAGAATGAATCAGAGTCCAGCACTTCGGAAGCTGTTCAAGCAAAAACGCCTTATTTTGGAAAGCCGCCCTTGTTCAATCCATCAAATACAGTTCAAGCTAAGCTCAATATGGGGAAACCCAATGATAAATTTGAGAAGGAAGCAGATCACATGGCTGACAAAGTCGTTGCTCAAACAAGTTCTCCAGAGATTACTCCAACTCCAGCACCACCAATCCAAACATCTAAAGTTGGAGCCGGTGATTTACAACGTATGGAGAGTCCCGCTACAGAAGAATCTGAACTTCAGGCAAAGGAAGAAAACGAACAAGATGTTCAATTGATGTCCGATGAAGAGAATGATGTTCAAATGATGGACGATGAAGATTCTAGCATCCAAAAGATGGAGGACGATGAAGTTCAAGCAATGGACGATGAAGATTCTAGCGTACAAAAGATGGAAGACGAAGAAGTTCAAGCAATGGACTATGAAGATTCTAGTGTCCAGAAGATGGAAGAAGAGAAAGTGCAACAGCAAACAAGTAATGCAAATGAAACCAACCTTCTTTCGTCCATCGAGAGTAGATTAAAGTCATCAAAAGGTGGAGGAACTCCATTGAGTCAGGACATATTAAGAAAAATGGAATCTTCATTTGGAGTTGATTTCAGCGATGTTCGAGTCCATACAGGTACCAATGCCATTCTTATGAATCAGCAATTAGGCTCTCATGCTTTCACAAATGGAAACGATATTTATTTCAACACGGGGAAGTACAATCCCTCTAGCAAAGATGGATTGCACTTACTAGCACATGAATTAACTCACACGGTTCAGCAAGGCGCATCTTCAGAGCCTATGGTTCAAAGAGAAGAGCCCGCGACAACAACTGAAACTACAGGTTCAGAAACAACCGAAGCGGTTCCTGAAGAAGTCAAAGTTAAAACGGCCAAAGACGGTACGCAAAAACCTAGTACTGCAATAGATATTACGCATCGATTCAAGGTCAATTCTGAATGGACGAAATATTTGGATGCGCTTCACGCAGATGGAGAAAATAAATTCGACGTAGATGTTAAAATTGGAGAACGTTATAGCGGAACAATTAAGGTTAAAAGAAAAGGAAAAGCGGAAGAAGGAAAGCCAACACAATATCAATTGGCTTCAACAAGTAGAGACCATTATCTAGACGTAAATGGTTGGAACATCTTTGACCCATTACGTACTGAGGAAATATACCCAGTACTGGCACTAAAGCAATTTGGTGAAGCGCAAGAAACGATTGGCTTCTTCACTGTTCGTCTTGGAGAGAAGGCACCAAAAAGCAGTCCCAAAGAATTTCTAGACCAACTCAACAAAAACCTGGAAGCCATGTCCTTCTTGGGTGTTGATAAGCTCAAAGCAACTGGTGCCCATATCGAGAATACATTTGAATCTGGAAGCCTTACCTTTAACATAAGCTCTATTAAAACTGAAATAGATGGATACTTAGAAGCAGAAGGTGGAATGGGTATTACAGGAGATGCATTCACATTCGATCTTGATGCTACCGTTAATATTGCAGGATTGGCAGAAGGTCATGTTAATATCGAATTAGGCGAAGACGGTAAACTTCAAGGGGCTGGTGACATCAATGCAGACATTGCAAATGTAAACGCCAATATCCATGTTGAATATATTGACGGAGTCGTTTCTATTGAAGGAAAAGGTAGTATTAATTCTGAGAAATTTTCTGGAGAAATAACACTAGTAGTAACTGATCATCAGCGTTCAAAAGATTTGATGGATGCCGCACTTGGTGTCGACTCAATGGAGGAAGAGGAGAAAACGATTGCTGAACCGAAAGAAAAAAAGAAAGGAAACCAAGTACTCGCTGGATGGGGAACTGTTACTACAAACATTACTCCATGGCTTTCCGGTGAGGCAAGTGTCGGAATTGACTCAGAAGGGCATGTAACTATTGTTGGTGAAATTAACGTCGACGACGAAATCGAGTTGATGGAGGAGCGCGGTAAGAAAATCGACATCTTCAAAGTTGAAATTCGCGGTGGCTTTGGAATTCCATTAGTAGGCCAAGTATTCCTCTTCGCAAGCATTGGAATGTTTATGAACGCAGGGTTCGGTCCTCTTGTTCTTAAAGATGTAAGTCTGGCTGGAACATACTCGACAGATTCAACCAAACTTAGAAACTTTACAATCACTGGAACATTAGGTATCAATGCATTTGCCATCCTTGGATTAGAAGCTGAAGCAGGCGTAGGATTAACACTTATTGGACATACGGTGAAAGCTGGTGTGAACTTAACCGCCGCCGCAGGAATTCGAGCCTATGCAGAAGCCACTCCAACCTTCGAATATATTGAGAAGGCAACTCCAGAAGGAGGGAAAGTTGGTGAATCTCACTTGAAAGGACATTTTGAAGCTGCGGCCCAATTGTTCTTACAATTAAGTGGAGCACTCTTCTTCTCTTTAGACAGTCCTTGGTGGTCTCCAGTACCAGAAGGCCGAACGGAATATCCTTTTGGAAATGTTCAATATCCAATTGGTCCGTCCATGGGAATTGGAGCTGATATTGATTGGTTAGTAGGTTCACCAGAAGCGCCAGAATTGGAGTTTTCTCCAGTAGAATTTAATGCTGACAAATTCACAAAAGATGTAATGGCTGATCCTCCAGATAAAAAACGAGGAGATTCTGATGCCGATCCAGAAGGTGAGTGGGTTGATGCCCCTGGAAGTGATCAAGAAACAGATCCTGAGTTGAAAGATGGTGAAGGCCTTAAGGACGGAAAAAAAGAAGATATAAGTAAGCTCAACGCTGAAGAACGTTACATGCGAGCTTTGGATGAAATGTCCACACTGGAAAAAGCGAGGCCTAAACCAACAATGTCTGTTGTTAGAGCTAAGGCTAAAAAAGTGCGTAAGAAGTACAAAGTAGACAAAATAAATGTATGGAAATCAGATGGTAAAGCCTATGTTATTGTTATACACAAAAGTAAAAACAATAAAAAACATATAATGAAGATTAAGCTCATGACTGAAGCTGAGCGAAATAAATTGATTACCAAGGCATCAAAAGATTTAAATACTCGATCAAAGAAAGCAACAGGAAAAGATGGAACGATAGAAAAGTCAAAAGCAATCGAAATCCTCAAGGCCATTAAGAAGAAGCACAAAGTAATTGATAGTGCTCAGATCAAGGACGGAGGAACGACTTGGGACTATTTATTAGACTTTATTGATAAAGATAAACTTGTTAAGGGGCAGACAAAGAAACCTGAAAAAGTTACTGATAAGAAGGTCGATGGGGAGAAGAAAAAAGACTTGCCGAAAACTGTGGTGACACCGTCAATGAGCAATGGAAGAGCTCATAAAGTCAAGGCGTTCCCTCTAACGAAATATAGTGGGAATACCGAAGGATCACCGCCAAGTAAAAATCCTGAAGGATGGAATGACTCAGTGAGAACTGAAAATTGGAAATGGTGGGTACGCGCCCATTTACTTAGTGAGGCATTGCATGGACCAGGGCTAAAGTGGAATCTAACCATAGGAACAAAAGAAACGAACAGTGCTATGTATAGCGAAGCAGAAAAACGAGCTATTAACTTTGTCCAAAATGACTCTATACTGTACTATGAAGTTGCCGTTTCATATCATTCGAACAAGGGTTACGAAAACTTCCCGAAACAAATTAAAGTTGATTGGGGAAAGCTCAAAGGAGAAAAAGGTAATTACACAAAAGACAAAAATTTAGGAAGAAGCTTTAATCAGGACCTTCCACCAGCGACTAAAACCGAGAAGGTCAGTTTAAGTGAATCGAGTTCTTCTAGGTTGACTGAAGTAGCAAATAAAGCTGGACAAGAAAGACTCGGTGCTTTCTTTAAAGAAGTTGTAATTGCTAGAAGAGATCTCAACGATCATAGATTCTTGGATCTTTCACACATCAATAAAGTTATGAATGCACACTACGAAGCAAAAGGGAAAGGAAAAGGTTATTTCAGTAAAACGTATAGAGCTAAGCTAGCATCCTTAATTCCAGACAAAATAGCATTCACGAATAATTAACTCAAATCAATAAACTCATGACAAATACACTTAATCTTTACGAAATAATTCTACTCATCTTAGGAGTATTGCTCTTTCTTCTTCTTGCAGCCGCTTTTGTATATCAGATATTTAAACAACAGCCGGTGAAGAAGCTTCTCTACTTTTTCTTTTTCCCAATTATTATGATTGCATATCCGAGTATAAAAGGAATTAAAAGTGAATTCTTTGAAGTTTCGATCAATAGTTCAATTGATCAACTTATTGAAAACCCAAATGATACAGTGGCCAGAGAAAATCTAATAAGTTCCGCTGAACAGCTGGAAGAAATGGATTTGAGCATAGAGGAAAAGAAAAAGCTTGGAGAGATTTATTTGCTTTTACAGGAACCTGAGAAAGCCTTAGACATTGCGGAAGAAGAAATTGAAACGCGGGAGGAACAGAGTTTACCAGAGGAAGAACTAGAGCAGTACGATTATGACTGGTTCATCGATCTAAAAAACATAGCGACTTTACAGCAGGACAATCAGAATAGTGAAAATAGCTCAAGGGAGCTAAAGCTCATCAGTGATGGGGAATAGTTATTACGTCAACTTATTTTTGCAAGAATTCCTGCACTCTCTTTCGCTAAAACAATACCGTACTTCACTTTGCACAAAAAAAGCCGACAATCGCTTGCCGGCTCTTCATTCAATTCATTCTTATTAATGTATCACAACAATACGCTCTTGAGCTATTGAATCATTTGAACTAATTCTCAAGGTATATATTCCTTCCTCAAATGAAGTCGTACTTAACTCAACAGAATTGGATTGTCCAGCTGTCAACGAATTTGTATGTGCATAGACAACTTTACCTTTCATATCGACCAATTCGATAACTGCGTCATTTGAATTTAGTGTTAATTCAATGGTCAGAATATCATTGACTGGATTTGGATATACATTCAATTCCAAATTTTCTACTTCATTAATGGCTAAACTACAATCAAATTGTGCCCGACAAACAATTGCGCGTGGAGTTGAAAGCCAAAAGCTAGTACCAGCGCCATCAAATCCATATACCATCCCTTCTTCTACTGGCTGTCCGTACATAAAACTAACATCATCAGTTCCATCAGTAGCGCCACCATAGTGTCCGGCAACAACGAGTACTTCTTCTCCAGCATGAACCTCTACTTCGCCAAACAACGGAAGATTTACGATTGCTCCCAAATCAACCAATTGGATTTCATATATATCTGAATAACCTATAGGGTACCATACTTGATTATTAGGATCCCAAACATAAACTTCAGCATAAATAGATTTCAACTCATTTGACGCATCAGTCGCAATTCCAATTTCAACACATTGAATTCCATCATCATTAATGATTTCATAAACGTTTCCAATTCTAAACTCATTTCCAGTGTTACTAGAAAAATTTGAAATTGAACCTGTAGTTTGAGACGGATCAGATAAATTATCCAAACCGTACAATGAATTAGTAATCTGAAGTGAATCTGAAAACTCATTGTTCGCTAGATTCCCGTCCGTCTGCCCTTGAATATCACACATGTAATCTACTGCATGAAATCCAACCGTGGAAGGTAACCACGTCGTTTGAACTGTAAATGTGTCCATTGCCGATGGAGCAATAATTAATTGTGACGAAGTTCCATTAAAGTCAACCCCTCCTACATTTGTAACAGTCACATCCGTGAATACATTATCCAATTGCGCTGCCGTATTGTTCACAACTTCAGAATTGAACGTAATCGGAGAATTTTGATTCAATGGAATCTTATAATATTGATTTTGTAATTGACCAGATCCCCACCAATTGTTACCAATCATTGCATCATATGGATCTGCTTCACTTAGCGCTAAATCATCAATCATCCAATGATAAACACGCGCGCTCCATCCTATTGAAATATATACTGTAGCCTGATTGGCAGCGATGGTACTAATGTTTAGGCTAACTAAATCCGCATTGGAAGAAGCCGTATTATTCGCCATTCCACCTGAAACATCGTATGTTGTCCAGTTTATATTATCGTTACTAACCTTTACGTTCAACGCAACACCATTGTTATAGCGAAAGAATTGTTCAAACGTCAAGATCACAGAAGGATGTCCTACACAACTAATTGCATCTGTAGTAATATATGAACTTAAATACTGGTAGTTTGTTCCAGAAGGTTGTCCGTATGTATAATGATTGGCTGAATCAATGTCACAGATTAAAAAACCATCAGCAGCTGTAGTTGAATTAATTCCAGTTCCTGCCGTGGCTCCGCTGTCTCCATTAAAAAACCCCCATGAGCCATCTGTAGTATATGTCCATGGACAAATTCCTGATGAATCATTTACTGACCAACCTGCAGGAATTCCTGCTGAGAAGTTTTCGGTCCAAAAAGGTAGTGCCTTTGCATCGTCGTGTGCCGGAGGTCCCGTAATTTGAGTTTTTTTCGTGTTGGGGACATCCTCAATGTCAGATGCTTGCTGAGCAAATGAATATTGAGCGAATAAAATCGCTATTCCAAGTATTGCTTTCTTCATAGTGTAGGTTAATTAATGATTAATACTGCAAGATTTAAAAAAAAATAGACAAAAAAAAGCCACACTCACTGAGTGCAGCTTCAATTTCTTTAAAGAAAAAGATTAACGCTTGTGCATTCCCTCATCGGAAACAGTAAGGTTTTTTCTCCCCTTCTTACGACGGGCAGCCAATACTCTTCTTCCATTCTTAGTAGCCATTCTACTACGGAATCCGTGCTTGTTTCTTCTCTTTCTTACTGATGGTTGAAATGTTCTTTTTGGCATGATATATCGTTTACTCTATTGTCTAATTTCGGACTGCAAAGATAGGTAATTTTTCTATTTACCAAAACCTTTGCACAAAAATATCAAAAAATAGATGGAATCCTGATTTTGTACGTAATTTTGTCCCCGTAATTGATGTAAATGCTAAGACCAAAAAAAGATAAACAGAAACGCGAAAAATTGTCAAAAGACAGTGTTAAGAAGGCGAAGAAAATCTTTAGCTATTTGCGCCCATACTCAGGCGTATATTTGATTGGATGGGTCTTCCTAATACTTTCTAGTTTCATTGGTTTGCTTTTTCCGCTATTGATGGGACAGCTTCTAGGAGGCGATTCAGGACAAGAAAGTTCTATGTCTGGAGTTCTTGAGTCAATCTCTATCAATAACATTAACTCAGTGGCAATTGGATTATTTGTTGTCTTTGGAGCACAAGCCATCTTCGGCTTTTTCCGCATTATTCTATTTACACATGTTACAGAAAGTGCGTTGCGAGACATAAAGAAGAAAGCGTTCGGTCGACTATTGCACATGCCAATGGATTTCTTTAACAAAAACAAGGTTGGAGAATTGACGAGTCGTATGTCAGCTGATATAGAGAAGATTCAACAAGTCTTGGGCACAACCATTGCTGAGTTCTTTCGACAAATAATCATAATTGTTGGTGGAACGATGTTCCTTCTGTTCCTTTCGTGGAAATTAGCCCTCATTATGCTCGGTACGTTCCCAGTTATGATCATCATTGCGGTTATTTTCGGACGATTTATTCGCAGGCTTTCTAAACAAGCACAGGAAGAAGCGGCATCATCCAACGCAACAATCGAAGAATCATTGATGGGTATTTCAAATGTAAAGTCGTTTACAAGAGAAGCATTTATGCTACAGAAATACAAAATTGCCATTAACAACATTAAGGCTTTGAATGTACGCGCAGGTTTATGGCGTGGAGTATTCGCTTCCTTCATTATATTCTGCCTTTTTGGTGCAATCGTTTTCGTAATATGGCAAGGGCTTCTTATGACACAAGGACCAAGTCCTGAATTAGCACAGAAGGACTTCTTCTCATTTATCATGTTTACTATTATGATGGGGGCATCATTTGGTTCCATTGCTGACATGTACGCAAGTATCATGAAGGCCGTAGGGTCTAGCGAGCACTTAATGGATATCATTGAAACAGAGAATGAAAAAGATCTCTTAAAAGGAGAACAAACACCTGAAATCACTGGAAAAGTTACTTTCACCGATGTTGCATTCAGCTATCCGCAGCGAAGTGATGTTGAAGTTTTGAGAGGAATAAGCCTTTCCTCGGCAAAGAATCAAACCATAGCATTGGTTGGAGCTTCAGGAGCAGGTAAATCAACTGTCGCTTCCCTCCTACTCAATTATTATCCAATTACAGGAGGATCGATACAATTTGATGATGTTGATATTTCGGACATTGCTGTTGAACATCTTCGCTCAAACATGGCTTTCGTACCGCAGGAAGTACTCTTGTTTGCAGGGTCAATTAGAGAGAACATTGCCTTTGGTGATTTGGATGCCACGGAAGAACAAATAATAGAAGCTGCCAAAAAAGCAAATGCTTGGGAATTCATTGAATCATTCCCTGATCAAATGGAAACAGAAGTTGGTGATCGTGGAATTCAGCTTTCAGGTGGACAAAAGCAGCGTATCGCTATTGCAAGAGCTATTCTCAAAGATCCTGTGATATTAATTTTGGATGAAGCGACCTCAGCATTGGATTCAGAATCTGAAAAACTTGTACAAGAAGCATTGAACACTCTTATGGTTGGCCGAACTTCATTCGTGATCGCACATCGTTTAGCGACCATTAAGAAGGCCGACAATATCTTGGTTATAGACAAGGGTGAAATCAAGGAACAAGGTCAGCACGAGGAGTTAATTGCCATGAATGGAATCTACACAAACTTGGTAGAATTGCAAGGCGTTCAAGCTAAATCATAACATCACTTTTTAAAATTATTCAGTACATTGTAGCACAATTATAAGTGAACTACTATGGTGTTTTTTTGGCGTGGAATAGGAATTGCTGTTCCAATTATCTTTTTAATTACTGGATGGATTGTAAGTTATTGGTATCCCAATGCAACACTTGGTAATGCTTCATTCATTGGTTGGACATCACTTTACTCTGGAATTATAATAACGCTCCTCGGATTGGGATCTAATTCCACGGAGATTGATGGTGAAACCGGTCGTCCTTTGCCAAAAGCAAAAAATGATTTCATGTTCATTCCTGTTTTAATTTGGGGATTGTTCCTACTCGGATTATCGGTATACATGTTGGCATTTAGTCCTTCTTCAAATGATGATGATGATTACAATCTTGATGACGAATTCGAGGAGCTGTTTGGTGATATGGATATTGACGATGATATGCAGGCCGAAATAGATGAACAAGTAGCCTTGAACATGCTTGATTGGAGATATGTGAATATATACAATGGAACCGTTGATACTCTGGACTTCTTGTTTTACAGTGATAACAAAGGTGATGCACCTCATGAAGGAACAATGGACGGTCATGAATTCCTTCAATTAAAAGTAAAAGTAGGTAACTACTGCCTTGAGGTAGAAACAACAGATGGTGAAGAAATTTATAACATGAATGCCATGGTGAACGAAGACTTGTTCAAAGAAGATCGTGGCAATTGGCTCAAAGATAAATTTAGAGGAAGAGACATTTATAAGCGAAAAGTAGGAGCACATACTTCGGAGCTGAAAGATTATGACGAAGCTTGGTTGTGTCTAGATACTATCCATGACTTCTTGTTGGTTGACGTCAAATCGGCTTGTGTTTACGGAATGGAAGACGAAGACTTCGAATACATTGATTGGGAAAGTAAAATCATTGAATGGTACGACGGTAGAGATTTAATAGAGCCATTGTACGAGGAAAGCCCTAGAGGGATGAAAGTAATTATTACGGGTCCATTCCTAGCTATTCCTACGGATGCAAAGAACAATGAGAAGATTTATGCAATAATCTCTTACAAAAAGGGAGAAGTTGTGGATCAAGAATTTTTACAAAAGCGTATTGCACGTTTGTACTCTTTCAATTTCGACGATTAGTATAACCACAAAGGCTCAAAGACACTAAAAACGCTAGATCGAGACACTACTTGGCGTATCTTCTAATCGTATTCACCTTGGGTAGGTTATGAAGTGTTTTCGGCTAGACAAGCATAAATAAAGCTTCGCATATCCTTTGTCGTGATGCTATAACTCTCGATTTAATCTATTATGGGACCGCAATAGGCGCAACGAATCTCATCATCTCAGCACATAGTATCGCTCCATATGTTCCGAGAGCATAGCCTAGTACTGCGAGTAATGCTCCAACACTTGCCAACGACGGGTGGAACGCTGCTGCTACAATCGGTGCTGACGCTGCTCCTCCCACGTTTGCTTTGGAGCCAACTGCTACAAAGAAGAACGGCGCACGTATAATTTTTGCAACTAAGAATAGCAGACCAACATGTACAAGCATCCAAAGAATTCCAACGAGAATCAATTGCGGCTCTTTCACTGCTTCAGCCAATTCCATTTTCATACCAATGGTTGCTACCAATATATAGATGAAGATACTTCCGATTTTTGACGCTCCAGCTCCTTCGTATTGACGCAACTTTGTTGCAGAGAGTGCCAATCCACCTGTTGTAGCAATAACGACCAACCAAAAGAAAGAACTTCCGAATGGGGATTCATCAGAAAATAAACTAGCAAGAGCTGCTCCTCCATAATGAGCAATTCCAACGACTCCAAAGGCTACTCCAAGAATTATCATATAATCTATTAAAGTAGGTTGTTTAGCAATCGATGATTGATAATTTTCAACTCTATTCTTTAAGTCGTCAATTGCTGAACTATCAGCTTTTAACCACTTGTCAAATTTATCAGCGCGCGCTGCTCCCCAAAGTAGAAATGCCATCCATAGGTTCGCAACAACGATGTCCACAGTTACCATTTTCCCATAGAGATCTGGATTGTACTCATACGTTTCCAGCATCGCCGCTTGATTAGCACCTCCGCCAATCCAACTTCCAGCAAGCGTAGAGAATCCTCTCCATGCCGAATTATATACTGATGGATCATTTGGGAATTGTTCTGTGAAAGTTGCTACAATACTTGGATCAATTAAAGAGTACACCAAAATTGCAATTGGACCACCAATAATGATACCTACGGTTGCTGTCAAGAACATAATTATGGCTTTCGGACCTAAGTTCAAAATCCCTTTAAAATCTATTCCCAATGTCATTAGAATTAATGCAGCGGGTAACAAGTAATCACGCGCCATGGGATAAAGATTCGAGTATTCTTTTGAGATCAATCCGAAAAAATCAAGCACTGCAGGAATTAGATAACACAAGAGTAAAGCTGGGACGATCATGTAAAATGTCTTCCAGAATCTTGATTGCTTTTGTGATGTATAAAAGATTAACGCAAGGACAATTGCTAATAATCCAAATACGATTTTATCACTAACGAATGTAGGGCGTTCGTAACGCTCTATGCTCAAAGTAAGGAGGTCCGCATCACTGTGTTCAAAACTTAAGGTGTCTCCACCATTAAACATCAGAACTTTCATGTGTTTGGACTCATCCATCCCTTTAATCATGAAAGGCGTAAGTTGGTCTAGGTACAGTTTTTCTTTGCCCATTGTCACCACAATAGAATCCACCTGATCAGGAGCATCCAAACTGATAAAATCAATTAATATGTCACTACGTTCCTCGATGACATGCTCTTCCACCGTTCCCATGATCACATATTCGAATGTGCCTGGCTCAAGTGCCTTCATTTTCTCTTCATCCATCATCTCGAATTGTTGAGCAAATGATGTTAGGGAGATAAAGACAACTAAAAATGAAAGTAGATTTTTCATGGAAGTGGAATGAGTCAAAATCAGGTTTATTGTAAAAACAGCCCTTCTCGGTGTGTACGAAAAGGGCTGCTTAATAGTATTATTGTTGGAGTTATTTTACTCCGTGCATTAATTTTTTCAAGAGTGGTCCTGCAAAGATCACCAGTAAACCAGCTACTAGAGGAACAATTGTAAAGATCATAAAGAATACTGACATTGAATACTCTTCGGTAATGTTTTCAATTTGTCCACCAAGTACGGCAGCCAACTTGTTACCAATTGCAATAGCCAAGTACCACATACCAAACATAAAGGCAATCATTCTTGCCGGCACTAGTTTACTCACATAGGACAGCCCTACCGGAGATAAACAGAGTTCACCCAGTGTATGGAACAGATAAGCCAAAATCAACCATACCATACTTACTTTTACGCCCTCTACTATTCCATAAGAACCAAACGCCAACAGACCAAATCCAATCGACATAATGATTAACCCTAAACCATATTTCATCGCCGCTGAAGGATTGTACTTACTATCCCACCATTTTGAAATCAATGATGCAAAAGCAATAATAAAGAATGAATTCAATATACTAAACCATGACACGGTAATTTCAACCCAATTTGCCTTTACTTCACTTACAGTACCATGAACAATTCCATTGTCTCTATCAAGTCCAGCTGCGTACACTCTCTTTTCCTCCGATTGCTCATCATTGATGTATGCAAACTTTTCTCCTTTATTATCCTTCGCAATGATGTTAACTAAGTCACCCGCAGCAATTGCTACGAAAGGCTCACCAACGATTACAGTATCCGGAACGACAGGATTCGTTAATCCAGCAATATCTGTATCTTCAGTAATCGCAGAATATGTAAACACTAATTCACCTTTATCGTCGATTTTTTGCTCCTTCGTTTCTTCATCAATTACAGGTATTTGTTCTGATTGATAAATAACTTCATAAGCTGTTGTATTGAAATCTCTGTGAAGCATCCAACCTGCAACAGCCCAAACACCTGCAAAACAAATGATAAGTACTACGTTAGATCCTAGAATTTTCTTTCCGGTACGCTTTGCCAACAAGTACAATACCCAAGTAATGATCACCAATGGAATTATCGTAAGTAAAGCGTTAACGATGTTAAAGATTACCGCTGAATTACCAATCAATTCACGCTGCACAGAATCTCTAGCAAAAAGAACCAATGAAGAAGCTCCTTGTTCGAAAGACATCCAAAAGAACACCGTGAAGAACGCGAATATGATAAATGCAATCATTCTATCACGCACAATTTTACTGTAACGATTAATACGTGTAATGATCAGGTACAAGAATAAACCAAGGCCTACGAGTACGCCGACATATTGCCCAGCAAAACCGCCAATTTGGAGCATTCCAAATAAATCTATTCCTGCTATAAACCGAAGTGGATCATTGACAGCGTACGCCAATACTATAATCGAACAAATCCAAATAAGGATTTTATCAATCATTAAGAAAGGATTGCGTTTTTCCTCACCTTCTGCCTTTGGATCTTCTTTAACACCAGCATCAAATAAATCATCAACGTGTCCATCAGGCTCCTGAATACCTTCTACGGCATGCGGCTCCGCAGCTTTAATTTTTGAAGGAACACCACCTATATCGCCAAACAATGGTTTTGCTAACCAAAATTGTAGCGTACCCAATAACATAAAGACTCCGGCTAAACCAAATCCCCAGCTCCATCCTACTTTCTCAGCAAGATATCCACACATCATCATTCCGAAAAATGCTCCAGCGTTTACTCCCATGTAAAAGATGGTGTAAGCTCCGTCTTTCTTCTCCGGTAGATCTTTGTACATCTCAGAAATAATGGATGTCATGGTAGGCTTAAAGAAGCCCGTACCAATTACCAATAATCCAAGGCCTATATACAATGAAGCTTCAGTCTCCATTGCCATACAGGCATGGCCTAAAGTCATTATGAGCGCACCAATTACCACGGCCCAACGATAGCCTATAAATTTATCGGCTATAATTCCACCAATAATAGGAGTTATGTATAATAGCATTACATAAGTTCCAAATAACGCAGCAGCGTTTTCTGTCGTCCATTCCCACCCTGGATTATATCCGATAAGTGACATGGTCAAGAAATTCACCAACAATATTCTCATTCCGTAGAAGGAGAATCTTTCCCACATTTCAGTAAAGAACAATACGAACAACCCTGCTGGGTGTCCTAATACCTTTGTTTTAAAAAATTCACTTTTAGCGTCTGCGCTCATCTTTCTATTATTTCTGGTTGTGTAATTAATCTATCAAATCTGAACTGTCTGCCAATTCAAATCCTTCTGCTTCTTCATGTGAGCTTCCTTTCTCATCTTCCGCTCCATGAGTTAATTTTTTCAGCTTCTTAAGGAACAAAATCAACAGTAGACCAAAGGCAACTGTAAATATCGTAATCCACATAAATATTTTATACTCCTGAGCATTTTGAGCTTCTTCAGTACTGAAGGAAACTCCATAATCTTGTCCGTCTCCACGATTTTCTGTCAGCTTAGCAGCTTCTGAGTCCTTTTCGAACAATAATTTCGCGTGCATAGGGTTATCCTTTGTTGCTTCAAACCCTTCAAGCTCTACTTGAATTAGCTCTGTACTTTCTTGATCCAATTCAAACAAATGACTAATGTCTTCACCTTTTGAATAATCTTCAAAAATAATATTGCCATCGGCTAAGTATATAGAGGCCTTGAATTCAACATTCAAATCTTGATTCAGTGGATAATCCTCCTCTTCCTGTTCTACACCATCTACCTCATACGTCTCCAACTCCGTAAATGGATTAAAAACATCTTTAGTAACTGTAATTACACCTTCATACTTCTCAAGCTGTGAGCTCTCTCCTACTGTAGCGGCTAATTTATTTCCGAAACCTGTAGCCGCAAAGTAAACACCCATCATAATTGAAGCATACTTCAATGGGGCTAATTTAGTGATGAATGAAAGAGACACTGGAGAAGTACATAATTCTCCTATTGTATGAAATAAATAAGCTAAGAATATCCAGATCATTGCTGCTTTCCCGAATGCCTCAGATGAAGCTTCTCTGGATGCAAACATCATAAAGACAAAACCTAGTCCCATAATTATGGTTCCGATTGCCATCTTAAATAGTGATGAAGCTTCCTTTCCTCTACGTCTCCACCATACCCAAAATCCGGCTATCATTGTTCCGAATATGATTATATAGCCGGCATTCAATGACTGGAAGACTGCAGCTGGAATTTCCATTCCTAATATTGTTCTATCAACTTTAACATCCGTATAGAAGTTCATCAATGCTCCGGCTTGCTCGAATGCACCCCAGAAAACAATAATTATTAAAAAGGAAAGGAGCAGAACGAGTACACGGTCTTTTTCGATTTTTGTAAGAGGCTTTTTCGCCGCAGCCAAAACCTCAGGATCTTTAGATTTTCCAATAAAATTCCCGACATGTTTAAGATGTTTTTGTCCCATCATATAAACAATTTGACCAAGTGCCATTCCTATACCTGCCAAGCCAAACCCAACATGCCACCCATAATTGTATGCTACAAGACCAACAACTAAAGAAGCTAGAAATGCACCAATGTTTATTCCTATATAGAAAATAGTAAATCCTTTGTCACGACGAGGATCACCAGCTGGGTACAGACCTCCAACCATTGTTGAAATGTTTGGTTTCAATGCCCCAACACCAAGTATAATCAATGCCAGTCCTGTAAAAAAGGCCATCTCTGTAGGTATAGCTAATATTCCGTGTCCTGCACACAATAGTAGACCACCTATCAAAACTGTTTTCTTTTGCCCTAACCATTTATCCGCTACAATTCCTCCCGGAATCGCCATCACGTATACAAACATTGTATACCAACCGTAAAGCCAAATCGCATCCTTACCAGTCCAACCCATTCCGGCACCTTCATGCCCAACTGCTGTTGCAGAGGTAGAAATATAAAGAACTAGCAGCCCTCTCATTCCATAATATGAGAATCGCTCCCACATTTCTGTGAAGAACAATACGTACAATCCCATCGGATGTCCGAATAAAGTCTTCTCAGTTGCAACATTTTCGCTAGCGCTCATAAAAATAATTTTGGAGGGTGAATGTAAGAAAAAAAAGCCAAAATCAATCAAAATATCGACGAATCCCGATTAACTAAAGACGAAGAAGAAACATGCAACCTTTCAAGATTTCATCGGTATAAATAAATGATGAAGGTTCTGTTTTAATAGTTTGGAACTTCCTATATTTACGTCGCTTCTAACAATTTGACACGAAGATGAATAAACTCCTTTTTTTCTTATCTGCGTGCATGCTATTCGCATGTGCCCCAGTTGACAATGGTCAATCTCCATCGACCGAATTTGATTATACAACTCAAATCGATGCACACACTTACTCAAATGTTCACGAAATTCGTACCGAACATTTGCATTTAGAGCTTGAACTCGACTTCGAGAATCAAGAGATAAACGGTGTAGCTCGACATGAAATGAGTGAGCATGAAGTTGATACGGCGATTTTTGATATCAAAGAACTTGATATCAAAAAAGTCACTCTTGGAAGAGACAATGAGGTAGCCACTGATTTTGTTATTGGAAACCATGATGATTTGTTGGGTCAAGCATTAAGCGTAAAAATTGATGCAGACACCAAATTCATCAACATCTATTATAAGACAACAGAAAAAACTGAAGCTTTGGACTGGCTTCCTGCTGAGCTAACAATGGGTAAGGAACATCCATTTATGTATACACAAGGTCAAGCAATACTTACACGTTCATGGATTCCGTTGCAGGATACACCGGTGAATAGAATTACCTATTCGGCAGACGTAAAAGTACCAACTGGATTGATGGCTGTAATGAGTGCATCTAATCCAAAAGAGAAAAATGTATCAGGTGAATACCACTTCGAAATGAAGCAAAAAATTCCTTCGTATTTGATCGCACTTGCTGTGGGAGATATGGAATATGTTCCACTTGGTGAAAAATGTGGGATATACGCAGAGCAAGAGCTCGCAGATGAGTGCGCATATGAATTCGAAGACCTACCAAAGATGATTGCTACCGCTGAGGCAATGTATGGGAAATATCAATGGGATCAATATGACATCGTTATGCTTCCTTATTCATTCCCATTTGGTGGAATGGAAAATCCACGATTAACCTTTGCCAACCCTACTATTTTAGCTGGAGATAGAAGTTTAGTTTCTGTAATTGCTCATGAATTAGCACATTCTTGGTCGGGTAACTTGGTAACGAATGCCACGTGGAATGATTTCTGGCTGAACGAAGGCTTTACGGTTTATTTCGAGAATCGAATCATGGAGGAGTTGTATGGCAAAGAAGCCGCAGACATTCTCGCTCTTATTGAATTCCAAGATTTAACTATTGCATTGGATGACATGGAGCATGGAGAACATCCAGAAGACTCGCATTTGAAATTACAACTCGACGAACGAAATCCAGATGATGGAATGACAGACATTGCTTACGTTAAAGGAGCTTATTTCTTAAGAACTCTGGAAAACGAAGTCGGTCGCGAAAAATTTGACGAATTTTTAACGAATTATTTTGAAGCACATGCGTTCAAAACCATCACAACAGAAGACTTTGTTACGTATTTAGAGAAAACACTTCTCGTTCCTAATAATTTAGATTTTGACGTAAACGAATGGATCTATGGACCTGGTCTGCCTGACAATTGTATCATCATTAACTCTGATCGATTGGACAACATGATTCAGATTGCTGAAGGGTTCAACAATGGGCAAAACGCATTTACAGGAAGTTTGGCAAATGTACAACGCGGTGATTTTATCACACAAGAATGGCAAACCTTCATCCGGAACTTGGATGAAACAAAATTGACACCAGCCCAAATGAAAATTATCGATGACCAATTGAAACTTTCTAGTGATGGGAACCCCGCCCTTAAATCAGATTGGTATCAATTGGCGGTTAAAACAAACTACGTCGAGGCTCGACCAGAAATGAGAGATTACCTCATCAAGGTTGGACGACGTTGGTACATAGAGTCTATTTACCAAGCATTACGTGATTCAGACAACGAAGGTGATTTACTTTGGGCAAGAGATGTTTTTGCTGAAGCTCAATTGAATTATCATTTTGTTTCTAGGACGACGGTTCAGGAAGTGCTTTACGATTGATCTAGCTAATCTCGACTTCGCTCGATCTGCGCAGACATCATTTCTTATCACATAATTAATTGACAATAAAAACCGCCAGTTGAGGATTACTCAATCTAGCGGCTAATATTTAATCTCAACTTAATTCAAAGAAGCAATCTTATCCTCTAGAATTGCAATTTTACTCAGCGCATCTGCTTCTTTCTTGCGCTCTATAGCAACGACTTGTTCAGGCGCACTACCAACAAATTTTTCGTTTTGAAGCTTCCGCTGAACACTCGTTAAGAAGCCTTTGGTATATTCCAACTCTTCAGTCATTTTTTCTTTCTCAGCTTCTACATCAATTGCATCACCGAATGGTACGAAGTACTCGTTACCATCCGAGATGAATGAGTTAGAGTTTTCGACTTCTTCCGTAGTGTATTCCAATTGTGAAAGATTTCCCATTTTCACAATAACCGCATCGAATGAAGTATCCAATTCTTTATTCTTCTTGACGAACAATTCAACCTTTACTTTATTGGCAATATTGTTCTTTTTACGAATGTTACGAATGTTTGTAATGATCTCTTCGGCTGCTGAGAATTGTGCTAATGTTTCAGATGGCGCACCACCTTTACCAATATTGAATACAGGCCATTGCGCAACGACTATATCCTCTCCATCCGCTCTATCTCTGAAGGAATGCCATAATTCTTCCGCAACAAACGGTGTAAATGGCTGAAGTATTCTCAATAAATCTTCGAAAAACAAAATTGTCGCATCAAGTGTAGCCTTGTCAATAGGATGCTGATATCCAGGCTTAATCATTTCCAAATACCAGGAACAGAAGTCATCCCATACCAATTTGTATGTTGACATCAATGCTTCTGAAATCTTGAATTTATCAAACGAATTATTGATAGATTGTAATTCCTGATTAAACTTGGCTCTGAACCACTTAATGGCCATTTTTGATGATTCTGGCTGAGGCAGATCTTCCTGAACCTCCCAAGAATGCACCAATCGGTGAGCATTCCAGATTTTATTGGTGAAGTTTCTTCCTTGCTCACATTGTGAACTATCAAACGGCAAGTCATTACCAGCTGGAGATGATATAAGCACACCAACGCGAACTCCATCTGCTCCATACTTATTTATTAACTCGATTGGATCAGGAGAATTCCCTAATGATTTAGACATTTTACGCCCAAGTTTATCACGAACAATTCCTGTGTAATAAACATTCTTGAATGGAATCTCACCCAAATACTCATGTCCTGCAATGATCATTCTAGCTACCCAGAAGAACATAATCTCCGGAGCTGTTACCAAATCATTTGTTGGATAGTAATACTTGATCTCTTCATTTTCTGGATCAGTTAATCCATTAAATACTGAAATCGGCCATACCCAACTAGAAAACCATGTATCCAAAACATCTTCGTCTTGGCGCAAATCTCCTTTCACAAATGATTGACCCGCTTGTTCACAAGCCATTGCGATTGCTTCTTCTTCCGTTTTAGCAACTACAAAATTCTCATTTCCTTCACCGTAAAACCATGCTGGAATTTGATGTCCCCACCACAATTGACGCGAGATACACCAGTCCTTAATATTATCCATCCAGTGACGGTACGTATTCTTGAACTTCTCAGGGTGAAATTTAATATCACCATTCATTACACTATCTCTTGCTGGTGCAGACAGTTCTTTCATGTCAACAAACCATTGAAGCGATAATCTTGGTTCTATTACTGCATTGGTACGCTCCGAATACCCTACTTTATTAATGTGATCTTCAGTCTTGATCAAATATCCCTTCTCGTCCAATTCCTTTTCGATGGTTTTTCTTGCATCAAATCGATCTTGCCCTTCATAATGCAAGCCGTTTTCATTCAAGGTTCCATTGTCATTAAGAATATCTATTGTCTCAAGGTTGAATTTCTTTCCTAAATCGTAATCATTTGTATCATGTGCTGGAGTTACTTTCAAACAACCCGTTCCAAATTCCATATCAACGTAATCGTCAAAAATGATTGGAATTTTTCTATTGCAAATTGGAACAATAGCCTCCTTCCCTTTTAGGTTGGCATAGCGTACATCATTTGGATTTACACAAATTGCAGAATCCCCCAAAATAGTCTCAGGTCGTGTAGTTGCAATGGTCAACCATTGATCCTCACTGTCGGCAATTTTATAGCGTACATGAAACAATTTAGAGTTCACTTCTTTGTGCAATACTTCTTCATCGGACAATGCGGTTAGTGCTTCTGGATCCCAGTTCACCATCCTAACTCCCCTGTAGATTCTTCCTTTTTTATAGAGATCAATAAAAACGTCAATTACAGACTCTGAATATTCTGGGTCCATTGTAAAGCTGGTACGGTCCCAATCACATGAAGCGCCTAATTTCTTTAACTGCTCCAAAATAATCCCGCCGTGCTTGTCTTTCCATTCAAAAGCATGTGCTAAAAACTCATCACGGGTCAAATCAGATTTCTTAATCCCTTCTGCTCTTAACTTCTGAACAACTTTAGCCTCTGTTGCAATTGATGCATGATCAGTTCCTGGAACCCAACAAGCATTCTTCCCTTGCATTCTTGCACGTCGTACCAATACATCCTGAATTGTATTGTTCAACATATGCCCCATATGTAATACACCTGTTACGTTTGGTGGAGGAATGACGACAGTATACGCTTCTCTTTCATCAGGTTCTGAATGAAAATATCCTTTCTCCATCCAATGCGAATACCATTTTTCTTCAGCCTTTTGAGGCTCGTACGTCTTTGGGGTTTCCATGTCTAATTTATTTGATTGCAAAATTAGTAATTCCAATAAGATTCATGACTTCCAGACAAAGCATTATTTTTGATAAAAATTCTCACGATGAAAACCGTACACATTCTTATAGCTCTTTGCATTTTAGTTGGACTAAACTCATGCATGAAGGGCGAATCCGTTGATTTAATCATTCACAACGCGCAAGTTCACACAATGGATGAACTGAATACTGTTACGGATGCAATCGCGATTCGTGACGGAAAAATCATAGAAGTTGGACCAGAACGCCAAATTTTAAACAAATATAGCGCTGACGAAATCATTGATGCCCAATTAAAAGACATCTATCCTGGTTTTATTGATGCACACGCTCATATATTCTCATATGCACGACAAATGTTGAGTGTTGATTTGGTAGGATGTAAATCATATGACGAAATGTTGGTGCGAATTGAAAAGTATCAAAGTAAGTACAACCGTGACTTTATTATAGGAAGGGGTTGGGATCAATCATTGTGGCCAAAAGATGAAATGCCTACCAATGACCGTTTAAATGAGCTGTTTCCTGATATTCCGGTTTGTTTATTCAGAATTGACGGGCACGCCCTTCTCGCCAATGAGTACTTGATGGAAAAATCTGATGTTATCAATAAAGTGGCGGCTGATCCTGAATTGAATGAAGGAGGTTATTTTATGTATAAACCTATTTATGAGTTTTCTACAGATTGTGGCCCAGAAATTAGGTATAACGCGAATCCAGTGGAAGAAAAGTCACAAGGATATTCAGGAGTAATGGTTGACAATGCCATGAACCCGATATTAGACATTCTTCCTGATTTCCCTGAGGATGAACTAATGAAAGCTATTCTTGATGTTCAAGCTGAATTGTATGCCTATGGGATTACCGGAGTTCATGAGGCTGGTATTAAATACAATGAATTAGAAATCTTGCAGAAGATGACTGAAAGCAATGAAATTGAGCTGAATATCTACGCAATGCTACTTCCAACTCCTAAAAACTTTGAGTTTGCAGAAGAACAGGGTCTTTATTACAGTGGAAATTTAACTGTTCGGAGCTTTAAAGTTCTGGCTGATGGTGCACTTGGATCAAGAGGAGCTTTTTTGAAGCAAACTTATTCTGATGATCATTCACATTTAGGATATTTAACTACCTCAAGAAAGCGCATGGAAGAAATCGCGGCATTTTGCACAAAAGTGGGCTATCAAATGAATTCACATGCAATTGGTGATTCAACCAATAGGATAATGCTAGAGTTGTACGAAGGGATTTTTGAAGTAAACTCTGATCACCGTTGGAGAATTGAACATGCACAAATCGTAGACCCTCAAGATTTTTACCGATTTGCAAAAGCAGGTGTATTTCCGAGTGTACAACCAACACATGCCACTTCAGATCAACGATGGGCCGAATCTAGAATTGGAGAACATAGAATGGACGGAGCTTATGCGTATAAATCATTATTAGAGCAATTTGGAATGATCGCGATTGGAACAGATTTTCCAGTTGAGTTGACAGATCCATTCAGAACAATTCATTCAGCTGTTAATCGACAAAATGCTGAAGGTGTTCCAGGTATGGGCTTTTTGCCTGAAGAACGAATCACTTTTGAAGAGTGTATACGAGGAATGACAATTTGGGCTGCTTTTGCTTCATTCCAAGAAAATGAGCTCGGCACACTGGAAGAAGGTAAAGATGCAACGCTCGTCGTGTTTGATGGCCCTGTTAATTCAGGAGCAGTTTACAAGCCTAACTTCGCATACATGACTTATATAAAAGGAAAAAAGGTTTACTCCGTAGAATAAACCTTTTACAAACGAACTCCGATGTATCAAACCAGAAAAGACAACCGGATCACGTTTAAGAGAACTTTAGAAAGACGGACAGGAGATTGTTCTAAATCCTGGAATTTTCTCCTTACAGTCTAAGAATAATCCAAGAGAAATCTCGTGTGACCCTCCTGATATTCCGTTATTAAGTTTAGATACTGTTACATCATAACTGTATCCTAATTTGAATTTGCCCGTGCTAACTCCGATAGATAAAATAAAGGCATCTCTATTTCTATACCATGCACCTGCCGTAAATACCCCATACTTTATATATGTACCAATTGCCAATTCTTGGAATCCGTTTTGGTATTGGTAAATTAAATTCGGCATAATTGATGTCTTGTTCTTGAATTGAGACTTCCCGCCTAAAACAATCTCAGCACCAATGTGTCCTGTGAATCGCATCGGTAATCTCGCCTCACCAATAATCATTGATTCGTTCGGCATATTCAAGTGATGAACAGCAGCTCCAAAG